>JBKHII010000044.1:0-26642 GCA_046538735.1 Spirochaetales bacterium
CGCTCGCCCGGTTGGTCAGGCAGGAATCCGGCAGGGCCGGATTCTGCAGACCGAACGGGGCGACCGCGCCCCAAGCGGTCGGGGACCCGTTCGGTCGGGCGGCCGCGCCCCAAGCGGCCGGGGACCCGTTCCGTCGGGCTACGAGGACTGCAGCTTCGCCCGGTCTCCCATGAGGTAGCGGTCGATCTGGTAGGCGGCGCCGCGGCCCTCCTTGATCGCCCAGACTACGAGACTCTGGCCGCGTCGCGCGTCCCCGGCGGCGAAGACGTTCGCTTTGTTCGTCGCGAATCGGCCGTACTCGGCCGCGACGTTCGACCTGGGGTCTCGTTCGATCTCGAGTTGGTCCAGGATCTCCTGCTCGGGCCCGAGAAAGCCGAGCGCGAGGAGCACGAGGTCCGCCTCCCACTCCTCTTCGGTGTCGGGGACCTCCTCGAAGTAGGGACGCTCGCCGCGAGGCTTGTGCCACTGAACGCGCACGGTTCGCAGCTTCCTCACACGACCGCTCTCGTCGCCCACGAACTCCTTCGTGAGGATCGAGTACTCGCGCGGATCCCGACCGAAGAACGCCTCTACTTCTTCGTGACCGTAGTCCTGCTTGTAGAGCCGCGGGTAGGTCGGCCACGGGTACTCTTCGTTCCGCTCGGCGGCGGGCTTCGGCAGGAGCTCGAAATTCACGACGCCCGCGCAGCCGTGCCGCACCGAGGTTCCGATGCAGTCGTTGCCGGTGTCGCCGCCGCCGATCACGATCACGCGCTTGCCCTGCGCCGAGATGAACCCGCCGTTCGCGGAGGCGAGGTCGAACGCGCCGCCGGCGTCCAGCAGCGTCTTGGTGTTCGCGTGCAGGAACTCCATCGCGAAGTGGATCCCACGGAGCTCGCGGCCCGGGATCGGGAGGTCGCGCGGCCTCGTCGCGCCGCAGGCGAGGAGCACCGCGTCGAAATCCTTCACGAGTTGATTCGGATCCACGTCCGTTCCAACCGTCGTGTTCGGGACGAACTCGACGCCCTCGGCGGCCATGATCGCGTTCCGCTTCTCCACGAGCGTCTTCTCGAGCTTCATATTGGGAATGCCGTACATCAAGAGCCCGCCGATTCGATCGGCGCGCTCGTAAACGGTCACGAGGTGCCCGGCCTTGTTGAGCTGATCGGCCGCGGCGAGCCCCGCGGGACCGCTGCCTACGATCGCGACGCGCTTGCCCGTGCGCGTCTTCGGCGGACGCGGCTTCATCAAGCCGCTCTCGTACGCGCGGTCGATGATCGTACACTCGTTGTCCTTGATCGTCACGGGGGGCTCGTTGATGCCGAGCACGCACGCGCTCTCGCACGGCGCCGGACAGACGCGCCCCGTGTACTCGGGGAAGTTGTTCGTCTTCAGCAGCCGCCAGTACGCCTCCTCCCACTTGCCGTGGTAGACGAGGTCGTTCCATTCGGGGATCAGGTTGTCCACGGGACAGCCGTAGTCGGACTGGCAGAACGGCACGCCGCAATCCATGCACCGCGCGCCTTGTTCCTGCCGCTCCTTCTCGTCCAGATGCCGGTGAAACTCCCTGAAATCGCGGACTCGGTCCTCCGGCGGCCGGTCGATCACCGTCTTCCGCTCGTACTCCATGAAACCGGTAGGCTTACCCATGCACTGCCTCCCGCACGTTCTTCTCCTGCTGCAGCTCGAGCACACGTCGGTAGGCCGGAGAGATCACCTTGTGGAACAGGCCGACGTTGGACTCCCATTGGTCGAGGATCGTCGCGGCAACCGGACTCTCCGTGCATTCCAGATGCCGGCGTATCAGCTGCCGGACCTCGGCGATCTCATGAGCCTCTTCGAGCCTCATGAGCTCCACCATTCCCGGGTTCACCTTGCTCGGGAAGTCTCCGGCGGCGTCGTAGACGTAGGCGATCCCGCCGCTCATGCCGGCCCCGAAGTTGCGTCCCGTGCCCCCGAGGATAACGGCGCGGCCGCCGGTCATGTACTCGCATCCGTGATCGCCCACTCCTTCCACCACGACATGCGCGCCCGAGTTCCGAACGCAGAATCGTTCGGCCGCCATGCCGCGGAAGAAGCCGTACCCGCGGACCGCGCCGTAGAGCGCAACGTTGCCGATGATGATATTCTCCTCGCTCTTGAACAGGCTCCCCTTCGGCGGGTACGCGATGAGAACACCGCCCGAGAGCCCCTTGCCCACGTAGTCGTTCGCATCGCCCTCGAGCTCGAGCGTCACGCCGTGCGCGAGCCACGCTCCGAAGCTCTGGCCGGCCGAACCGGTGAACTTCGCACGGATCGTATTCTCGGCAAGACCTTCGAGCCCATAGCGCTTCGCGATCTCGTGGCTCAGCATCGTCCCGGTCGTCCGGTCGACGTTGCGAATCGGCAGGTCGATTGCGACCGGCTCCCTTCGTTCGAGCGCCGGCTTTGCGAGCTCGATGAGCCTTCGGTCGAGCACGGAATCGATACCGTGCTCCTGCGGAACGCAGCAGATCACCCGGCTCCCCGGGTTCTTCTTCACCGCCGGGCTGAGCACGGCGCTGAGGTCCACGCCCTCCGACTTCCACCGCCGAACCGCATCGTCGGCCTCAAGCATATCCACGCGACCAACCATGTCGTTGAAGGTGCGGAACCCGAGCTCGGCCATGATCTCGCGGAGATCCTCAGCGATGAACTTCATGTAGTTGACCACGTCTTCCGGCCTGCCGGTGAACTTCTTCCTCAGGCGCGGATCCTGCGTCGCAATACCGACCGGGCACGTGTTCTTCTCGCACTTGCGCATCATGACGCAGCCCATCGTGATGAGCGCGCTCGTCGCGAAGCCGCACTCTTCGGCGCCGAGAAGCGCCGCGATCGCGACGTCGCGGCCGGTCTTGATCTGACCGTCCGTCTGGACGACGACACGGCTGCGGAGATCGTTCATCACGAGCGTCTGGTGCGTCTCGGCGAGGCCGAGCTCCCACGGCAGGCCGGCGTGCTTGATGCCGGTAAGCGGGCTCGCGCCGGTGCCTCCGTCGTGACCCGCGATCAGGATGTGGTCGGCGTGCGCCTTCGCGACGCCCGCGGCAACGGTACCCACGCCGACCTCGCTTACGAGCTTCACGCTCACGCGAGCCTTCGGATTCGAGTTCTTCAGGTCGAAGATGAGCTGCGCGAGATCCTCGATCGAGTAGATGTCGTGGTGCGGCGGGGGGCTGATGAGTCCCACACCGGGGGTCGAGAATCGGGTCTTGGCGATGATGTCAAACACCTTGTGTCCCGGCAGCTCGCCGCCCTCGCCCGGCTTCGCGCCCTGAGCCATCTTGATCTGGAGCTCGTCCGCGCTCGCAAGGTACTCGATCGTTACGCCGAATCGGCCGGAGGCGACCTGCTTGATCGCGCTGCGCTTCGAGTCGCCGTTGGCAAGCGGCGCGTACCGCTCGGGCATCTCTCCGCCCTCGCCGGTGTTGCTCTTGCCGCCGAGCCGATTCATCGCGATCGCCAGCGTCTCGTGCGCTTCCTGGCTGATCGAGCCGAAGCTCATCGCGCCGGTCGCGAAGCGCTTCACGATCTCGGAGGCGGGTTCCACCTCCTCGATCGGAACCGGGCTACCCTTCCGGAACCGCATCAGACCGCGTAGCGTCGCCTGGTCGCGGCTGCGTTGGTTCTGCCGGGCTGCGAACTCGCGGTACGCCTCGGCGTCTCCGTAGCGCACGGCCTTCTGGAGCAGTGCGATCGACTGCGGGTCCCACATGTGCTTCTCGCCGCCGGTGCGCCACTGAAAGTCGCCCGGATTGACGAGCTGATCGCCCTCTACGGATCCGCCGAGCGGATAGCCGAGTCGATGCCTACGCGAGGCTTCCTGCGCAAGCTCGGGGAAGCCCACGCCCTTGATGCGGCTCGCCGTGCCGGCGAAGCTCGTGTCCACGACCTCGCTCTCGAGCCCAACCGCCTCAAAGATCTGCGCGCCCTTGTAGCTCTCGAGCGTGCTGATCCCCATTTTGCCGAAGACCTTTCGCATGCCGTACGCGATCGCGTTGTGGTATCGCGTGACGATCTCCTCGTCCCCGAGCTCGAACGGCACGTCGCCGTCGTCTCGCATCTTCCACATCGCCTCGTACGCGAGGTAGGGATTCACTGCGTCCGCGCCGTAGCCAACGAGCATGCAGAAGTGGTGTACCTCGCGAGGCTCGCCCGATTCCACGATGATCCCGATCTGCGTCCGCTTGTGGGTGCGCACCAGATGGTGATGAACCGTGCCCATCGCGAGCAGCGCGGAGATCGGGACCCGATCGGCGCCGGCGCGTCGGTCCGAGAGCACGATGAGCGAGTAGCCCTCGGCGATCGCTTGCTCGGCTTCTCGTGCGATTCGGTCGAGCGCCTCTCGAAGCGGCGTGTCGTCCGGGGCGTTCTCGTACGTGATATCGATCACCTTCGTCTTCCAACCCCGGTGGTCCATCTCAACGATCTGCGCGAGTTGCTCGTTCGTGAGAATCGGGTGGTCGAGCTGCAGCCGATGCGCGTGCTCCGGGCTCACCTCAAGAAGGTTCCGCTCCGGACCGATGTACGCCGAGAGGCTCATGATGATGTCCTCTCGTATGCTGTCGATCGGCGGATTCGTTACCTGGGCGAAGAGCTGCTTGAAATAGTCGTACAGCATCCGCGGCTTGTCGCTCAGACACGCGAGCGGCGCGTCGTTGCCCATGCTCCCGAGCGGCTCCTTCGCGTTTTCCGCCATTGGTCCGAGGATGAGCCGCAGGTGCTCGATGGTGTAGCCGAACATCTTGAGCCGTGGGATGAGCGCATCCACGTCCAGTCCCGCGGCACGGACCGGCTCGGGAAGGTCGTCTAGACGGATGCGCCGGCCGGTGAGCCACGCGCGGTACGGGTGCCGATCCGCGATCCCGTTCTTGAGCTCAACGTCGTCCACGATCCGACCTTGCTCGAAGTCCACGAGGAACATGCGCCCCGGCTTCAGCCGGTCCTTGGTCACGACCTTCTCGGGCGGGATGTCGAGCACCCCCACCTCGCTCGCCATGATCACGACATCGTCGTTCGTGACGTAGTAGCGGCTCGGACGCAGGCCGTTCCGATCGAGCACGGCGCCGATGACGTGCCCATCCGTGAACACGATCGAGGCGGGTCCGTCCCACGGCTCCATCTGCGTGCTCATGAACTCGTACATTGCCCGCCCCGCGTCCGGCATGTGCTGATGGCTCTGCCATGCTTCGGGCACCATCATCATCACGGCCTCGGGTAGCTCCCGACCGGTCATGAGCAGCAGCTCGAGCGCGTTGTCGAAGGTGCCGGAGTCGGACTGATCGGACTCGATGATCGGGAAGGTTTTCGCGAGATCATCGCCGAAGAGGTCGGACGAGAGCGTGCCCTCCCGGGCAGCCATCTTGTTC
This sequence comes from Spirochaetales bacterium, assembly GCA_046538735.1. Taxonomy (GTDB): domain Bacteria; phylum Spirochaetota; class Spirochaetia; order DSM-27196; family SLST01; genus SLST01. The sequence continues at coordinate 5,367 of JBKHII010000044.1, forward strand.
ACGTTGCCGCGCAACGTGTTGATCTCGCCGTTGTGGCTCATGAATCGCAGAGGCTGCGCTCGATCCCAGCTGGGAAAGGTATTCGTGCTGAACCGCGAGTGGATCATCGCGAGATGGCTCTTGAAGTCCGGATCGTTCAGATCCGTGAAGTACGCGAAGAGCTGCTCGGGAGTGAGCATTCCCTTGTACACGATGACTCTCTGCGAAAGACTGCACACGTAGAACGCCGAGTCCGGGTCGGTTCCGTTCCCGTGGAGGAGGTGCGTTGCGCGTTTTCGAATGACGTAGAGCTTCCGCTCGAGCTCGTCGCTCGAAACGCCGGCGCCGGCGCCTACGAAGAGCTGCTTCATCGCGGGCTCGCTCTCGAGCGCAGTCGGGCCGATCATCGAGTTGTCACGAGGCACGTCGCGCCAGCCCAGTACGACCTGCCCCTCTTCGGAGACGATGTCTTCCACCGTCTGCATGCACGCGTCGCGGTGAGTCTGATCTTGAGGCAGGAACACGAGACCCGCGGAATAGAGGCCCCGCGACGGCAGATCGATCCCCAGATCGCTCCTCGCAACCTTCTCCAGAAACTCCTGCGGCAACGTGGTCAGGATTCCCGCGCCGTCGCCCGAGTTCTTCTCGCTTCCCACCGCACCACGATGGGTCATGTTAACGAGTACCTCGCGAGCCGAATCGATGATCTGCCGGCTCTGTTCGCCCTTGATGTGCGCGACAAAACCGACGCCACACGAATCGTGCTCGAATTGCGGGTCGTACAGTCCAACCTGCGTGGGGCGTGATCTCATACAATCGCTCCTTCCGTCCGACTCGGCGCATAGCAGCACACCGCCGCGTACATATCGAGTCTGAGCGATAGTCTTACAGAGATCCTACCTGAGGGTCAAGCACTACGTTGTGGTAGGTTGCAAATTTGCTGTCCTACATCTTCGTAGGCCCACGTGTCATAATGCTACACTACATGACCTCGAGATACGGAATGTTGAGCAACTCAAGCCCGTTCTTCAGAACCTGAAGGATCGCGCGCGCGAGCGCGAGTCGGGCGTGGCGCGTATCCGGATCCTCGGCGGCCAGAATCGGGTAGTCGTGGTAGTAGCTCGAGAACGCCTTCGCGAGATCGTAGACGTACGTCGCGACCGCGGCCGGGCTGTAGTCGGCGCCTGCCTGTTCCACGACTTCCGGAAAGCGTCCAACGAGGCGAACGAGCTGCCAATCGGCGTCGGAAGCCAGGAGATCCCACCGGATCCCGGTCGCGTCGACCTCGATTCCTGCGGCGGCCGCCTTCCTCATCATGCTGCTGATGCGCGCGCACATGTACTGGAGGTACGGACCGGTGTTGCCGGTGAACGAGAGCGACTCCTTCGGGTTGAATACCATATCCTTCGCGGGGGAGACCTGCAGAACGTAGTAGTGAAGCGCGCCGACCGCGACGGCGTGTGCGGTGGACTCGATGTCGCCGACCGCCTCCTCGCGCTCCTTCTCCCGGATCTCTGCCTTCGCAAGCTCCCTGAGTTCCGCGATCAAGTCGTCGGCATCGACGACGGTTCCCTCCCGGCTCTTCATCTTGCCCTCCGGGAGATTAACCATCCCGTACGAGAGATGGTAGAGCTGCGACGCCCACTCGTAGCCGAGCCGGCCGAGCACGTAGAAGAGCACCTTGAAGTGGTAGACCTGCTCGCTCCCAACCACGTAGATCATGCGATCGAACGGCCAGTCCTCGTAGCGCGCGAGCACCGTACCGATGTCCTGCGTGAGATAGACCGACGTGCCGTCGCCGCGCAGGAGGATCTTCTTGTCCAGGCCGATCGGCTCCAGATCCACCCACACCGAGCCGTCCTCCTCGCGGTAGAACGCGCCTTCTCCGAGGCCGCGCAGCACCTCGGATTTGCCCGAGGTGTACGTCTCGCTCTCGAAGTAGAGTGCGTCGAAGCGGACGCCGGTCGCTTCATACGTCTGCGAGATGCCGGTGAGCACCCATCGGTTCATCGTTTTCCACAGCTCCACGACCTCGTCGTCGCCGGCTTCCCACGCGCGCAGCATCTCACGCGCCTGCGTCTCGGCGGTGGGATCCTCCTTCGCCCAGTCGTTGTACTTCACGTAGTAGTCACCCACGAACCGGTCGCCCTTCACACCACGCGTCTCGGGCGTCTCCCCGTTGCCGAACTTCCGGTACGCGAGCATCGACTTGCAGATGTGGATTCCACGGTCGTTAATCAGATTCACGCTCCGCACCTGAGCCCCGCACGCAGCAAGGATCCGTGACACGCTCGCTCCGAGCGCGTCGTTCCGGAGGTGTCCCAGGTGCAGCGGCTTGTTCGTGTTCGGCGATGAGAACTCGATCGTGATCCGGGTTCCCTCGAGCGTGGAGTTCCGCCCGTAGGCGGCCTCCTCCTCGATCGCCGAGGCCACCACCGCCGCGGCTACCTCCGCGCGCGGATACCCGATGTTCACGTAGGGGCCGCTCGCGGCAACGGACCCGGCCGGAGTCGGAGAGCCCAGCCGCTTCGCAACAGCAGTCGCAATCTCGGCCGGGCTCGTCCGAAATGTGCGCGCGAACGGAAACATGGGAAAGGCGAGATCGCCGAGATCGGCGCTCGGCGGCGTCTCAGCAACGGGGGCGGTGTCCGGGGCCTCGAGTCCGCGCGCATGCGCCTCCGCGTGAAGCGCCTTCGTGACGGCTGCAATCCATTGTGCCTTGTAGTCGGTCATACCTCTTCCACCTTTCCGCTGCGACTCGTCCTGACGCCCGCCCCCAGCAAAGCGAGCATGCTCGTGTAGCTCCCGGATCCTTCCCTGCGATAGCTACCGAGGTGGGGCGTGGCGTACGTGCAGTGATTTACTGCGCTCACCAGGCGAATCCCGAGTCTTCGCGCGATTGCCCGGTTCGCGGCGTGCATATCAAGGTACGCGTTCCCGTCGCGATGAACAACTGCGTCGGGCCCCCAAACCGAATACTCACGCGCCCGAGCTTCGTCCACTTCGTAGGCTCGCGAACTAATGCACGGCCCGAGCAACACGGCCAGGTCGGCTGCGCGCGACCCGAACTCCGCCTGAAGAAGGTTCACGGCCGACTCCAGGACTCCGGTTCCCCGCCACCCCGAGTGGAGCAGCGCGTAGGCACCGGTCGCGAGATCGGCAACGTAGATCGGAACGCAGTCGGCAACGCTCACGGCCAGGAACGGTCCGCCCGGCGGCGAGACGATACCATCCGCCTCGAGCAGCGCGGGAGCCGTCGCGTCGATATCGTCTACCGTGACGACACGGCGAGAGTGGACTTGCCGAACGCGGCGAACGGCGCCCGGCTCGAGCCCGATGCTTCGCAGCGCCTCATCGCGTCGATCCGGTTCGCGCATGTCTCCGGCATCGGTCAGCGTGAGAAACGCGGGGTGCGAAAACGGTACCGGGGTCCAGCCGCGCGAGGACGCCGCTTCGAGCGGGAGATCAATGGTCATGCGGCTTCGATCGTGGTCTCCACGTTCTGCAAGTCGGTGAGGATATCCGCGGTGGCCTTGCACGAGACGTGCGCCTTCTCGAGTCGCTTCACGAAAGCGCTCGGAGCGGTTCCCCCGATCTCACTGAGGTTGCTGATCGTGTCGTAGCGACCGCCCACGGTGCCGTAGAGCACTCCCTGAATCACGTCTCCGAGCAGCCGGAAGGTGTCGACCGCCCGGTGCAGCATCGCGGACGCCTCGCCGTCGATCGTCGCGATCAGGCCCAGTTGGCGTTCGCGCGCCGCGTCCGCCGGAAGCGAGTCGTCCGTCGCCTGTCGCCACGCCAGGCCAAGGTCGCCGCTCGATCGCAGTCGCACCTCCATGTTCGCGACGTCCGTCTGCAGACGCTGGAGGGCGTGCCACCCTCGGTCGAGATCGGCGCGGTTTTCCGCCTTGTAGAACTCGGCATCGCGGAACAGCGCCGCAATCGCGCCGGAGAGATCGCGGGGGAAGACCTCTTCGAACACGACGCGCAGGATGCCCATGGACAGACCGTGCCTGGCGAGCTGATCAAGCCCGCTCGGAGGATAGCCGGGGAACGGCCCCACGTCGCCGAGATCCAACGTCGACTTCGCCTTCCCCACGATCGTGTCCATCCGTCGCTGATACGCGTAACGCCGATGCACCTCCTCGACCCGGTCGCGCCAGAACCCCTTCCACTGGGCGAACCAATCCTCTCCACCGCCGAGGGGCGTGGGCCGATAGTGGATGTTTGCGTGCGCGATTCGCACGAGATCGGCGAGCGGATACAGACGCGAGAACTCCCGAATCTCATGATACGCTTCGGCCAGCGTGTCTACGTTGTGCTGGACGAGCTTCTCGACCGCCTCGTCATCTTCGTCCAGCCGGTCCTGTTCCTGGTAGAGGCCGAGCGCCTCGAAGAGCACGGCACTCGGGTCCTGGCGAAGGCCCTCGAAGATACCGGCGAGTCGCGCGATCTCTTCCACGACCCGGCTCAGCGGGACGGGCACCGGTTCGCCACCGGCGACCGGATGGAACGGCACCAGTATCCGGTCGAACGGGAAGGAGCTCAGCGCCATCAGCTGGTGCATCGCTCGCACGTCCGTGTAGATGCGCTGGCGAATCGCCGGCGACAGCGTGGCGGTCGTTTCGTCGATCTCGTTGAGCGCCCGGCGCTTCACCTCCTGCTCCCTGAGCTCGGGCTGCGAGGCACCGATCGCGAACGGGTCGGTGTCCGAGACAAGGCGCTCCTGCGCCTCCGGCGCGTGCAGTCCGGCGAGAAAGGCGATGAACGCTCTTCGTTCGCGACCCATGACGCGACCAAGTATCCCGGTAAACCGGCGCGCCCGCTCGGAGAGCCTCCGGAAATCCTCCACGGAACCCGGACGAAGTTGCTCCTGAACCGTGTCGAAGCCGTGCGGCAGGCGCGCGTTCACGGCGCGACCGAGGTCGCGCAGGAGATAGCTCTCTACTACGGAGGAGCGCTCACGGCCGGTGAAGAACGCAACGACCAGAACGAGAAGCCGCCGGAGCAGGCCCATCTTCCGATACGACTCGTCCAGGTCCACGGCGGCGTGCACTTCGGACACTTCGTCCGACTCGGGGAGGTGAACCGACGACGCGATCCGACGGAGCATATCGCGGCGCTCAGAAGTTGAAAGCCCCGCGACGAGTTTGTCGAAGACGCTGTACGCCGCCATCCAGCCTATCGTAGGCTCCCTGACCCGCTCGGTCAACGTTCTTTTCTTGACGGAATCGACTTGACAAAGCCGCATCGGACGCAGAGAATTGTCACGATGATGATCGCACCCGCAACCGCAGGCATTATTCTCATTATTACGGGCAACCGGGAGCCGCGGGGGGTGTGAGCCAAGCTTGCGAAGCAAGGGCCGTCTTCCTGCGGGAAGGCGGCCCTTTTTTTTGCCCAGGGAGGAAGCGATGGACGGGAAGCAGCTTCAGGTATTCGACACGACACTGCGCGACGGTATGCAGGGGCTCGAGATCAACTACACGCTCGAGGACAAGCTGCAGATCGCGAAGGCGCTCGACGAGATGAAGATCGACTTCATCGAAGGGGGCTTCCCGATGTCGAACGAGAAGGAGGCGGCCTTCTTCCGCGAGGTGCGCAAGATGACCTTCTCGCACGCGATGGTCTGCGCCTTCGGCTCCACGCGCCGGCCGGGGGGGCTCGCAGACCGCGACCCGCACATCACCGCGTTGCTCGAGGCGGAGACGCCCGGAGTCGTCGTCGTGGGCAAGACGTGGCGCGCGCACGTGGAGAAGGTGCTCGGTACGGACGATGAGGAGAACCTCCGCATGATCTCCGACTCGATCGAGACGCTCAAGAAGGCGGGCCGCTACGTCGTCTTCGATCTCGAGCACTTCTTCGACGGCTACCTGGACGACCCGGCGTACGCGCTTCGGGTTCTCCAGGCGGGGTCGGACGCCGGCGCCGACGTCCTCGTCCCGTGCGACACGAACGGAGGCGTCCTGCCCTCGGTCGTGACGAGGGTCTACCACGAGCTCCCCGCCGAGAACCTCGCACCCCTGGGCGGCCACTTCCACAACGACTGCGGCACCGCGGTGGCAAACTCGCTCGCGGCGTTGGAGGCCGGCGCCGTTCACATCCAGGGAACGATCAACGGCTGGGGCGAGCGGTGCGGAAACGCCAATCTCTGCGCGATCATTCCGAACGCCGTCCTGAAGCTCGGGTACACTCCGGCTTCGGCCGAACGACTCTCGCATCTCACGTCGCTCAGCCGATTCGTCGCGGAGAAGGCGAACATGATCCCGGACAAGCGTCAGCCGTACGTGGGGGCGGCCGCGTTCAGCCACAAGGCAGGGCAGCACGCGGACGTCGTGGCCAAGGCGGACTACCTGATGGAGCACATCGATTCGAGCCTCGTGGGCAACGAGCGCCGTATCCTCCTGAGCGAGCTCGCCGGGAAGAGCACGGTCGTGGAGAAGATGTCGAAGTACGGAAGCTTCACGAAAAACGACGGCGTGGTGAAGGTCCTCATCTCGGTGTTGAAGGAGAAGGAGCGCGAAGGCTACGAGTACGAGGCGGCGGAGGCCAGCTTCGACCTGCTCGTGCGCAAAGCGCTCGACCGGTACGAGCCGATTCTCAAGATCAACAACTACCACCTCGAGAGCTACAAGGCGTACGAGACACCCTCCAAGACGGTCGGGAGGATCTTCATGCAGGCGCGCGAGCGCGACCTCATGGGCGCCGCCGTTGGGATCGGTCCGGTGGAGACGCTGGACGCCGCCGTCCGCGATGCGCTGAGCCCGCACTACCCGTTCATCGACAAGATCAGCCTCACCGACTACCGCGTCCGCGTCCTCAACCCGGAACGCGCCTCCGCGGCAAAGGTGCGCGTCTTCATCACATCCACCGACCACGAAGGGCGGACGTGGGACACGGTCGGCGTGCACGAAAACATCGTGGAAGCGAGCTGGGAGGCGCTCGTGGACAGCCTCGAGTACTACTTCAACGAGTACGTGAGGGAGGAATAGGGGCCCGCCCGGCTCGGCGCGCAGGCGGGGCCCGGCGGGCTCGCGTCAGGTTCCCGTCACGAGCCCGATACCGGACGCGCCGGCGGCACCGCTCGGCAGCTTCCGCGCGGTCACTTCCTTCTTCATGCGGTAGCGGATTCCCTCGACCGCCGCGTTCGCGGCGGACGTGGTCGTCGTGTACGGAATCTTACGACGCACCGTCTCGATCCGCAGGTAGTCGTCGTCGCGCTGCGTGTACCGCCCTTTCGGCGTGTTGATCACGAGCTGGATCCGCCCCGCTTCCATGTGATCCACGATGTTCGGATGGCCCTCGTGGATCTTGAGCACGACCTCGGGGAAGACCCCGTTTCTGAAGAGGAAGTCCGCGGTTCCGCGGGTCGCGACGATGTGGAAGCCCAGCCCCTCCAGATCGCGCACGATCGGAAGGATCGTCTCCTTATCGTAGTCGTTGACCGAAACGAAAACGCGGCCGCTCGTGGGCAAATGCGTTCCAACGGCAGCCTGCGCCTTCGCGAACGCCTCGCCGAAGCTCTCGCCGATTCCAATCGCCTCACCGGTCGAGCGCATCTCCGGTCCGAGCATTGGGTCCACGTTGCGGAATCGGTCAAAGCTGAACATCGCTTCCTTCACCGCCCATCCGGTGATGCAGCTTCCGCGCCCAACGCCGGGAACGCCGGTGTCGCCGAGCATGGTGAGCCCTTGCTCCTCGAGCGTCACCCCGCGCCAGATCTTCACCGCCGCGTCCACCAGATCCACGCCGCTTGCCTTCGAGAGGTAGGGCACGGTCCGTGAAGCACGTGGGTTGACCTCGAGCACGTAGAGCGTGCCGTCCTTCACGGCGAACTGGATGTTCAGGAATCCCACGACGCCGACGTCGCGCGCGATCTTCGCGGTCGCCGCCACCATCTCATCCAGTAGACGCGGATCGGACTTGTACGGAGGGAAGACGCACGCCGAGTCGCCGGAATGGACGCCCGCCGCCTCGATGTGCTGCATGATTCCGCCCACGTAGACGTTCTCGCCGTCGCAGAGCGCGTCCAGATCGTACTCAAAGGCGTCTTCGAGGAACTGGTCTACGAGCACCGGTCGCTTCTCGGAAATGACGATCCCCTTCTCGAGGAAGCTCTCGAGCTCTCCCTCGGTGAACGCAACCGACATGCTCCGGCCCCCGAGCACGTACGAGGGGCGCAGCAGCACCGGATAGCCCATCTCGGCGGCCGCGGCTTTGACCGCCTCCACCGTGCCTGCCATCCGGTTGTCCGGTTGCGTGAGACCCAGCCGCTTGATCAGCGCGGTGAACAGACCGCGATCCTCAACGTCCATGATGCTCTTCACCGGAGTACCCACGATCCGGGCGCCGGCCCGCTCGAGCTCCTCGGCCATGTTGAGCGGCGTCTGCCCGCCGAGCTGAACCACGACGTCCTTCACCCGCTCCTTGCGCATCACCTCCTTGACCTCTTCCGCGGTCAGCGGCTCGAGGTAGAGACGATCGGAGACGTTGAAGTCGGTCGAGACGGTCTCGGGGTTCGAGTTCACGATGATCGTCGTCACGCCGAGCCTGCGGTACGCCATGGACGACAGGGTGCAACACGTGTCGAACTCGAGCCCCTGTCCGATGCGGTTGGGGCCGCTCGCGAGGATGATCACGGAGCCGTGGTCGTCGTCCGCGCCCGTTCCCGACGGAGCGCCCTCGTCGATCTCGCCGTAGGTCGAGTAGAAGTACGGCGTCTCTGCGGCGAACTCGCCCGAGCACGTGTCCACGAAGTGGTACCCGGCGTGGATGCCGTACTCGTCGCGCAGCCGCGAGATCTCCGCCTCCTCGCCTCCGGTGACCTTCGCGATCCTCAAATCGGAGAGCCCCGCCTGCTTCGCTTCCAGGAGGAGCGCGGACAGGTCGACGTCTGATGCTCCGGCGCCTGCGGCGCCGCCGTCGGTCCCGACCGCCCCTCGCCTCCGAGAACCGAACGTCCCGGCAAGCCGTCGCTCGAGGTCCGCTTGCCGCGCCATCTCGTACAGAAACCACCGGTTGAACCCGGTCCGCGTCTCGAGCTCGGTGATCGCGCCATAGCCGTCGCGCTTGAGGATCGTGTATGCGGCAAGCAGGCGCCGCGGGTGAAGCGTCCGCGTCATCGTTTCGAGCTGCTTCTCGTTTGCGTCCACCTCCTGGAGACCGTCCACGCCGAACTCCGCGGCGCGGAGCGCCTTGTTCACCGCCTCCAGGAAGGTGCGTCCGATCGCGAGGCTCTCGCCCACGCTCTTCATCTGCGTGCCGAGCTCGTCATACCCGAGCGGGAACTTCTCCAGCTCGAATCGCGGCACCTTCACCGCGACGTAGTCGAGCGACGGTTCGAAGCAGCTCACCGTCTTGCCCGTGATGTCGTTGATGATCTCGTCCAGCGTGAACCCGACCGCGAGCCTCGCCGCGCAGCGGGCGATCGGAAACCCCGTTGCCTTACTCGCAAGTGCCGAGCTCCGACTCACGCGTGGGTTCATCTCGATGACGAGCATCCGGCCCGTCTCCGGGTCCACGGCGAACTGCACGTTCGATCCGCCGCAGTCGACCCCAACGGCGCGCAAAATGTCGATCGCCGCGCTTCGCATACGCTGGTATTCCTGATCGCTCAGCGTCTGGATCGGCGCGACGGTGATCGAGTCGCCGGTGTGAACGCCCATGGGATCGATGTTCTCGATCGAGCAGACGATCACGGCGTTGTCCGCGCCGTCACGCATCACCTCGAGCTCGAACTCCTTCCATCCGATGAGCGACTCCTCGATGAGCGCGGTGCGGACCGGGCTCTCGTCCAGGGCGCGCTGCACGAACACGCGCACCTCTTCCGGCGTGTGCGCGATGCTGCCGCCCCGACCTCCGAGAGTGTAGCTCGGCCGGATGATGAGCGGCAGTCCGTAGTCGGCGACGAAATCACGCGCTTCCTGCAGCGTGGATATGAGCTCGCTCCTCGGACTCTCGAGACCGATCTCGGCGACGACCTTCTTGAACTCGCCACGGTCCTCGGCTTTCTTGATCGACTGGATGTGCGCGCCGAGAACCTCCACGCCGTAGCGCTCGAAGACACCGGCCTTCGCGAGGTCCATCGTGAGGTTGAGCGCCGTCTGCCCGCCCATCGTGGGAAGCACGGCGTCCGGCTTCTCCTGGCGAATGATGTCCTCAACGTAGGGAACCTCAAGCGGGTCCATGTAGATCGCGTCCGCGGTTCCCGGCGTGGTCATGACCGTGGCGGGATTCGGGTTCACGAGGACGACCTCGTAGCCCTCCTCCTTGAGCGCCTTCACCGCCTGATTGCCGGAGTAGTCGAACTCGCAGGCCTGGCCGATGACGATCGGACCGCTTCCGATGATGAGTATCTTGTGTATGTCTCTGCGTGCGGGCATGGCTACCTCAAACTCTCCAGGAACGATTCGAAGATCCAGTGCGAGTCATACGGGCCGGGAGCCGACTCGGGGTGGAACTGCGTGGTCCGAATCCTCAGATCGTCAAGCACGAGGCCCTCGATGCTCCGGTCGTTCGCGTTCCGGAACCAGACTTCGCACCCATCCGGCAGCGAATCCTCGTCCACTGCGAAACCGTGGTTCTGGCTCGTGACGAATACTCGCTTCGTGCGCTCGTCGCGAACCGGATGGTTTACGCCGTGATGACCGAATTTCATCTTGTACGTCTTCGCGCCGAGCGCTTCGGCGATGAGCTGATGCCCCAGACAGATACCGAGCACCGGTCGCTTTCCGATCGACTCCTTGATGAGCGCCACCTGCCGTTCGAGCACGGCCGGGTCGCCGGGACCGTTCGAGACGAACAGCGCGTCCGCACCGGCCCGATCGACCATGGCGTCGTCCGCGGTGTTCGGCAGGAGCGTCACCCTGCATCCGAGCGCGACAAGCCTGCGGATGATATTCGCCTTGCTCCCGCAGTCGAGCAGCGCAATGTGGGGATTCCCTTCCTTGTTGATGACGAGCGTTTCTCGGCTGCCCACGTCGCCGATCAGATCGCGCCCCTCCATCTCGGGAAAGGCCCGGAGGACGTTTGAGACGCGCTCGAGCTCAACCTCGCTGAGCTCATCGCCCTGCGACGGCCTCACGATGACGCCGTTGACCGAACCCTCGTCACGCAACCGGAGCGTGAGCCGGCGCGTATCCACGCCGGTGATGCCGGGTGTCTCATTCTCCAGAAGGAACTCGTGCAGCGTTCGGCGACCCTCGGGAACGGGTCCGTCGTAGTGCGAACGAACGATGAACGCAGCGGGCTTCACGCCCGAGCGACCGTCGGTATCCTCCGGTCCGACCTCACCCCAGGCCGGATCGCATCCGTAGTTGCCGATATGGGGATAGGTCATTGCGACGAGCTGTCCCGAGTACGAGGGATCGGTGAGCACCTCGTAGTAGCCGCTCATCGCGGTGTTGAACACGACCTCACCGATCGACTTCGGCGCAGCACCGTCCACCGACAACTCGGCGATCGTGGGAGCCGGATACCCGAAACTCGTACCTGGAAACTGGGTGCCGTCTGCGAGCACCAGAAAACATCTTTCTCTCATATGCCGCTCTCTTGGGCGATAGGACCGCCCGTGTCCAGACACAAAAATGGCCGGCTTGCGCCGGCCGACCGGAGTGACCCGGAATACCCCCTAGGGGAATCGAACCCCTCTTTGAAGACTGAGAATCTTCCGTCCTAGCCGATAGACGAAGGGGGCATCTATCGCTTCCCGGGGAGGACTCGAACCCCCACTAGCAGAGCCAGAATCTGCGGTGCTACCATTACACAACCGGGAAATCTATGTGGTTGGTACGATACTGATCCCGCCCCGTCCTGTCAAGTCGTTCGGCTACTCACCCTCGTAGGTGATGAGCGTGTGCACGCCAACCGGCGCGAGCCGCTCCTCGTACCCGAGGAACGGCAGGCCGATCACGCTGAACACCTCGTGCACCTCGCTTCCGGCCTCGGTGATCAGGTCGGCGGCCGCCCGAACGGTTCCTCCGGTCGCGATGAGATCGTCAACGATAAGAATCCGTTTCCCCGATTCGAGGTCCTCGCGGTGCATCTCGATCGTGTCCGAGCCGTACTCGAGCTCGTACGTCTTCGAGACCGTCTCGCCGGGCAGCTTTCCCGCCTTCCGGACGAGGAGGATCGGCAGCCCCAACCGGTAGGCGAAGGGAGCGGCGAACAGGAAGCCGCGGCTCTCCACGGCAGCAATACCGTCCAGGTGAGCTCCGGAGTAGCGCGACTCCATCCGTGCAATGCAGTGCGCGAACGCCTCGGGATTCATGAGGATGCTCGTGATGTCGTAGAAGAGGATGCCCGCTTTCGGGAAGTCGGGTACTTTGCGTATCGCTGCGTCCAGATCGTAGTCGCGTTCCATCTCGTTCCGTCCGCAGGGAGACTATGTCAGCGTGCCGCGACTGTCAACGCCGGACTCACGGATACGTCTTCCGGAGCCCCGCGACCCTCGCCGAGACATCGAGATCGAGCCCGCCGCGGTCTCCGCGGCGGATGAGATGGTATCCGAGCCCGGCGATCATGGCACCGTTGTCGGTGCAGTGCTCGAGCGGCGGGAAGGTCACCTCAAGATCGTCCCTGCGCGCGAGTTGCGAACGCAGGTAGCTGTTCGCCGCCACGCCGCCTCCCACGACCACCCGGGTGAGACCCGTGTCCTCGATCGCCCGAAACAGACGCTTCAGAAGCATCTCGACCGCCGCACGCTGGAAGCTCGCGGCGATGTTCTCCTTCGTCTTCGGCGACTTGCCGTCCCAGAATTGATCGAGCTGGTTGATCACCGCGGTCTTGAGACCGGAATACGAGACGTCGTAGCGGTGTTCGCCCTTCAGGAGCGCGGCATCAGGGAACCTGAACGCCCGATCGTTGCCGGCCTGCGCGAGCCGGTCGATCGCCACGCCGCCCGGATACCCGAGATCGTAGTGCTTCGCGACCTTGTCGAATGCCTCGCCGCACGCGTCGTCGATCGTCGTTCCCAGGACCTCGATCGTGAACGGGTCCTCGGCGCGCGCGATGATCGTGTGGCCGCCCGAGACCATCAGACCCAGGAACGGATACTCGATCGACCGCTCGAGTTGCGGCGCGTACAAATGAGCCAGCATATGGTCCACGCCCACGAGCGGAATGCCGAGCCCGTACGATAGCCCCTTTGCGAAGGAGAGCCCTACGACGAGCGAGCCCACGAGTCCGGGCCGCGTGGTCACGGCGACCGCCTCCAGCTCTTTCGGCACGATTCCGGCCTTCCGGAGCGCCTCACGATAGACCCCGACGATCCATCTCGTATGCGTTCGGCTTGCGATCTCGGGCACCACACCCTGGTACGGAGCATGCTCGTCCAGCTGCGTCGCGATCACCTGGCCCAGAACGCGCCGCCCGTCCTCGACCACCGCGACCGAGCACTCGTCGCACGAGCTCTCAACGCCCAGGACGAGCATCAGCCGCCCTCCCGCAGGCGTCCCACGGGTTTCGCGAGTTCGGATATCCGCGCAAACTCGTACCCGTTCGCCACGATCACGGGGTACGTTTCGTTCAAGACCTCAGCGAGGAGCGGAACCGTGACGTGCCCTATCATCACGACCGGCTCGCCGTGGTGAGCGAGCTCGAGCGCGTGACGCAGCGAGCCGAGAATCGCCTCGCGCGTTCGCTCGTTGTCCAGGAAGACGTGACGCTCGGCAAAGGGAATTCCCACCTCGGCCGCCACCGTGCGCGCGACCGTCTGCGCCGAGGTTCGGCTGTCCAGGAAGAAGAGCCCTCGACCGGACAGCGACTCAAGCACCGTGCGCATGAGCGCGGGCTCCGTCGTCGCGAGCGAGCCCATGTGGTTGTTCACTCCGATCGCGCCAGGAACGGTCGCCAGGTTGTCTGAAAGAAGCGCCCTGATCTCGGACACGGTCAGCCCCGGCTCAATCGCACCAGGACCGGGATTCGCTCCGTTCGTGGCCGCCATCGGCTGATGGAGCAGGATCTCCTTGCCGGCCGCCGCGGCCATCGCGGATGCGTGTACTGAGTAGTCGAGCTGTGGCAGCACCGCAACGGCGAGCGGTCCCGGAAAGGCGAGGAAGTCTTCGTAAGCGTCCAGCGTGTTGCCCGCGTCGTCCAGCACGAGCACGAGTGCGCCGCGGTCGGAAGGCGGCGCGGTCTGATCGGGGAGCCACCAATACTCGTCTTCGGTGTCGACGTCCGGCCGGACCGGAGCGCCTTCCTCGCCGGGATACGCTTCGGTCACGTCTCCGTCGCGGACAGCGTCCGTCGCTCCCGCCTCGCCGCTGCCTGCCCTGCCGTCGGCATCGCCGTGGGGTCCGTCGTCTCCCAGGGCGCGATCGCCTTCGGCCGGAGCGCCCGATCCGTCCGGATCGGATACGCCCCCGGGCCCGGTGCCGCCACCGGACTCGGTACCGCGGGACGGCGAAGCCGAGCGGGAACCGTCGGCCTGCCCCCGTGTCTCGGACGCGGCGCGTGTGCCGCCCGAATCGACCGCATCAGGAAGCAGCGTGATGAGCACACCGAGCAGCACCGCGATCACGACGAGCAGCCCCACGAGCACGGTTGTGTCTCGGGAGCCGCGCTTTCGGGATCGTTGACTCCGTCTCGGTTTTGGATTACGACCGCGGTTCACAACGCCTCACGGTAGTATCATCGACTGCCGCGGTCAACTGGTGAAGGGTTTGCGCGAGGCGGCACGGCTTCAGCCGTGCACGAACTCCTCGATCTCGTTCGCATGCCGGCGAAGCTTCCGCAGCGCCCGCATCTCGATCTGCCGCACCGTTTCCGGGCTGATGCCCATCTCGTCGCTGATGCGCTTCAGTGTGTACTTCTTCCCGCCGTAGAAGGCGAAGCGGTAGAGGAGGATCTTCTTCTCCTTCTCGCGCAGGCGCTCGAGGAAACGAAGCGTCTCATCGCGCGTGACCTGCTGCATGATCTCCGCGTCCGGGGCGTAGCTGTAGTCTTCGAAGACATCGTGGAGCGTTCCCGACTCCGAGTTGATGTCGCTGTCCAACGACACGGGACCGGTCGAGATATTCAGGATCTGCACGACCTCCTCGGAGGGCATCCCGACCTCCTTCGCCACCTCCTCAACGCTCGGGCGCCGCATGAAACGCTGGCTCAGCGTGTTGTACGCCCGTTGGATCCTGCGCAGAGCATCTTCCTTGCGATGAGGAAGCCGTATGCTTCTCCGCTTGTTGCTCAACGCCCTCGTGATCGACTGCTTGATCCACCACGAAGCGTAGGTGGAGAAGCGCACCTTCTTTCGGTGATCGTACTTGCTCGCGGCCCTCAGGAGCCCGAGGTTGCCTTCCTGAACGAGATCGAGAAGCCCCACGTCGTGTGAGACGTACGCCTTCGCGATCTTGACCACCAGCCGGAGGTTCGCCTCGATCAGCCGCTTCCGGGCCTCATCGTCACCCGACTCGATTCGCCGGGAGAGCTCGAGCTCTTCCTCGAAGCTCAGAAGTGGCGTCCTCCGGATCTGGCTGAAGTACGCCTTGATCGTGTCGTCGTCCCGTACGGTCTTTGCCTTCTTCTTGGCCATACCTGCTCCTGCACACTAATTGCAATCCTCGTGCCAAGAAGGGCGTCCACGGGCCATGATAGTAACCTGTTTCGGGCAATGCACTTAGCGTGCGGTGTTTGAGGGAGGCCGCCGAAGCGCAGGAAACTGTCAACTTTTCTATACGTGGATTCCGCGACGCTTACACGGAATCATACAGTGCTGCGGCCCGCGAACGTGCCTGTGTCGCGCCGGCATCGACCGTGGAGGAAGCGTCGCCGAGCGAGCGCTCGTACTGCGCCACGATCGTGTCCGCGATCCCGAGGGTCCCGGTACGCGCAATCAAACGGCCATACTCCTCGTAGAGCATGTCCTCGAAGATGTCCTGCGCCATACCCCCGTTGAACAGATCGTCTTCCTTATTGAGTGTATCACGCATGCTGTCCAACATCTGTTTCGCGAAGAGCGATTCGAACTCCTGCGCCGCGGCGCGAAGCTGCGTGCGTTCGTCACCGCGGGGGAGGTCGAGCTGAAACCGATTCACCTGCCATTGCGCCAAGTTCGCAGACTGGACGTCCATTTCTACCTCTTGAGGTTGTTCGCGATGCCGAGCATCGTGTCGCTCGTCTGAATCGCCTTCGAGTTCATCTCGTATGCGCGCTGCGCGACGATCATGTTCACCATCTCCTGCACGGCTTCCACGTTGGACAACTCGAGAAACTTGTGCAACGTGAGCCCCATACCGTCGAAACCCGGCTGTCCCGCGATCGGATCCCCGGACGCGCCGGTGACCTTGTAGAGGTTGTCGCCGACCGCCTGCAGACCCGCGGGATTCACGAAGCGATAGAGCTCGAGCTGCCCTACGTCCACGGGGTCGTCCAGTCCCGGGAGCTTCACGGTCACGCGTCCGTCTTGCGAGATGCTGATCGAGTCGCGGATGAATCCCTCCGGCATGATGAGCTCCGGCATGAGCCGGTATCCGTTGCTGTTCACGAACTGCCCGTTCGAGTCGACCTTGAACGAGCCGTCGCGCGTGTACGCGAAGCTTCCGTCGTACGTGAGGACTCGAAAGAAGCCCTCGCCCTGAATCGCGACGTCGCTGATGTTGCCGGTGTTTTGAAGCGATCCCTGCGTGTGGATCTTCTGAGTCGCGGCAACTTTCACGCCATGACCGACCTGTACTCCGACCGGAACGAGCGTCTCCTCGGTGGCGGGCGTGCCGGCCATGCGGACGGTCTGGTAGAGCAGATCCTCGAAGTCGGGACGGTTCTTCTTGAACCCGGTCGTGTTCACGTTCGAGAGGTTGTTCGCGATCGTGTCTATGTTGAACTGCTGCCCGACCATGCCGGAGGCTGCGGTCCACAGTGATCTCATCATCGCGTAACTCCTTACAGCCTGATCGCTTCGTTGATGAGGCGTCCGGTCATCTGATCCTGCGACTGGATCGCCTTCTGGTTCGCCTCGTACGCCCGGTTCACCTCGATGAGCCGGACCATCTCGGTAACCGGGTTCACGTTGCTCGTCTCCAGGAAGCCCTGGTGGACCTTCGGCCTGCCCGCTTCCATCGTGAAGGCGTCGCCCGATTCCTCGGTGGTGGCCCAGAGGCTGTCACCCTGCTTGCGGATGTACCTCGCATTGCGCATGTCCACGATACGAAGCCGGTCTACTTCGACCGTGTCTTCCCACTCGTTCTCGCGCATGGAGACAAGCCGCTCAGGATCGTCCGCGAACGCCTCGTTCTCGTAGATGACGCCGTCCTCGTCTACGACGAAGTTGTTCAGCTTGAGTTCGATCGGGCCGTCCTCGCCGAGGACGGGATACCCTTCCTTGGTGACGAGCATGCCTTCGGGGCCGATGAGGAAGCTGCCGTTTCGTGTGTAGCGCTCGCCGTAGGGCGTATCCACGACGAAGAAGCCCTCCCCTTCGAGCGCGAGGTCGAACGCGTTGTCGGTCTGCTTGAGGCTGCCCTGTGAGAAGACGGTGTAGTACTCGTTCGTCTCAACGCCGGTTCCCACGCGTCCGACCACGGGAGCCACATCGTAGGAGCCGATCGGGAAGCTGCGAAACGGGAACTGCGTCACGCCGTCGTCGCTCATTCTCCGGAGCAAGAGCTCGGGAAACGCCTTTTCGATCGGGGTGTCGCGCTTGTAGCCGGTCGTATCCACGTTCGCAAGGTTATTCGAGAGTGCGTCGAGCCGATTCTGCTGAACAACCATTCCGGCCGCGCCGGTGTAGATGCCACGTAACACTACTGCCTCCCTGCTCACACTATCGGCGAGGGGAGGCTCCCGGATTAGGGTTCACGGCTGATTGAAGCGGATAGGCTGAACGGCGAGAAAGCCAAGGGTGAGATTCGAACTCACGACCTGCTCATTACGAGTGAGCTGCTCTGCCCCTGAGCTACCTTGGCACGATGCAGGGCCGACGTCCACTCGCCGGTCCGTTGGGGCTGAAATATACCCGATCGCACCGCGATTGTGAAGTCCCGCGACGCCCGCTTGCGAAGCCACGCGCCGCGTCCCGGCCGGTTCCGCGGACTCGATCGCGTACGGCACGAGATCCACCAGTCCGGCGAGGAGCGCCGGCACCGATATCGCGAGAATCGAGCCCGCGTACGGCTCGAGCCCGAGCTCCGGAAACGCGCCGAACATCACCGCCGCCCCGATCCCGAGCGATCCGGCCGCCGCCGCGAGACCGACTCCCGCACTCGAGAGGCGCGAGATGCGCGTCGCCGGCGCGTTCCCATTCGCCTCGGCGATCATCAGGACAAGGTTCGGCACCGAGAAGAGCAACACCGAGCCACCAAGGACGCCCGCCTCGGCGGGGCTGTCCACCCCTTGTACGAGCAGGATCGCGATCGGTGCGACCGCCTCCGCGCAGGCGATCGTACGCAGGAGCGCGTCCTGCGCGCGTGCCGACGCCGGAACGAGGACGAACGCGCACACGAGCGTGAGAGCCACGCGAGACCGGCCCGGGGGACGCGCGCCTCCGGCGGGGACTCCGCCTCCGGCGGGGGCTGCGCCTCCGGCAGACGTTCCGCCTCCGGCGAAGGTCACGCCTGCTTCCTCCGGCTGTTCACGAACCGAACGAACTCGTTGATGTTCTTGAGGATGATGCGGTCGTTCTCCACCTCGAGCCGTCGCTGGCTCACAAAGTGGTTAAGGACGTGCTTCGTCTCGTCGGTAGAGAGGCCGGCCCAATGCGCGACGTCTTCGGGCGTCGTCTGGAAAACGCGCTCGTCCGTCTCGTCCTGCGGTTGCGTGCCGAGCTCGTTGAGCATGAGAAAAACGTCCGCCACGCGCGCCTGCGTATCGTCCAGCGTGAGGATCATGAACCTGCGGCGCTGGTCGTAGATGCGTTTCGTGAAGAGCTTGAGCAGTTTGAGCGCGATTGCGGGATTGCCGCGCATGAGGATCTCGAAGTTCTCGCGATTGAACTCGAGACACTTCACCTTCTCGGCGGCAATCGCGGTGGCGGACCTCGGCGCCTCCTCGAGGATCGCCATCTCGCCGAAGATCTCTCCAGGTTGGAGTACGTCGACGGTTTTCTCGATGTCGCCCACGATCTTCGAAATCTGGACTCGCCCCTCCTGGATCAGGTAGAAGGCGTCTCCCGGCTCGTACTCGCAGAAGATGATTTCACCCGGCTGATAGCCAACCGCAAACCGCTCAAAGGCCTCGAGATTCATCTACGCCTCTCCCGCCTTTACCGCGCGTCGGACCTTCCGCGTCAACGATTCGCCCACGCCGGGCATGCTCATGATTTTCTTGTAGAATCCCTGCGCGCGTTCAGGATCGCCCTTCTCCTGATACGACTGCCCCACGTAGTAGAGCGCGTCCGCGAGCTCGGGTATCTTCGGGTATCGCTGAATGAGCCCCGTGAAATGCTTGATACACGCGTCGAACTGGCGGAGGCTGTAGAAGCACCGCCCGATCTCGAAGAGACTCTTGAATCGGTACTCCTCGTCGAAGCTGTTCTCAGCAATCTTCCTGAACGCCTTGAGCGCGTCCGCGTACTTCTGCTGGCTGAAGACGCTCACGGCGGCGTAGAACTCCTTCGCCGCCTCGGAGAGCTGCCGCCCACCGTCCGGTTTGGACGCGACCGGCGGCGAGCTCTGTTCGAATCCTTCGATGTTCGGTCCCTTGCCCACTCCGTACTGCTGCGAGTATTGCTCGGCCTTCTGCGCGAGCTCGTTCGCCTTCGCGTGGAATCTGCCGGACGGATAGTACGTCAGGTATCGCCGAAATGCGTAGAGCGCCTGCTGATACCTCTTCTTGCCCAGGTAGTGCTGCCCGATCTTGAAGAGCCCGACCTCCGGGTTGACCTGCTCGTCCTCGGCCAACAGCGCGCTGACCTTCGCGTGCATGCGCCGCAACTGGTTGCTGAAGACGCGCAGCATCTTCATGATGATGCGCGTGTTCTGACTCACAAACTGCTCGAATTCCGGGACCGTGAACATCAGCACGGAGGTGTCTGAAAGCACGACCGCATTCTCTTCCCGCGGGTACTTGCCCAGCGCGCTCTTCACCCCGAAGAACTCGCCCGTTCGTATGTAATCGTGGATTTCCTGTCCGGTTTCAATATCGGTGGAGTTCAGACTGATGCGCCCCGATTTGAGGATGTAGATCTTCTCGCTCACGTCGCCACGGAAGTAGATGACCGAGTTGGCCTTGAAGTTCATGGGACGCGGCACCGGCTGACTCCTTCGTAGACTGTAAACACTTGCCCCCGATATTTCAAGGAACATTTGCCCTACATCACACGGCACCGCAACGGTATACTGGTTTCGCATGATCGATCTGCACGCGCACTCGACCGCTTCGGACGGCTCGCTGACGCCCACCGAGCTCGTCTCGCTCGCGGTCGCGGAGGGGCTCTCGGCGGTCGGTCTCACCGATCACGACACCGTAGCCGGGCTGGACGAGGCGGTCGCCGCGGCGCAACGTGCGGGGATCGGGTTCGTCCCCGGTATCGAGCTGGAAGTTGCGTGGCAGCCGGGCGTCTTTCACCTCCTGGGGCTCGGCCTGAAGCGGTGGGACGGCGAGGTGCGCAACGCGCTCGAGCAGGTGAGGCGCTTCCGGAAGGACCGCAACCTGCGAATGGTCGAGCGCTTTCGCCGGGCGGGCATACCGATCACCTACGAGGAGCTGACCGAGATCTCGGGTCACGACACCGTGGGCAGACCCCACTTCGCTCGCTGGCTGCTCGACCATGGAACCGTCTCGAGCATGCAGGAGGCGTTCAATACGCTGATAGGCGATGGGAAGCCGTTCTACGAGCGGAAGGAGGGATTGAGCGTTGGGAAGACGTGCGCGGCCGTGCATCTGGCCGGGGGAATCGCCGTCGTCGCTCACCCCCAGACGCTGCGAATGAACTGGGAAGACCTCGCAAAATCGCTCAAACGATGGAAGGGCGAGGGTCTGGACGGCGTTGAGGCGTACCACGCGAATCTCTCGTGCAACGATTCCCACCGCATCGCCGAGCTCGGAAGGAACCTCGACCTCATCGTGACCGGCGGCAGCGACTTTCATGGTCCGCCGCGTACCGATCGGAGACTAGGCCGCTGTTGCGACGGAAAGCCGATTGACGACGCATTCCTCGGACCGATCGGAGTCTACGGTGGGACCCGTTGAGCGCTCCTCGGCGATCGGAAGACCCGCGGATCGAGCGGATCCTCACGGATGTGCTCAGCGAAACGGCGAGGTGCCACGGGGACATCCTGGAGTGAACTGGTGCCGGAATTGTTGATGACCGCGGTGGCGGTCGCTATCCGGCTTCTGCGGGGATGTGAGTCACGCGAGCAGGTATCTCGG
>JBKHII010000045.1:0-26144 GCA_046538735.1 Spirochaetales bacterium
CGCTCGGGGCCCCGGTTGGTCCTTGACCAACGGGAACCTTTTTGGTTACTTATATCGCTACCTCGAGCATTTACAAGGACGAACTATGTACGCAATGGTGGAGATCAAGGGCAACCAGTACCGCGCGGAGAAGGGTGACCTTCTGACCGTGCAGCGCGTTGCCTCAGAGAAGGGCGATGTCGTTGAGTTCGACAGCGTTCTCATGCTTCGCGACGACAAGAAGGTGACGATCGGCGAGCCGTACGTGAAGGGCGCAAAGGTCAAGGCCGTTGTAGAGGACCACGTTCGGGGCGACAAGGTTATCGTGCACAAGTACAAGCGTCGAAAGCGCTACAAGAGGACGCACGGTCATCGTCAGGACTACTCGGTTCTGCGCGTTGAGGAGATCACCGGCAAGTGATCCGCGTGCGGGTTGTGCTCGACGGCGAGGGGTGTCTCTCGTTGTTGGACGTGACCGGGCACGCGTCGCTCGATCCGGCGGGGTCGGGCGTGAGTGTCGTCTGCGCGGCGGTGACCGGAATCGTTCGAGCGTGCGCGCATGCGATTGCCGGTCGGGAGTCGATCGGGGCAACGGGCAGCGCGCACGGGCCCGGGGAGCTGAGCCTCTCGGTCGACCGACGTCTTCCGGGCGACAGTGAGTGGATGCGTGGCGTCACGGACGTCATGCTCGAAGGCGTTGGGCGGATCGCGACCGATGCGCCCAACGAGGTTGCACTGCAGATAGAGAGAACAGGAGACCAGAATGGCGCATAAGAAGGGCGGCGGAAGCAGCAAGAACGGACGTGACTCCAATGCGCAACGACTTGGCGTGAAGCGGTTCGGGGGCGAGAGCGTGACTGCGGGCTCGATCCTCGTCCGTCAGCGCGGAACCCGGTTTCACCCGGGCGACAACGTCGGCAAAGGCAAGGACGATACGCTCTTCGCCAAGATCGACGGCGTGGTGAGTTTCATCGACCGCAAGGGTCGGAAGATCATTTCGATAGAGCCGGCGGCGCGGTAGTCGTCGCTTCGGTGCATTGGAAAGTTTCGTAGACGAAGTACGCCTTCACGTAGCCTCCGGCGCCGGAGGCGCGGGATCCGTCTCCTTTAGGCGTGAGAAGTACGTTCCCAAGGGCGGACCGGACGGCGGCGACGGCGGACGCGGTGGCGACGTAATCGTTCGCGCCCGGCGCGACCTGCGTACGCTCATCCACCTCACGAGGAATCGTTCGATCCGTGCCGAACGCGGTCGCGGCGGGAGCGGCCGGAACCGTCACGGTCGCGACGGCCACGACGCGGTCGTAGAGGTCCCGCCCGGGACCGCGATCATGGACGCCGATACCGGCGAGCTTCTGCTCGACATTACGGATCCGGACGAAGAACACGTCTTGCTTCGCGGCGGACGTGGCGGCAAGGGCAATGCCCACTTCGCAACCTCGCGGAACCAGGCTCCGCGCTTCGCGCAGGACGGTGAGCCCGGGGCCGAACGGGAGTTGCGTGTGGAGCTCCGCCTGATCGCCGATATCGGGTTCGTCGGCAAGCCGAACGCAGGGAAGTCGAGCCTGCTCGGCCGCATGACCGCCTCGAAGGCGAAGATCGGAGCGTACCCCTTCACCACGAAGATTCCGAATCTCGGGGTCATGGAGCTCGACAACCGGCAGCTCATCCTCGCGGACATCCCCGGCCTGATCGAAGGCGCGTCCGGCGGTGCAGGGCTCGGGATCCGCTTCCTCAAGCATATCGCCCGCACGCGTTCGCTCGCCTACATCGTGGACCTGAGCGAAGAGCATCCCGAGGAAGCCGTGGCGATGCTCGAACGAGAGCTCGCGGAGTACGGCGCCGGCCTCGAGCGAAAGCGTCGGATCATCGTTGGAAACAAGATCGACGTTGAGCAGGCCCGCGAGCGACTCGTCGGGCTTCGAGACGCCTTCCCCGATGACCATGTGCTCGCCGTCTCCGCGTTGACCGGCGACGGGGTTCGCGACCTCGCGGGGGAGTTCCTTTCGTTCGGAGCTGCGGAGTGAGGGTCGCGATGCTCGGCGGCACCTTCGATCCGATCCATATCGGGCATCTCCTGATTGCCGACGAGGTGCTCGCGAGGCTCGGCTACGAGCAGATCCGGTTCGTGCCGGCGTACACGCCTCCGCACAAGCGTTCGTCCTTGACGACCGACGACCGTCATCGGCTGGAGATGGTTCGTCTCGCGGTCGACGATCGACGCGAGTTCGTGGTAGATACCTTTGAGCTGGACGAGAGAGGCGTCTCGTACACGGTGAGCACGCTTCGCCACCTCGTTGATGATCCTTCGGTGGACGGAAGGCCGGGGCTGATTATCGGAGAGGACCTCGTTGCAGGCTTCGATCGCTGGTATCGCGTCGAGGAGATCGTGGAGCTCGCCGACCTGATTCTCGTGCGACGGCCGGGTGGCAGTGGTGTGGAGTTCCCCCGGGCACACACGCTGATAGGGAATCTTCCGCTCGACGTTTCGTCAACGGAGATCCGAGATAGGGTCAGGGACGGGCTTCCGTATCGCTATCTCGTGACGCCGGTCGTATTCGAGTATATTCGGCGGAACGGGCTCTACGAGCGGGAGTCCCGGGTATAGGTGTATGCAGAGAGGCGGAATTGACAAGGGAGTGATCGTACTCGGGCTGATCGTCGTCGTGATCGCGGCGACCGCCGTGATCGTCGCGCTGTCGGTTCGCACGGACGAGATTTCGGATCTCGTCGCCGCGGACGGTCAGCTGGCGATGGTCATTGTGATTGAGCCTGAGGAGGGGCCCCTGAGTACGCAAGTGCTCTTCTACGAGTTTTCGACCGATCGCGGAGCGTTGTTCGACGTTCCCGCGGAGACCGGCACCGTCGTGCGGTCGCTGAACCGCGTGGATTCGGTGGATACCGTCTTCTACACCGACGGTGCGGCGGCGTACGCGGAGCAGGTGGGCGCGCTCCTGGGCATGCGGATCCCCTTCTACCTCTATCTCGGTGAGGACAGCCTGGAGGCGGTCGTGGACCTCGTGGAAGGGGTGCCGCTGTTCGTGACCGACCTGCCGAACGAAGGTCCGGAGGCCGTGCGTATCCCCAGCGGCGACGTTGTGCTCGACGGCGCGAAATCCCTCGAGTACCTGCGGTACCGTGGTGACGGGGAGCGCGACCGCGAGCGGATCGCGCGTCACCAGAAGCTCGTCATCTCGCTCCTCGAGGAGATCGGGAACAGCCACGAGATGCTCGAGAACCGGGCGGCGGCACGGGTGTTTGCCTCGCATGTGGATACGAATGTGGAACGCGACGCGTTCGTCTCACTCGCCGCGGAGCTGGACGCGCTCGAGAACGATCGGATGATCACGCGCCAAATCGAGGGTGCCTACCGGCGCGTGGAGACCGGCGAGAGCGAGGAGATGTTGCTCTTCCCGCACCAGGAGGGGAGGTGGCTGAAGGAGTCCGTCCGGCAAGTCGTGGAGAATCTCTCGTCGGACGAGTCGATACGCGATGAGAACATCGTCATCCGGCTTGAGATTCTGAACGGAACGGACGTATCCGGGCTCGCTTCTCGAAGTGCAGAGCTGTACCGCAGCTACGGATTCGACGTCGTCTCGGTCGGAAACGCGCAAAGCAATGAGATCGAGGATACGCTCGTGGT
Organism: Spirochaetales bacterium; assembly: GCA_046538735.1. Classification (GTDB taxonomy): domain Bacteria; phylum Spirochaetota; class Spirochaetia; order DSM-27196; family SLST01; genus SLST01. The sequence continues at coordinate 3,620 of JBKHII010000045.1, forward strand.
GGACCGTGTGGGCAGCGATGTCTTCGCGGAGCGAACGGCGGACATCATCCGCGCGCCGCTCGTGGAGAGCGATGTGGATCCTCAGGCGGCGGTTGACGTGACGGTGATTCTCGGCAAGGATTTCGATGGACGATATGTCAGATAGCGCACGCTCACAGGTACTGCGAATTGCTCAACTTCTTGACGACGCCCAGGCACGCGAAACGATCGCGATGGACGTTACGGGCGGCTGTGGCTTCGCGGACTACTTCGTCATAGCGACCGTGAACTCCCAGGGCCACCTGAGGGGCCTCATACTCCAGCTCGACGAGTTGTTCCGAGATCTCGATCTCGATCCGCTGCACCCGCGAAAGCGGGACACCGAGATCGGTTGGGTGCTCATCGATCTCGGCTTCGCCGTCATTCACCTGATGACGGAAGACCTGCGCGAGTTCTACGAGCTCGAGCGACTCTGGTTCGGCTCGGAAACGATCTATTCCTCCTCAGGGGAGTCGTCGTAGTCCTCGTCTTCTATGTCATCGTAGTCCTCGTCGTACTCATCGTCGGCCTCCTCGTAGTTGTCGAACTCGATGCCGTCGTCGTAGTCGTCCATGTCGTCGCCGTTGACCTCGTCCCCGTAGTCGTCCGAGCGATCCTCGGCGGGCTCATCGAGATCGTCGTCGTCCCAATCGCTCATCCGCGGCCTCCCAAAGGTAATCATCGTGGGTCTCACGAGAGAGTTTGACACAGATGCTCTGTGACGTATAATAACGCGTTAGTCTTGTATGGTCTTTCGTTTTGTCTGCCGAGCCGTAAAGGAGCTGCATGATGGAGATTACGGATATCCGGGTTCGCAGAGTGGACACCCAGGGCAAGCTAAAGGCCTATGTGACGGTCACGTTTGACGAGTGTTTCGTTGTACATAACGTGAAGGTGATCGAGGGCGGGGATCGGGTCTTCATAGCAATGCCGAGTCGCAAGACGCGGAACGGCGATTTCAAGGACGTCGCGCATCCCATAACCTCGGAGTTCCGAAACGAGCTCCAGGATCGTATCGTCGCAGCCTATGAGGCCGACACCGGCCCCGTCCACAGGGTCGGGGGAGGCGAGTCGGCCGGAGTATCGGGGGGCGGTATCGGGTCGGAGGACGACGACTAGGTCTGTTCGACGCCTGCGCGATTTAGTAGCTTACGCAGTCAGGAGTTAGCACATGGAGCAGAAGACGCTGAGCGCATCTGCACGCAGCGAGCTGAAGAGCGGCGCGACCCGTCGGTTGCGGCGCGAGGGCAAGATCCCGGCCGTCGTGTACGGTCATCGGGAACCGGTGCCGGTGGCAATCGATGCGCTCGAGTTCATCCGGGAGTTCAGGGTCATCTCGGAGAGTCAGATCATCAGTCTCTCGGTCGACGGGGAGAACTACGAGGTCCTGATCAAGGACTACCAGGAAGACATCCTGACGGGTGACCTGAAGCATATCGACTTCTTCGAGATCGAGGCAGGAAAGACGCTTCGGACGCACATCTCGGTACACGTCCATGGTTCGTCGATCGGCGTCCGCGAAGGCGGCATTCTCGAGCAACCGCTTCACGAGGTGGAGATCGAGTGTCTTCCGAAGGACATCCCTGATCGATTCGAGGTTGATATCAGGAATCTTGCGATCGGCGACTCGATTCACGTGGGAGATCTGACGGCCCCGGATGGCGTGCGCATTCTCACGAGCAGCGAGAACGTGATCGCACTCGTCGCGATGGCGCGCATGGAAGTCGAGCCCACCGCCGAAGAAGGCGAAGAGCTCGAAGGCGAAGCGGCCGAAGCGGAATCCGCGGGAGCGGAAGAGGGAACCGCAGAGGAGTAGGACCCTGCGCCTCATCCTCGGGCTCGGGAACCCCGGCCGTCGTTTCGAAGGGACCCGTCACAACGTCGGCTTCGACGTTGTTCGGCGGGTCGCTCGTCAACAGAACAAGACTCTCAAGAAACGACTCTTTCGGCCGTATCTCTGGTCCGGCCGCGGAGAGATGGTCTTGGCGATGCCCCTCACGTACATGAACCGCTCAGGCGTGGTCGTTCCCGACCTCATCCGCGCAACGGGTGCGAGTTTGGACGATCTTGTCGTGGTCTGCGACAACATGGACCTGGATCCCGGTGTCGTACGAATCAAACGCAAGGGCTCGAGCCGAGCGCACAACGGCCTGGCCTCGATCATGGACGCGGTGGCTACCGGCGAGTTCACGCGTCTCTACGTAGGGATCGGCCGCCCGGTCGGGAAGGACGGAGTCGTTGAGTACGTGCTCTCGGCTCCGCCTGAAGCCGAGGGGCCGCTCTACGAGCGAGCGCTCGATGCCGCGGTTGTCGCCCTCGTGGGGCTCGAGACCGAGCCGGTCGAATCGGTGATGAATCGCATCAACCGGAGGGCGTGATGATCGCCGAGGCGCTGAGGGGGCGGCTCGATCGCTCGAAGCGCGATTCCCGGCGTGTCCTCCTCGCGGTGTCCGGCGGTGCGGACAGCACCGCGCTCGCCGTGGGTGCGGTCGAGGCAGCGACTGAGGGCCGATGCGCCCGTAGCTCCGTGGACACCTCCTCGGTGCTGCCCGCGAGCGAGCCGAGCTGCGCGCTCGTGCTCGCGCACTTCGTGCACGGGCTCCGATCGGATCAGGAACATTCGGCGGATCTCGAGTGCGTGCGCCGCTTGTCGGCGCTGACCGGGATCCCCCTCGTTGTCGAGGAGGCGCAGCGATCGGCGTACGAGTCGGTCGGTGCGGACGGTGGGCTCGAAGCGGCGGCTCGAGAGCTCCGTTACGACTTTCTGCTGCGCGCCGCGCGTCTGACCGGCGCACACGAGATCTGGACCGGGCACACGGCGGACGATCAGGTAGAGACCGTGCTGATGCGCCTCCTCCGCGGGGTTCACGGCACGCTTCTCGCGGGCATCCCGCGCACGCGTACGCTCAGCGACGGCGTGACCGTGGTTCGACCTCTTCTGGGAACAGCGCGCGAAGCAATCGAGGCGTACTTGCGGGAACGCACGGTCGACTGGGTCGAGGATCGGACGAACGAAGAAGTCGCGTTCGAGCGCAACCGTGTACGGCGCGAAGTACTCCCGCAGGTTGAGGCTGTCTGGTCGGCGGTTCGATCGGATATGCGCCGACTTGCCGCCGCTATGGGGCGGCGCAGGGTCGCGGTGCAGCGCGCCGCCTCCGCGATTCCCCGCGAGTCACGCGACTCGGAACCGGTGCGGATCGACCGGCGCGCGTTCTTCTCCTCCGAGACCGACGTTCGACTCGAGCTCCTCTACGCGGTTCTCGCTCGCCTCGGGCGACTCGATCGTCGCGACCGACCGGGGCACCGGTTTTTCGCGCCCCTGTTGGGGCGCGACCCGGGAGGCGACCGTCGGCTCATTGCCTCCAGAGGGATTCGGATCGCACTCGTCGGAGACTGCGTTGAGGTCGGCCCGTTCGTTGTCCGACCAACCGAAAGTGGGTATCTTCGTGAGGTAGTTCCGCGCGTGCCCGTCGGTGTCGGGGCGGGCTGGACCATCACACTGCTCCGGGAATCCGATACCGTGGACGCCGGCCGTGTGGTACACTTGAATAGGATACGGCGACCGGTGGTGGTGCACTCGCACCGCGCCGGTGACTGCGTGACCAGGTCCGGGCGATGCAGGAGCGTGGCGTCGATGCTCGCTTCGAGCGGCGTGCCCGCCGGGCGGCGTCGGGAGGTTCCCGTGGTTCGCGATCGCAATGGAGTTGTCGCGGTACTGGGCTCGGTGCTCGGATACGACGACATCGTCCGGGATGCGGCGATGAACGGCAAGTCGGAACACATCTTGGTCGTGCAGTCGTAGCTCGAAGAGTGCGTATGGGTGACGACCAGAATAATAACCAGCAGGATCCCGGATCCTTCAAGTTCAATTTCCGCAACAATCGGTTCGCTCTGATCCTGCTGATCGCGATCTTGGGGATATTTCTGATCATCCTCTCGTCGCCGGGACGGCAGACGGGAATGGAGATCGACTACACGACCTTTCTCGACTACGTGGAACAAGACCGTGTGGAGTCGGTGACGATCATCGAGCAGTACGAGATCCAGGGCCGCCTGCGCGAGATGGCAGGTCAGGTGTCGGTGTTCAGCACCCGGATCCCGTACTTCGACGATCAGCTGATGCAGAGGCTGCGCGATGAGAACGTCCCGGTTCGGGGGCAGAGCGGTACCATGCCGGCCTGGCAGATCCTGCTCAATCTCTTCCCCTGGGTGTTCGGCATATTCATCATCTGGTTCATGTTTCGTCAGCTCCAGGGCAGCGGCAACCGCGCGTTCTCGTTCGGCAAGAGCAAGGCGAAGAAGTACGCGGACGACGGTCGAAAGATCACGTTTGCGGACGTCGCGGGCCAGTCGGAGGCGAAGTACGAGCTGCAGGAGGTCGTTGAGTTTCTGAAGAACCCGGCGAAGTTCACGCGGATGGGGGCGCGGATCCCGAAAGGGGTCTTGCTCGTCGGCATGCCGGGGACCGGCAAGACGATGCTCGCCAAGGCGTGCGCCGGCGAAGCCGGCGTCTCGTTCTTCCACATGTCCGGCTCCGACTTCGTTGAGATGTTCGTTGGCGTGGGCGCGAGCAGGGTTCGGGATCTCTTCGAGCAGGGCCGCAGGAACGCCCCGTGCATCCTTTTCATCGACGAGTTGGACGCCGTTGGGCGAACGCGGGGCGCCGGATACGGCGGCGGACACGACGAACGCGAGCAGACGCTCAACCAGATGCTCGTTGAGATGGACGGATTCGACACGAAGGACGGCGTGATCATCCTCGCGGCGACGAATCGCGCGGACGTGCTCGATCCCGCGTTGATGCGACCGGGGCGGTTCGACCGTCAGGTGGTTGTGGACATGCCGGACCAGGAGGAGCGCGCGGCTATTCTGAAGATCCACGCCGCACGCGTGCCGCTCTCGCCGCGCGTTGATCTCGACCGCGTGGCGCGCGCGACCCCGGGGTGCTCGGGTGCCGACATAGCGAACCTCGTGAACGAGGCCGCGCTCTATGCGGCGCGACGGAGCCGCGAGCTCGTTCAGATGGACGACTTCGAGGAGGCGCGCGACAAGATCATGATGGGCGTCGCGCGCCGGTCCCGCGTCTTCACGGACGAGGAGAAGCGAAAAACCGCGTGCCACGAAGCCGGTCACGCGCTGCTTCACTATTTCCTCCCGAACGCCGATCCGCTCCACAAGGTGACGATCGTTCCGCGTGGTCGGGCGCTTGGGGTTGCGTTCTCCCTTCCGGAGAAGGATACCTACTCTCACAGCAAGGGGTGGCTCCTCGACCGGATCAAGATCGCGTACGGTGGCTACGTCGCCGAGGAGATCTTCTACAGCGAGACCACGACCGGTACGCAGCTGGACCTTGCTCAAGCGACCGATATCGCACGCAAGATGGTCACGGAGTGGGGTATGAGCCCGCTCGGTCCGGTCGCGTTCGGCCAGGAGGACGAGCCGATCTTCCTTGGGAAGGAGATCGCTCGCCACAAGGACTATTCGGAGGAGAAGGCGCGGCAGATCGACGAGGCGATCCAGTCGATTCTGTCCGAGGCGTATGAGGACGCGAAGCGCATTCTCACGGAGCAGCGCGAGAGCCTCGCGAAGCTCACGGACGCGCTGGTGGAGCGCGAGACGTTGGTGGACGCCGAAGTGCGCGACTTGCTCGGTCTCCCGGAGCGACGGAGCGTCACAGATCTCCGCGACCTGGACACCGATACGGAGTCAGACGAGAACGCATGAGAGGGGCGTGGCGACTCGCTGTACTCGGTCTGCTGCTCGTTCCCGGATCTGCGACGGCGGACCCGAATCCGGAGATCGCCGGTCTCTACCGGGACGCGGCGTACGAAGCGTACGTTGCCGGCGAGTTCGATCGCGCCGTGAGTCTCGCCGAGATCGCCGCCGAGTTCGCTCAGGACCGGAGCGACTCTCACTACGTGCGGGGGCTCGCGCTGTCCGCGGAACGCGCGCTGACGCTCCACGCAATTGACGCGGCTGAAGCGGCAATCGAGCTCGACAGGTGGGAACGCTTCGAGCCACTTCATGGTCGAGTGCTCCTCGGTCGTCTCTACAACCGAGTCCAACGCCCGGACGAGGCGGCCGATCTTCTTCGGACGGCCGAGGAGCGCCCGGACACGCCGGCTCGCCTGCTCTCCGAGTACTACTATCAGCTCTCGTACGCGCTTCACGAGCTCGACCGCGACGCCGATCGAGACCGCGTGCTCGCGCCGGCCCGCGACGCCTTCCCCAACGATCCGAGGTTCTACTCGTTCTACCTCCGATCCGAACCGTTCCCGTCTGCAGAGCATCGTCGCGAGCTCGAACGGCTGCTCGACGTTGCCGAGCCCTCGGATCGGCCGGCGGTGAACGAGCTTGTCTACCGATATGCCCTGGCCGCGCCCACTGAATCGGAGCTTGCATGGGCGCTCGGTCAGCTTCGCGACGGCGGATGGAACGATCCGGCGGAGGCACTCCTCATCGGTTCGGGCGAGTCGGAGGCAGCGGTGGACGTCTTTCTCGAGCGAGACGGCTTCACCAATCTCGGGGTCTATCGGCGACTCAGGGCGATTGTGGACGAGCCGGCTCGACTCGAGCTCCAGACAGCCGCCGGGCGTTTCACGGGTACGAGCCTTCACGACACCGACGACGACGGTGTGTGGAACGAACGACTCACCGTTTCATCCGGGCTTGTGAGACGCTGGGAACGCGACGCGGATCAGGACGGTCGAACCGAGGTTGAGGTCGAGTTCGGGGAGCGCTTCCCGCAGACCGTTATCCTGCGCGATGCGGATGCAACGGTGCGGCTGCGTTTCGGGCAGTACCCGTTCGTGCGGGAGGCCGAGGTCGAGGTCGACGGTGGTCGCGAAGTCTTTGCGTTGCGGCCGCGGACGCTACGGTACCCGGTAGTCGAATCCCTCCCGGCCGCCGGTCCGGGTTTCGGCTCCGAGCTCTCGGTTGCGGACGACATGCGCGGGGTCGAGCGGTCCGATCTCGTCGCCGGTGCGATCCGGATCGATCTCGTTCGTCCGGACGGCACGATTGCCGAGCGAAGCCTCCTCCAAGGCGATTCGCTTCGGCGCACGTATCGTGACGACAACGGCGACGGCGCCTGGGACCACCTGCTGCTCAATCGCGGCGGATTCGCAGTTTCCGGTGTGCGTGATCTGGACGGCGACGGCTACCACGAGGTGGCGGAGGGCTATCGCGACGGACGACTCGTCGCGCTGGCCGTGGACTCCAACCACGACGGACACGCCGAGCTTTTTGAGCGAGAGGACGGCATATCGGTCCGGGAATGGGACGTGAACGGAGACGGTCGCATCGATGTGCGGGAGTTCACCGATTGGACGGATCGAGTGCTGCGAGAGTTCCCCCTGGCCGGTCAGGAGCGGTGATGCGAGTGAGCCGCGTCTTCTTGGTCGTGTGTGGGCTCGCAACCCTATTCTCATGCACCACTGAGGTCCCGGAAGTGGTCGTGCCGCACCCGGATGTGGTTCGTGCCGAACTGCTTCAGGCCATCGATTCGGGTGAACCCGAGCGCGCGCTGCAGCGTATCAGCGCTCTGCGGCGCGAGAGCGTTCTTCCGAGAGGAGAGTTGGACGAGTACCAGGCGGACGCCGTGGATCGGATCGAGGCGGAGTACGAGAGCGCAGTCGACGAGGAGCGGTATCTGGACGCGGTCTCCGCACTCCAGAACCTGGTAACTCTCGGCGCTCGGACACCCGATCGCGAGTTGGTCTCGTCGTTCTACCTTCGTCACGCGACGCAGTGGATCGAGAAGGGAAATGCTCCGGCTGCGCTCGCGACGCTGCTTCGGGCGCCCGCGCTCACGTCTCTTGATCCGGATCTCCTGAGCAAGGCGACCGGCTACGCCCGCGAGCTCAACAACCGGTACGCGTTGCAGCTGCTCGCGGAAGCGTTGGGCCCGGCGTGGCGGGCGGAGCATCCGGACATCGTGGAGTTTGCCGAGAGCAGCGCACGCCCCGTGGAGATGAGCCATGGCGTAGTCACCGTCTGGGTCAATCGGGGACTCCGGCTCGAGAACGGTGTTGGGATTCCCGACCGGGTGATCGGGAGCGGATTCTTCATCGATCCTCGTGGGTATCTCGTAACGAACTATCACGTGGTGTCGAGCGAGGTAGATCCCGAGTACGAAGGGTACTCGCGGCTGTACGTGCGCTTGCCGTCCGACCCTGCCGAGCGCGTACCCGCTCGAGTGGTTGGGTACAGCGAAGTGTTTGACGTCGCGCTCCTCAAGGTCGAGATGGACGCGCCGTACGTCTTTTCGTTCACCGACATTCGCTCGCTCGAGCCGGGTTCTCCGATCCTCGCGATCGGGTCGCCCGCCGGACTCGAGAATTCGATCAGCTCCGGGATCATCTCGGCGGTGGGACGACGGTTTCTCCAGATGGGGGACGCCATGCAGGTTGACGTGCCGATCAACCCGGGTAACTCCGGAGGACCGCTCCTCGACCGACAAGGACGGCTCGTCGGGATCGTATTCGCCGGCCTTGAGCAGTACGAGGGCGTGAACTTCGCGATACCGTCGTTCTGGGTGCATCAGTTCCTTCCCGATCTCTATGCGGAGGGACGTGTGAGTCACCCGTGGATGGGGATTGCCGTGGAACAGGTGGAGAACGGCCTCGAGGTCAGCTACGTCTCCAACGATTCTCCCGCGGACGAGGCGGGTATCATACCGGGCGACGTGATCACCACGATCGACGGATGGTCGGCGACCAAGGTCAGCAGCGCTCAGTCGCTCGTGCTCGATCGCACGCAAGGGTCGCTCGTCGCGCTCGAGTGGACACGTGGGGAGGAAACGCTGACCGGCTACGTCTCGCTGACGTCTCGACCGGACAATCCGGTCGAACGGGCGCTTCGGAACGATCTGCCGGAGCGGCTGTTCCCGGTCCTGTTCGGCATGAGGGTCGAGAGACTCGGGGGGCTGTCCTTCTTTCAGAACTATCAGGTGACACGCGTCTATCCGGGAAGCCTCGCGGACGAGACGGGTATCAGCAAGGGCGACCGGTTTACGCAACACGGCTTCGAGTTCGACAAGAAGAACGGGGTCGTTTTTCTCCGAATCTTCGTACAGAAACGAACGGAGGGCTTCATGCGAACGAGCCTGCAGCTGCCTGCGTACGTTGAGCAGGATAACATTCTGTAGTAGCCTGTCTTGAGGAGACCGAAGTGGATCCGCGGCGAATAGTCGTAGTAGAAGACGAGAACATCGTTGCGCTCGATATCAGGCTCCAGCTCGAGAACCTTGGGTACGAGGTCCCGGCGGTGTTTGCGAGCGGCGAAGAGCTCCTCGCGTCGCTTCCGGACCTTGAGCCCGACCTGATTCTACTGGACATCATCCTCAAGGGAGAGCTGGACGGTGTAGAGACGGCCAAGCTCGTCAGAGAGCGCTTCAACCTCCCGGTAATCCTCCTGACCGCGCTCGACACGCAGGAGACGCTCGAACGCGCAAAGGTAGCCCAGCCGTTTGCGTTCATCGTCAAACCGTTCGACGAGCGGGAGCTGCGAAACGCCGTCGTCATCTCGCTCTATCGCCATACGATGGAGCAGACTCTGCAGCGGAGGGAGCGGCTCTTCAGTACTACTCTCGAGAGTATACAAGACGGCGTCTTCGTGACCGATGACGAGTTTCGGATAGAGTTCTCGAATACGGTCGCCGAGTCCATCATCGGGCGGGGGCGAGACGAGTTGCGGCTCGAGTGTCTGCCGGACGTGCTACGGCTCAAGAATGATGCGGACGAAGTTGTTCCGCTCAGCGAGTCGGACGGCTCGGGGCTCTTCGTGGACCGTGAGGACGGAGTCACGCTGGCAGTAGATCGATACCTGGCGCCGTTGCTGAGCAACAACGGGGAACGCACGGGGTGGGTCGTCGTGCTCCACGACATCACGGAGCGGGTCGAGCAGGAGAATGCGCTGCGTCGGCAAGAGGAGCAGCTTCGCAGGTCACAGAAGATGGAGGCGATCGGGAGACTCACCGGCGGAATCGCCCATGACTTCAATAACCTCCTGACCGTGATTCTCGGATACGCCAAGCTGTTGAGAGGCGAGCTCGACGATCTGGAACACGCCGATCTCGAGACGCTGCGTGCCGACGTTGAGGGTATCCAGAAGGCTGCGCTGCGTTCGGCATCGTTGACGAGGCAGCTGCTTGCGTTTAGTCGGCATCAGATCGTGGAACGCCGTATCGTTGACGTCAACGAGGTCGTCGCCGACATGGAGAAGATGCTTCAGCGGCTCGTGAGCGACGACGTGCGGACGCAGGTCGACCTGTTGGCTCACAATGCGAGGGTCCGGATCGATCCGAGCCAGATCGAACAGGTGCTGATGAACCTTGCGGTCAATGCGCGGGACGCGATGCCGGAAGGCGGACGGCTCGCGATACGGACCGAGGTGCGTACCGTGGATGAGTCTCAGGTCGCGGGCCACGAGAAGGTAGACCCGGGTGAGTTCGTTGCGATCGTCGTTCGGGATACCGGTGTTGGGATGCCTCCTGACGTTGCCGATCGGGTTTTCGAGCCGTTCTACACGACGAAGGAAGTGGGCCAGGGAACCGGACTAGGCCTCTCCACCGTCTATGGGATTGTTGCTCAGAGCGGCGGGTTCATCGATCTGGAGACCAAGCCGGGTAAAGGAACGACGTTCACCATTCACTTTCCCCTGCACGAAGGGTCCGAACGGCAGGAGGCAGAAGAGGAGACACTCGCCGAGTCCTTCGGAGGCACCGAGACCGTGCTCCTCGTGGAGGACGAAGACGCGATTCGTGGATTGTTCGCGAGGGTCCTCCGGCAGAAGGGCTACCACGTACTCGAAGCCGCGAATGCGGGTGAAGCGCTGCTGCTCGTGGAAGGACAGTCCGAGCACGTCGATCTGCTCGTGACGGACATCGTGATGCCTCATCTCTCCGGAGACAAGCTCGCGGAACGAATCGTCGCGGAGCGACCGTCGCTCAAGGTGCTGTTCATCTCAGCGTATCCGGAGGGATACCTGACGGAGGATCGTCGTCGCGAGCTCGGTTCTCAGTTCATGCAGAAGCCGGTCGACCCGTCGCGTTTCGTGGAGCGCGTGCGACGAATTCTGGACGAGTAGACCCCATTTCACTATAGTAGGCTCCACTTCCTATGACGCAAGACCACATCCGGAATTTCTGCATCATCGCCCATATCGACCACGGCAAGAGTACGCTCGCCGATCGCTTCATCCAGCGCGCGCGGATCATCGCCGAGCGCGAGTTCCAGGACCAGATCCTGGACTCCATGGACATTGAGCGAGAACGCGGCATCACGATCAAGAGCCAGGCGGTCAGCATGCCGTACGTCGCCGAGGACGGGAAGGCGTATGAGCTGAACCTGGTGGACACCCCCGGACACGTGGACTTCTCGTACGAAGTCTCCAGAGCGATCAGCTCGTGCGACGGGGCCCTGCTTCTCGTAGACGCGACGCAGGGAGTCGAGGCCCAGACGCTCTCCAACCTCTACATGGCGATGGATCACAACCTGGAGATCATCCCGGTCATCAACAAGATCGATCTGCCCGGCGCCGAGATCGATCGTGTGAAGGAAGAGATCGAGCACGATCTCGGGCTTGATGCCGACGGTGCACTCCTCATTTCGGCCAAGACGGGTCAGGGGGTGCCGGAGTTGCTCGAGGCGCTCGTCCGGCGCATACCACCGCCGAGCGGCGACACGGATGCCCCGTTGCAGGCGCTCATCTTCGATTCCCACTACGACGCCTATCGCGGTGTCATCGTCCACCTGCGGGTCTTCGAAGGGACGCTCAAGCCGGGCGACGAGATGCTCGTCTGGTCCACAAAGGCTCGACATAAGGTCGAGGCGACCGGGCAGTTTCGAATCATTCTCGCCGAGACGGACGAGCTGCAGGCGGGTGATGTGGGCTACATCATCGCCGGTATCAAGAACATCTCGGACATCAGAGTCGGAGACACGATCACGCTCGCGCGGAACCAGTGCGCTGCTCCGCTCCCGGGCTTTCGTGAGGTGAAGCCCGTCGTCTTCAGCTCGATCTACCCGATCGACGCGAACGAGTACGACGAGTTGCTCGCCGCGATGGAACGGCTCACGCTGAACGATGCATCGCTCGTCTACGAGAAGGACAGCTCCGCCGCTCTCGGTTTCGGGTTCCGATGCGGGTTTCTCGGCCTCCTCCATCTGGAGGTCGTGCAGGAGCGACTGGAGCGCGAGTTCGACCTCTCCATCATCCTGACGGCGCCGTCCGTGAAGTACCGGATCGATCTCGAGGACGGGTCGAGCCGCGAGATCGACAATCCCGAACACTACCCGGAGGAGGGCCGGATCGGTGCCGCCTACGAGCCGTATATACGCGCCGACATCATGACGCCGACCGACTATGTGGGGAACATCATGACGCTGTGCATGGAGAAGCGCGGCGTTCAGACCACGATGCACTACCTTGACTCGAGACGCGTGGAGCTGGTCTACGAGATGCCGCTGGCCGAGGTGCTGTTCGATTTCTACGACAAGCTGAAGAGCGTGAGCCGAGGGTACGCCTCGTTCGATTACGAGATGATCGGTTATCGCGAGACGAAGCTGGTCAAGCTGGACATCCTCGTGAACGGCAAGCCCGTGGATGCGCTGAGCCAGCTCGTCTTCCGCGACACGGCCGCCGACCGGGCGCGTCAGATCTGCAGACGGCTCAGGGATGAGATCCCCCGTCATCAGTTCAAGATTCCGCTCCAGGGCGCGATCGGCAGCACGATCATCGCACGCGAGACGATCAGCGCGCTGCGGAAGGACGTCACCTCCAAGTGCTACGGCGGAGATATCACGCGCAAGCGCAAGCTCCTTGAGAAACAGAAGGCGGGCAAGAAGCGAATGAAGCTCGTGGGGAACGTGGAAGTGCCGCAGTCGGCTTTCCTCGCGGCTCTGAAGACCGAAGAAACGTAGTCAGCGTTCCAGGTTGTGTAGCGTCGCGCTCCACCGGCTGAGGTAGTAGTCGCGCGCGACCCTGAGCCGGGCGCGAGCCGGCTCATCGAGTGGTCCAATGCGTATCCTGTCTCCGATGCTCTCGATGCGGTCGGTGATCTCGAGCCCGAGGTAGTCGAGTTCGTCCGGTACGCAGACGATCGAGTCGTGGACGGGGTCGAAGCGTCGCAACGCGTCGATTTCGTCGATCACGAAGCGGCGAAGCATTCCGAGCGAGACGGTCGCGGCGGCCGCCTCTTGCACGGCAGGGCGCCCGGAACACGCGAGGATCTGCGCCGCGCGATCGTGCGAGACCGGCGTGGCTCCGGTGTCCAGGCCGCACGGTGCAATCGCATACGCATCATCTCTCGGGGCGAGAAGCGAGCGTAACTCGGCGGCGTAGCCGTTCATGACGAGCGTGGATCCGACCTGGTTACGAGCTCCTTGCAGCGTCACGATCCGAGCACCAAATCCTGCATCCCTCGCGCGCTGCAGCCTGTGGGAGCGGGCGAGCGCACGCGTGTAGGCGGGCGCCCCGCGAGCGTGGGTCCTGCCCGGCAGCACCGCGAAGTCGAGACCGGCCGTGAGCACCGGGGATGCTCCGAGCTCCATCGCAAGGTGAACTGCGGATACACCGACCGAGCCAAGTGGAGGAAGTGGGCGATACGCGACGGACAGCCGACCGAGGCGGTCGATCAGGGCAAGCGGAGCGAACCTCGTGATGCACAGCGTCCATGCGGAATGGAGATCGAGGACCGCGGGTGCGGACGTCACGTCCGCCACGAGTCGATACGGTCGCTCGGTGACGGGAAGAAAGTCGTAGACGTTTGCGAGCTGGCCCTCGATCGCGAGCACCACGTCCGGAGCGAGCCCCGCAGCGTGGAGCACCGGCAGCGCAGTGTCCACGGCGATCAACGTGCACGCGCTGCGATGGTTCCGGAGGAGCGGGAGCGCGGTCTCGAGCGAAGGGCCGGCACCACAGACAACTACCGGGCCGCTGATTCGCTCGAGGGCTCGAGCGGAGAGGAGGGCCGGGAGGTTGCGAATCGCGTTCCGGAGCCAGAGGCGACCGAGCGCTGAGAGCGTGAGACGATTCTGCCAGAACACGTGCAGCTCGCGCTCGAGCAATGAGGCGAGCGTGCGGTAGCGTTCCCGATTCATGACGGCGGATCCGGCCGTGGTCAGCTGGACGACACGGCGAAAACGCCGCTCGCCCCATGTCCGGACGGCGGCGAGCGCCTGGGAATCCTGCGTCTGCACGAGGGCGAGTCGGTGTTGGACGAGATCCGGGCGCTTCCTGCGCGCTAGCTCGTAGAGAACGGGATCAGCCTCGACCGCCAGGATGGCGGAATCGGCGTCGATCTGTTTCAGAAGCTCGTCCAGTCCATGCCAGACGACAGGGGAGGCCCAGAGTATCAGCGTGTTGGGGGGGAACCGGAGGGATCGGGTACGGCGTGCCGCGTCCTCCCGAGGATACGGTCCGTACAGCGCGCGTCCGTTGTAGTGGACCTGTAGGCCGTGCGGCGTATCCTCGAGGGCGAGCCGGGGCTGCACTATCTGCCGAGCACAGCCCGATTGTAGGCCTGGTTGAAGTTGTCTACGAGGCGATCCTCGCTCACGTAGGTCTCCCGGGCCTCTTCCTGCATGAACTGTCGGACGATAAGCGGAACGTACTCGAGGAGATTGGTCGCCTCCTCGTCCGGCTCTCGTTCGTCCGCGAGTCGGAAGACGAACACGTAGTCGCGGACGACGATGGGCTCGCTGACTTCGTCTTCGTCCAGAGCGAACAGCTCCCGAAAGAACTCCTCGCGATACGCTGCGGAGGCGATCGCCTGATTGGACTGTGCCTCAACCGTGCCGAAGTAGGGGAGGTTGCCGTAGTTGATCGGGAAGTACTCGGTGGCCTGTGGCGTCTGCCCGACGCCTGCGGCTGCGTCTTCAAATCCCGACTCGCGAGCGGTCGCCACGAACTCGTCGGCGCGAGCGCTCAGGTAGTCCTCGATGAGGCCACGCTCGAAATCCGTCAGATAGTCACGGACCGCCGCGATGACGTTCGCGTCTGTGAAGTCGGGGTCCATCGGTGCCTCGTTGACCCGGTAGATCGTCCAACCAAACGTAGTCTCGAAGACTCGGCTGATCTCGCCTTCCTCGAGGTCGAAGATCTGTTCGATCACCGCCGTGTCTTCGAAGTCCGGCTCGAGCTCATGGTAGTACACCCAACCCATCTCTCCGCCGTCGGCGGCGTAGGTGTCCGTGCTCTCGTTCCGGGCGAGATCCTCGAAGCTTACCTCACGCGTCACCGCCTGCTCGCGAATCGCTTCCGCATCAGCCGCGCTCGCGTTGACCGTAATGACGGACAGGTTGATCCTGCGGAACCGGTCGGCGTTCGCCCGGCCGTAGTCGGTGACTTCAGCCTCCGGATAGTCGTTGAAGCTGAACTGGATGTAGTCGAACCTGCGTTCGGGTCCCGTCATCTCCGCGAGGAACTCCTGCTCAGCCGTGGACGAGGGAGTCTCTCCGTAGAGGTCCTGCTGAACCTGTGCGTCCACGAGGGCATCTCGGAGGTACTGACGGAGCGAGTATCGTGCCTGGCTCGATGTGGCATTGTACTCCTGCACGCTGAAGCGACCGTCGACCTGGAACTCCGGCCACTGAGCAACCGCTTCGTCCACGGCGTCGGTCGATACGGAGACGCCCGCCTCTTCCGCGAGAAGCATCATCGCCTCGTGGAAGACCGCTTGTTGAAATGCGGTTCGCCAGACTTCTCGCACCACCGACTCGGTGATCTCCTGGTCCTGTTGCTGCACACGCTGAGCGATGTCCTGGTACTGCCGGGCGAGATAGTTTCCCGGTTCGTACCTGATCTCCCGGCCGCCGTAGCTGCCGAAGACGATTCGTTCGCCTCCGGTCACTCCACCGACGGCCGGTGTCCCGACGAAGGCTACGACCACGATAACGAGCAGGACCACGGTCATCGCGTACGTCAGCGTCTTGCCGATCGACCGCTGATGTTGCTTCTCCTGCTCCTGTTTTGGTTGCTTGGGTGTACTCATCACTCACTCTGTGGAAGATGTTTGGAAGTTCATCAGAACGTAATCCATGGGCAGGGGATTGTCAACGCAGCTCTCCCGGCGAACAGAGGTACGACTCGCGACGACCGATGGTGGCGAAGAGGACGAGCGCCGCCGCCGAGAGCGAGGCCGCGATGACAAAGACGACGGCGAAGCCGCTCGTGTCGGCTACGACGCCCAGAAGGACCGATGCGAGCGAGAGGGGTGACGTCACGACCGATGAAATCGCGATGTAGAGCGAGACTTCGGTCGGTTTGCAGAACTCCGCCGTGAGGTTGAACGCCGAGACGCTGATCGCTCCCTGCGCTGCCGAATAGAGTGCGAACAGCGCGAGTCCCGACCAGAGGCCCGTGGGCGCTATGGCGAGCAGACCGGCGACCACGATCGCAGCGGACCCGATGACGAAGTTCGCCCGGTGGCCGCGTCGGTCTCCCACAATGCCGAAGAGCGTCGTGAACGCGATCATGGCGACCGCTTTCGTAATCGTGAAGAGACCTACGTAACTGTCGGGCAAGTCGTAGGTTGAGAGGACGAAGACAGTGAGAAAGGGAGCGCTGGAGTGCGCGACCGTGAGCAGTCCACGGCCGATGACGAAGCGACGGAAGCGGCCGTTCTCACGGAGCGCGGCCGGAAAGCGCGCGAGATACGCGCGCAGCGGTATGCGCTCGAGGGGGCCTTCGTGCGGCACCTCGACCATGAGGAAGAAACAGATCCAGGATGCGGCGAACACCGCAAACCCCGAGATGAAGAGCAGCGCGTGGCCCGTTGGGAACGAATACGTGGTCAGCAGAAAAGTGACGAACGCTCCGGCAGCGAGGGTCAACACCTGGGACACGGCATCCCGGACGGAGAAGAGCCTCCCTCGGACGGACGCCGGGATTGTCCTGGCCACGATATCGAACCAGATGGGGCTCACCAGGCCGTTGGACGCTCCGAAAACGACAACTGCCCCGAGCACCGCGACGAGCGCAAACGTCGGGGCCGTCCCGCCGAAGAAGTAAAGGATTGCTCCCGCGATCAGCCAGGGAAGGCGCTGGCCGGCTCCGGCAAGCAGCGAATACCGTTTCGTGCGCCTGAACCCCGACACGAGGTACGCCGTCAAGAGCGGCGGAAGCGCGGCACCCAGCGTCAGGAGCGCGGGAAGCAGCCCGATCACCGTGTTGGACGCGCCGAGCTGCACCATGACCGCCGGCACAACCGTCTCAACGCCTACTACTGCCACACCGGTCCCAAAAAGCGCGCCGTCCACGGCAACCATCACGGCGTTGCGACGCAAGTATCGCTGCCGGGTCTCGGCGGCGGACATGTCGACCATTTTGGCTATTATGTCGATAACCAAAGATGTGTCAAGAAGCCCCCTTCCCTGGCGACACAGTCGCGGTCGGCTGAGAGACGAACCATGCGGAATCGGCGCGTCGCTATTGACGCCGCACGATGCCGATGGCGTGATGCCGGAGGATGAATGAATGTAAGGAGGTTCATTCATCACGACGTCGTTTGGAGGAGTGGATGGGAGAGGAACACATCAAGCGTCGGGTATACGAGGTCGCACGGGACCTCTTCTTGCGGAAGGGGTTCCGCGAGACCTCGGTCGCAGACATAGCCCGAGCGGCTCGGATCGCAGTGGGATCGTACTACCGGTACTATCCGTCCAAGGAGCATCTGTTTCTTGAGGTGTTCTCCGAGATCAGCCTGCAGCGGGAATCGGAGATCATGGACAACGAGGTTGAAGGAGACGATCCCGTCGACTACGCGAAGCGGTTGGTGCGGCGGCTGAACGACATGGATCGCACCGATCCGGTCCTGTCCGTGTGGTACGACCGACAGCTCCGGCACAAGATCACGCGGAAGTGCGGAGACGCGGAGATTGGGAGCGAGAATCAGCGGGCCGTCGTCTCGCTCTACACGAACGTTATTGCGAGGTGGCAGCAGGAAGGCAAGATCAGGACCGATATGGACGCCGGCTTCGTTCTCGCCCTGTTCGACTCGCTCTCCGTCATCAACCTCTACTCCTCAGAAATCGGCGACGAGTATTTCCCGATTCTGATCGACACGTTGGTTGAGTTCATCATGCATGGACTCAGGTGTGAACGCGACGAGTCCCGGCGCGAGCAGGGGGAACACGATGAGTGACCACAGCCTGGTGCTGAGCGACGGTCGTTGCCTGAGCTATCGTCTTGAGGGAGTCGACGGCGGAGTTCCCGTCTTCATGTTTCATGGCATCCCGGGCTCGCGACTGTGCGGAGAGGGAATGAGCGACGATCCGCTCATTCATGAGTTCGGAGTTCCGGTCGTCTTGCCGGACCGACCGGGGATGGGGTATTCCCACGATCATCCGGGACGCAGTTTCAAGAGCTGGGCCGACGACGTGGCGGCGGTGGCGGATTGTCTCGGCATTGAACGGTTCCACGTCGCCGGCGGATCGGGCGGTGGACCGCATGCCCTCGCGTGCGGCGTGTACCTTGGCAGCCGGATTCTGTCGATCAGCGTGATCGCCGGCGCGGCGCCTCCCGAGTTGCCCGGTCTCTCCAGAGGGATGGCACGCGGAAACCGGCTGGTGTTCTTGCTGGCGCGCAGGATCCCGTCCGTCCTTGGATGGAGCTTCAAGAGCTACGCGCAACAGCTGGAGCGAGACCCTCAGCGCCTGGTTCGCGCGATCAAGACGCAGTTGTGCGACTGGGATCTGCGAGTGCTCAATGCCAGATCAGCCGAGTCTGACCCCATGAGGCTCTCCATTGCGGACCTGCAGGAGGCGTTCCGGCAAGGCCACGACGGCGTCCTCCGGGATTTCCTGCTGGTAGGCAGACCGTGGGACCTGAACTTCGGGGCGATCCGAGCCCGGGTGTTCCTCTGGCATGGGGAGAGCGATACGCTCATGCCGTTCCGTCCGGTCCGGACACTGGCAAAAGCGCTTCCTCGCTGTCGGGCACATTTCCTGCCGGATGCCGGCCATCTACTGCTCGAGGACTCGTCCGTAGGCCGGCGAATTCTGGAGTGCATCTGCTCTGCCGACAGCGAAGCCCCCAGACCGTAGGGAACCGCGTCTCGCGCGTGCGCGCGGAACACTGCATCCGCCGGACAAGCTGGTCTTCTCTACGAAGGCAGATCTCGGGCTGGGCGGAGGAAGCTACGCTTCCCCGCCGGACAAGCCGGTCTTCTCTACGAAGGCAGATCTCGGGCTGGGCGGATTTGAACCGCCGACCTCTCGGTCCCGAACCGAGCGCGCTAGCCCCTGCGCTACAGCCCGATAGAAGAAAGGCCCCGAACTCGGGGCCTCGGTACGGGAGCGACGGGGATTGAACCCGCGACCTCCGGCTTGACAGGCCGGCGCGATAAACCAACTTCGCCACGCCCCCGTTTGTGAGCCCGAAATATAGCGTCTCTCACAACGGGTGTCAAGATCGCTCAAAGACTCTTTGACTTCGTCCGGCAATCGTGTATCATGGACTCCAAACCATCGAATATATTCCTTTACGCGAGTTGTGGCAATCGCCACAATAGGGAAAGCGACATGAGAGCAAATGGGGATCAGCGAAGCGTGCGGCGTGGTCTGAGTCGGTTCCGGCCGTGGGAGATACTGCCGGCCGGGCTCGCCGCCGCGATGCTTGCAGTGGCGGTTCTCGTTATCGCTGTCTTTGTCGTCGTTTTCCTGGCGACCGAAGAGATATCGTATGCGATGATCCTGCTCGTTCCGGTCATACTGTGCGGAATCGTGGGCGGTGTGCGCGGAGGAGCCGTCTCCGGCGCATTGGTCTCGTTCGTTCCGATCGCGGTTGACGCGGCGGTGGGGAGCGAGGCGCTCATTGCGAATCCCGAGGTAAGAGTGCTGGCTCTCGTTGTCTACACCATATTCGGTGGCTTTGTGGGACACGTGTTGGAGCTGAACGTTCTGCTTCGCAGGACGCAAGCGTCTGTGGACAGTGCTCCCGAGGCGGTGTACTGGATCCGAAGCGACCATCGTATCGTCTACGCGAATGAGGCCGCAGCGGAGATGCTCGGCTACCCGAGGTCCGAGCTGATCGGGATGGGGGTGGGGGACATCGACGCGGAGTACGGTGAAACCGGTAGAGTCGAGCCTGCCGAGGACGGCGTCTCAGACGCCGGGCCGCGTCTCTTCAAGCGGATGCACCGAACGAGTGACGGCCGCCTCGTGCCGGTCGAGATCGCCATCCGTTTTCTCGAGTTCGGGAGGCGTCGTCTCCGCTGCGCCTACTGCCGCGACGTCTCGGCGCGGCTCGAGGCGGCAAGACTGATTCGCGAGCGCGAGCGGCGGCTGCGTGAAGCACAGGAGATCGCGCGAGTCGGGTATGGGTATTTCGTTCCGGAGCGAGACACGCTTCGCGTCTCCGGCAAGGCCGCGGAAATACTCGGACACGTCTTTCACGAAGGAACAGACGGTCTGTCGCCGATCCCCGTCCGTGCAATGGTCGAGCTGTTCGGCCCCGGCGAGCGAAGCCGATTCGTGCGCGGAATCGCCCATCTTGTCCGCGACGACGTCCGATATCACGCGGTGCACGACATCACGCTACCCGACGGTTCGAGTCGCTCGATTTTCCTCCATGCGCGGTGGGATACCGACGATGGTGGCGAGACGTGCCGGTCCCGGGTCATCGGGACGATCCAGGACGTCACCGCGATGCGTGCGACGGAACGGGAGCTGCGGACAGCCGTGCGCGACCGCGAAGTGCTCTTGCGGGAGATTCATCATCGCGTGAAGAACAACATGCAGATTGTGTCGAGTCTGCTGAGCCTGCAGGCGTTGAGGACGGTCGACGAACCCGCTGCGGAGATTCTGCAGGATGGCCAGCAACGGATCCGGGCGATGGCGCACATCCATGAGTTGCTCTATCGTCACGAGCACGCCGGCAGTGTGGACGTTGCCGAGTACGTCACGGTGCTGACCGACTCGCTCCGGTCGACGTATTCGCGGCAGACGGAGAGAGTCGCGATGCGTCTCGCCGTGAGTCCGGTTCAACTCCCCATGGACACCGCGATTCCTACGGGTCTCATCCTGAACGAGTTGGTGACCAACGCCTACAAACACGCCTTTCCCGACGGCCGGCCCGGGGAGATCGAGGTCGGGTTCGACACTGTAGACGACGCATTCCGATTCTGGGTCGGCGACAACGGCGTGGGCATAGCGACGCGCGAGGGGAGTCGCGCGGGGAACAGCCTGGGCATGCAGATCGTCGCTATGCTCGCCGACCAGTTGGGGGCTACGTTGACCGTGAGCTCGGAGGCGGGAACACGCGTAACCGTGGAGTTTGCGAGTTGTCCGCACACGGACGCCGGCTCTCCGGGAGAGCTCGCGCGCGTTGACCGGTCGTGACCGGACGCACGCTGCCCCCGTGCGTTGATCATTCAGATCGCTCACACTCCGAACGCATCGTGGAGACCAGCAGATGGGCAGGTTCCTCGGCGTCCTCGGGGAGCTGCTCGCATCTTCCTGACTTTCCCGAGTGACCGGCACCCATCCTGGTCTTGAGCAGTGCGACGTGGTCGTTGGTCTTCCGCTCTCTCAGGCGGGTGATCCACTTGGCGGGTTTCCGGTGGTCGGGTGCGGATCGTTGATCCCGGCGGTGCAAAGAAGCAAAATGTCAGTGACCCTGCAGGTCGATCGCTCGGAACTCGCTGTTCGGACGCAACTTGTGGCGCTACATCAGGGGACGCCCAGCGGCAATATGCCATCTGCCGCTGCGATCGTGGGTTGCGGAGGTCCGACCTGCAAGCATCGTGACATTCCCCGAAATTCGGCGATAGCGAAGGCGAAGCCGCGATCAATCAGCGACAACTGGTTGCGGTGGACGCAGGGCATGCCCGTCGGACGGGCGGTCGGTGCGGGAGAGGATGGATACGGGCGCCGATCGACCATCGTGCGTCGGTGCGAAGAGCCGTTCGGTTCCGTACTCCGAGCGCTCGTATCCGGAAGGGACAACGGCGGTCTTGCAGTGCTCGAGTGTACGCGAGTTCACATCGTAGTCGTATGCCCTCGGCGGAGTGACCAGGGACTTGTATCGGATACGTGCGGTCGTCTCGTCATATTCGGGGTTCTCGCCCGCCCGTACCACCGATACGCCTTCGGGGAACGCGATCTCGTGAGGCTTGCCGTCGTACGAATTCACCGTGAGCGGATCGACTGCGGCGGTTCGCCCTTCGAGCAGTTGGAAGGATCGAAACCGTGTGAAGCCGGGCAGGTATACATCACCGCGGCCGGGAATGAGCTCCCGCCGGTGACGTACGGACGGTTCAGTCCCCGGAGCGATCACCAGGCGGAAGCTGATCGCCGAATCATTCGTGAGCATGCAGGAGGATTCTCCCTCGTCATCCATCTCGTACTGGTTGACCGTCGGCGAGGAGCAACGACCGTGTGTTGGGCCGGCGGCGCCCCATGCGGCACCACCCGCGCTTTGTGAAGTGTCACCGACCTTGCTGCTTCGGCCAGCTGAAGATCCAGAATCGCGTACTGAGTCGGGACCGGGCCGGAGACCTTCTGAG
>JBKHII010000008.1:0-72284 GCA_046538735.1 Spirochaetales bacterium
GGCGCCTCTTCCTGGGGATCGCCGGTCTGGACGACATCAGCGCGGTCGTGCTCATGGCGGTCGTCTTCGCCGTCGCTCCGATGCTTCGCGGAGCCGGGGCGGAGGGAGTTGGATCGACGGTTGTCCGCAGACTCCTCTGGACGCTCGTGAAGCTTGCGGGATTCGGAGCGCTCTGCTATCTGTTCAGCCGGTTCGTGGAGCACCGCCTGCGCGAGGCGCTGCAGCGTTTCGAGTCCCCGGCGGCCGCGCTCGTGTCGGTCGTCGCGATCTCGATCATCATTGCCGCGTTCGCCGGCCTGCTCGGGTTTTCCGTCGCGATCGGCGCCGTCCTCGCCGGGCTCGCGTTCAGCGGCGACCCGGAAGCGCTTCGCCAACACATCGCCTTCGACGCGATCTACGACCTGCTCGTGCCGTTCTTCTTCATCGGGATCGGGCTCTCGCTCGATCTCACCGTTGCGGCGGACGCGCTCGTTCCGGGGCTCATCCTGGTCGCGGTTGCCGTCGCGGGCAAGCTGGCCTCGAACGGTGGCATCGCGGCCTTGTACACGACGCCCGCGGGAGCGGCCGCCGTGGGCGTGAGTATGGTCCCGCGCGCCGAGATCACGATGGTCGTGATGGAGAAGGCGCGTTCTCTCGGTGAATGGGCCGCCCCGCAATCCGCGTACGCGGCGATGGTGTTCGTCTCGCTCGTGACCGCGATCGCGGCGCCGCTTCTCCTGAGGCGCCTGCTGGACCGTTCCGGCGATTCGCGAGATCGTCCGCAGCCTGAGGCATAGCCTATCTAGGGTATTTGTTCCTGGTTCTTCCGCGAACTATACTGAGCACGCGGAAACGGTTCGCTTGGTCTGTCTGCCCGCCTCGCCGGTCGAGGCAGGATGGGTATGGGGAATCAGCCTTTCCGGTAGGGGATCGAATGCAGGCACCAACCTTCCATGGCATGGTCGGTTCGAGCAATGCCATGAACAAGGTCTACACGAGAATCCGGAACGTCTCGCCGTTTGACATCCCGATACTGATCATCGGTGAGAGCGGCAGCGGCAAGGAGCTCGTTGCCCGCGCAATTCACAGTGAGAGCGCCCGTCGGTCGGGACCCTTCCACGCCGTGAACACCGGAGCTCTGACGCCCGAGCTCATCGCGAGCGAGCTCTTCGGTCACGAGAAAGGGGCATTCACGGGAGCGACGACGGCGAAGAAAGGCTTCTTCGAGATCGCGGACGGCGGTACGCTCTTCCTGGACGAAATCGGAACGATGGGGGCGGACACGCAGGTGAACCTCCTGCGAATCATCGAGACACAGTCGTTTCATCGCGTGGGAGGAACGACTCCGATCCGGTCGAACGTACGGATCCTCGCGGCCACGAACGTCGATCTGCGCGCGCAGGTACGCAGCAACGGCTTCCGGTCCGATCTCTACTACCGATTGAGCGTATTTCCGCTCTCGCTGCCGCCGCTGCGGAAGCGACGAGAGGACATTCCGGTCTTGGCCGAGTACTTCAGGGAGCGGTTCACCGCGCAGTTCGAGCGCCCCGTGCGGGGACTCGAGCCGGGTGCGATGAAGCAGCTCCGGTCGTACGGATGGCCGGGAAACGTGCGCGAACTCTCGAACGTGATCATTCGGCTCGTCGTGGGCGCAGCGAAGGAGATGATCACCGAGGCCGAGGTCGTTGAGGCGCTCTACCAGACCGCGATGCAGGTGCCGGAGATGCAGGTCGCTCCCCGCGACGGTTCCGGAGGCGCGGCGATGATCCAATCGGTCCCGGCTGCCGCACTCGCTACCCAGGCGGCGACGCCGGGAGGCAACGCGGCCGAAGGCGTCGGCACCGACGCGGCTCCGCCGGATCCATCGTCGGCCTTCACTCCCTCCTCGGACGGCGAATCGAACGAACCCACGATTCACGCCGGTCAGACGATCGAGGATATGGAGCGCCAACTGATCGAAGCGACGCTCCGCGAGGCGCACGGAAACCGCACGAAGGCGGCAAAGCTTCTCGGCATCAGCCGGAAGTCGCTCTACAACAAGGTCAAAGCGTACGGAATCGACGCGTAAGGTAGATTCTACTCAGTTCCCGCTCACGGCATGGTTCTTGCAAATTCCTCTGCGGAGGCATGCATGGGTAATAGCGACGAGAAGTCCACCTACGAGAAGAAGATGGAAGCACGGCTTCGGGAGCTCGACGCCGAAATGGAGCTTCTCAGGGCGAAGGCGGACAAGCTGGAGGCCGACGCTGAGGAACGGGGCAGAACGGTCCTGGACGACTTGCGCGACAAGCGCAAAGAGATCGCCGGTCAACTCCAGGAGTATCAGAAGTCTGCGGGGTCCGCGCTGGACGAGGTCCGGCGGGGTCTTGAGTCGGCGATCGGCGACTTCGCCGAGGGCGTCAGGCGCGCATCCGACCGATTCGAGAAACGGTAGACACGATGTATCTGCGGCTCTCGCGCCTGCGACGCTTCACCGGAAGCACCGTCAGGATCGATCTCGGCAGCGTAGACACGCTCTATTTCGACCCTGACGACTGGGCGGTACGGTTCCTCTCGTTGGGCAGTCGGGCGAAGAATCAGGAGTCCGTCTCGCCGGTCGTCTCGCCGATGCAGATTCGCCGGCTCAGCGCGGACGACGAACTGATCGAGATCGACGCACGACACGGGGTCTATCGGCTCGAGATCAGCGACGGTCACCGTCCGCTGGACGCCGGAACCACGAATCGAATCGCCGATCACTACGATCTTCCCGTGTTCTGGGATGGACCCGACGTCTGGGGCGAGTACGCCTCGCCGCGCCGGCTCGCAGAGTCGGCGGAGCACTCGGACTACCGGGCGGGCGCCCTTCGAACGAGACGACGAACCGACCAGCGAACCGCCGTGACGCCGCAGCTCTATCCCCACAACACGCTCATGGGGCGAGGTGTGTTCTCCCCCGACGGCAGGCTCGGCGTGATCTCGGATCTCCTCATCGACGTGAACGCGTGGCGAATACGCTACTTCATCGTCTGGCTGCAAGCGCCTGGAGAGACCGGAGAGGTGCTGCTCTCGCCGTTCTGGGTGAACGGGCCGCCTGAGAAGACGAAGGTGACCGTGCCGATGACGACCGAAGCGATCGTCAACGGTCCGAACTTCGCGCCGGAGGACCTGGAGCCGCTGGACGAGCGGATCCTCGCGCGCTACTTCGGCTTTCTGACCGAGCAATAGGAGAGAAAGGAGTCGTTCATGGAGACCCAAAGGGTGGTGATAGCGATCGGCGCGACGGTGGGGGTTCCCGGGATACTCGTTCTCTACTCCTGGGTCGCCGATCAGCTCGTCAAGCGTTTGAAGAGCAGGACCGCGCAGAACCGGCTCCGCCCGGTCCTCTGGTTGTTGCCGGCGGTCTTCCTGCTCGGCGTCTGGTTGCTCTACCCGCTCGTCCAGACGACCGTCTTCAGTTTCATGGGTCCGGAGTCCGAGGTGTGGGCGGGACTCCGGAACTATCGCTACGCGTTCACGAACAACGACATGCTGGTCGCGCTGCGGAACAACCTGATCTGGGTCGTCGTGTTCACGGTGTTTAGCGTGGGGGTGGGGTTACTGATGGCGGTCCTGACCGATCGCGTTCGCTACGAGCAGATACCCAAGTCGATCCTGTTCATGCCCATGGCAATCAGTTATGTCGCAGCAGGCGTGATCTGGCGGTTCATGTACCAGTATCAGCCCGCCGGCGAGACCCAGACGGGAACACTGAACGCGTTCCTCACATCGATCATACCCGGCTTCGAGCCCACCGCGTGGCACCTCAGCCGGCCGCCGTGGAACTCACTCGCGCTCATCGCGGTCGGCGTTTGGATCTGGACCGGCTTCTGCATGGTGATTCTCTCGGCCTCGCTCAAGGGAGTCGACCAGAGTCTGATCGACTCGGCGCGCATCGACGGGTGTACCGAGTGGCAGGTTTTCTGGCGAATCATCGTGCCGATCATCTCCTCCACGATCGTCGTCGTGACGACCACGATGATCATCAACGTCCTGAAGATGTTCGACATCGTCTACGTCATGACGAACGGTCGGCTCGAGACCGAGGTGATCGCGAACCGGATGTACAAGGAGATGTTCATCACTCAGGACTACGGCCACGCGAGCGCGATCGCGGTGATTCTCTTCATTGCCGTCGTGCCGGTGATCATCCTCAATATCCGGAAGTTCGTCAGCGGGGAGGAAGCATGAGCATCCAGATCAAGGAAACACGACAGCTCGAGACCGCGTCCGGTGAGATCATCACCGTCAACAAGAAGCCCCTCTGGTCCAAGCTCAAACCCTTTGTCGCGAAGACCCCGCTTCATCTCATCATCGTCGTTCTCTCGGCGATCTGGATCCTGCCGACGATCGGTCTGTTGATCAGCAGCTTCCGACCCCCGGCGCAGATTCTGACCACCGGGTGGTGGCACTTCTTCGACATCCCGATCGAAGCCACGCTGAACAACTACCGAACGGTGCTCGCCGAGCAGGACATCGGCCGGGCGTTCGTAAACAGCGTGATGATCGCCGTGCCGGCCACCGCGATGCCGATCCTCGTTGCCGCGTTCGCCGGCTACGCGCTCGCGCAGATGCGTTTCCCGGGGCGGCATGCGCTCTTTCTTGTGATCGTTGGGCTCTTGATCGTACCGATTCAGATGACGCTCATACCGATTCTGCGGCTGTACAACTCCACGAAGCTCACCGGGACCTTCCCCGGACTCTGGCTCGCGCACGCGGCGTACGGTCTCGCGTTCGCCGTCTACCTCATGAGGAACTACATCGACGGTCTCCCGAAGGAGCTCTTCGACATCGCGGAGATAGACGGTGCGGACAACTTCACCGTCTTCTACCGCCTTGTGCTCCCGTTGACCGTTCCGGCGCTCGCGAGTCTCGCGATCTTCCAGTTCATCTGGGCGTGGAACGATCTCCTCGTCGCGCTGGTCTACCTTGGCGGGTCGCCTGACGTAGCTCCACTCACGATCGCGATCAGCAACTTGGTCGGTTCGCGGGGACGCGGCTGGGAGCTTCTGACCGCGGCCGCGTTCATTTCGGTTACGCTGCCGCTCGTGGTCTTCTTCTCGCTCCAGCGCTACTTCGTCCGAGGTATACTCGCGGGGTCGGTGAAGGGGTAGCAGCGGTCGCGGCCGCACGGACTCGTAGGTCGACCGACTTTGTTGGTATACTACGACCAACGCTTTGGTAGGGAGCCCTGCGATCGATACGACCGAGCACGAAACAACAACGACCACTCCGCGCGAGCGCGTCCTGGACGCAGCCGAACGATGCTTCATGGTCCGTGGCTACGCCGCGACCACGTTGCGAGACGTTGCGGCGACGGTCGGCATCAAGCATGCGTCGCTCTATCACCACGTTCCGGGGGGCAAGGAGCAACTCTTCGTGGAGGTCGTGGAACGTAACCTCGATCGACACCGGCGCGGCCTCTCGAGCGCGCTACAGCACACGCCTCGCCGACTACGCGATCGGCTCCACGCGATCGCCGAGTGGTTTCTCACGCAGAGCCCGATGGATCTCGTCAGGATGACCCAGTCCGACCTCCCGTCCCTGTCTCCGGAGGCTGCCGGTCGGCTCGCGCAGCTCACCCACCAGTCGATCCTGATTCCGGTCGAGTCGGTCCTGCGCGACGCGCACGAGGACGGCGAGATCGAAGACACCGAGTTCGGCCTCGTCGCCGGCGGTATCGTGGGGATGGTGCAGAGTCTCTTCTCGGTGCCCGATCACGTGGTGCAGCGTTCGCGTGTGGACATGGGGAAGAGCCTGGTGGACGTGGTGATCGACGGGATTCGTGCCTGCCCGCCTACATCCCGAGCGCAATAGCGAGAACGACCGCCCCGACCGACCCAACCACGACGACGAACGGCTGTCTCACGAGAACCGCCAACCCGACTGCAGCGACGAGCCCGACCGCCGAGAGGTCGGCGCGGCCGTCCACCGCGACGAGGCCGCCGGGTACGATGAGGGCACCGATCGCGGTCAGCGGGACGAGGCGCATCGCGCGACGCTCCCACGGCCGAAGCGCGCGCCGGCCGTGCACGAGCAGCGGGATAAGGCGGGGCAGGTAGGTGACGGCGGTCATGCCTGCGATCACGGCGATAACGTTGGTCATGACTCGCTCCACCTCGGAGAGACGGCGAAAAGCGCGGCGACCGCACCAATCGAGACGAGAAGCGCGATGCCGACAGGGACGCCGATCGCCTGGAGCGCCCAGTTGCACCCACCGGCCGCGAGTGCGGGAACGAGGTAGCGGGGGAAGCGCAGCACCGCCGGCACGATGAGCGCGACGAACATGGCGTACAGAGCGATGCCCATCGCGTCTTCCATGACGGACGGCAGGACCGACCCGATGAGGAAACCGACGACGGTTCCTCCGATCCACCCGGAGTAGGCGAGTGCTTCGCTCACGAGCAGATCGGTGTCCTGGATCTCTCCGGGGCGCGTGGCGGCGGCGGTGAAGACCTCATCCGTGATGCCGAACGCGAGGACGGGGCGTGGTATTCGAGAACCCACGATTCGGTCGCGCAGCGACATGGACATCACGATGTGTCGGGAGTTCAGGACGAGCGTTGCCGCGATGATCGAAAGCGCGCCGGCTCCCTGCGCGAGCAGTCCGACCGCGACGAATTGGCTCGCACCGGCGAAGACGAAGACCGAGAAGCCCGCCACGGCGACAGCCGGGAGTCCGATTGACCGCCCGGAGACGCCGAAGGCGATCGCGATCGAGAAGTAGCCGAGGAGTATCGCGGTTCCGGCGCTCATCGCGGCACGCCTGGACGAGAGCTCGTGCGAGGTCCGGTTCATGAACGACCGCTCCTCGTGGCGTTCCACGCGGAGTCGAGCCGCTTCACGAGCTCGGCGAGCGCGTCCTCCGAGTCGTCTCCGGCAATGCGGTTCGGTTTGATCACGCCGCAGCCGCCGCACCGGTGGAGTATCCTGAGCTCGTCTCCATCCGACGCCCAGAGCGCGATCGGTTCCATCGGAGCCCGGCAGAGCGAGCTCCGATCGCCCGGCTTGATGTCCACGTGGACGCTCCAGAGGCAGAACGGACAGTGGTTGCGTTGACTCGTGCCGAGCGACTGCTCCGGAACGAGGCGGCCGCAGTGCGCGCACTCGAAACCCGCCGTTTCGCCCTGCGCAGCCGGCTCGGCGTCCCACGCCGGACGCTCGGTGCGGGAGCCCCGCGTGCCGCGTTTCGGTCGACTCATGATCCTCTACTTCTCCGTTTCATGCGCGACCGACGCGCAGAGCGACGCTCGTTGAGCCGCTCGCGTTTCTCCTGCCGTGCCGCGATCACGTCCTGTTCGTCGTGCAGCCCAAGATAGCTCAGATAGCGCTCGTGGGAAACCGTTCCGTCCTGAACGGCTTGCCGAACGGCGCACCCGGGCTCCGACCTGTGGGTGCAGTCGTTGAACTTACAGCGCGCGGCGAGCGCGTCGATCTCCGGAAAGGCGGAGCCGAGTTGCTCGGCGCCGTCCGCTCCGCTCCAGAGCTGGACTTCGCGGACACCCGGAGTGTCCACGAGCAGGCCGCCGCCGGGGAGCGCGTACATCCTGCGACCGGTCGTGGTGTGGCGCCCTCGGCCGTCGGTTTCGCGGACCGCGCCGGTTCGCAGCGACTCGCCCGTGAGTCGTCCGATCAGCGTGGACTTCCCGCTTCCCGACGATCCGACCAGGACCGCGGTGGACCCTTCCGGGACGAGCGCGCGCACGGTTTCCACGCCGGCTCCGTCGAGCGCGGAGATCAGCCGTACTTCCACCGCGGGAAGCTGTGCCTCGATGGCGCGGCGGACGAGCTCCGGCTCGGCGACGAGGTCGCACTTGTTGACGACGACGACGGGTCGAACCGCCGGATCGAGCGTCGCGATGAACCGCTCGACCCGTCGCACGTTGAAGTCGTGGAGCATCGACCGATCTGCCTCGTTTCGAACCGCCTCGGCCGGCGCAGTCGTCACGATGAGCGCGACGTCCACGTTCGCGCAGATCACCTGTGCCTCCGTCCGCACGCCGGCCTCCTTGCGCTCGTAGACGCTGCGCCGCGGAAGAACGCTTCTGATCGTGGGGGTGCCGCCGGAGCCCACTTCAACGTAGTCGCCAACCGCAGGAGGATGTGTTGTCCCGAGCTCGATGAGGTAGTCGAGTCTCCCGCTCGGGCGCGCGTAGCCCGTCCCCTCGGAGGAGACGATCTCGAAGAGCGGACCGTCCTGGGCGACGACACGCGCGACGAGCACGCCGTCGGTATTCTTGTTCCGTATGTCCTCAATAAACGGATCGCGTCCGATCTCGTTCCAGCTTGGTTTCATTGGTACTCCACAGTATCTACGCTGACTCACCCGGGAGGGACTTCGTGCCTCGCGGTGAGGTTTCGGGGTACATCCGGTGTGGAGATAGGGAAGGTTCAGCGAGTCTCTGCGAAACCACACCGGCGGCCGGGGATGTTGACTACTCGATCTGTCATAGCGGCCTCCCTCTGTGGTAGTTGAGGCAAGCTACCATGACACCGCGCGATTGGCAAGTCTCTGGAACGAGCGCCTTGCAGCCACCGAGATCAGCGGTCATTATTGACCATGGCCACGCTGCGAGATATTGCCGTGGAAGTGGGAGTATCAATCCGAACCGTCAGCCGCGCGCTCTCGGACAACGGCTATGTCCGAGCCGATCTCAAGGAGCGGATCGTGGAGGTCGCCGATCGGCTCGGGTATCGGCCGGATCCGGTCGCCCAGAGCTTGCGCCTGGGGCGCAGCCGGCAGATCGTCGTGGTCTCGCATTCGGTGGACGAGCTGCACATGGCGAAGATCGCTTCGCTCGAGCGCCACGTCCGAGCGCAGGGTCTTACCGTCTCGGTCGTGATGTCCACGCAGGACGAGATGAACTCGATCGCGCTGCTGCCGGAAATACGGGCGCGAAAGCCGTGGGGAACGGTTCTCATCGGGACGCTCGGTTCCGATGTCACGTTGCTCGCGGAGGCGCTCTACCGCGCCGGAATCCCGAGCATCGCGGTCGATGCGGCCTGCGACTATCCAGCCGTGCTCATCGATCGGCCGGCGGGGGTCACGGAGGCGGCGGGATACCTGGTCTCCACAGGCCGCCGGAGGATCGTCTATCTCGGCCCCTCCGAGTCACGGAGCCGCATCGAGGGGTTCTCGCGGGCAATGCGCGAGCACGACCGGGAAACGCTTCTCTTCGACCCCGGAGCGAGTCGCTCGCGAACCGTTACCGCCGCGGGGCTGCTTGAACGCTATCCTCACGCGGATGCGGTGCAGGCGTATTCGGACGAATGGGCGCTTGAGCTGATCGCCGGACTCCACGCTCGCGGCGTGCGCGTACCCGACGACGTCGCTGTCGTCGGCTTTGACGACCGGTGGGCCGCCTCGTACAGCTGGCCGGCGCTCACCACGGTGGCGCAGCCGAGCGCCGCGATCGGAGAGGCGGTGGCCGAGGTGCTCGCCGGATCGCCGCGCGAGCGGCTGGACCAGCTGTGCGCGCTCACCGTCCGTGCCGATCAAGGTCTGCGCGACGGGCGGAACGCTCGTCCGGGCGCGGGTCGTTCGGTTGTTCAACCGAACAGCAAATCAGCTGCGGTTCGACAACTCGTGGGCGAGCTCACCAGGCGTATCCCAACGAAGCTCATCGTGCGGGAGAGCGCGTGACGTCGTACGAGTACGCGCCGTTCTATTGCGAGGAGAACGTCTACCGTCTCGCTTTCGAGCGGTTCGCGGCGCGGCGGATCGAGAACCCGGCCGCCGCGGCGGTCCGACCGGATGCCTTCGTCGTGCTTATCTCAAATCCCGACGAGTCGGTTGCGCTCGCGACGCAGCGTGCCGGTCGCGGGCCCGAGAAAATCGTTGTCTGGGACTACCACGTTGTCTATGTGGAGGGCGCGGTCGTCTACGACCTCGATACGGTGCTTCCGTGTCCGATCGATTCGACCCGCTATCTCGCACGGACCTTTCCGTCCCGCCTCCTTGCTCCGGAGAGCCCCCACGCAGCACGCTTCTCGTGCGTCCCGGCGGCCCGGTTCCTCGAAGTCTTCAGCTCCGACCGATCGCACATGCGATCCGCGGACGGGTCGTACATCCACGCGCCGCCGCCGTGGCCTTCGATCTATCGGCCGGAGCTCGGCAACACGCTCTTCGAGCTCGTGCACGGGCGGCACGAGGCCGTGCAATCGTACGGACGCGACTTCCCTCGCTGAGCTACATCCGCGATCCGATCAGGTTTCCGCTCTCGTACTTGCGGAGCCCGAGACGAAACGCGAGGAATGCCAGCGCCACGAGCACCGCGTCGGCCCCAATCACAATGAGAAGCGTATCCCACCGGAAATCCGCGAAGATGCGCGCCGGGATGTACGCGACGAGCGCCGCGGGGATGAGCGAGTGCAGGATCCACGAGGTTGGGCCGCGGAAGATGGAGCCGGGATAGAGCATAAAGCTGATCACGAGCTCGCCGGCCAGCTGCGCGAAGCTCTCCGCGTTGCCGAAGAAGAAGGTGAGACAGTGGTAGAGGACTCGCGTTGCGGTCACCACGAGCGCCATCAGCACCGAGAAGAAGAGGAAGAGCAGGCATCCGGTCACCGTGATCTGCTGCGTGATGCCGAAGAGCAGCACGCCGTAGAGGATGTCGCCCCAGCCGGAGATCACCATGCGGCTGAGCAAGACGTTCGGGAGGACCGGCTTCGGCTGCAGGAGGTAGACGTCGAGCTCGCCGCTGTAGATGATCCGCGAGATATGGTGAGCGTTGCCGAAGACGACGACGCTCATGCCGAAGCCGGTCGCCGCGAGCGCCCAGAGGAACATGACGTCCGTGAAGCCGTAGCCCGCGATGTCGCCTCCAATCCGCTGGAAGAGGAAGTGCCAGAAAACGATGAACGCGCAGTTGTTCAGCGCCATTCCGAAGACTTGTATGAGGAAGCTCGCGGAGTACGCCATGTTCGCGCTCAGGTTGAAGCGGAAGTAGTGCGTTGCCAATGTGAAGAGTCGTTTCATCTCATCCCCCCTGTACGTGCAGCTTGCGCACGGCCGCACGGAACACGAGCGCGGCGATCGTTCCGAGGACGAGCAGGTAGGCCGCCTGCCCGCCCAGCGTCGTCAGGAACCGGTCGTAACTGAAGTTGACCCAGGTGGACGCAGGCCAATACGCGGCGAACGCGAACGGCGTTGCCCGGGCAATCCCCTGGAGCCATTCGGGGTAGAAGTCGATGGGGATGAAGAGCCCGCCGATGACGAAGATCAACTTCTGGATGATCCACCAGAACGGCATGACCTCCTCGAACCAGAACGCGAGGAGCCCGATGATTGCCTGGAGTGTGGTTCCCACGAGAATCCCGCCGACCACGCACACGATCCCGAAGGGAAGCGCGTTGAGGTAGCCGGGCAGCGGCCCGACCATGACCGTGGCAATGATGAGCCCCTCGATCAGCAGCGGCGCCACCTTCACGAGGTTCTCTCCCATCGCGCGCGAGATCCAGTAGAGGACGTAGGAGTACGGTCGAGCGAGCGAATAGGCGATCGTCCCGTCCTTCACCTCCTGCGAGATGGGCATGAAGATCCGCGTCTGTGACAGCTCGATTGCCTCGGTGAAGGTGAGGTACCACAGCGTCTGGACGATCGTGAACCCCGCGATCGCCGCCTCGCTCGCGTACACGACGCGCCAGAGCGAGTAGAAGATGAACAGCACGATGAGGAAGAACACGTTTCGCACGAGGTACGACGGCAGGTAGACGAGCTGATCGCGGCCGGCAACGGCGAACACAGTCGCGTATTTCCGTATCGTCATGACGGACCTCCGGCGGGTGCCTGCGTATCGGTGCGTTCGTAGATGTGCTTGATCACCTCCTCCATCGGCGTGGACGAGATCGTGATGTCCTGGATCGTCGACTGCCGCATAAGGCGCGAGATCACCTCCTCCGTGCTCGCGCAGCCCAGGTCGACCTCGATCTTGAGCGAGTACTCCTTCTGCTTGAGCACCGTCACGCCCGGCATGTCGATCGTCGCCGGGCCGTCCATCTTCACCTCGACCACGCGCCGATTGAGGAGCGAGTACTTCATCTCCTTGACCGAGCCGTCCCAGACGATCCGGCCGTGGTTGATCACCATCGCGCGCCGGCAGATTTTCTCGATGTCGCCCGCGTCGTGGGAGGTCAGGAAGATCGTGACTCCGTCCTCCGCGTTGATGCGGCCGATCAGGTCCCGGATGCGCTGCTTGACCACGACGTCCAGACCGATGCTCGGCTCGTCCAGGAAGAGGATCCGGGGACTGTGGATGAGCGACGCGGCCATCTCGCAGCGGATGCGTTGACCGAGCGAGAGCTTCCGGACCGGTTGCTGCATGAGGTCGCGAATCTCGAAGACTTCGGTCAGAAAGTCGACGCGACGCTCGGTCTCGCGCTTGCTCATGTCGTAGATCGTTCCCAAGAGGTGGAACGAGTCTGCCGGCGGCAGGTGGAACCAGAGCTGACTCTTCTGGCCGAAGACCGTGCCGATCTGGTACGCGAGCCTCTTTCGCTCCCGGTGCGGATTGAGGCCGAGCACTTCGATCGACCCGGCGTCCGGGTAGAGGATGCCGGTGATGAGCTTAATCGTCGTGGACTTGCCCGCGCCGTTCGGGCCGATGAAGGCGAGCAGCTCCCCCGGCTCGATCGCGAAATCGACCGAACGTACCGCCTCCACGACGCGATGCTCGGGGGCGAAGACGCTCCGGATCCCGGCGCCGAGCCCGGGGCGCTTCGTCTTCACGCGGAAGCTCTTCGTGAGTCTCTCTACTCGAACAACCGGTTCCATACGTCTCTCCTTCTGCGCAATCGGAAGGACGACCCGCGGACCAAAAAAAAGCCCGTGGGTGAGGTCCCACGGGCGCAGTGCACACGGAATAGACCCTACCCAGACAACCCCTCGGGGGCTACGACGAGAATCGCGACTAGCGGCATCTGGGTGCGGGTTTTCATTGTCGTACGGTGTAGCGCGGGGGCTCGAACGTGTCAACACATCTGCGCGGTTCCGGTGCGCATTTCCTGGAAAAATGTGTCATCGAACGAGAACCACCTTCCCGAGGTTCTTCCGATCCTCGAGCGTCCGGTGCGCTTCGGCAGCGTCGTGGAAGGGTATCTCAGCAGCGATCACCGGTCGCACGTGCCCGCGATCGTAACTTGCGAGCACGGCTTCCGCCGCGGCGCGGAGTCGATCGATCTCGCTCCAGAGGTGTCCCATGTTGAGGCCGGCGATCGACCAGTTGTTGTTGAGGAGCGTGAGCATGTGCGGGCGCGGCATCCGGAGCAGCGAGCGGAGCGTTGCCAGGAACGGTCGGCTCCCGTTGCGGACCGGCTCGCTGAAGCCGAACGCGATGAGCCGTCCGAGCGGGGCGAGGACGCGGAGGTCTCGGCTGAGGTTCTTGCCACCGATCGGGTCCACGATGACGTGCACGCCGGCACCGTCCGTACGGCGGAGCACCTCGTCCACCCAATCGACCGATCGGTAGTCGATCGTCTCGCCGACTCCGAGCTCGCGAAGCCTGTCGTGTTTCCACGCCGACGCCGTTCCGTACACGATGGCGCCCGCCTCAATGCAGAGCTGCACGGCCGCGACGCCGGCTCCGCCGCCCGCGTTGTGGACGAGCACGCGTTCGCCGGTCTGCACGTTGCCGAACCTGATCGCCGCGAGGTAGGCCGTGAAGTAGGAGACCGGGATCGCGGCCGCCTCGCTGTAGCTCATGCCGTCCGGCATGCGGAAGACCTGGTTCGCCGGTACGCGGACCTTCGTGGAGTAGCCGCCGAAGTGCGTGAGCGCGACGACTCGATCGCCTCGAGCGAACGGCGCATCCCGTCCGACCTCAGCGACGGTACCCGCGACCTCGTAGCCCACGACGCACGGTATCGGTGGAGCGTCCGGGTAGCGCCCCATCCGCGCCAGCACGTCCGCGAAGTTCACGCCGGCGGATCGTACGTCGATCACGATCTCGCCGGGAGCCGGTACGGGGTCGTCCGCGCTCCTGAGCTGCAGGTTCTCCGGACCGCCGGCTTTCGCTATCCAGATTTGCTCCATGAGTCGAAGGTACTGAGGCGGGGGAGCGGCTGCAAACGCTGCGCCTCTCACCGCTTCCCGGTCACCTTGATCACGTGATACCCGAACTGCGTCCGCACCGGATCGCTGAGCGATCCAATGCCGAGTTTGCGGCACGCGTTCTCGAATTCCTTGACCATCTTGCCGGGGCCGAACCATCCAAGATCGCCGCCGCTCGACTTGCTCGGGCACGTGGAGTAGCGCCGGGCAAGATCCTCGAAGCGCGCTCCCTGCTGGAGCTCCTGTCTGATCTTACGGGCGAGATCGTAACTCGGCACGAGGATGTGACTCGCTTTCCATTCCATGCGGGGAAAAGTATGCGAAAGACCGGGTCGGGGCAATATGGGTCGACGCGCTACTCGCCGCTCAGCTCGGGATCCCGAAGATACGCGGCGATCAGCAGCGCCGTGTTCTCGATTGCCCCCGTGTGGATGATCTCGTAGCCGTGCGTGTTCTCCATGGGGATGCCCACGAGCGCCGCCTTCGCCGTCTTTCCGAGCCGCTTCGCAGCCGAGGAATCCGAGCTGTAGTTCTCGAAGACCCCGATCCCCGGCAGCATATCGAGCTTGAGCGCGTGCGACACCAGGATGTCCGCCACGTCCTTGTTGTAGACCACGTAGTCGTCCTTGTAGGCGATCGTGGGGTAGGGGTCTATCTCGTTCGCGTACTCGCCGGCCGATACCGGTGACACGTCGATCGCGAGCGAGAGCGCTCCGGGAAGCGTGCGCGCCGCGTAGCCGGCGGTTCCACCTCCGAGCTCCTCCTCGCGCGTGAAGACGATGTAGACGGGGACCGCCGGCGGCTTGCCTTCCAGAAGATGGCGGCACGCTTCGAGCGTCGCCGTGATCGGAGCTCGATTGTCGAGCGCGAAGCCCGCGACCAGCTTGCCCATGTCCCAGAGCCTGCGGTGTTGCCCGGCGATTGCGACTCGGCTCCCGGGGCGGACGCCCGCTTCGATGAGCGACTGTCCGTCCATACCGGTGACGATGCTGTATTGGCTGAGATCGAAATGGCCGTGCTTGGCGTGCCACACCTCCGGAGTCTCCTCGCCCGTGTGCCACGAACCGAGCGACAGGACGCCCGGAACGAGCTGCTCGTCCGCGAGTATCTCGACCGGGAGCTGCCCAAGGAACGCGGGCGAGAAGCTTCCGAGCGCTGCGAGCTTGATGGTGCCGTCCGGCAGGATCCGCTTGATCATGAACGAGATTTCGTCCAGGTGAACGAAGATGCGAACGGCCTGGTCGTCCGGGCCGGCCCCGTCTATCCTGGCGATGAGGTTGCCGGCGTCGTCCTTGGACGGGTCAATCTCGTGCTCGCGCAGCCAGCGGGCACAGACCGTTTCAACCTCGTCCTCCTGTCCGCACGGTCCGCGCGCGGCGACGAGGCTCTGGAGCAGTTCCTTTACGTGCGGCGCCATCATGATCGCTGCAGTGTAGCACGCCCGCCGTTCAGGTCAAGCCGACGGTGCTCCAACGAAGGCGTTCCGGTGGTCGCGAAGAAACTCGCTGAGCGGATGCGGCCCGCGTCCCACGAGCTTCTGAAACGTATCGGTCGTCCCGTCGGCTTTGCCCATGCGGGCGGCGGAGTAGAGCGCGTACATCACGATCGCGTGGACGAGCTTGCGTCCGCGGCTCAACTGGTAGCTCAGAAAGGGCAGGAGGCGAGCAGGCTCGTATCGGATCTCTCTGCCGAGCTCCTTGGACAGCCGCTCGGCCACTTCGTAGTACGAGTAGCTCTCGGTTCCCGTGATCGTGTAGGCGGCGCCTTTGTGGGACTCGTCCAGGAGCGCAACCGCGCACGCTTCGGCAACGTCACGCACATCCACGAAGTTGGTTCGCCCGTCGCCGGCCGGCACGAAGATGCGGCGTTCGTCGCGAATCTCGGGAAGGTGCGTGGTCGAGAGGTTCTGCATGAAGAACGACGGACGGATGAACGTGTACGGAATCTCGAGCTCGATGATGGTCCGCTCGATCCTGGAGTGCGGGATGAGCGCGGTATTCTCCGCACCCTGCACCGAGAGGAAGACGACGTGTCCGATCCTTCGTTCCCGCATGCGTTCGATGAACGGCCGCATGTCGCGCCTCACGTTCGAGATGCGCGGCGGCCGTACCAGGAACACCTTCCCAACCCCTTCGAGCGCCGGCTCCCACGTGGTCGAGTCGGTGAGGTCGAAGGCTCGAGGCTCCGCGCCGTGGAGCGCCGCCGCGACGCGATCCGCCGCGCTTCCGCGAGCGTCCAACGTTGCCGGTCGGACCGCGCCGGAGACTCGATGGCCGCCGGAGACGTGGGCGCCGCCGGCGAGGTATCTGCATACCTCCGAGCCCACGTTTCCCGTCGCCCCCGTTACGAGGATGCCCGCCTCGTTCACTTCAACCGCTCCGAGTATGAGAGGAGCGGGCTCTCCCCCACATACTCGTTCGATTCCGCAGCGTTGAGCAAGAACGTCGCGAGGTCGTCGCGTCCCACGGGGATCGGCTTCGGCGGTGTGTAGCCGGCGATGAGGTTCTTGCCGCCCGGGTCGTTCGCGAGCATTGGTGGTCGCACGACCGTGTAGTCGAGCCCGGAGCTCTTCACGATCTCGTACCCGCGCTCGCTTCCCGCGAGCACCTTGCCCGCAACGATCTTCATCAGCCCCCGGATGAGCCGGCGACTGAACGACTTGGCATCGCGCTCGTCCATGACGCCCGCGCCGGTCAGCCAGACGAGCCGCTTCGTGCCGTTCTCCTTCATCGCCTGTGTGATGTTCCGGGCTGTGACCTCCATCAGGTCGGCCGGGCTCGACTTCACCGGACCCGCGGCCATGATCACCGCCTCCGCACCGTTGATCGCTCGCTCAACGACCTCAGGGTCCGCCATGTCGCCCGCTACGACGGTAAGCCCCTCCGGCTTCGAGCCGAGATCTTCCGGACTTCGGACTACGGCAGTGACCGTGTGGCCGCGGTCGAGCGCCTGTGCGAGCACCCGGCGTCCCGTGCCACCCGTGGCTCCGAATAGAAGTAGCTGCATTGATGCCCTCCCGTCATTTAGTTGATAACGCAACTAAAATAACGTCACAGGCGCTCACCGGCAATCTCGAGTGCGCCTTCCCGGGAACCTCGCGGAGAGCCGACCTCCAGGTCGCGGATGTCGATGCCGTCCACGGTGATTCGTCCTGCGTGCACGTCGTAGAAGCGTGCGAGCAAATTCACCAGCGTGGTCTTGCCCGCACCCGCGGGCCCCACGATCGCGTTCGGCGTAACGCGAGCAGCTCGCCCCGGGTGATGCCCGCGCCTTCCGGATCAGGAGGGCTCCGCTCCACAGGTGCAGGCCGCCCACGAGGTACTTCTCGAACCAGAAGAAGAGGACCATGAGCGCTCCGGCCATGAGGAACTGCCGAGGCACCTGCTGCGAGTTGAGCGCGACGGTGGGCGCGCTCAGCGGCAGGACGGTTTTCGTGGTGACCGCGAGCCGAAGGTACGGCATCGAGTACTCGGTCGTCGCGAGGACGATCGCCGGAAAGAAGAGCAGGAGGACGTTGTTGAACTTGTTGAAAGTCCACATGAACCGCAGGAGGAAGAGTGTGGAGAGGACGCTCCACATCTGCGGGATCGTGGTGGATCAGAACTGCTGGAACGGGCGCGTTCCGTCAGGCTTGCCGAGTCGTAGAGCTGCTCGTCGGTCGCCTGCAACCGGGTCAGGATGAAGAAAAACGCGAACGGGTAGCAGCGCCACGATTCGAAGGGAATGACGCTCAGCAACGCGAGTGGCCATGCCGCGCCGATAGCCCGTGTGTGCTGACGGTCACGTCCAGGTTAGGTGGGGGAGTGGAGCGGCGGAGTAGGCCGGACGGCCTGGGTGAAGGCCGAGGATATCGTCCGCTACACGTGGAGCGCGACCTGGAGCGTTACCATTGCGGCTGCGGCGAGCGCCGCCGCGATGCCCACGCTGTGCGTGTCCGATTCGCAGAGCGCGTCCGGGAGTATCTCGGAGACAACCATCCAGATCATCGCGCCACCGGCGATTCCGAGACCGATCGGCAGGAACGCTCGAATGGTGGTGACGAAGAGGAAGGCAGGAATCGCGAGCAGCGGTTGGGGGAGGCTGCTCAGGATGCTGTAGAGCGCGGCCTTCCAGACGGGCATTCCTTTCGGCACCATGACGAGGCTGATCGCGATGCCCTCGGGGATGTTGTGGATCGCGATTGCGATCGCGATGAAGAGGCCGAATCCCTCCGCGCCCCCGAACGAGACGCCGACGCCCAGCCCCTCGGCGAAGCTGTGAAGCGTCATCACGCCGAGCACGAGGAAGGCGCGTCGGCCCCCGCTCGCCATGTCCGAGAAGAACTCCTCGTCGTCCTGCGTGACGAATCGCTGGAAGAACCAGATAAGCAGCGCTCCCACGACGATGCCCGCAATGGTCCGGAACTCGCCGATCGCGAGGCCTTCGTTGATGAGTCGAAAGCTCGCCGCGAGCATGATCCCTGCGGTGATGCCCGAGGCGATGCCGAGCCACCCCTTGTTGAAGGTCTTGCCTGCAAGCAACGGGAGGGCACCGAGACCGGTAGCGAGCGCGGTTGCGATCGAGGCGAGGGTGACCACGAGGAGCTGACTCATTTGGATAACATATGCAGGCGGGGCGCCCTGCGTGAAGCGCCGGGGCCCCACGACAGGTGACCGTCGGCGTAACCCTGTGGTAACATCGGTGACATGGTGCCACGACACGAAGAGGGAAGCAGGGACAAAACGCGAACGAAGCGTCGGCTTGTCCGGGCGACGCTCGAGTTGCTCGAAGACCGCGGTTTCGAGTCGCTCGGCATCAATGCGATCGCCGCCCGGGCGGGCGTGAGCAAGGTGCTGATCTATCGTTACTTTGGCGGCTTGTCCGGGCTCCTGCGCGCGCTCGCGGACGAGCTCGATCCGCTTCAGGTCCGCGCGGTCGGAGAGCTGCTCGAGTCGTCTTCCGGGGAGGCTCCGGCGGGCGAGCTCGTGGAGGAGGTCGTCGTAGGCCTGCACCGCGCGCTCGAACGCGATCGGCTGACGAAGCAACTCCTGATCTGGGAGCTCAGCAGGAAAAACGCGGTCACGCGTGCGCTCGCCGAGGCGCGGGAAGAGGTCGGGTTGGAGGTGAGCCGACGGTTCACCGAGCTGCTTCGCAGCAGACGCGTGGACCACGACCTCGACGTGAACGCGCTGCTCGCCATCGTGACGGCCGGCGTCTCGTACCTCACGCTTCGTGCGGATACCGTAGACGTCTACAACGGCGTGGAGATCGGCACGGAGGCAGGATGGCGCCGGATCGGCGCGGCGCTTGGCTATCTCGTGGACTCGGTCACCGGTCGCGCCTGAAGACCGTGGGAAACGAAGCGGATGTTTGGGTCCAGGGGGAGCTTCATGAAGAAGTACTACGGTTTCGTGATCGGCACCGGCACGGCCCCTCGGCGCGCACAGCGCGGGCCCTCGGTCCGGAGAGCAGATCAACCTGCTCACGCCGGCGATTCGCCGGGGCATGACCACGGACGGCCCCGCGAGCAAGGTAGCACGGTGACACCCGGTCGCGGATCGGGTGTTGCACTACGGAGAGGTGCATATGCAGAGTGTCACGAGACGTAGCGTGGTCCTCCTTCTCGTTCTGGTGACCGGTACGGTCGCGTACGCGATGCCGCAATCCGAGCGAACGGTGAGCTACGACGAAGCGCTCGCGGATGTGCGCGAGATCTCGCTTTCGGTCGGGAGTGTGGACGTTGACGTGCTGCCGGCTCGAGGCGTGCCACGGGTCGAGGCCGATCTTTCGGTGAACACCGGGTCGAGCGAGGTCGCCATCGAGGACGTGGGCTTTGCTTCGTTTGTCCTTCGCGCGGGAAGCGGGGATGTCCGGGTGGAACGATCGTCCGGTCGCATGGAGTTCTGGAGCGGTTCGGGTGACGTGACGATTCACGACGTGGACGGTTCGGTGTACATCTCGACCGGATCGGGAGACGCCTCGCTGCGCAACGTCTCGGTCCTGACCGCGTTCTCGAGCGGATCCGGCGAACTCGCCGGCGACGGCGTCTCGGTCGACCGCACGCTCACGGTAGATGCGTCATCCGGCGACGTGAATCTCGGACTCGACCACGATGCGGATGAGATCTCGTTTCGGCTCAGCGCCAGGAGCGGCGACCTGCGCGTAAACGACCGCGCCGGGGACGACCGACTGCGCGTTGGCGACGGACCGATCACGATCGACGCGACGACCGGCAGCGGAGATCAGACCTACCGGACCAGGTGATCGGTCCGTTCTTGACACCGACCCCCGGTCCGCCAACAATTGTCGGACCGGAGGATCGATGTCCGTCGTTGTATCACCCGTCTCCACGCAGAAAGATCTCATGGCGTTCATCAAGCTGCCGTGGAAGCTCTATCGCGACGATCCGAACTGGGTGCCGCCGCTGATCGCGGATCAGAAGACGCTGCTCTCGCGGGAGAAGAATCCGTTCTTCCAACACGCCACCGTTGAGTACTTCCTCGCGGAGAAGGACGGTGAGATCGCGGGACGGATCGCCGCGATTCACGATCCGTCGTACATCGCGTTTCAGGACGAGAACATCGGGTTCTTCGGTTTCTACGAGTCGATCGACGACCTCTCGGTCGCGGACGCGCTCTTCGCGGCTGCCCGGAGCTGGCTCGCGAAACGGAACGTCGTCGCGATGCGCGGCCCCACGAACCCGGGCACGAACGACACGCTCGGTCTGCTCGTGGACGCATTCGACCGCCCGCCGATGGTGATGATGCCGTACAATCCGCCGTCCTATCCCCGTCTCTTCGAGGCAGCGGGGCTCGTGAAGGCGAAGGACCTCTACGCGTACTGGTTGAGCGCCGAACGGATGGGGATCGATCGGCTCGAACGCCTCGTGACGACGCTCAAGAAGCGGCACAATCTCTCGCTCCGTCCGATCAACCTCCGGAAACTGGAGGACGAGGTGGAACTCATCAAGCTGGTCTACAACGACGCGTGGGAGAGGAACTGGGGATTCGTCCCGTGGACGGACGCCGAGCTCGATCACCTCGGCGCCGAGCTGAAGCCCGTGGTCGACCCGAATCTCGTGCTCTTTGCGTACAAGGACGACGATCTTGCCGGTTTCTCGTTGACGCTTCCCGATCTTTACCAGGCGCTCATCCACGTGAAGAGCGGTCGATTGCTACCGGTCGGCATCTTCAAGCTGCTCTACTGGCAGCGGAAGATCAACCAAGTGCGCGTGCTCGCGATGGGCATCCGACACAAGTATCGCGGACTCGGGATCGACGCGCTGTTCTACCACCAGACGTTGCGCTACGCCGAAACGAAGAACCGCCAGCGCGGCGAGCTCAGCTGGATCCTGGAAGACAATCACAACATGCGCGCCGTACTCGAGAAGCTGGGCGCCGAGGTCTACAAGACCTACCGGCTCTACGACCAACCGATTCTCCCGAAGGGTGTTTGATGGAACTTCGTGGTCGGCTGATCGTCGTCACGGGCGCCTCGAGCGGTCTGGGCCGAGCGATCGCGAAGCGTCTGGCGTGCGGAGAGGGGGCCGACGTGGTGCTCGCCGCTCGTCGCGCCGACCGTCTTCGTACTCTGCAGCAGGAAATCGCCGGCGAGGGCGCCGGGCGAGCCTTCGTCTGCGAGGTAGATCTGTCGCATCCCGGCGGACCGAAGAAGCTCCTGGACGCCGCGCTCGAGATAGCCGCCGATCGTAGCGGCGCGCCTTCCGGCGCGGCGCTCTTCGGACTCGCGAACGTCGCCGGGAGCACGTGGTACGGGTCCGTCGCCGAGATGCCCGCCGAGGACGCACGGCGCATCGTGGACCTCAACTGCTCGGGGACGATCGAGCTCACGCGTCT
Organism: Spirochaetales bacterium; assembly: GCA_046538735.1. GTDB lineage: Bacteria > Spirochaetota > Spirochaetia > DSM-27196 > SLST01 > SLST01. Next base: position 21,880 of record JBKHII010000008.1, read on the forward strand.
GTTCGTGCGGACCGTGCTCGGCGAGGCGTCTCGTGCCGGAACCGAGCGCAGCCGCGGCCCGCACGCCGCGATCCTCACCGTGACCAGCCTCGGCGCGCTCGTCCCCGCACCGTACCAGGCGGTCTACACCGCGACGAAGCACGCGCTTCACGGATTCCACGAGGCGCTCACGGCCGAGCTTCGGGCTCTTCGCAGGACGAGCGGCGTTCGCATCGTCACGACCGAGGTCGCACCCGGCGGAATCGCGACCGAGATGGTCGAGCGGTCGGGGCTCAAGGATCACTTCGCCTCGGGCTCGCGCGCCGAACCGTCGTCGATCCTGCTCGCGCCTCCCGACCGAATCGCCGCGAGCGCGGTTGTCGCGTGGAGACGAGAGCGTTCGTTGAGCGTTCCGGGCCTTGCGAACAAGGTGGCCGCGCTCGCCTCCCGGTTGCTTCCGCGACCCTTGATTCGCCGGATCGGCGAGCGCCTCTATCGGCCGTAGAGGCTGGCGCTCGTCGCGCTCATCAGTATACTTCCCGAATGAAGCATCCATTTCTCGACACCTCGTTTCTCCCGCGATGGGAAGAGCTCACCCCCGGGCATGTTCGGCCGGACATGGAGAAGGTGCTCGCCCAGGCGCAGGCCGCGATAGACGAGATCGCGGCGCAGCAGACGGACGCCGCGACGTACGAGAGCACGTTCGCCGCGCTCGAGGTCGCAACCGAACCCGTGAACACCGCGTGGGGCAAGATCAACCACCTCGACTCGGTGGCGAACTCGCCCGATCTGCGCGAGGCGATCAACGACGTCTTGCCCAAGGTCTCGGCGTTCGAGGCGTCCATTCCGCTCAACGAGCCGCTCTACCGCGTGCTGTCCGCCGCTGCGCTGAAGCCTGAGACGGCGCGACTGAGCGACACGAAGCGGCGGCACGTGGAGGAGACGCTCGCCGGGTTCCGCGAAGAGGGTGCCGAGCTCGGACCCGAGCAGAAGAAACGGCTCATGGCGATCAAGCAGGAGCTCGCGGCGAAGACGCAGAAGTTCAGCGAGAACGTGCTGGATGCGACGAACGCCTACGAGAAGATCGTGGAGGATGAAGCGCTTCTCGCCGGGCTGCCTGAATCCGCGCGCGCGGCGGCGCTTCAGAGCGCGAAGAGCAAGGGGCTCGGGTCCGAGGACGCTCCCGTCTGGCGCTTCACGCTTCATATGCCCTCGCTCCTACCGGTGCTCAAGTACCTGGATGCCGAAGAGATCCGCAGGGAGCTCTTCGAGGCGTACAACGCGGTCGGCGCCGAGGAGCCGCACGAGAACACCGGGCTCGTCTGGGGGATCCTGCGGCTCCGCCAGGAGCAAGCCGATCTCTTGGGCAAGGATCAGTTCGCGGACGTGGTGCTCGAGCGACGAATGGCGAAGGACGGCGCGACCGCGCTCGGCTTCGTGGAGAACCTTCACGATCGTGTACTCGAGGCGTTCGGCACGGAGACGCGAGACGTCGCGGCGTTCGCAGCGACCGGCGGTCGCCCCGAAACTCCCGGTGCCGAAGGAGACGCGGCGGACCTGGAGCCGTGGCAGGCGAGCTACTGGCAGGAGAAACTGCGGAAGGCGCGCTTCGATATAGACGACGAGGAGCTTCGGCCGTACTTCCCGATCGACCGCGTCATCGGCGGGCTCTTCGAGCTGACCGGTCGCGTCTTCGGGATCGAGGTCGTTGAGAAGGACGGCGGCGAGAAACCGTCGGTATGGCACCCGGAGGTCCGATTCTACGAGTTGCGCGATCGGGCGTCAGGGCGCCACCTCGGGTCGTTCTACGCGGACTGGCATCCGCGCGAGAGCAAACGCGCCGGGGCGTGGTTCAACTACATCTCGACCGGAGCGCGCGGCGCCGGCGCGGACGAGCCGCACCTCGGTCTCATCTGCGGAAACCTCACCGCTCCGGTCGGCGACGAGCCGGCGCTGCTGACGCACCGCGAGGTGGAGACGATCTTCCACGAGTTCGGTCACCTCCTGCACCACCTCCTTGGGGACGTGGAGGTGAAATCGCTGAACGGCGTGAACGTCGCGTGGGACTTCGTGGAGCTCCCGTCGCAGATCATGGAGAACTGGACGTGGCAGCGCGAGAGCCTCGATCTCTTCGCGCACCACTACAAGACCGGCGAACCGATTCCGGATGAGCTTTTCAATCGGATGATCAGGGCGCGCAACTTCCTTTCGGCGTCCGCCATGATGCGGCAGCTCTCGTTCGGGAAGCTCGACCTGGAGCTTCACGTGAACTACCGCACGCACACCGGCGGCGATCTGGACGACGTGCTCGATGAGCTGCTCGCGACGTACCGATCCCCAACGCCCACGCGCCACCGCACGAACGTCCGCTCGTTCAATCACCTCTTCTCGGATCCCGTCGGATACGCCGCGGGGTACTACAGCTACAAGTGGGCCGAGGTCCTCGAGGCGGACGCGTTCACGCGCTTCCTCAACGAGGGCGTACTCAGCGAGCAGGTGGGAAGCGAGTTCCGCGAGCGGATCCTGAGCCGCGGTAACTCGAAGGATCCGGCCGTGCTTTTCCGGGACTTCATGGGCCGCGACCCCGACCCGGAGGCGCTTCTCGTCCGCGACGGCCTCGCGTAGACTGCCGGCCGTCAGTGAACGTGCAGGTTGCCGAGGCGGCGGCTGCGACGTTCGACCCGGTTGAAGACCAGCACGCCGATCACGGGGAAGACGATCGCGGAGCCGATGAAGAAGGCGATCTCGATCGCGGGCTCAACGAGCGGCTCGATGCCGAGCGTCTCCACCCGCAGGATGTCGATGAAGTGCGTGATCGGGATCGCGAGCGCGACCGTGAGCAGAACGCGCGGGAAAACCTGCGGTGGGTTCTGCGTTCCGGTCAGTCCCTGTACGAGGAAGCTCGAGGTGTCCACCAGTGTGTTCGCGTCCTTGACGAGCAGGACGAGCGCGGCGAAGCCGATCCCGAATCCGTACATCAGGGCGACGAACGGGACGAAGTACCAGAGCGATCCGAGTATGGAGACCGGTACGACGAGGCCGTAGAGGTAGCGGTAGATCACGATCACGAGGCCCAGCTCCACCACGAGCCTCGCCATGGAGAAGAGCGACTCGCCGATGATGTAGGTGAGGCGAGGCACCGGGCACGACCAGACCGTCTCGAGCATCCCGATGTCCATCAGCCGCTTGATCGCAAACCCGAGGTTCCAGAAGATCGTCATGATCACGTACGCGACCATCATCCCGATCGGCAGGTAGGCGAAGAAGTCCTGCGTGCCGACCCACGCGGCGAGGCCCGCCGACACGCCCTCCGGGGCGAAGCTGATGATGAGGAAGTACTGGGGCAGAAAGAAGATCACCGGCATGACGAGCCCGAAGAAGAGGTTCATCGGATAGCGTACGTACTCGAGCGCGTTCTTCTTGAAAACTGCGCCGAACGCCGCGAACATCGTGGCAAATCGGTTCGTGTGTCGAAGCGCTCTGGATGGTGCTGCCTGATTCACCGGTTCCTCCTCAGTATCCGCTCACGAGTCCGCTCTTGCGAACGCTCGCGCGCACGAGCTCGAACGCGAGGGCGCCGAGCGCCAGCATCACGAGCCCCGAGCCCACCAGGTAGGCGAGCGATCCCCGGTGATCGGCGAGGCGGTCGCCGCGAATCACGATCGCGCGCACGATATCGATGAAGTGCGTCAGCGGAACGGCGCGCCCGATTGCCTGCAATCCCTCCGGGAGAACGGCAAGCGGGAACTGGAGACCGCAGAGAAGCGAGAAGAGCGTCCGCATCACCTGGACGAACATCCCGGCCTCGCGAAACCGCACGGTGACTGCCGAGAAGCAGAGCAGGAAGCCGAGCAGGAAGGGAAGGACCGCGGCGATCGCGACTGCGATGCGAATCGGGTCTCCGCCGACCTGCAACCAGCCGATCGCGGCGTAGAACGATATGGAGACGATCATCGGGAGGAAGTTGAGCACGAGCGAGGCAAGGGTCGCTCCGAGCACGAGTGTGAGCTTGCTCACCGGCATCGTCCAATGCGTATCGAAGGTGCCCCGGTTCCGATCCTGCGTGAGCGAAAGCCCGCCCATCCAGAGATTGATGTTCACGAACATCCAGACGAGGCTGCCCAGGATCAGGAAACTCGCGTAGTCTTCGGTCGCCGCCATCGAGGCGAACCGCTCGAGGCCTTCGCCGTCCGGACCCGCGAGACCTCTGCCGAGGAAGACGAGCGAGAACGGGAAGATGATCGGCCAGAGGAAGCTCGCTACGAACCAGCTCTTGTACCGCGTCGTGATGCGGATGTCGCGCCACGTGACCGCAGCGAGCGACGCGAGCGTCCGTCGCATGAACCCGCGTCGGTTCGGTGGGGACTCGACCGACGGCCGATCATGCGCTTGCGGATGCATAGCTCTCCTCCGCATCGACCGTGTCGCCGGTCATCGCGACGAAGACGTCCTCGAGCGAGGGCTCGTCCACACGCACGGTGCGGATCGTACCACCGCACGAGCTGATGACGCCCGCGAGCTCTCCGATCGCGACTTCGCCGGTTCGCACGAGAATCGTGATATCGATGCCGCCGCTGTGTGCATTCATTACGACGTCGTTTCCCGGGAAGGCGCGGGCAAACGCCTGCTCGCAGGCGGGGTTCCACACGTCGGTTTCCACGCGGATGGCCTTCTTCGTGTTGAGCGACGCCTTGAGCGCCTGTGGCGTGTCCAGGCAGACGATGCGGCCCTTGTTGATGATTGCGATCCGGTCGGAGAGCTCGTCCGCCTCGTACATATAGTGCGTGGTGAGGAGGACCGTCTTGCCCTGATCGCGGATACCGCGGATGAGCCGGCGGAGCTGTCTTCCCGCGTTCGGGTCGAGACCGAGCGTGGGCTCGTCCAGGAGGATCAACGACGGGTCGGGCAGGAGCGCCCGGCAGAGGACGACCTTCTGGCGCTGGCCGGTCGAGAGGCGCTCCACGAGCGTGTTGAGCTTCTCCTCGATTCCGAAGTAGCCGGTCAGCTCCTTGATCCGTGCGTCCGTATAGCTCCTGGTGAGTCCGTAGAGCGAACCGAAGTAGCGGAGGTTCTCACGAACGGTGAGCTTCCAGAAGAGCGTCCGCTCTCCCGGCAGGACCGCGGTCATGAGCGTGCGAACGAGCATTTCCTCGCGAACCACATCGTGGCCGAAGACGCGTGCCGTGCCGGACGAGGGAATCAGCAGCGTCGCGAGCATCTTGATGCACGTGGTCTTGCCCGCGCCGTTCGGTCCGAGAAGGCTGAAGATCTCACCCGGATCGATCGCGAAGCTGACGCGATCCACGGCGCTGACGGTCTCCTTCTTTCGCTTGAACGGCGGGCCGCTCTTCGTCGTGAAATCCTTGACGAGCTCGATCGCCTCGAGTGCGTGCATGGTCGCCTCCTTCGGTGAAAATGTACCCACCGAATTAAGATCATGCAAGTCCGTGCTGAGCTATTTTAATATTGCTTATGTGAGTGCTTAATCTTGATGAGCGGCAAGGCGGAGCTACGCCTCAACGGAGAACTCCTCCTTCGGGGCGCCGCAGACGGGACACACCCAGTCGTCCGGGAGCTGTTCGAATGCGGTGCCCGCCGGAATGTCCGCATCCGGATCGCCCTCGGCCGGATCGTAGATGTAACCGCAGACGTTACACACGTACTTCTTCATGGTCGTCCTCTCACGCTGATGATTCGATTCTACAGTGCCCACGAGCCGCTTTCAATATGTCGCATCTACACCATCGACCGCGGGTCGAGCAACTCGTCGATCTCGTTCTCGTTGAGCACGCCTGCTTCGCGGACAACCTCCCGGATCGTCCGGTTCTCGTCGAACGCCTTGTGCGCGAGTTGGGCCGCCTTGTCGTAGCCGATTCGCGTTGCAAGCGGGGTGACGAGCGCGAGGCTCCATTCGATCCAGTACTCGCATCGCTGCTCATCCGCGGTAATCCCGTCCACGCACCGGTGCGCGAACGCGGCGCAGCTCTCACGGAGTAGCGAGATCGCCGAAAGCGTCTCGTGCGCGACGAGCGGGTTCATCATGTTGAGCTCGAGCGGAGCGTGCTGGCCGGCGGTGGAGATCGACGCGGCCTTCCCGATCACGTGCGCCGCGACCTGAATGATCATCTCGGGGATCACCGGGTTCACCTTCCCCGGCATGATTGAGCTGCCCGGCTGGAGCTCGGGGAGCACGATCTCGCCCAGTGCGGCCCGAGGACCGCTTGCGAGCAGCCGCAGGTCGTTCCCGATCTTCATGAGGCTCACCGCAAGCGAGTTGAGCGCACCGGCGAGCTCCACCTGCGCGTCCCGGTTCGCGATCGCCTCGAAGCGGTTCTCCGCGGGGCGGAACGGGATGCCCGTCTCCTGAGCGATCCCCGCGATCGCCTTCGCAGCGAAGTCGGGGTGCGCGTTGAGGCCGGTGCCTACCGCGGTGCCGCCGAGGGCGAGCTCTTCGAGGTTGGGCTGCGTTCGCTCGAGTCGGTCGGCCGCCTTATCCATCTGCGCCGCGTAGGCCCCGAACTCCTGCCCCAGCGTCATCGGGACCGCGTCCTGCAGGTGGGTGCGGCCGATCTTGACGACCTTGGAGAACTCGGCCGCTTTCCCGCGGAAGCTCTCTCCAAGTTCGCGTACGGTGCGCACGAGCGCCGGGAGCTCTACCCGGTTCGCGATGTGGATCGCCGTCGGAATGACATCGTTGCTCGACTGGCCACGGTTGACGTGATCGTTCGGGTGGACGGGGAAACGTTCTCCGATCGGATGCCCCAGGATCTCGCTCGCCCGATTCGCGATGAGCTCGTTCGCGTTCATGTTCCAGCTTGTGCCGCTGCCGGTCTGGAAGACGTCTATCGGGAAGTGGTCGTCCCATCTTCCCGCGAGCATCTCGTCTGCTGCCTGCCGAATCGCCGGCGTCAGCTTCGCGTCCACCGTGCCGAGCTCCTCGTTCGCGGCGGCCGCGTGTTTCTTCACGAGCGCCAGCGCGCGGATCATCGCCTTCGGGATGCGGTGTTCGGACACCGAGAAGTTCTCGACCGCCCGTTGCGTCTGGGCTCCCCAGTACGCCCAACCGGGAATCGAGACCTCACCCATCGAATCGCGCTCGACTCGAGACTCGTTGCTCATCGCTTCCTCCTTCCGGATCGGGCAAAGCATACCGCGGCCGTCACGGGGCGGCAAACGGCCTCGCCGCGCTCGCGGGTGGCTGAGTATACTTGGCGAAGCACCTACAGGAGTATTCTATGGCGAAGATCGGAATCATCGGCAGCGGGAACGTTGGTGCGAACGCAGCATTCTTCCTCGCCGAGCGGGAAATCGGTCACGTCTGCATGTACGACGTGAAAGAGGGGCTTGCCACGGGCAAGGCGCTCGACCTCATGGAGGCCGCGCCGCTGCGCGGATACCGCTACACCGTCACCGGTACGGACGACATGAGCGAGGCGCTCGACTCGGACATCGTAGTCGTCACGGCAGGCGATACGCGCAAGCCCGGGATGAAGCGCGAGGACCTTTACGAGAAGAATCGAGCCACCGTGGAGACGATCGCCGCATCACTCGCCTCGTACGATGGCGTCGTCATCGTTGCGACCGAACCGGTCGACCTCTTCACGCGTGCCGTCGTGAATGCGGGCGTTCCGTGGCAGCGGGTGCTCGGAATCGGCGGTACCCTCGATTCGGCGCGGCTTCGGGTCCTCATCGCCCGCGAGCTCTTGGTCGCGCAGGAGGATGTGAAGGCCACCGTGATCGGGAGACACTCGGACGACATGATCGCCTTGCCCGCCTACTGCTCGGTCGGTGGCGTTCCCGTCACGAAGCTGATGAGCGAGACCCGCTTCTCCGAGCTCGTGCGGGAGACCGTTGAGGCGGGCGACCGGATCGTGAGCCTCGCGAAGCGGACAAGCTCCTACTACGGTCCGGCGGCGGCCGTCACGGATGTCGCAGAGGCGGTCGTCAGAGGTACCAACCGGGTGCTTTCGGTCTCGCTCGTGCTCAACGGTCAGTTCGGGATCCGCGACGTCGCGATGAGCCTGCCTGCGCTGGTAGGGGCGGGTGGCATCGAGCGAGTCCTCGAGCCGACGCTGACCGATGGAGAGCGGCTGCGACTCGAACAGTCGGCGAAGTCGCTGCGAGCCTATGCGTAAGGAGCGGACGATGAAGAAGGTATCGGTCATTGGCGCAGGTAACGTTGGCGCGTCCGCCGTCTACTATATCGCGGCGAAAAACATCGCCGATGTCGTGATGGTGGACGTCGTGGAGGGGCTCCCGGAAGCGAAGGCGAGCGATTTCCTCCATGCGGCGCCCACGTTCGGGTACAACGTGGACATCGTTGGAACGAACGACTATTCCGGGATCGCGGACAGCGACGTTGTCGTTCACACCGCGGGCGTGGCGCGCAAGCCGGGCATGGACCGGATGGATCTCCTGAAGACCAACGTTGGAATCGCGAGGAGCGCCGCGCAGAACATCAAGAAGTTTGCGCCGCGAGCGACGGTGATCGCGGTCGCGAACCCGCTGGACGTCATTTCTATGGTGATGCTCAGAGAGACGGGCTTCCCGAAGGAGCGCGTCGTGGGCATGGCCGGCGTCCTGGACTCCACGAGGTTTCGGTACTTCATTGCCGAGCGGCTCGGCGTACTGCCGAGCGATGTGGATGCGATGGTGCTCGGGGGCCACGGCGATACGATGGTTCCGGTTGCCCGCTACACGAGGGTTGCCGGTTTTCCGCTCTCGGAACTGATGAGCGCGGAGGAGATCAAGGCGCTTTCCGACCGGACGCGCACCGGCGGCGGCGAGATCGTCAACTACCTGAAGACCGGGAGCGCGTACTACGCGCCCGCGGCGAGCGTCGCCACGATGGTCGAGGCGATCATCAAGGACGAGAAGCGAGTGGCGCCCGCTTCCGCGTATCTGGAGGGAGAGTTCGGCTACCGGGACATCTTCCTGGGCGTGCCGGTCGTGCTCGGCGCGGGCGGCGTGGAGCGAATCATGGAGATTGAGCTGAGCGCGGAGGAGAAGTCGGCGCTCGACGACTCGGCCGAGCACGTGCGGCAGGGAGTCACCGACCTGGACTCTATCTCCTAGGCGCGAAGGGGAGCCTATGACCATCAGGAATCCGATTCTGCCGGGTTTCAACCCGGACCCGTCGATCGTCCGTGCGGGCGACGACTACTACATCGCAACCTCTACCTTCGAGTGGTTCCCCGGCGTGCAGATCCACCACTCCCGCGATCTCGTTCAGTGGGAGCTCGTAGCGCACCCGCTGACGAGGTTGAGCCAGCTCAACATGGAGGGCGTGGACGACAGCGGAGGCGTGTGGGCTCCGTGTCTGACCTATTCGAACGGCCTCTTCTGGCTCATCTACACGAACGTGAAGCACCATCATGGCGCGTTCAAGGTGACGCACAACTACCTCGTGACCGCTTCCGAGATCACCGGTCCATGGAGTGAGCCGATCTACCTGAACAGCTCCGGCTTCGACCCGTCGCTCTTCCACGACGACGACGGGCGGAAATGGCTGGTCAATATGGACTGGGAGTGGCGCCCGAATCGCAACCGATTCTCCGGCATCATCCTCCAGGAGTACGATCCGGACGCGCAGCGACTCACCGGTCCGATCGAGCGCATCTTTCTCGGAACCGAGCTCGGAAAGACCGAAGGCCCTCATCTCTACAAGCGGGAAGGGTACTACTACCTGCTCACGGCCGAAGGCGGCACCGGGTTCGAGCACGCCGTCACGATGGCTCGCTCACGCTCGATCGGCGGCCCGTACGAGGTCGACCCCGAGAACCCGATCCTCACCTCCGTCGGGCATTCGGACGCGACGCTCGAACGCGCCGGTCACGCGGATATCGTGGAGACGCCGGACGGGTGGTATCTCGTCCACCTGTGCTCGCGCCCGATCGGGAGCGGTATCCGGGGACGCGCCGAAGGCTGGTCGGTCCTCGGGCGCGAAACGTCGATCCAGAAGGTCGACTGGTCGCCGGACGGCTGGCTCCGGCTCGCGCACGGCGGGAATGCGCCTGCATCGGAGGTGCCGGCGCCGGCATCGCTCGTCGCCTCCGATGCACCGGCGCGGGCGGGTGCCACGGGTGCGCAGACCGGCACGCGCGTGTTCGTGGACGAGTTCGACGGCGACTCGCTCTCCATCCACTGGCAGACGCTCCGCGTCCCGCTCGGCGAGGAGGCGATGAGTCTCTCCGCGCGGCCCGGTTATCTTCGTCTCTTCGGGCAGGATCCGCCGGTCTCGCGCTTCGACCAGTCGCTGATCGCTCGCCGCCGGCAGGCCTTCGAGTACGAGGCGCAGACGAGTCTGGAGTTCGGCCCGGAGGACTACAAGCAGATGGCCGGGCTCATCTGCATCTACGACACGACCAAGTTCCACTACCTCTACGTGAGCGCGGGGGAGCTCGGCCGGCAGCTGGGCATCCTGAGTGCCGGTGGCGGCGAGGAGCTATTCCCGATAGGCGGCGATGAGATCGGCCTTCCGGAGGCGGGACCGGTTCATCTGCGCGCGAACGTGCGCTACGCCGAGCTCCAGTTCAGCTGGTCGTCCGACGGTACGATCTGGTACGAGGTGGGCACGGTCCTGGACATGACCGTCCTCTCGGACGAGATGCGCCCGGGTGGATCGTTCACCGGCGCCTTCGTGGGTGTGTGCTGCCAGGACCTGAGCGGGCTCCGGCGCCACGCGGACTTCAAGCGGTTCCGCTACGAGGAGGGCTGACCGGGAGTCGCCACGGCGACCGCCCAATTGATCGAACTCGTCCCGTGGCTGCGGCGCGGAGCGCCGCTGATATCGGAGTCCGGCATCTCGCAGATGACAGATCGTCTCGAGTTTGATATAGTGTGATTTATGGATATACTGGACCGATCCCGCGAGGCGTCGAAGATGCGCGTCCCGGCGGGGACCGTGCTGATAGAGGAGGGTTCGATGGAGTCCGCCCTCACCATCATCCACTCCGGACTCGCGGAGCTCCAGGAGTCCGGACGCCGTGTTGGGCTCATCAAGGGGCAATCGCTGTGCGGCATCACCGATATTCGTGAACCCGGGCCCGCGCGGCGTGTCGTTCGCGCACTGAGCGATTGCATCATCACCAATATCCCCGTGGCAGCCGAGTCGCTTGCCCGTCGCCTGGGTTCGGACGTGGATCTCAACTACCGAGCCCTCCAGGGACTTGTCCAGCGGGTCGAGTCGGCGATCTACCTGTTTCAGAACTACAAGTACCTCTGGCACAAGCTGGCTTCGATCGCCGACTCGATCGCGCTTGCGTACGACTTTGCTCCCGATATCCTCGGCGCCGAACCGGCCGAACGCCTGGGCTCCTCGCTCGCGGAGTATTCGGCCGACCTCCGCGCGCGGACGGCCGGACAGGGCATCCCGCTTCCTTCGTTCTGGGACGCCAACGTTTTCGTGGGCCGCATCCAGGATCAACTCGACCTCTACTCAGACTGGGACAGTGTATCGCCCGAATCAACGATCGATCTCCCCCAGTTTCTCTTCCTGAAGCGCTTGCTCGGCAAGGATCGCGCCGCGGTCCAGGCAGTGCTCGAGAACGACGAGCCGGGCACCGCGTATATCTACCAACGGCTCGGTACTGCGCTCGAAGAGATGATTCGAACGAACAGCCGATTGGTAGAGGAGATCGACGGTTTGCTCGATCTCCTGTTCTATGACGGCGGATGGATCGCGCAGGCGCTCGACCAGCAGACGGACCGCCGGGAGGAGCGGCACTTCAGCTACTATCTCGCGAAGCTCTGCTACCGCTTCCACAAGGACGCGATGAGTCTGCTCGGCCGCAGGCTCTCGGACGAGTACCCGATCTACAGGTACCTGGGAACCCTGCGGCAGCAGGAAGCGCACGCGCTTGCCGCTGAACCCCTGCCCGAAGACGGCGAGACCGCGCAGGTTGCGGGCGACGACCATCGCGGCGGACGCGCAGCCGATGCGGCGACTGCGCCCCAAGACGCCGAGACCGCCGGAACGACCGCTTCCGCGGGCGGCGGCCCCGAGGCAGGCGCCACGCGCAACTTGGACAAGTACCGGGGGCTCACGCAGCGGATTCTCGAGTACTCCGGGCTGTCGCAGAAGGACCGGATGACCTTCACGGAGCTGCTCGAGCGATTCAAGCAACTCCCCAACCGACTGGACGAAGACAAATCGGCACGCGCGCTGCGGGACGAGCTCGGGACGCTCTACTGGAGGGTCTACGAACGGTGTTTCTTGAAGGCGATCGATACCGATCTGAAGTCGTTCGTACCCGGTATCATGCTCCACTTCGGGCTTGTGGACGAGACGCTCGTATCCGAGGACGATCTTGCTGCCCTCGACAACGCGTACGCGAAGGCACTCTACGCGGACGAGACCATACCGGCGATGACGTTGCCGTACTTCCTGGAGAAGATCTATCGCGGACAGGTCGACCCGTCTCTGACCGAGATGGGCGATACGTTTGCGAAGCGGCTCAAGACACAGGCGAAGATGACCAAGCGCGAGCGAGCAGAGGCGACGGTCTACCAGGACACTCCCGAGGATCGCGTCCGGTTCGAGATTCGGAACATCGCCGGGACGACTTCGGCGCTCCTCTATGGCTCACGCAGGCAAGCCTTTCCCATTCTCTGCCGCGACGCAATCGGAGGCGACGTTTCCCGCCTCTTCCTGGAACCCGAAGAAGTGGCGCGCCGCGTCGCCGAAGTGCGCAGCCGGGACTTCACGCTCTTCCACCGCGACGTTGGCCTGCGGCACAAGTACGGAACGGACATCGTCCGCAAGGAGATCGTACCCAACTTCGTTCTGTACCCCGTTGCGGGCTCCCGGATGATGATGTGGCAGGAGCTGGACGGAACCTCCCGCCATACACCCGGGCGGATCTTCATGCCCTTCCTCTTCGGTGAGCGGTTCGACGAGGCAATCATCACAACGCTCGCGCAGTTCCGGTGGGAGCTCCAGAAGACGATCGCAGGAGCGAACTGGATGGACCCGGTGGACGGCGGGCTGGTGGGTGCCTACTACGACTACATCAACTTCTTCCAGAAGAATCCTCGCATGACGCCCGAGGCGAAGGAACGCCTGCGGGCGCTCGTGAAGAAGACGCGCTCCGATCGGGAACGGTTCACTGCGGAGTACATCAATTGGGTCACGTACGAGTACGACGGAAAGGTGCGACTCAATCCGGTTGCCCGCGAGATCTTCTACCGCCACTGCCCGTTTCCAAAGAACGTCCGTGAGGAGATGGCCCGCAAGCCGCTCTACGCCGAGTTGGAGGCGAAGTACCAGAACCGCGTTCGGAAGTCGATCCTGAAGTTCGAGAGCCGGACGCGGCGCTTCGAGCGAAGCGGGGAACCGCTGCCGAGCGAGCTGAAAGCCCACATTGAGCTCCTGCGCGCGTAGACGGCGCCTGGGACAAAGAAAGGGCGGCCGGAAGCCGGCCGCCCGCGAAGCACGAAGAGCTCGCGCTCAGTTGTTGTCGAGGAACTCGCGGACCTGACGCTGGAGCTCGGCTTCAACGTCCTCAACGCCCGCGGAGATGAGCGCTTCCTGGAAGTCTTCCATGATCGATGCGGGATCAACGAGACCTCGAATCAGGGTCTGCTCGTACTCCTCGGTGACGGCGGTCACGCTCGCGACCTGCGTCTGAACCGGCGAGAGATCGGGAATGAAACCGACCGTCGGCCAGATTCCAGCCTCATCGTTGTACTGCTGGTACAGCTCCCACTTGTTCGGATTGTCGTTCTCCGTCAGGTAGGTGAGGAACTGGTTCTGGAGCGCCCACTGCATGTTCGGCGCGTAGCCTTCACCGGTGTTCGCCGCGGCGACCGGGCGGATGACGCCGGCGCTCTCGTCAACGAACTCGTAGTGGCGGCCTTCGATACCGAAGTTGAGGAGGTTGTTGAAGTCCTGATCCACGTTCATGAGCTCGAGGAGCTTGATCGCCTCAACGGCGTGGTCGGACGTCTGCGAGATAGCCATCATCGATCCATTCAGGATGTTCTTGGTGACCATCTGCGGCCAGACAGGACCGCTTCCAACGAGCTCGTGGCCCCATGCGACCGACTGCTCGGGAACCTTGCCCGGGTGCGACACGTGCGACCACACGAAGTAGTTGCCCGCGGTCTGGTACTTGGTGGACTGAGCCTCGAGGTTGCTGCCCACGTCTTCGACTTCCGGCTGGAAGTATCCGGCGCGATAGAAGTCACGAGTGATCTGCGCGGTCTCCCACACTTCGTCGATGAAGTACGCGTTGCTGACCACTTCCTCTTCGTCGCCGTACATCTCGGGGTGCTCGAGATAGAACTCGCGTCCCGCGCCAACCGCGTCCCAGTGGTAGCGGAAGGTTTCGGTCGGCGTGGACAGACCGTCGAGCAAATACGGAATCACGTCCGGCTCGTTTTCCGCGATGATGGCAAGCCATGGCTCGAGGTCCTCGAAGCTGTCGATCTCGTCCACAGGAACGTTGTACTCCTCAACGAGCGCGGCGTTGAAGATGAACTGGGTTCCTTCCGCCTGCTCCTTGACCGTGGGGACCGCGTAGATGTTGCCGTCCACCGTTGCTCCATCCAGGAACACGCCAACGACGTCGCGGATCTGCGGCGCCTCCTCGTCGATCAGATCGTTGAGCGGAAGCCACGCGTTTCGGGCCACTTCCTGAGCGAAGTCACTCCACGACGCGGTGAAGACGATGTCCATCTCTTCGCCCGCCTGCAGGAGCAGTCGCTTCCGATTCGGCCAGTTGTCCCAGGGAACGAACTCGATGACGGGGTACGCACCGATGATCGGTCCAGCGTAGTCTCTGGCTGCCTCGAACACCGTGTCGCTGTCAGGCGGCTGTGGACCACCCGGCATGAGGATGTCGACCGCTACCGGCTCTCCATCCCCAGTTCCCTCTCCCTGTCCCGCGGCAAAAGCAATGCCCGTGCCAAGGACCAGGAGGAGTGCGACCACTACAATCGAAACTCTCGATCTCATAGAGACCTCCTTTCCGTATTACTCACTCGCAACGCGAGTGTGAAAACCCAACTAACCTTTGATCGCTCCGATCGTCATACCCTTCACGAAGTAGCGCTGGAAGAAGGGATACGCGAAGACGATCGGGCCGATACTCACCACAACCATCGCAAAGCGGACCGACTCATCCGGGAGCTCGAGCAACCTCGCAATGACTTCGCCGGGAGCGCCCATCTGCAGGAGTCGTCGCATCGCCTCGACCTGGCGGAGGCTTTGCAGCATGACGAACTGGAGGCTGTACATTCGCTCGTCCGTGATGTAGAGCAGGCTCAAGAACCAGTCGTTCCAGTAGATCAGCGCGGCGAACAGAGCGATCGTTGCGAGAACCGGCTTGGACAAGGGGAGCACGATCTGGAAGAAGATCCGTA
Source organism: Spirochaetales bacterium (assembly GCA_046538735.1). Taxonomy (GTDB): domain Bacteria; phylum Spirochaetota; class Spirochaetia; order DSM-27196; family SLST01; genus SLST01. Next base: position 37,222 of record JBKHII010000008.1, read on the forward strand.
GGTCGTTCGCGCCGTCGATCTTTGCCGACTCTTCGATGGAAGGCGGCACCGACGTCTTGAAGAACGTCCGCAGAATCAGCACGTGCCAGACGTTGAACATGAGTGGCAGGATGAGCGCGCGGAAGTTGTTCCGGAAGCCGAGGTATTGCGTGCCGATGATGTACTCGGCAACGAGACCACCGCGGAAGAGCATCACGAAGAAGACGAGAAAGGTGAAGAATCCTACTCCCGGCATGTTTCGCTTCGTCAGCCCGTACGCCGTGAGCGAGCAGAGCGCCACGTGTCCGAAGGTTCCCACGACCGTGACGAGGATCGTCACGCCGTAGGCGTCCCGGACCATGCGGGTGTTCGAGAAGAGGAACTCGTACCCTTCGAAGCTCCAGGCCGAGGGCATGAACTTGTAGCCTTCCTGGACGAGCACGTCATTGGATGTAAACGACGCGATCGTGAGGAGAATGAGCGGGACGAGCGTGAGACCCACGACCAGGAGGAAGAAGAGGTTGAGGATCACGTTTACGGTCGGCGAGACTTCGTTCTTTCTCAGTAGCTTGGAAGTTGCCATTTCTGCTCTCCTAGAAGACCGACCACTCGGGCTTGACCCTGCGCATGACCAGGTTCACCGTTACGATCGTGACGAATCCGATGATTGACTGAACGAACGCAGCCGCCGACGACATGCCAATGTCCGAGATCTGGATCAGGGCCCGGTAGACGAACGTGTCGAGCGTCTGGGTCGTGGGTATGAGCGGGCCGCTGCCGCGCGGGATTTGGTAGAAGAGGCCGAAGTCGGAGTAGAAGATGCGCCCCATACTCAAGATGAAGAGCAGAACGACGATCGGCATGAGCAGCGGGATCGTGATTCTCCAGATCTGCTTCCATCTGGTTGCGCCGTCGATCGTTGCGGCTTCGTAGAGCTCCTGGTCGAAGCCGGACATCGTCGCGAGGTAGATGACCGTACCGAATCCCCACGTCTTCCAGCCGTTGACGAGGAAGAGGATCACCGGCCAGTGTTGCGGTTCCAGGTACCACATGACCGGCTCTTTTCCGAGCGCCGGGTACAGCGTCGTATTGAAGTAGCCGTTGTTCGTGGAGAGAAAGGCGTAGACGAGGTAGCTGCCCACCACGAACGAGACGAAGTGAGGCAGGATCAGAAGCGTCTGATACACCTTGGCCGTACGCTTGTTGAGCAGCTCGTTGAGCATGATTGCGAGTGCCACCGAGATGATCGGACCGGTTGTGATGAACACGCTGTTGTAGGCCAGCGTGTTTCGGATCGCGACCCATGCGCTCTTCGTAGAGAAGAGGAACTCGAAGTTGGAGAGTCCCACAAACGGGCTGCGGATGAGCCCGAGCGAGTAGTCAACGCGTTTGAACGCGACCAGCGCGCCGAACATCGGCAGGTATTGGATGATCAAGAGGTAGATCACCCCCGGCAGCAGCATCAAGTAGATGTAGCGGTACTGATAGAGGCGTGATCGCAGACTCGCGCGATTCCTGAGCGGGACCACGTCCGGGGTGGACGACAGCTCCATCTTCTGACTTTGTTCCATGGTGCCCCCTGTCCGGTCTCTATCGCTTGGACGAGACCGGCGCCTTCCTTCCACGTAGTATTTGACTCCACACATGATTCCGGTCCTTCAGGCCCGCCGGCAGGAGCGGCTCCTCGAAGAGGCGTTCCAGAATCATGGCGGCCGCGCCCACGGCGGCCGTGTCGCTCTTCGTGCTGGCGATCTGTATCGCGCAGCCGATCGGTTCGTCGTACGGCCAGTTCGCGCGGATCGCTCGCTGGATCGCCTCAACGATCGAGTCGCCGATCTCCGCAGCGTCACCGCCGATGTACACCTTCTTGAGGTTGAGCGTGTTCACGAACAGCGCAATGTGCTGCGCCAGTTCCCGGATCAGGTGGTCGAGTGAGTCGGGCTTGTTCGCCACGTCGATCGCTTCCTCGTTCGTGAACCCGAACTGGCTCGAGTAGCCCGGATGCCAGTAGATGCTGCGGAACTCTCCCGCCGATCCGTCCTCGCCGTAGTAGACCGACCCGTTCAGGACGAATCCGAGCCCGAGCCCGACTCCACCACCGTAGAGGAGCGTCTCCGGCCCGTTTCGGAACTCGAGCAACACGAAGAGCGAGTTTTTCGGCGACTCGCGATCGAGAAGGATCTCGCTCCACGCGGCGCAGTTTGCGTCGTTGTCGATCACGAGTGGAACCGTGAGCCGGCGGCCGATTTCCGACTGGAAGTCGAACGGTTCGTGGATGTCCAACGGGATCGAGTGGACGATCACCGCGTCCTCGCGGCGCACGATACCGCCGAGGCCCACGCCGACGCCGAGCAGCGGCATGTCCACGACACGATCGTCCGCCTTCAACGATTCGAGGCAGTTGAAGAATGTTTCCCGCAGAGTGGCGCGTTCAACGCGTTGGTGGTGGCGATGCGAGGCGATGATCCTGCCGTGCAGGTCGGCCGCGCAGCTCGTGACCCCATCCGGCCGCAACTCGATCCCTGCGACGTAGCCCCATCGTTCGTTGATCTGCAGGATCTCGCGGCGTCTTCCGGGACCGGCCGCCGTGGTATCCACGTCTGCTACCATTACGACGCCAATGTCAACTAATTCACTGACGATTGTGCTCACGGTCGCCTTGTCCAGGCCGTGAATATGCCCCAATTCGGTTCGGCTGATGCCCTCATGCTGCCAAATCGACCTGAGAACGCGAAAGAAGTTGTAGCTGGACTTCTCAGTTGACCGTATTGCCATTCCCACGCACCAATAGGTTAGTTGAATTCAACTAACAAAAAGCGATTGTAGAGCCGAATCCGGGAGCTGTCAACGAAAAAGTGCGTGCCCCGTTTCATTCGGGGCACGCAGGGGGGGTTACGACCAGCGGAAGGTTCGGAACGAGTGCGGAGGCAGGGAAAACGTGAAGCGGGTACGCGCCGGTGCCGTTCGTCGAGTCCAGACGACAACCTCACCTACGCTCGTGCCGTCGATGGCTTCGCCGGTTTCGAGATCGTGGAGATTGGTTGCGACGGCATCAGTCCACAACGTGACGTCCGCCGGCTCGTCCCTGAAGGAGGCGACCACGAGCGTCCGATTGTCGTAGACGAAGAGCGATACACGGCTCTCCGCGTCCAGGAAGACCGGGAGGCCGACGGACAGCTGTTCCCGGATTTCCTTCAGGATCGGTGCCGGCAGCCGGTAGAGATCGCTCCAGTTGTCCGGCAGGTTCAGCACGATGAGCGTGCTCGTGCCGTACTGCGCTTCGTGGAGTACGGGGTAGCCCGTGTACGGCCCCACTCCGGAAACGATCTCCCACGATGCGTTCGTGTTGTACCGCATCTGGGAGACGAGGATCGGCTCGTCGATCTCGATCATCTGATCGCGTCCCACGATGAACCCGCGCACCAGCGCCTTGCGAGCCGTCATCGCCACGTCCGCGATGCGGTCGATGCCGCGCCCCTCGAGCGCACGAAGGAGGCCGCTCGTGATCACGACACGGCCGCCGGAGCGGAGGTGGCCGTCGATCCGATCTACGATGTCCGGATCGTGCGCCGCGGACTCGGCGAGGAGGACGGTCTCCGGTGCCTTCGGGAAGTCCGGTCGAAGGTCGATCGGGATACCGATGTTCCCCAGGTAGCTGTGAACGAAGTCTTCTCCGGTAGAATGATACGGTTTGAACGCTGCGATCCCGATCGGTGTGCCCAGCGAAGCGACCGCACGATCGGATGCGCGAAGCGCGTCTCCCGCGACGTAGGCGATCGTCGCCTCCCCCTCGTCCTTCGCCTCCTGGCGCGCGCGGGCGAGGGTCGCGTCGTGGTCGAACGAAGTGTTTCCGTTCTGCCACGGGGCGCGCTCGTACGCGTCCATGCGGTGCACGAGCTGGCGGAAGTCGAAGAGCGTGATCTCCGGAGCCTTCGCAAACATCGTGAGCCAGATCTGCTCCGCGTACCGATCGAGGTGCCGGATCGCCGGGGGATCGACCCAGCCCCCGCCGTTGCCACCCGGCATGACGTTCTCGAGGTAGCGGAAGATCGCATACCCGAGGTACTCCTGCAGGTGCTGATGCCGTCCGATCGGATCGCGCGTCTCGGTGCCGGTGTAGATCCCGTTGAAGCTCTTCGGATGGGCCTCGAGGTTGAGGCCGCAGCCGGCGTAGTGCTCGTACCAGTTGGGAAACTTCACGACCGCCTTGACGTTGGGGTTCACCCGGCGGGCGGGCTCCAGGATGAGCTCGTGCGACGCCTGCCGCAGGAGCTCGAGCCGGAACTCGGTCCAGGTGCGGTCTCCGCGGGCCGCGATACACGACTCGCACGTGCAATTCGTGAAGAAGAAGTCGTCCAAGATGAACTCGTTGAAGTTGCGGGCGGTCAGCTCCACCACTTCCTTCAGCTTCGCGCGGTGCTCCTCGTTCGTGTAGCAGTAGGTCTCGAAGTGGTTCCCTTCATCCACCGTGATCGTGATGCCGCCGGCAACGGCGATATCTTGCGATCGGAAGTACTCGATGACACGACGGAGATCGTCCTCCGGGACCACCAGCATGTCGCGGTGAGTCTCCAAGTACATCTTGTCCGGGCGTATCGCCCGTTGCATGACCCGGAACCGTTCGTCCAGCCACGCCTCGTCGGCCATCTTGACGACCTCGTACGCGCGTGCGTAGATCGCCACTTTGAAGTTGTCATACCCAGAAGCCACAGTTTCCTCCATAGATGTTAAGCAGTGAGTATCGTGAGTCAACGGAATGCGTACTATCGTCCTCTGAACTCCCGGAGCCAGGTGAGGGCAGGGCGTTCCTCGCCGTCCGCGCTCAACAGGTGGGCGCTCTTGCTGTAGATCCACTCCTCCTTGTAGCCCCAGAGCGTGATCCCGCGTACCGCCCGGTGCGCTGCGAACAGGGTCACGAGCTCCTCCATGCGCGCGGCCTGCTCGGCGTCGTCCTCCAGTGCGAGGTCCAGCTCGGTCACGTAGATCGGGAGGTTGGCCTCCGCGAGACGATCGAGATTCGCCGCGATCGTCTCGGTCGGAACGTCTTCCAGATCGTGCGCCTGAACGCCGATCGCGTCGATCAGGTCCCGTTCCTTGAGGGTGGCCACGATCCGCAGGTAGCCGGCGGTCGCCTCCTCCGATTCGAGGATCCCGAAGTCGTTCAGCGTCAGTTCCGCGTTCGGGAAGCTCTCGCGGGCGAGCTCGAACACCGCGACGATCCAGTCGAAACGCGTCTCACCCGGTCCGCCGAGGGCCCACATGTAGGGCGGCTGCACGTGGAGCGGCTCGTTCACAACGTCGATCATGTCGGTCTCGGGGTAGCGCTCTCCGAGCAGCGAGATCCACTCCTCGAGCTCCGCGCGGAGCTCTTCGTCGGAGAGCCGGCCGAGCCACGGTGGCTGCGAGCGGCCCCATACGAGCGTGTGGATCCGGAACGGCAGATCGTTCGCAAGTGCGAAGTCGTAGGCAATGTCCAGGTCGTCCCACACCATTTCATCGCGGCTCGGTTCCGCGTTGCCCCATTTGGCCGCGTTCTCAGGAGTGACCTGATTCCAGTAGAGAAGGAAGTCGGGGTCTTCGGCGACGCCGCTCGGCCACACGTTGCCCACGAACTCGAGCGAACCCCGGCCGGTCCAAGTCGCGCACCCGGCCATCGTCACAGCCAGTCCCACGACCACGGCAATGCAGGTTGTGAAAACGATTACAGCTCGTGGCCGCAGCCACCCGGTCGGTTTCTTCATTGCAGCCCTCCATTGAGATGGTGACATCATAGGCGGAGGAGGCTCAATGCGCAACGCCAACGGCCACATCCCCACGGCCGTCGTTGAAATGGACATATTAATCTTTTCAAAAAAAGAAGTGAAATTTGTAGACGAATGTACTACACTGGGGTTGCTCGGTGATCAGGGGCAGTTTCCACCCGGTCATCGACGATTCATTATGGAGGTGAGTATGAACAAGCTACTTCGGGTCATCATCGCCGTTGGACTCATGACGCTCACGGCGGGAGTCGCCTTCGCTGCGAACGGCGACACGCTCAACATCGGCGGGCACGTCCCCCTTGCCCTCGACCTGACGGTCACCGCCTCGGGCGTAGCGGACAACCTTCCGCTCACGATCGCGGGCGTGGACGCCCCGACCACCCAGACGATCGCCACGATCGACGTCACGACGAACAACACGGCGGGCTGGGAGTTGTGGGTGTTCTCCGAGAACGCCGATCCCACGGACACCGGGCTCATCAACGCGGATCTGGACGAGATTACCTACGAGATCGAGTATCTCGGAGCCGGAACGACCGGTGCGGTAGACATTCCGGACACGGGCGCCTTGGTCGGCGAGGCGACGTCCGATCTCGCGCAGACCGGCGAGACGCTTCAGATTACCTACACGCAGTCGGAGGGCCATAACGCCGGATACTACTCCGACCAGCTTGCGATCGTCCTGCGTGCCAAGTAAGCTCTGATCCAGGGGCGTACCATGATCACGGAGCGAACCCGAACGCTCTCTCTCAGGTCACGAGGCCGCCGACTGCGCGGCCTCGTGGTTCTCATCCTGATCGCACTCTCCTCGGTCGCGGCGCACGCGTTCAGCTTCGAGCCGATCAGCCAGGAGTTTGCGACGACCGGCCCGCAGGCGAACCGCGTATTCCGGGTGACGAACACCACGAACGATCGAATCGCCGTGAGGATCGCGGTACGCCCGCGCCGCATCGAACGGGACGGGACCGAGATCCAGGGCAAGGAGTCGGAGCACTTCATCGTCTATCCCCGGCAGATGCTGCTCGAGCCCGGAGAAGGCCGGAGCGTGCGCGTCCGATGGGACGGTCCGGCGCAGATCGACGCCGAGCTTCCCTTCCGGATCATCGCGGAGCAACTGCCGGTCACGATGGACGAGCCGGAACCGGCTCAAGGCGCGGCGATTCGCCTCACGTATCGCTACGAGGGCAGTCTCTACGTGATTCCTCCCGGCGCCGAGCCTGACGTGAGCGTCACGTCGGTCGCGCGGGTCGAGCGTCCGGATGGCGAGTACCTGCGCGTTACCATCTCGAACGCCGGAACCAGGCACACGCTCCTCTCGAACGCCGAGCTTACGCTCTCCCGCGATCCGGACGGCGAAGGCGACATCATCATGCGGACGCACGAGCTCCAGGGCTTGGCCGGCGAGAACATGCTTGCAGGATCCACGCGGGACTTTCTCGTCGCGATGCCGGGCGAGCTCTGGCAGGGCCAGGTGTACGCGCAAATACGCTTTGAAGCAGAATAGGGAATGCGTCGATGGTTCCGACGTATCATTCCGATCATCCTCATCGCATGCGCGGGGCTCGTGGCGTGGTCTCAGGACGTTCTCGATTCCACGCTGATCCCGGTTCCTCTGTTCCTTCGAATGGACGATGGCCGCGGCGAATACCTCGGCGAGGTTGAAGCGCTCATCTCCGAAGACGGAGACGTTTCGATCGTTCCGAACGATCTCCTGTCGCTTGTCGCCGAAGATCTGCGCATCGAGGTTCTCGATCGCGCGGCGGAGCTCTTTGACGACGGCGATGTCGCGCCGCTCGGTGATCTCGACGCGATCGGTATCACCGTAGCGTTCGACTGGGACGAGCTCTCCCTCCTCGCCGTGATTCCGCCGAACGCTCGTCGACCTGAGCGCATCTCGCTCGTAGGGCGGCGCGCGGTTCCGATCGGAGCTCCGGTTGCGCCGGAGGTCTTCAGTCTCATCGCCAATCTCGATCTCTGGACCAGGCTGGCGTACGAGACGGCGCTCTTCGAGTACGCCGTAACGCCGGAGATAGCCGTCAACATCTACACGGTCGCGCTCGAGGCGCACGGCGGTGTTCAGAGCGGGGACGAACCGTTGTTCCTCGACTATGCCCGCGCGACGTGGGACATCCCCACGATCGGGTACCGCCTGCAGGGCGGAGACCTCACGTGGAGGACGACCGACCTCGTAGGCGTACGCTCGGTCCTCGGGGTCTCCTTCTTCCGAGCACGCTCGCTCGGGCGTGCGCTCGATCCGCCCGAGCGAGTGCTCGCAGATATCTTCCTGCCCATGAGGTCGGACGTGGACATCTTCCTCAACGAGTCGCGCCTCGCGCGCCGCACGCTGGATGCTGGGAACTACGAGCTCGGCGAGGTCCCGCTCCTGGACGGCGTCAATACCGTCGTTGCCGTCTGGGAGGGGGAGGACGGGCCACAGGAGATCGAGCTGATTCTCCCGCACGACCGCAACCTCCTGGACGCCGGCGTCCTTGACGCGGGGCTGGCCGCCGGCGTCGCAGAGCGCGACTTCGCGCGCCCGATCGTCATGGCCTATCAGCGCTACGGAGTGACGCCGGCGTTCACGCTCGGCATGCGGCAGGGGGTGGAGCTGCTCGATCTCCAGGTCGACGTGGGGCTCCAGGCGTTGCTCGCAACGCAGGTCGGCACCTTCGGTCTCGAGCCCGACGTCGGCATCGGCCCGGGCGAGCGGATCCTCGTTGACGTCCCGCTGAGCTACAGTTTCCTCGATCCGCGTCCCGACTCGTACCTGAGCTTCGGCATTACCGGCGCGTTCCGTTCGCTGACGACGGGAGCCGGCGGCGCGGACTCCACGAGAGTGTCGGGGTCGGGCTACGTCAGCTTCGCGCTCCCGGAGGGATTCTCGATCACTCCCCGGGCATCGTACGTGTACGGGGTCGAGGATGGATCTCACGACGTGCAGGTCCGCGCGGGTCTTCGCAAATCGATTCGCGGCGGCGCCGCGGTGAGCGCGGACGCGGGATTCAGTTTCAACGGCGAAACCTCGTTCACTGCGACGGTGACCTACTCGGCATCCTTCCCGGAGCACCGACAGAATCTGTTCCTGCAGCAGAACCTCGCTACCCAGGAGTTCACGGCACATTGGAGTCGGTACGCGGGCGGGGGACCCGAGGACGTGGACTTCGGCGCCTCGGCGAAAATCCCGGTCGACTTCTCGGAGGTGCTCAATCTCAGCGCGGATATCGGCTACGTGAATCCGTACGTGCGTGGCTCGCTGTCGCACTCGCTCTCGGGCGTCGCAGCCGAGGGCGATCTCCTCAACAGAACCACGCTCGGTCTGCAGAGCGCCCTCGTCGTGGCGGGGGAGGAGGTCGGTGTGACGCTTCCGGTGCTCGACTCGTTCGTGATCGTCGCGCCGGGTGCCGGGTTGGACGAGATGCCGTTGTCGATCTCGCGAGACGGCGCGAGAGCGGACTTGGAGCTCGACGAGGGAATCGCGATCCTCTCCTCCCTGAGCTCGTACTCCCCGCTCGGCATCGAGATCGAGCCTTCCGAGGTCGTGTTCGGGATGGATGAGCGTGAGTTGCGGTACGTGGTGACACCAACCTACCGTTCCGGTACCGTCGTCCGGCCTGTGCTCGAGCGACGTGTGTACGTGGGAGGCGTGCTGCTGGACGAGGATGCCGAGCCGGTTCCGTACGCGCTCGGAAGATGGGAGCGGGAGACGGACGGCGGTGAGTTCTTCACCGATGACGACGGCTACTTCGAGATCTACTCGCTTCCGCCCGGCGAGTACGTCCTTTCGCTCATTACGCATCCGGATCTCCGCTACCGTTTCCGCGTTCCGGACGATGCCGACGAGTATCTCGATTTGAACGAGCTGAACCCGCAGGAGGTGGACTCGTGAGGCGAATCACACTCATGGCCGTCGCCGCCGTTTCGCTGTCGATCGTACCCACTGCCGTTGCGCAGGACATCTTCGGTTTCTATGCGCCGCCCGGCGCGGTCTATGCGAACGCCTCGTTCGAGCGGGGCGAGACCGTGGAGGTGAGCGTAACGATCGAGCACGAGGGTGCCGCGATACCGTCCTGGTTTCTCGGGGTCAGCACCGGAAACTCGGGCGTCTTCGAGCCCCGCGAGATGCTGCAAGGCGCTTGGGTTCTCGAGTATCAGGTGTACGGTTCTCAGCCACCGTCCTCGCTCGTCCTCAAGGAACCGCCGGCCATCCTGACGGCTTCGGACGTGATTACCTCCGCCGATTTCGGCACCGTAGCCGCGACGACGGAGCTGGTGACCTTCACGCTCTACCTGAACGTGCCGGCCGGGCAGTTCCTGGCGTCCGGGGAGTACACAGACACGATCAGCCTGCGGCTGTATACCGGCGACTACGCGGATCCCGGCACGCATGCCCTCGCGGATACGACGGACGTTACCGTTACCGGCCGGATGGCCGAAATCATCGATCTCTACGCGCTCAGGGAACCGGGGATCCGGTCGATGGACCTGACCTCGTCCGTCGCGAACCGATTGATTGCGACCGTTCACGAGCGGAGCAACTCGGCGACCGGCTATACGGTGACCGTGACGAGCGCCAATCTTGCCGCCGATCTCGGCGGAGCGACCGAACCGTACATGGCGCACGACGCGGGATCGGAGACGCTCTCCTACAGCCTCACGTACGACGGAGCTCCGGTGGCCGGATGGACCGCGGGCACGGCACTTCTGACGGACTCCACGGTGACGACCGCTCCCGAGTGGCTGACGCGTGAGCTGCGGATCTCGTACTCGGGCAGCCCGAGTCTCATCGCCGGCGACTACGAAGACCGGCTCATTCTCACGATCTCCGCGAAGTAGCAGCCCGGTTTCCGGACTGCCGGTGACGAGGACGGTCTGATCGCCGCCGCGTCGCAGGAGTCCGAAGTACCCGCGAGCCACCAATCGCCGTGCACGCCGCACGACCGGTCGACCCGCGTGGAAGAGGCCGATGCCGGTCACGACGAGCACGAGCTGCGCGACGGTGAGGCGGATGCTGCCCGCGTGCGGAACGGTCGCGAGTCCCTGCGGGAGTGAGTCGGATCCCCAGAGCTCGAGAGCGGGCAGGAAACCGATCGCCCACCTGCCGACTGCGTAGATCGCCACGAATAGGGCGGTCGAGACGCCAAGCCGGCACGCCTCGCGGCGCCCAAGGTCCGTCAGCTCGTAGCGCCCGTCCTGATCGACCGCCCAGCCGCGCTCCAACAGCCCGTGGAGCGTGTCATGAACCGTTCGCGTGAGCGGCGTGGGCGGGTCGAGAAACTCTACGAACGAACCGAAGCGCCCGGCCAGGATGCGATAGTGTTCTTCCAGCTCGCAGACCGTCTTCGGGCCGTTGAGCATCGCCCCCGCTACCGACCGGCTCTCCCGTTGAGCGACGCGTAGAACGGATCGTTCTCCGTGATTTCGCCTGCCTTCACGGTGGCGCCGGAGAAGGCCGATTTGTAGATCGCCGTGAGGAACGAGATCGTCTTCCTCGCCTCGTTCCCGCTCGTGAGCGGTCGGGAGCCGTTTGCCATGTCGCGGTAGAGCGCGCGGATCTGCTCGGTGTGGCTCGCGGCAACCTCCGGCCCGATCCGGCTCCATTCGACCTGGGTTCGGGCTGCGACGTCCTCGGCGCTCTCCGCGTCCGCCGGTTCGGCGCCGTCCGCGCCCCTGGAGCCGATCGCGCCCATATCGATCACGCGCGGCGCGGCGGTCCAGCGCCAGTCGGCGTTGCCCACCGAGTAGAGGCCGGTGGCCTCCACCGTGGCGCGCTGGAAGTCGAGCCGGAGGTAGGTCTCCTGGCGAGGCGAGAGGACGCTGTTCACGATCGTGGCCATCGCGCCGCTTGCGAATCGGACGATCGCCATCGAGACGTCCTCGACCTCGATGTCGCGATCGAGCGTGCCGACTTTCGCGGTGACCTCGGTCCACTCGCCCATCAGCCAGAGAAACGAGTCCATGATGTGGATGCCGTGACCCATCGTGGGGCCGCCGAGCTCGGTGCTCCATTTCCCCCGCCACGGCACGTCGTAGTAGGCGTGGTCGCGGTACCAAAGCGTGTTGCAGACGCCTACGAGCGGCTTGCCGAAGACTCCCGCGTCTATCTGGCGCTTCACGTGCTGCATGCCGCTGCCGAAGCGCCACTGGAAGACCGTCGTGCAGAAGCGGCCGGTCTCTTCCTCGGCGCGCCGGACCTCGTCCAGCTCGCGGAGCGACGCGCAGAGCGGCTTCTCGCAGAGCACCCACGCGCCGGCGCGGAGCGCGGCGACGCTCTGTTCCGCGTGCACGCCGGGCGGCGTGCAGACGTGGACGAGGTCGGGCGTCTCGGCGGTGAGCGCCTGGTTCAGGTCGGTGTAGATCCGCGGGCTGCCGAACTGCTCGGCGAAGGCCGCGGCGCGATCGCGATCCACGTCCACGACCGCCGCGAGCTGCGCCTGTGCCGAGATGTCGGGTTCCGAGTAGGCGACGGCGTGCGCCTGTGCGATGCCGCCGGTTCCAACGATGAGTGCGCGTTTCACGAGAGAGCCTCCGATACGCCGGGTATGTCGGCGGCCCCTACCGTGACACGAACGCTCGAGTTGGTGAAGTCGTCGCCGACCGGTTCGGTTCTGCCGCCGAGATGCTGCGCGAGAAAGGCCTCGGCGATCGCGAAGAACGAGAGGCGGTTCTCCGGGCGCGCGAACCCGTGCCCCTCGTCAGGATAGAGCACGTAGCTCACCGGGATTCCCTTCTCCTGCATCGCCGCGGCGATCTGGTCGGACTCCGCCTGCTTCACGCGAGGGTCGTTCGCTCCTTGTCCGATGAGGAGCGGCGTACGAATACGCTCCACGTAGTTGAGCGGCGAGTGCCGCTCGAGAAGCTCACGGCCCTCGTCCGTCCGGTGGTCGCCAACGCGGGAGGCGAGGGTCTCGATCATCGGCTTCCAGTACTCGGGAATCGATTCGATGAACGTGATCAGGTTCGACGGTCCCACGATATCCACGCCGCACGCGTAGACGTCCGGGTGGAAGGTGAGCCCGGCGAGGACCGAGTAGCCGCCGAAGCTGCCGCCCATGACGCCGACTCGCTCGAGGTCGGCGATGCCCTTCGCCTTCGCCCACTCGACCGCGTGAATCTGATCCTCGATGATCTTCCCGCCCCATTCCCGGTCGCCCGCGTTCGTGAACGCCTTGCCGAAGCCGGTGGACGACCGGAAGTTGAGGCTCATTACTGCGTAGCCACGGTTCGCGAGCCACTGGTGGATCGCGTCGTACCCCCAGTAGTCGCGCGCCCACGGTCCGCCGTGCGGGTGGAGCACGAAGGGAAGCGGCGCATCCGGGATGCCGTCCTCGTCCGTGTCCGTCCCGACCGGGAGCGTCCAGTAGACGACCATGTCCAGGCCGTCGCGCGTCTGGATTGTTGCCGAGTGCATCCGCGCGAGAGGCTGATCCTCGAGTCCGGGCCGCGAGGTGAAGAGCTTCGTCGCAGCCCGTTCCGTCGTGTCGTAGAGGTAGTAGGCGACCGGTCCGTCGTCCACCTCGTACGCGACCGCCCAGTAGCGGTCGTCCTGCGAACGGCTCACGATCTGCACCTCGCCACGAGAGGCGCCTTCGAGCCGCTCGAGATGCTCGGCGATCGAGTCGTCCAGGATCCGCCACTCGGAGCGCTCGGAGACGAACGAGACCGCCTGGACGGTGCGCGAAACCGGGTGGCGGACCACCTCGCCTGCGTCCGCCCGGGCGTCCTCGGCGAGGAGCCGCCGATCGCCGGTCTCGTAGTCGACCGCGTAGAGCGCGCTCGTATCGCGCCCGCGGCTGTCCCTCAGGTAGAGCGTGCGCCCGGACTCGTCGAAGCCGATCGAATCGGTCGTGAGCGAATCCTCGGCGGAGATCGCGTCGACCTGCACCCACTCGATGCTCGCGCCGGTGCTTTCGGTTTCGCGCGGCCGGAAGACGGCGAAACCGCCGTCCGCGGTCATCGCGTACGCCTCGCGCAGATCAAATCGCTCGTCGGCAAGGACGCCGGCGAACTCGTTGTTCTCGAAGACGAGCTCCATCGTGCCGGTCGTGAGATCGAGCCGGTGGACGTCGTGCCACTGCGGGTCGCGGTTGTTGAGTCCCACGAGAAGCTCGGTCGGGTAACGAGGGCTGAGCTGTTCGATGCGGGCCTGGACATTCTCGAAGGGGGTGAGGTCGCGGGTATCGCCGGTGACGAGATCGGTGGCGTAGAGCCGCCAGTTCTCGTCGCCGCCCTTGTCCTGGATGTGGAGGATGTGGTTGCTCGTGAAGGCCCAGGCGAAGAAGCGGATGCCGCGCGTCGCATCGTGCGTGACCGGCTTCGCCGCCTCCAGGTCGTCGCGCGGCGCAACCCAGACGTTGAGGACGCCGTCACGCGGGGCGAGCCACGCGAGGCGCCGGCCGTCCGGGCTCACGCGCAGGCTCGTGCGTTCCGGGTTCCCGAAGATGAGCCGGCGAGGGATGAGAGGAGTCGTGTTCATGGAGAGCTCTCCGTTATCGTGATTCGATCGGTATCCAGTGCCGGCCTTCGTGTCCCACGTAGGCGGCCCTTGGCCGGTAGATGCGGTTGTCCACCCGCTGCTCGAGGATGTGGCTGAGCCAGCCGGAGGCGCGCGCCATCGCGAAGATCGGCGTGAAGAGGATCGTGGGGATCCCGAGCATCCGGTAGACCGCTCCGGAGAAGAAGTCGACGTTGGGGTAGATCGGCTTGCCGTTTTCCTCCATCCGTTCGCGGAAGGCGCGCTCGACCGCCTTCAGGATGTCGTAGTAGGTCGAGTCGCCTCTTCGCTCGGACAGCTGCTCGAGGTAGCGCTCCATCACGATGCTCCGCGGGTCCTTCGCCCGGTAGACGCGATGGCCCATCCCCATGACTTTCTGCTTGCGATCGAGCGCCTTGTTCACCCACTCCTCGGCCGCCGCCTCGCTCCCGATCTCCTCGACCATGTTCATCACCTTCTCGTTGGCGCCGCCGTGGAGGCTTCCGAAGAGCGCCCCGATCGCGGCCGAGATCGAGCAGTAGCATGTGGACATCGTACTCGCTACGACGCGCGCGGTGAAGGTGCTCGCGTTGAGGCTGTGCTCGGCGTGCAGGATGAACGCCTTGTCCATGATCTCGCCCTCGAACGGATCGGGCTCCTCGCCGCGAAGCATGTAGAGGAAGTTCGCGCCGTGCGAGAGATCCTTCCGGGGCGGCAGGTAGTCCTTGCCCTCCTGCACGCGCTGATACGTCGCAACCACCGTCGCGATCTCCGCGAGCTGATGAAGCGTGTCGCGACAGTTGCAGTGGGGGCCGTGGTGGATCTTGTGCTCAACGTAGCTCGAGAGGTAGGAGATTACCGACTGAAGGAGCTCCATTGGATGCGCGTTCTTCGGGAAGTCGCGGATCATGTTGACGACCGGCGCGGGGAGCTCGCGTGCGCCTCGCATCTTCGCCGAGAAGACCGCGAGCTGCTCGCGCGTCGGAAGGTCGCCGTAGAGCAGGAGGTAGGTGACCTCCTCGAACGAGCAGTGCTCCACGAGGTCGGTGATCGCGTATCCCATGTAGAAGAGGTGGCCGTTCTCGCCGTCGATCTTGCAGATCTTGCTCTCGGCTGCGATCACGCCCTCGAGACCCTTGGCAAACGTATCAGACATTTCAGTGCTCCTTTGCTACAGACTGTGAATCGCCCGCTCGTCGGCTGCGAGCGCGGCCTCGCGCACGGCCTCGGTCAGCGTAGGGTGCGCGTGGACGGTGCGCGCGATGTCCTCGGCGCTGCCGCCGAACTCCATCACGGTCACGATCTCGCTGATGAGGTCGCTCGCCCACGGTCCCACGATATGCGCGCCCACGACGCGATCGGTCGCCTCGTCCGCGAGGATCTTCACGAACCCGAACCCCGCCGTCATCGCGAGCGCCCGGCCGTTCGCCGCGAAGTTGAAGCTTCCCCGCTTGTAGGTGACGCCCGCCTCCTTGAGTTGCTCCTCGGTGCGCCCCACGAACGCGGCCTCGGGCCACGTGTAGACGACGCCCGGAACCGTGTCGTAGCTCACGCGGCCCGGTTTGCCGGCGATGATCTCGGCGACCGCGATGCCGTCGTCTTCGGCCTTGTGCGCGAGCATGGGGCCGTGGATCAGGTCGCCGATCGCGTAGACGCCCGGTACCGAGGTTCGGAAGTGCTCGTCCACCGTGATTCTCCGCGTCTTCTCCTCGGTCGCGATACCGAGCCCCTCGAGGCCGAGTCCGTCGGAGTACGGCCGGCGGCCCACCGCGACCAGGACCTTGTCCACGGGTATCGTCTCTTCGGATCCGTCCGGCCGCTCCACCGAGACCTTCCTCTTTCCTTTCCCTCCGGAGAGGCCGGTGACCTTGTGACCGAGCTTGAACTCGAGCCCCTGCTTGCCGAGCTCGCGCCGGAGCGTCTTCGAGACCTGCGCGTCCCATCCGGGGAGGATCTCCTGCATGATTTCCACGACCGTCACGTGCGCTCCGAGCCGCGCCCAGACGCTTCCGAGTTCGAGCCCGATCGCCCCCGCGCCCACGACGACGAGCTCCTTCGGCACCTTCTCGAGCTCGAGCGCCTCGGTGGACGAGATGACGGTCGTGCCGTCGAAGGGGAGGAAGGGCAGCTCGATCGGTACGCTGCCGGTCGCGAGCACGATCGAATCGGCGTGAAGCTCGCGGTGTGAACCGTCGGTATCCTCTAGCCGGACCGACGTTGGGCTCGCGAGGCGCGCGGTGCCGTGAACGACCTCGATCTTGCGGCCCTTCATGAGCCCGGCCAGGCCGCCGACCATCTTGTCCACCACGCTCTGCTTGCGCGCGTGCATCTTCTTGAGGTCGAGCTGCGGCGAGCCCACGCCGATCCCGTGCTCGGCGAGCTCGCCCTTCGTCTTCGCGAACAGCTCGCTCGAGTCGAGGAGCGCCTTCGAGGGGATGCACCCCACGTTGAGGCAGGTGCCTCCGAGTGTCGCTCGCTGCTCCACGATCGCTGTTCTGAGCCCGAGCTGCGCCGCGCGCAACGCCGCCACGTACCCTCCGGGGCCGGCGCCCAGGATGAGCACGTCGTACTTCGTGTCAGCCAAACCGTTCTCCTTTCTATATGCCGAGCAGGAGCCTCGTGGGGTCCTCGATGAGCTCCTTGATTCGTCCCAGGAAGAGGACCGCCTCGCGTCCGTCGATCATGCGATGGTCGTACGTGAGCGCGAGGTACATCATCGGGCGGATCACGACCTCGTCGTTCCGTGCGACCGGACGCTTCTGGATCGAGTGCATGCCGAGCACCGCGGTCTGCGGCGGGCTGGGAATCGGCGTGGAGAGCATGCTCCCGAAGATCCCGCCGTTGCTGATCGTGAACGTTGCCCCGACCATTTCGTCCGGCTTGAGCCGACGGTTGTTCGCCCGCTCGGCGAAGTCCACGATCTGCCGCTCGATATCGGCGAAGCTCTTCGTCTCAACGTCCTTGATCACCGGCGTGAGGAGCCCCTTCTCGCTCGAGAGCGCCACCCCCACGTTCACGTAGTCGTTGTAGAGGACGTCCGTTCCGTCCAGGTACGCGTTGACCTCGGGGAACGCCTGGAGCGCCGTCTGGCTCGCCTTCACGAAGAAGCTCATAAACCCGAGCCGCACGCCGTGCTCCTCGTTGAAGGTTTCCTTGTAGCGAGTACGGAGCTCCATGACCTCGCTCATGTCCACCTCGTTCACCGTGGTGACGTGCGCCGACTGCTGCTTCGAGGAGACGAGATTCTCCGCGATCCGCTTGCGCAGGTTGCTGAGCGGCACACGCCGCTGGCGCTCGTTCGTGGACATCTCCGGTTTCCCGAGCGCAGGAGGACGCGCCGCCGCTCCCGTCTCGGCGCCGGCCGCCCGAGACCGGGACTCGCCGGTCGAGCCGCCGCTCGCTCCGGCGTCCGCCTGGCCGGCGAATGCCGTTCCCTCGCGCGCCGCCTGCTCCGCGTCCGCCTTCGTGATCCGGCCGTTCGGTCCGGAGCCCGTGATCCGCGTGGGGTCGAGGTTGTGCTCGGCGACGACTCTGCGGACCGCGGGCGAGAGCGACCGCTGCGGCTCGCTCTCGACGACCGCGGCGTCCTTCCCGGCGGCGGGCTTGTCGTTCGCAGCGCCCGCCGAGGCGCCGTCGCCGCCGGCGGCGTCGGTGTCGATCCGACCCACGACGTGGCCGACCTCGACCTCGTCGCCCTCGGCCGCGCTCCGGTGCAGCACGCCGGCGGCGGGGCTCGGCACGCCGAGCGTGGCCTTGTCGGTCTCGAGCTCGAAGATTTCTTCGCCTTCGTCGACTTTCTCGCCGTCCTCCTTCAACCACGCTGCGAGGATGCCGCTCGATATGGATTCGCCGATTTCGGGGACTTCAATGTCTCTCATCTGCCTCACCTCAGTGGTTGCGATCTCTATGCGAATGCCGCCGAGAGGAACCGCTCGAGCTCCTCCTTGTGTTGCTGATGCGATCCGGTTGCCGGGCTGGGGCAGGGTGGGCGTCCCACGTACTCCACGTCCCGTGTGCCCACGTGCCGCGCAATGAGATCCCGGACGAAGGCCCATCCGCCGTGATTCTCCGCTTCCTCCTGCACCCACCGCACCCGCGCCGAAGCGGGGTAGCGACCGATCACCTCGGCGAACCGATCGTGATCGAAGGGATAGAACTGCTCAAGCCGGACGATGCTCGCCCCGGGGTCGTTCGTCTCGGCGCGGAGCTCGCTCCTGCGCTGTGCGAGGTCGTAGTAGACCTTGCCCGAGCAGACGAGGAGGTTCTTCGTCTCCTTTGCAGGCTCCGGGTCGTCCAGGACGCGCTCGTAGCTTCCGCCGGTGAGGTCGTCCACCGAGGAGACGCATGCCTTGTGGCGCAGCAGGCTCTTCGGGGTCATAAGGATGAGCGGTTTCCGGAAGCGCCGGCACATCTGCCTCCGGAGCACGTGGAAGTACTGCGCCGGGGTGGAGGGATAGCAGACCTGCATGTTGTCGTCCGCGCAGAGCTGGAGGAAGCGCTCGAGGTGCGCGCTCGAGTGCTCGGGGCCCTGGCCCTCGTAGCCGTGCGGAAGCAGCATGACGAGGCCCGACTGGCGGAACCACTTGCTCTCTCCGGCCGCGATGAACTGGTCGATCACGACCTGCGCGCCGTTCACGAAGTCGCCGAACTGCGCCTCCCACATGACCAGGATGTTGGGTTGCGCGAGCGAGTATCCGTAGTCGAAGCCGAGCACCGAGTACTCGGAGAGCGGGCTGTCGTAGACGCTGAACCAGCCCTGGTCGACCGAGAGGTCGCGCAGCGGCACGTGCGTCTTGGGAGTGGCGCTCTTCACGTCCCACCACACCGCGTGACGCTGGCTGAACGTGCCTCGGCCCGAATCCTCGCCGCTGAGCCGGATCGGATGGCCTTCCATCAGGAGGCTACCGAAGGCGAGGCTCTCGGCGAAAGCCCAGTCGATCGTGGAGCCGTCCTCCCACCGCTTCCTGCGGTCGGACACGAACCGCGTGAGCTTGGGGTGAAGGTTGAAGCTGTCCGGTACGGTCGTGAGGACCTCCGCCATGTGAGAGAGCCGATCCTTGGCGACTCCCGTGTCTACGGGCTCGAAGCTGTGCTTGTGGCCGTACTTCTGCCACTCGCCGCGTTCGAACGCATCGTCGACATCCGGCTTCCGACCATCGCGCGCCTTCTCGATCTCTTCCTTGAGTACGGCCACGTACTTCTGCCTGAACGCGTTCTGGTCCTTCTCGGAGAAGGCCCCTTCTTCCGCGACCTTCCGGCCGTAGATCGTGGTGACGCTCGGATGGTCCTTGATCATGTTGTACATCAGCGGGTGGCTGAACGACGGTTCGTCCGCCTCGTTGTGGCCCAGGCGGCGATAACACTGGATGTCCACGACCGCGTCGTACCCGAACTTCTGCCGGTACCGCAGCGCGAGGTCGATCGCGCGGACGACGGCTTCCGGGTCGTCGCCGTTGACGTGGAGAATCGGGCAGGGGAGGCTCTTCGCGATGTCCGTCGCGAAGAAGGTGCTTCTCGCGTCGCGGCTCGCCGTGGTGAACCCGATCTGGTTGTTCAGAATGATATGAACGGTCCCTCCGGTACGATATCCGCGGAGCTGACTCAGGTTGAACGTCTCGGCGACGACTCCCTGGCCGCTGAAGGCGGCGTCGCCGTGAATGAGAACCGGCAGAACTCGCTTGCGGTTCTTGTCGCCTCGCTTGCGCTGAATCGCCCGCGTCTTGCCCTGCACGACCGGGTCGACCGCCTCAAGGTGGCTCGGATTCGCGGCGAGGCTGATGTGGATCGATCGTTCGTCGTCCACGGCGAGATCGAAGCTGTGGCCCAGGTGGTACTTCACATCGCCGCTGCCGCCGTAGGTCTGCGGCTGATAGTTATCCTCGAACTGCGCGAAGACCTCAACGCCGGGCTTGCGCAACGCGTTCGTGAAGAGGTTGAGCCGGCCGCGGTGCGCCATCCCGATCACGATCTCCTGGAGTCCGTGTACCGCCGCCGAGTCGATCAGGTAGCGCATCGCTGGAACGAGCACCTCGCCGCCTTCGAGCGAGAATCGTTTCTGTCCGATGTAGCTTGACTGGAGGAAGTGCTCGAACTCCTCCGCCTTGATGAGATCCTTCTGAAACCGCCGCTTCTGCTCCGGTGTCCATTCGCGGCGCGACGAGGGGCTTTCGAGCTTCTCGATGAGCCACCGTCGCATCGGCTTGTTCTGGATGTGGAGGATCTCTACGCCCATCGTTGAGCAGTAGATCCGGCGCATCTGTTCGAGGATGTTGCGAAGCGTGTCGCGCTCGGGCTTGAGATAATGCCCCGTCAGAAACTCGCGATCCAGATCGTCTTCGCTCAGGCCGAACTCCTCGAGCATCAGGTTCTGGTACGTTCTCTCCATCGTGTAGAACATGTAGCGCAGGTCGGGAGTCGTGTACTCGCGCAGCGGGTTGATATCCGCGTGGATGTAGCCCACGTCCCGGTGCGCCCACAGGAGGCTGTCCACGCGGCTCTGCTTGTACGCGAGCTCTGAGGCCTCGTCCGAGGGGCTCGCTCGACCGCCGGCGCCGTGACCCGGAATCGCGGTGACGGCCCCGTTCGTCGCGGACCGAACGCCGCGGAGCTCGAGACCGGCTTCCGCTACCCCGCCGTTGTCGAACGCTTTGAAATACTCCCTCCATTCGGCGTCCACGCTCGAAGGATCGCGGAGCCAGGACTCGTAGAGCTCGTCTACGAAGCGGGCATTCGTCAAGTCTAGTTGGTTCGCGTTCACGACCGCCCCTCTCTCGTGCAATATAATATGATCTCTGTTCACCATCGATCATAAAACCTTTACATAAGTTGTCAACAATTCGCTGTCTCCGTACACTCTCCGATGGAGATAGCTGTGAAGAGATTACGTCTTGTGGCTGTGATCGTGTTCGTTGTGTCTGCCGCGGCGCCGCTCGCTGCTCGTGGCAGCCGCGAGGCCGGCGAGTTGGTGGGACCGGATGATGCCTACGAGCTGGTGCGCGCCGGGGATGCGATCCTCGTGGATGTCCGTGGACCCGATTCGTACGCGGAGTCGCACATCGCCGGCGCGTTGAACGTGCCGCTCGGCGAGGTAGGCAGTCGCGCCGAGGAGCTCGCCGCGCGCAACCGCACGATCGTCACCTACTGCAGTTGCCCTGCGGAGGAAACGAGCATCGCCGCGGCAGACGTGCTCATCGCGCACGGCGTGGAGGACGTCCTCGTGCTGCGCGGTGGTATCCGCGGCTGGGCCGTCGAGCGTCTGCCGCTACGCTCCGGGACGAGGCCGTGACGCGCCCGGATCGCGCGACGTGCGTGCCTCCGAGCGGACGAACAGGAAGATTGACAGAAGAATGACCGCGCCTCCGATCAGCGTGGAGAGCGACGGCACCTCGCCAAAGAGCATCATCGCCAGGAGACTCGCGATCACCGGCTCGCCGAGGATGCTCGTGGAGATCACCGTGGGCTTGAGGTACTTGAGCGCCCAGCTGAAGAGGCTGTGACCGAGGAGCGTGCAGATGAAGGCGAGCCCAAAGAAGAGCGCGAGCTCGCGGATCGAGTAGGGGAAGAGCGGCGTGCCCGTGACGACCGTAGCCCCGAGGAGGAGCACCGTCGCAACCGCGTAGACGATGAACGTGTACGTGTTCACGCCGAGCGAGCGCCGCACGACGCTCCCCAGCAGCATGTATCCGCTCACCGTGGCCGCGCCGAGGAAGGCGAGCAGGTTCCCGTAGCTTGCCGACGCTCCGTTCCCGAAGCCTCCCCAGACGAGCATGACGCTCCCGCCGAGGGCGGCGAGCATGGAGAGCACTCCCCGCAGCGAAAGACGCTCGCCGAGCAGCAAGAACCCCACGAGCGCGACGATGATTGGGTGCGTGGTGACGAGCACCGTTGAGCTCGCGACCGAGGTGTACGAGAGCGAGGTGATCCAGAGGGCGAAGTGGAGCGCGAGGAAGCCGCCGCTCGCGACCGAGAGAAGCACCGCCGAACGCTTCGTGGGACGCGACGCGGATCGGGACCGCTCGATCGCGAAGAGCGGCAGGACGAGAAGCGTCGTGAAGAGCATCCGGTAGGTCGCGATCGCGAGCGGCGGCGCGGTCGAGAGACGGATGAGGATCGCCGAGAGCGAGGTGAACACGACCCCGATCGCGACGACGAACTGCGGCTTGAGGCGCATCGGTTCAGGCTAATCGAAGAGGCGGTCGATTGCCAGCAGCACCCGCGACGGCTCAAACGGCTTGATGATGAAGTCCCTCGCTCCCTTTGAGATCGCGTCGAAGACCATGCGCTTCTGACCAACGGCGCTGACGATCACGACCCGCGCGTTCGGGTGCGTGTCCAGCAGACGCTGGAGCGTCTCGATGCCGTTGAGCTGTGCCATCGTGATGTCGAGCGTGACGAAGTCCGGCTCGTACTGGTCGTAGAGCTCGAGCGCTTCCTCGCCGTTGGCTGCCTCGGCGACGATCTTGTAGCGCGCCTCGAGGATTTCGCGGAGCCTGATCCGCATGACGGCTGCGTCGTCAACGATCATTCCGGTCGTCATCGTCCACCCCCATTCTCGTCGAACGCCACGTTGATCTCGAGCGACCCGATCTCCGATATGAAGCTCAGGCAGAGCGTTGGGATCGTGATGAAGTCGAGCACGATGTCCGTTCCGGTGAAGACCGCCGGCGGTGTCAGGTGGATCAGCCGGTCGTCGCCGGCGAGCGCGATGCTCGCCTGCCCGGTGATCATGTTCGCGATCTCGCTCACCGCGCTCGAGGTGAGTCTTCGCAGCTCCTGAGGTAGCTTGTTCGGGATCATCGCCTTCGTAACCGCGTACGCGAAACCGGAATCCATCGAGTAGACGACCTGGCCGCGAATGCCTCCGGTGATGCCGATCACGATCGCGATCGGCAGGCTCGGAACCGGCGCGCTCTTCTTCGTGAGTCCGTTTCGTGAGAGATGCACGCCGATCTCCTGCTCGAATACCTTGGTAGCGCCTGAGATGAATACGTTCGCGTACTCGGCCTTCATGCCTGCCGCCTCCCTTCGTTCCGCGCGTGATGCTCCGGTACCGTGATTCTGAACGCTGTGCCTCTGCCCGGGTGCGTCTCCACCGCGATCCTGCCGCCGAGCTTGCGAACCTCCTCGTGGACCGCCGTCAGCCCCACGCCGCGGCCGGAGATCGGAGTGACCCGATCCGCCGTGGAGAAACCCGAGCCGAAGAGGAGCGTGAGCAGCTGCGCGCGGCTGGGCCGCCGGCCGTCTCGAATGAGACCCCGCGATCGTGCGCGCTCCTCGACCGCGGCGAACGAGATGCCGCGCCCGTCGTCGCTGAACGCGATCGTGATGTCGCCCGAGTCGCGCGTGATCTCGATGCGAATCTCCCCCTCGGGCGGTTTGCCCTTCAGCTCGCGCTCGGACGGACTCTCGATGCCGTGGTCGATCATGTTCCGCGCGAGGTGCGTGAGCGCGTTCGCGAGCGATTCGTAGCGATCCGGGAGAACTCGGAACTCGCCCCCGAGCACCTCCACGGGTTTCACGCGTCGGCCCTGTCTTCCCGCAAGATCCTCTACGAGTTGGGGATACCGGGAGAAGAGATCCGCGATCGGCACGCTGCGGAGTTGTTCCATCGCCCGGACGAGTACCGGGTCGTCCGCGTGTCTCGCCTTGATGTACTGCTCCACCTTGCGCATGAGCGGGACCGGGACGCTCACGCTCGAGAGATCGTTGATCCAGCGCTCGCCGAGCGTATCGGCGACGATGTTGTACTCCTCGTAGAACTGCCGCTTGAGCACGAACGACTCCGCCCCCAGGTCGATCTCTCCCTGGAGGATGGGAAGCGCGGCGAGCTGGTCCTCGAAGCTGTGCGCAACCTCGCTCGTACGAGAGAAGCCGAGGAAGCTCGCGTTGGCCTTGAACGTGTGGACCTGCGTCGCGAGCCTGCGCGAGGCCGCGGCGTCGATCGGCTGCGGCCGATGCGTCACCGTCTCGAGCACCTGGAAGAGCTCGTTCGCCTCGTCCACGAAGCTCGCGAAGTACTTGCGGTGCGACACGACGCGCAGGATCAGGTCTCGTCTGCGGTTCTGCGCCTTGACGGTCGCTTCGAGTTGTTCCTGCTCGGTTACGTCCGTGAGCGCGCACATGACCGTCTCGTCGTCGATCGCCCGGTATGCGAGCTCGATCGTGCGGTCCCGAATCTGAACGCGACGATCGAGGAGGTCAAAGATCACCTCCGCCTTCGCCTTGCCCATGAAGTAGAGGTCGAGCCCTTCCACGAACTCCTGTCTCGGCTTCGCCTCCGTGTAGATCAGATCGGGGAACCGCCGGCCGGCGACCTTTCCGTTGAAGATCTCTTCGCACGCCTTCGAGTACTCGGGGTGGACGCGGTAGTCGGGACCGAAGGTGAGAAAACCGTCGCCCGCGACGTCCAACATGTTGCGGATCGCTGCGGTGCGCTCGTGGATCTCGCTTTCCAGCTCGTCGCGCATGGCGCGCGCCCGGTCGTCGCGGCCGCCGAGAATCCAGCCTACGACCGCGAGGACCGGAACGGTCAGGCCGATCATCACGATCAGCACGACCGGATCGACCTCGAGCGCGTAGACGAGCGCGACCGCGAGTGCGGGAAAGAGCGCCCCAATCGCCGCCCCGAGGAGTGCGAAGCGAAGACGTGCATGTGTGAACGGCGTGTTATTCATAGCCGGTGCCAAGCATGGTCCCCTAAGACGCTACCGGCGCCGCTTTCGGCTGTCAACTTCTTTTCCGTGCCGTGGGGTTACCGAAGCGCCCTCATCACCGTCGCGTCCGGCTCGGAGTCGGGTCGGAGCCCCGAGACGTCGCGCATCGCGGCCTCGACTCCCCGCTCCTCACACAGACGCACGACGCGCTCGTCGCCTTCGTCCACGCGGCCGGACTCGTCTGCCGCCCGGAACCGCAGGGCGGCGAGGTAGACGCGCGCAATCGCGGAGAAGGGGCAACCGTGGCGAGCCGCAAGGAGCATCGCGCCCACGAGGCGGTCGTCACGCGCGAGCTTCCGCGGAAGGTCCCGGCCCACGCGGTAGACCGTGTCGCCGAGTGCACGGTTCTCGAACCGCCGCAGCAGATCGTCGCGATGGCGGTAGAGATCGTCGCGCGTGAACGCACTCCCGTGCTCGCGCAGGAGCGCCTCCGCCGACTCGGTCATCGCAGCGAAGACGCCTTCGCGGACGCCCGGGGCGGCGAGCGCCTCGTGGATCGTGACCGAGCGTTCCGCCGCGAGGAAACCGAGATACGCGGCCGCCGCGTGCCCGAGGTTGTGGAGGTAGAGCTTGCGGTCCACGTACGCCGCGATGTCACCCACCGGTTTCACTCCCCGGACCGCCGGGACCGGTCCGAGGAAGCCCGCCTCGTCAACGATGAGCGTGTTGTACGGCTCCGCGAACACGATGAGCGGATCGCGCTCGGCGACCGCGGCGGGCACGATCGGAACCATCTTGCCGATGCTCGTTCGCACGAGCCCCGTGATCGCGGACAGCGCGCGGCCCTCGCCGCCGTTCTCGATCATCGCCCGGACCACCGCATCCGCATCGTGGGCGTTCTCGGCGAGGATAACGTCAAGCGGGACCGATCCTCGGGTTGTATGCCGACGCGCGATTCCCGCTCGCAGCAGGCGCGCCACGCTCGGGAGCGCTGCGGCGCCGACCGCGGTGGCCGCGAGATCCGCCGCCGCGACCTCTGCCGCGACCGCGTGCTCGTCGCGCGCATCGACCGCGCGGACCCCGGTCACGCGAAGCGTTTCGTCGTGCCCGTCCGGGTGCTTGACCACCACGTCGTAGGCCGTGCGCCGGTTCAGCTCGCGAACCACGCGCTCGTCCACGTCCACGAAGACGACCTCGTAGCCGCCGCGCGCGAAGAGCTGTCCCACGAACGAGCGCCCGATCCTTCCCGCGCCGAAGAGGAGGAGTCGCGACTTCACGCTCGACCTCCGTCCGCGTCTCGGACTCGCCGTGCGAGCTGGGCCACGCGCCCCCGCTTCTCGCCGGTCTTCCTTTCGAGGTAGGTCCCGCCCAGGTGCGTCAGGCAGAATGCTCCGGACGCGATCGCCAGATCGATCGCCGGATCGAGGTCGAGGCGCGAGGCGCCCGCGGCGAGCTGCTCCGCGACCGAGGCGACGAGCCCGCCGGCGAAGGTGTCGCCGCAGCCGGTCGTATCGCCGCCGGCGTGGACGACCTCGTCGCTCTTCGCGTACTCGGCGAGCACCGGCCGCGATCGCGGCGCGAGCCGGCCGAACCGGCGGCCGGCGGCAGCGTACCACACGGGGCGCGGACCGTCGGTGACCACGGCGGCGTCCGCTCCCTGCTCGAGGAACCAGCGGACCGCCGCGTCCGGGCGCTCGCGGCCCGAGAGCCGGCGCGCCTCCTCGGCGTCCGCGACGAGGAGATCGGTGTGTTCGTACGCCTCGTCGCTTCCGAGCCGCCATCGCGCCCGCGGATCCGCGAGCTCGGCGCGGAAGTCGTAGACCGTGTTCACGACCGTGAGCGCGCCCGCGCGGCGTGCATCCGACAGAAGCCGCGGGAGCGCCGCGTGGAGCTGCGGCACGAGCGCCGTTCCGCCGAGCTGCACGATGTCCGCTTGCGCAAAGTCGGAGCCGAGCTCCGCGGGGGACAGGTCGGCCGCGGTGCCGAGGACGTTCACGAAGAGCCGCTCACCCTCGCCGCCGCGGTAGCCGGGGTCGGAGAAGACGTGCGTCGCCGGTGTGGTGCCGGGACGAACCGCGACGCGGCTCGTGTCCAGCGGAGTCTTCGCAGCCGTTTCCAGGAGGAAGCGGCCTGCGTCGTCCGAGCCGACCGCGCCGAAGAAGCGCACCGCGGCATCCGGGAGGAGCTGCGCCGCGTGGATGAGCGAGACGATCGCCGGGCCGCCGGCGTTGGCGCGGTCGGGCGTGCCGGCGGGCGCGACGGACGCGAGTATCGCGTCGATCTGTTGTCCGGAGAATCGTTCGAGGGCGTCGGCGAAGACGAGGCCGCCGATGGTGAGCCCGCCGTCGCCGGGGGTCCGGCTGAGGAGCCGCTGCACCGCCGGGCTCTCGAAGTCTACGCCGCGATAGAGGTAGTCGACCAGCGCGCAGCCGGCGCCGTGAATCGTGATGGGCACGGTTCGATCGTACCAGAGGACGCGGACTTGTGCCCATCCGGAGCCGGGGCTACTATGAAGGATGCCGAACGCGCCGAACGTGATCCTCATCAACTGCGACGACCTGGGGTGGGGCGACCTCGCCTGCTACGGGCATCCCGCGCACAAGACGCCGCACCTCGACCGGCTCGCCTCCGAGGGCGTGCGGTTCACCGACTTCTACATGGCGTCCTCGGTCTGCACACCGTCACGCGGCGCGATGCTGACCGGCTGCTACCCGCGGCGGATCGGCTTCGGCGAGTTCGACGGCGCGTGGGTGCTCTTCCCCGGGCAGCCGATCGGGCTCAATCCCGCGGAGACGACGATTGCCGGGATGCTGAACGACGCCGGCTACGCGACGCGCCTGATCGGCAAGTGGCACTGCGGCGACCAGCCCGAGTTCCTCCCCACGCGCCACGGCTTCAGCGGCTACTACGGCATCCCGTACAGCAACGACATGGGACGGCAGGCGGGCAAGACCGACTACCCGCCGCTGCCGCTCCTGCGCGACGAAGAGGTGATCGAGGCGCAGTTCGATCAGGCGTCGCTCACCGAGCGCTACGTGGAGGACGCGATTCGATTCGTGCGGGCGAACCGCGAGCAGCCGTTCTTCCTCTATTTTGCGCACATGTACGTCCACCTCCCGCTCTACGTGCAGGAGCGGTTCCTGCGCGAGAGCGAGAACGGCCCGTACGGCGGTGCGGTCGCCGCGATCGATTGGGCGACCGGGGCGATCATGGCCGAGCTCTCGCGGCTCGGCCTGGAGGAGAACACGCTCGTGCTCTTCACCTCGGACAACGGGAGCCGCGGCGACTTCGGTCCCTCGAACGGGCACTTGCGCGGGCACAAGGGCACGACCTGGGAGGGCGGCCAGCGCGTGCCGCTCATCGCGCGGATGCCGGGCCGGATCCCCGCCGGACGCACGGAGCGCCGGATTGCGGCGTCCATCGATTTCCTCCCCACGATCGCCGCGCTCACCGGCGCCGCGCCGCCCGACCCCACGACGATCGACGGCGTGGACCTCTCCGGCCTCTTCCTGGGCACGGCCGGCGCGTCACCGCGCGAGAGCTTCTTCTACTACCACTACAATGCGATCGAGGCGGTGCGCGCCGGCGACTGGAAGCTCCACCTCCGCAAGCGCGATAACCAGATCGACGAGCTCTACAACCTCCGCGACGATCCGGGCGAGCGACAGAACCGCTTCGCCTCCGAACCGGCGAGAGTCGCCGCGCTCATGGAGCTCGTGGAGGCGATGCGCACCGACCTGGGCGACGACGCGACCGGCGACGCCGGCACCGTGCGGCCTGCCGGACGCGTGGAGAAGGGACGAACGCTCACGACGTTCGATCCGAACCATCCCTACTACATCGCGGAGTACGACCTCGCCGACCGTGGATAACCGGCAGAAAGGGTTGCGCCGCGAAGCCCATTTCCGTAACATGCCATCGTTGGCACACGCCAAGGGCGTGCGTCCAGGGAGGCATCGTGACACGATACGTAGTCGTTGGGACCGGCAGCAGGTCGGAGATGTATATCGACGCGATTTCGAAGGAGTACCGGTCCGAGGCGTCGCTCGTGGGGCTCTGCGACCGGAACCTCGGCCGGGCGCGACTCTACCAGCGGCGTGTACTGGAGGCCGGCGGTGCAGACATTCCCGTCTACGCCGCGGACGACTTCGATCGCATGCTCAGCGAGCAGGCTCCCGACCGCGTGATCGTGACGACCGGTCCCGACCGCACGCACGCCGACTACATCACGCGCGCGATGCGCGCCGGCTGCGATGTGGTCACCGAGAAGCCGATGACCACCACCCCCGAGCTCGCGCGCGAGATCCTCCGGGCCCGCGACGAGACGGGGAGGGCGCTCCAGGTCACGTTCAACTACCGCTACTCGCCGGTCCGCAGTCAGGTGCGCGGCATCATCGCGGACGGCGAGATCGGCGAGCCGCTCGGCGTGGACTTCGGCTGGTTTCTGGACACGCGCCACGGCGCCGACTACTTCCGCCGCTGGCACCGCCGCCGCGAGAACTCCGGCTCGCTCCTCGTCCACAAGTCCACGCACCACTTCGACCTCGTCAACTGGTGGATCGACGATATTCCCGAGGATGTCTTCGCCCACGGCTCGCTCCGCTACTACACGCCCGAGCGCGCGAAGGCGATCGGGCTCGCCGACCACGGCGACCGTTGCGCCGGCTGTCCCGCCTCCGCGCGCTGTCCCTTCTTTCTGGACATGGCCGCGACCGAAGGGCTCAAGGAGCTCTACCTCGATCAGGAGGAGCACGACGGCTACTATCGCGACCGGTGCGTCTTCAGCGACGAGATCGATATCTGGGACACGATGAGCGTGAGCGTCCGCTACCGCCGTGGCGCGCTCCTGAGCTACATGCTCCACGCGTACGCGCCGGTGGAGGGGTACCGGATCGCATTCAACGGGACGAAGGGCCGCCTCGAGCACTACGCGAACGAGACCACGTACATCAACGGCGACGGGACGACTCCCGGCGAGCTCGAACCCGGCAAGGTCGGCATCACGTTGATTCCCGAGTTCGAGCGGCCCCGGGTCGTTGAGCCCGCGACGAGCGCCGGCGGCCACGGCGGCGGCGATCCGGCGCTCCTGCGAGACGTCCTCGCGTGGGACGGAAGCGACCCGCTGCGCCGGCGCGCGAACCAGGTGGACGGCACCTACTCGATTCTGATCGGCGTGGCCGCGTCCATGAGCATCGACCGCCGGGAGCCCGTGCGGATCGCCGACCTCCTGGGCGACGCGCCGCTGGGCGAGCGGTGGTAGGCGCCGGGGCGCGCCGCCAGGGCATGAAAGGGCCGCCCGCAGGGCGGGCGGCCGCAGGGTCACTGAGCCTGCTGATCGGCCGTCAGCGGACCTCGAAGTGGCTCCAGGAGAACTCCCCGACGAGTCGGATGTAGTAGACTCCCTCGCTGTTCGTGGGCAGGCTGTTGCCGGAAGCCCATGAATTGGTGAAGTCCTCACCGTTGATCGTGACTTCAGCCATGTTCCACGAGTTGACGTAGTTCGGCACCGAGCTCAGCACGAGGCAGGCGGACACGCTGCCGTCGCTCGTGTACGGCGAGCTGATACTCTGCGGATTGTCGCAGGGAGTCGGATCGGGATCGGGGTCGGGATCGGGGTCGGGGTCCGGCTCGGGATCCGGATCGGGATCCGGCTCCGGGTCGGGGTCCGGTGAGGTTCCCTGCGTGAACTGGAACCAGTTCACGTTGAGCAGGTAGCCGCTGCCGCCCGTGAAGCGCAGGTAGACGTCCTGCACTCCGGTTGCATTGGACATCGTGGCGGTCTCCGTCACCCAGTTCTGCCACCCGCCGGTGCCGCTCACGCCGACGGTCCCGAGTAGCGTTCCCGAGGTGCCGTTCAGCCGTACCTCGATCGTGCCGCCGCTCGTGTCGCTGGCAACGCGGGCCTCGATGCCCGTCACGCCACCTGATCCGAAGTCCACGTCGTCGAAGCGAATCCAGTCGCCGTTCTCGATCCAACCGACGTTCTCACCGCCCTCGCTGCTGCTTTCGGTCTGGATACCGTTCTGCGCGGTGTAGTCCTCCGCTTCGATGCGCGAGAAGGCGTCGAAGCCGGGCGTGGGATCGGGATCCGGCTCCGGGTCGGGGTCGGGCTCGGGGTCGGGATCCGGGGTCGTGCCGCCAACGTAGTTCTCGAGCCACTGGAGTGCCTGCCGCTCGTAGCCGCCGTCTTCGCGCAGGCCGGTGTAGTCGGCCCAGTTCCTGCCCCAGCGGTAGCCCCAGTAGGTTACGCCCGCAACGGCGGGATGGTTCCAGAAGATCTCGAAGACGCGCTGCAGCTCGTCGCGCTGCGCCGTTTCGTCCTGGATGTTGATGTCGAGCTCGGCGATGTGAATCGGGAGTCCGAGCGCCGCGAGTTGATCGAGAACCGATTCGATTCTGCCCGGAACCTCTCCGCCGTTCTCCGAAACGTTGAAAAAGTGACTCTGAACGCCGATTCCGTCGATGATCCGTTGCCCGTTGTACGGATGGTCGAGCAGCGTCTCGATGATCTGGACGTAGGCGTCCGTGCGCTGACCGTTGATGATCTGGTACTCGTTGATCAGGAGATCCGTGGAAGCCGGGAAGATCTCCCGAGCCTTCTGGAAGGCCCACACGATCCACTCGTACTCCGGGGGACCGGAATAGCCGGGCACCAGGCCAGAGAAGGCGTTCGCGTACGAGAGCGGCTCGTTGAGCGGCTCGTTCACGACGTCGATATACTCCATGTTCGGGAAGTTCGAATTCACCCACTCGAACCACTCCTCCACGACCTGCGGCATCTCGGACTGCGGGACGTCCGCACGCCACGTGTCCTCGTCCTGATCGGGTCGGCCCCAGATCAAGGTGTGGAACTTGAGCGGGATACCGTTGTCCTTCGCGTAGTCGTAGATGTCGCGCGCGTTCTGGACCGTGTCGCTGTTGAACGAGTCGCGTCCGTTCTGGAGATAGCCCCACTTGTGGTCGTTCTCCGCCGTGACCTGATTCCAGTAGTCGGTGAAGTTGTGGTTGCCGTCGCGATCCGGAATGTAGAGGCTGTAGTCGCTGTTGTTCTGGTTCGTCGGTCCCAGCGTGCTGCCGAGATACCTGCTCTCGCCGTCGGCGATCGCTCGCAATGAGTCCGACGGTGCCGCTTCGGTAGAAGCGCTCGTGGGGTCGACCCCCACGCTACAGCCGCCGATGAGCAGGGCCGCAGCCAGAACGAGTGCGGAGATGCCCAACAGCCGTGCGCCGGGTACCCGATCGTTCCCTTTTCTTCTTGTCCTCACAGGATTCCTCCCTTTTCTTGCTCGATGCACCGGAGAGGAATGATGCGGAGTGCTCGGTTGCTGCGTGGCTTCCCGTCCGGCGCCCTTCTTTCATGGTAGGACGGTCCTGGCGAGGACGGTATCGGGCAATCTCCCTAGAGATCGGACTCTTTTGGTCAGGAACGGGGGGAGGGGCCCGGGAGCCGATAGGGCACTCGGCCTCGGTCCAGATGACGACTGCTATGGCGCGGCGCGCCGGTCCGCGTCGATGAGTAACCGGCACCCACCGCGCACTACCGCAGATTGTCGTCCATGTAGAGCGTCAGCTCTACGAGCCGTTCGAGGAGCTCCTCGCGCGAGCCGCCGGGAAAGTTGGCGAGGACGATCTCCTTCGCGTAGAGGCGGGCGACGTAGCGGAGCTTCGTGCGCGGCTGACGCGAGGCGTGGACGAAGTCGGGGTGGCCGCTGTTGATCGTGATGAGCGAGTCAGCCTCGCTGTAGCGCGAG
Source organism: Spirochaetales bacterium (assembly GCA_046538735.1). GTDB lineage: Bacteria > Spirochaetota > Spirochaetia > DSM-27196 > SLST01 > SLST01. Next base: position 69,836 of record JBKHII010000008.1, read on the forward strand.
CGCCAGAGCGAGCCGGGCAGATAGGAGAAGGTGTAGCCGGGAAGGCCCTTGCCCGATGCGCGCTCGCCGGCGTGCGACCGGAGGAGCTCCGCGGTGACGGTGATCATCGCTTCCGACTCCGCCTCAAGCTCCTCGCCGCCTGCCATCTGCACCGCACGAACGGCGATCGTCGCGAGCTCCGGCTCTGCGGGAGCGCGGTAGGTCGCGAACTCGCCGTTGCCGACGAGCTCGCCGGCGCCGGCGTACAGCAGCCACTCGATCTCGAGGCCCGCAGCGTCGATCGTGCGCCGCGACTTGTCGCGGGCAACCGCGGCGAAGGTGTGCTCGGCGCCAACGGCGATCGTCGCTTTCGCGGGGCGGATGTCGACGCGGTAGAGCGGACCGGGCATCTCGAAGAATGCAGGCTCGCGCTCGGCGACGATGCCCGGCTCGTCGGGAACCACCTCGCCGAGCGTGCCCTCGGGAACATCGGCGCCGGCCGTCGCGCCGGGAGCAGTTACCGGCCCGCCCGACGAGGGATCCGTTCCTCTATCAGTCCCTCCGCCGGGCGTCCGGCCGGCGCCGCGAGAGCGAGCCTGCGAGGCGAGCCAGCCGTACTGATCGTCGGGGAGCATGGTGAACGCCTCGCGGAGCGCGCGCGTGATCCGCCGCAGCATCGACCGGCTCGCCTCGTCCTCCTCGGCGCGCTGCTGCTCGGCGATCCGTTCGTTGAGCGCGGGCTCGAGGGTGCGAAGCACGCGGGTGAGCTCGTGCGCGCGGTCGTCGAAGACGATGCCGCTTCGAGTGCCCGGGGTGAGGTTCAGGAAATCGGCGTCTACGATGCCTTCGAGGTAGCCGTTCGACCAGGGCGCATGCGCGAGCTCGTCGATCGCGGCGATGTCCTCGATGACGCGCGTGCCGTTCTTGTAGAGGCCGACGCGCTCGCCGGTCTGCGGGGTGCAGAGGTAAAGCTCGGTGTAGACCTCGCCGAAGGGTGTGCGCAGCGCGGGCAGGCCGTGGATGAGGACGCCGTGGAACTTGCGCGGAACGACGGTGAGCTGCTTGCGCGCCGAGCGGTCGACGATCGTGATCTCGATACCGGTCCTCGTTATCCGGTCGCGGAGCTCGCTCGCGAGGTAGCTCTGGATCTTCTCGCCGCTGAGCACGCGGACGCCGGATAGAATGGGCTTGATCTCGAGCGTCGTTCCCGGCTGATCGAAGAGCTCTCGGCTTTCGCGGATCGAGTAGGCGGGGCTGTCCTTCACGAGGTGCATCTTGCGGACGACGCCGTCGGCGTCCCGGGAGGTCATCGTGAGCTCCTCGCCCACCGTCCAGAAGCTCAGGAGCCCGATGCCGAACTCGCCCTGGATCCCCTGCTCGCCCTCCTGCTTGAGCTTGCGCTTGATCGAGTCGCCGATGTGCGTCGCGACGTACGCGAAGTCGCGTACGCCCTCCCCGTCATCGGTGATTCTGATGAAATGCTCGCCGCGGCTCTTGCCGCGCACGATCGTGACGGAGGTCGCGTGGGCGTCGATCGAGTTCTCAACGAACTCGGCGATCGCCTTCAGCGGGTTCGACTGCGAGAGCGCGATGATCCGGATCGCGTTCCACTGGTTGCCGATCCGGAGTCTGCCCTCGCCCTTCGTACGGGCCATGGAAGGAGTATGGGGACGGCGGAAGGAGTGGTCAAGGCGGCGGTTCGCAGGGCGGTCGCCGCGATGGTCACTGTCGCCGCGACGACGATCGTGCCCAGGAGCACCACGGCGCGCCACGCCCATCCAGAACGCCTGTAGCAACGTCGCGGTACCCAAGCTCTTCGACATCGCCCAGACCTGGTTCGACCGCTGCGCACGGAACTCCCGGTCAACGGCATTCGGCGCCGTCTCGTGCTTGTGCCATGCATAGTATCCGGCGCTGCGCGAAGTCACCTGCGCTGATTCTGCCATTCTCGCAGTATTCCTCGTTCCTCGCGTAGCTCAACGTTCTCCCGGCGTAGCTCCGCAACCACCTTGTCGCCTTCATTGCCGTTGCCGGGGAATGCCCGCAGCGCTTCTCCCTGAAGCCGGCGTCTCCAGCGATAGACAAACCCGTTTCCGATTCCCAGCTCCGGCTCGATTTGACTGCTCGGGTTGCCGCAGGAGCTGGTCGAGCTGCAGCTCATGGGTCTCGAGTTTGCCCTCGCCCGGCTCGCGCTCGCAGCCGCCGTGGTCATGGGGCCTAGTGCCGAGAAGACCATGAGTATCGCCCCGGAGCAGGGTCGACAGGAGGACTGAACCACGACTCCGCCCGGGAGTCGGCCGGTTCGTCCAGTCGTTATCCGGGCCCATTCGAGGAATCGAGGAGATGGTGGCTCACGCCATCCGCCACTTGCGCCCGGCACCTCCCCCCGGGTAGCATAGCCCCGCACCGGAGGGGCTGTGGCACGCATTGAGTTCGGGCATACCTGGTGGGGTCGACGCTGGCTCGACGC
>JBKHII010000097.1:0-6441 GCA_046538735.1 Spirochaetales bacterium
TAACTCTATACGGGAGAAAACCGCGTGGTGCTTCACTTCAGCAAGGTCGGTGACAGTTCAGGAGAGGCAACCGACCGCTTCCCGGCTGATGAGAAATCGTAATCATGCTACACTCTGCCGACAGCCCGAATCCATGCGCTCGGTTCGGGCACGACTATCGTAGTGAGGACCCGCAGATGACGTACCCGCCCGCATTCTGGATTCTGATGACGACCGGCGCCCTTGGTATTGCGCTTCTGGTCTACGAACGAAGAACGCGCCGCGTGGACAGACACTTCACCTGCTTCGCCTATACCGGGATTGCGCTCATCGTCTGGATGGTGCTCTACGCGTTCGAGCTCGGCATCACCGATCCGGACGTGATGCTGCCGCTCGCGAACGCGCAGTTCGTCCCAATCGCGGCGATCCCCCTCCTGCTCCACCAGACGGTCCGGCAGTTCCTGGGTCGAAGGCTGCTCCGGGCGCGATTCGTGATTCCGGTCGCCGTCATCCCCGCGATCGGTGTGGTGCTCGCGCTTCTCGCTCCCGAGCATCCCGCGTTTCGGGAAACGATCGATGTCGTGACGCAGTACGGAATGGTGCAGTTCGACGTTTCATACGGTTGGTTTCACAACGCATTCTTCGTTCCGTACCAGTACGCGTTCTACATCGCATCGCTCTACCTGCTGCTCCGCGCCGCCGTCACGTCGCCGCCGGTCTTTCGCGGCAGGCTCGCTGCGTTCGCGGTCGAGATCATCATTCCCATTACCGGCGCGGCGCTCTACATCCTGAACGTGCCGCCGCTGCACGTGTTCAACCCGTCGCCCATCCTTCTCATGGTCAGCTTCCTCCTCTTCGGCGCCACGATGCTTCGCCACCACCGCCTTGACGTGGTCCCGGTGGCGCGCCACCTCGTGCTCGACACGCTCGAGGAAGGAATCATCGTGCTCGACCTCGAAGACCGCATCGTAGACTTCAACCGGGCGGCGGCAGAGATGTTCGACTCGCTGAACGAGACCGCGATCGGAAGCTCGTTCCTCGACTCGCTCGGCAAGCACGATGCGATCCTCGCGCTCGCCCGGGGCGTGGAGAGCTCGAACGCCGGGTTCGTCCTCGAGACGAGCGAAGGCACGCGTCAGTGCATCGGCCGCGCCGCATCCGTGATCGGCATGGACGGAACACGGATTGGGCGTGTGATAACGGCGATCGACATCACGGAACGGAGCTGACGCACGGGTTTGACCGTGGTTGTCGCTCGACCTATAGTTGGGCATGGACAACGCGTACTCGAGTAGACCGCGCGAGAGCACAGGTCTCGCATCGCTGGACAACGTGCTCGACGGCCTTCGCGCCGGCGACAACGTCGTCTGGCGACTCGACAGCATCGACTACTACAGACCGTTCACTCACGCGTTCCTGGAGCACGCACGTGCCCGTTCCCGGAAGATCGTCTACTTCCGATTCGGCGGTCACGAGCCGGTCCTCCCGGAGGACGACGAGAACGTCCTCGTTCAACACGACGATCCCGAGCTCGGCTTCGAGAACTTCATCACGCGGATTCACTCGAGAATCCGTGACGTAGGCGTGGGCGGCTACTTCGTCTTCGACGCGCTCTCCGACCTCGCGGACACGTGCTACAGCGACCGGATGATCGGGAACTTCTTCCAGCTGACGTGTCCCTACCTGCTCGATCTCGACACGATCGCCTACTTCTCACTCTACCGACACAGGCACTCGTATCACGCGGCGGTTCCGATCTACGACACCACGCAGGTACTGATCGACGTCTACCGCTATCGGGAGCACACGTACGTGCAGCCGGCGAAGGTGTACGGACGGGAGAAGGCTGCTCCCTTCTCGATGTTCGTCTGGGACGACGATACGTTTCTGCGCCTGGACGAGAGCCCCGAGATCGCCGCGGTCATGGAGTCCTCGCCGTGGGCAGGGCTGCGGTCGGCCAGCTACCGTATGGTGGGTCTCTGGGACAAGACGTTCATGCGAGCCGAGACCGTCCTGGATGCGGTCGAGTCAGGCGAGATGTCGCCGGCTCGCGCGGACGCCTCGTTTCGCGAGCTCGTCCGCCTGATCATTCCACGCGAAGAGCGGATGCTCGATCTCGCAACGAAGTACCTGACGCTTCGCGACCTCATCAGCCTGTGGAAACGCATGATCGGAACCGGAATGGTGGGCGGCAAGTCCATGGGAATGCTGCTCGCCCGCGCGGTCATCAGGCGGAATCGCCCCGATCTCCTGTCACGGATGGAGAACCACGACTCGTTTTTCATCGGCTCGGACGTCTTCTACACCTTTCTCGTGAACAACCGTTGTTGGTGGGACCGCCAGCGCCAGAAGGATCCGGACGCCTTTCTGACCGGGCTCGAGGATGTGCGCGACAGAATCCTCGAGGGGACGTTCCCGGACTACATCGTGCGCAGGTTCGAGGACATGCTCGAGTACTTCGGTAGAGCGCCGATCATCGTTCGCTCGAGCAGTCTCCTGGAGGACAACTTCGGCAACGCGTTCTCCGGGAAATACGAGTCGGTCTTCTGCGCGAACCAGGGATCGCCCCAGGAGCGGCTTGCCGCGCTGCAGGACGCGATTCGCACGGTATACGCGAGTACGATGAGCAGGGAGGCACTCACGTACCGGAAGCGGCGGGGCGTTCTCGAGCGTGACGAGCAGATGGCACTGCTCGTACAGCGGGTCTCGGGCCGAGCGTACGGCAACTACTTCTTTCCACAGCTCGCCGGCGTTCTCTACTCGTTCAACCCTTACGTCTGGAGTCGCGAGATCGATCCGAAGGCCGGCGTCATGCGCCTCGTCTTCGGGCTCGGTACGCGAGCGGTGGATCGCTGGGACGACGACTACACGCGGGTCGTCGCGCTCAACGCTCCCGAACGACGACCGGAGTCGAGCTTCGATGCCGCCAAGCGCTACTCGCAACGTCGCGTTGACGTGATCGACCTCGCGAGGAACGAGGCACGGAGCATTCACTTTCAGGACCTCGCTCGGGAGTGCCGAATGCTCCCGCTCGGGCGTGTGGCGACGCGCGACCGCGAGGCAGAGCGAGACGCGGCGGCGCGGGGTCTCCCGAAGGAGGCGCGGTGGATTCTCACCTTCGATCCGCTGCTTCAGGACGGCAGCATCGTGGAGACCCTCCGTGAGGTCGTGGACACGGTTCGAGAAGGATACGGAACCGAGGTGGACATCGAGTTCACGGCCAACGTGACGCGGCACGGAACGTACGCGGTGGACATCGTGCAGTGCAGGCCGTTCCTCGCGAGCACCGCGGAGAACGAACGACCGGTGGGCATCCCTGAGGTCTCAGAGGACCACGTTATTCTCCGCTCCAAGGGCGGTGTCATCGGTCGCGGACGGCGAATCGGCATTGATCGCATCATCTACGTCTCGCCCCAGGGCTACACGAGCCTCTCGGAGGAGCGCCGCTACGCCCTCGCGCGACTCATCGGAAGAATCGCCCGCGATTCGGAGACGAACGGGGCTACGCTCATGCTCATCGGGCCCGGTCGATGGGGAACGAGCACACCGGCCCTGGGCATTCCGGTCTCGTTCAGCGAGATCAACAACGCGTCGGTTGTCGTGGAGGTGGATGCGCTTCACGAGGGACTCGTACCCGATCTCTCGCTCGGCACGCACTTCTTCAACGACATGGTTGAGATGGACATCCTCAACGTTGCGCACTTCCTGGCGCATCGTGAGAACCGGCTGAATTGGGACTTCCTCGCGGATCAACCGTCGGTGTTGGGCAAGATCGAACCGGAGAGCGAACAGTGGAACGAGGTTGTCCGCGTCATCGACGCGGACTCGCAGCGAAAGCTGACGGTCCACGCCGACGCGCTGGAACAGACCTGCATTCTCTACACGAGCCCGTGATCGAGCATCGCGTCGGCAACCTTCACGAATCCGGCGATGTTGGCGCCGGCGACGTAATCGCCCTTCGTGGCGTACTCCTCGGCGGCAGCAGCCGTCGCAACGAAGATGCGGTGCATGATCTGACGGAGCCTGTTGTCGACTTCCTCCGACGTCCAGGCGAGCCGCATCGCATTCTGACTCATCTCGAGACCGGAGGTGGCGACGCCGCCGGCGTTTGCGGCCTTGCCGGGACCGAAGAGCACCTTCGCCGACTGGAAGACTTCTACGGCTTCGGGTGTTGAGGGCATGTTCGCGCCCTCGGCGACGACTTTGCATCCGTTCGCGACGAGCGTCTTCGCGTCCGCCTGATCAAGCTCGTTCTGGGTTGCACTCGGGAAGGCCGCGTCGCACGGGACGGCCCACGGTCGTTTTCCGTCGTGATACTCGCAGGAGAAACGCTCGGCGTACTCCTTGATCCGGCCGCGCCGGACGTTCTTCAGCTCCATGACGTAGTTGAGCTTCACTTCATTGATCCCATCCGGATCGTAGATGAAGCCGCTCGAGTCCGAGAACGTGAGCGGGATTGCGCCGAGCTCGATCAGCTTCTGCGCGGTGAACTGGGCCACATTGCCCGAGCCGGAGACCACGCAGCGCTTCCCGCGAAGCTCATCGCCTGCTGCGCTCAGCATCTCCTGCGCGAAGTAGACAGCCCCGTAGCCGGTCGCCTCGGGACGAATCAACGAGCCTCCCCAGCCGAGCGCCTTGCCGGTCAGAATGCCCGCGAACTCGTTCGCGAGCCGCTTGTACTGGCCGAAGAGAAACCCGATTTCGCGACCGCCCACGCCGATGTCCCCGGCCGGTACGTCCGTATCCTTGCCGATGTGCTTGGAGAGCTCGGTCATGAACGACTGGCAGAATCGCATGACCTCCGCGTCGGATTTGCCCTTCGGGTCGAAGTCCGATCCACCCTTGCCGCCGCCCATGGGAAGCGTCGTGAGCGAGTTTTTGAAGATCTGCTCGAAGCCGAGAAACTTCAGAATGCTCAAATTGACGGTGGGATGAAACCGCAAGCCGCCCTTGTACGGACCGAGCGCGCTGTTGAACTGCACACGGAATCCGCGGTTGACCTGAACGTCACCCTTGTCGTCCATCCACGGTACGCGGAACATGATGACCCGTTCGGGCTCCACGATCCGCTCCAGAATGCTCGCGCGCTGGTACTCCGGATGTGCCTCCAGGACGGGCGTGAGCGACTCCAGAACCTCACGCGCCGCCTGGAGGAACTCCTTCTCTCCCGGGTTTCGGCGCTCCGTTGTCTCGATGACTGATTCTACGTACTTCATGTATATTCCTCTCGTCGCCGTAGTATACATATGCAGAAAAAAAAAGCTACTCCTCTCGGGCTAATGTGAGACGAATCACAACTGCCCGAGCCGGCCGGTACCGGCGGCGCTCATTACGATCCCCGGGCACATCTACACCGCATTCGACCTCGGGATGGCCGAGGAGGAGGCGACGTTAACCTTCAACAGAGTTCAGGATCTGATCGTCCGCGACGGACGCGGTTGGTTGCCCGTGGAGACGACGCTGCTTCAGGAAAGATTCCTGCGCGCCTGGCCCGTGGCGGCGAGCCAACGGCGCGAAGCAAGCGAACGCGGCGTCGCAAAGCTCATCGAGGTAGAGGAGGCCCAACAGGTCTACGCCGCCACCTGGTTTGACTCGGGTAATGTGGCAATCGACCTCCCGGACGCCCAGGTCGTCGCAGCGCGATACGCAGAGGGCGTCCAGACCTTCGTGCGGCGAGAGGTGGACGCGCTCAGCCCGGACGCCCCGGACGTATTGATCGGCCTCGCGAGAACCCAATTCGAGCTCGAACGGTACGAAGAGGCTCGCGAGTCCTTCGAGCTCGCCTCGGTCATCGCTCCGGTCCGAACCGAGCCGTTCAACTACATCGTGGGCGGCGGGACCGACACGGCTCGCGCCTCGAACGCACAGCGCCGAACTATCATGAATTGGTCGGAATAGACGGGAGAGAGAGATGAAACGGAACAAAGCCATTGCCTTTGGATCGACGATCGTCGCGCTGCTCGTGGCGCTGTCTGCGTGCGAGGACACGCTCACCCCACAGCTCCAGCAGAGCATGAGACTCGCCGAACTACCTCACCATCAGCTCACCATCCAGGCGCCGGCGAACGGCACCGCGACACCGGTCGGCGATCGCTCGGTTCCGGAAGGCGAGCCGATCGAAATCAACGTCACCGCAGACGACGGGTTCGGCTTCCGCTCCTGGGAACAGGTCTCCGGTGACGGTGTGGCCGCCTTCACGGACGCCGATTCCGCCGCGACCGAGGTTCGCGTCACAGACGGAGACGCAACGATTCGCGCGGTCGTGGGGCGGACAGAGAGAACGCTCTCCGTGAGCGCCGGCCGGGACGGGACGGTTGATCCCGAGGGAGAAGTGTCCGTGGAGGATGGTGTGCCCCGAAACATTTCGGCCATGCCGAACGCGGGATACGAATTCGGTAATCGGTCGATAACCGGCGGTGCGGGGTCGGTGGAGTTCGGCGACCCGGAAGATGCGGAGACGAC
>JBKHII010000046.1:0-25802 GCA_046538735.1 Spirochaetales bacterium
CAGAAGCCGGATAGCGACCGCCGGCGTGCTCGTCAACAATTTCGGCACCAGTTTGCACCTGGTACCGGAGCTTTCGAGAGCGCAAAACGCGGAGCTCCTTCCCAGCGGCCTCGGCGACATTGTGATCTCGCCTCAGATCGTGAGCTACGTCATGACGCAGGTTGCCCTCGCGCGTCCGCTCGGACGGGTCTACGATGCGCTGTTCATGGCCGGGGGAACCGAGATCGCGCTGGTTCCGGTCGTGCTCTACGGTGAATCGGCGGACGAGGCCACATTCGGCGAGATCGAGAAGCGCGTCGCGGCGCACGGCCAGACTGCGCTCGGCGTGGTGGTCGAGTCGGGACAGCTCCTGCTCAACCCGTCCCGGACAACATCGGTCGCAACGCGTTCTGCGCACGTCGTATCACTCGTGACCGTGGAGTGAGGTCCGAGCATTCCCCGATGGATGACCGAAACAGGGATGCCGGCGGTGGAAACCAACTTTGCTGTCTGAGTAGAATAGAGGTGTGGAACCGAACACCGTAGTGCAGGAAGTAGGAGAGCTGACGACTCTTCGAGAATTGACGGATCGAAGCATCGCGATACACGGCGATGAAATGGCCTTGGGCCTCTGGGGCGGCGATGGCTATACCTACCAGGAAGTAGGGCAGTGCATTCGCAGTCTCCAGGACCAGCTCATCTCCAACGGCGTTCGGCCGGGGAGCCGCGTTGCACTCCTGGGCGAGAACCGGCCCGAGTGGGGGATTGCCTATCTCGCGGTCACGGGCATGGGAGGCGTCATCGTCCCGATCCTTCCGGACTTTTCCGGTCAGGAGATCGCCTCGATCCTGAACCACTCCGGCTCGGAGGGGCTGATCATCAGCGAGACCCAACGAGCGAAGCTGGGCGACGCAGAGGGGATACGCTTTCGACTCATCCTGGATGAACTGCGCCGATTCGCGAGCTCCGAGGACGGCGATCGCTCGTCGCCGCCCGCGGAGGGGGACCTTGCGGCGATCCTGTACACCTCGGGCACGACGGGTCGGCCCAAAGGCGTGATGCTCAGCCATCGGAACATCGTTCAGAACGTCATCGCGGCGAGGTCGCTCGTGGGAATCACCCAGGAGGACCGCTTCCTCTCGATTCTCCCGCTCGCTCACACATACGAGTGCACGATCGGCTTTCTGATCCCGTTCTCGAGCGGGGCTTCCGTTACCTATCTCGGGAGGCCGCCGGTACTCTCAGCTCTGCTTCCCGCGCTCAAGGAGGTGAGGCCTACGATGATGGTGAGCGTTCCGCTCATCATGGAGAAGCTCTACCAGTCCAGGATCGAGCCGTTGTTCGAGAAGAACCTGATCACGAGGGTGCTCGCGCGAATCCGCCCGTTTCGGGTACTGATCCACCGTGTTGCCGGTCGGAAGGTATACGAGACGTTCGGCGGAGCGCTCCACTTCTTCGGAATCGGAGGTGCGCCCCTGTCTCGCAAGACCGAACGGTTTCTTCGGGAGGCTCGGTTCCCCTACGCGATCGGCTACGGTCTCACCGAGACGGCGCCTCTGGTCGCGGGGACCAACGCCGCGCGCACCAAGTTTCGCTCGACCGGGCCCGCAATACAGGGCACGGAGGTGATGATAGACCCATCTACGCGCGACGGTAGGCAGGGGGAGATTCTCGTCCGTGGCCCGAACGTCATGCAGGGCTACTACCGCGACGAACAGGCGACAAGGGATGTGCTCACCGAAGACGGATGGTTCAGGACGGGTGATCTGGGCTATCAGGACAGGAATGGCTATCTCTACATCCGCGGCAGATTGAAGAACATGATTGTAGGCTCCGGAGGAGAGAACATCTATCCCGGCGACATTGAGGAAGTCATAGACTCCCACGAGCTTGCGCTCGAGTCGATTGTCTTTGAACATGAGGGACGCTTGATTGCGCGGGTTCACGTGGACATTGAGGAGCTCAACCGGCGGCTGGACCGGCAGACCGCCGAACCCGGACTGATACGCCGCCGTGCGGATGAGATCCTTCAGGAGATACGAAGCACCGTGAACAATCGAGTGAGTCGTCAGGCGCGGCTGAGTCAGATGATCCTGCAGTGGGAGCCGTTCGAACGAACGCCGACTCGCAAGATCAAGCGATTTCTCTACACGACTCTCAGGCGGGATGAGCGCACACGTTCATGATGAGGGCGACCGCCGGCGGTACATCACAGAAGCGGCCGCCCGGACGGGCGGCCGCGAAGCATGGGTGGCGTTGCGATCGCTATCCGATCGCTTCCTTTCCTGTTTCTCCGCTGCGGATGCGGATCACATCCTCGAGCGGGAGCACGAAGATCTTGCCGTCTCCGATCTCGCCCGTGCGGGCACCGCGGACGATCGCGTCGATCGTCGGCTGGACGAACTCCGAGTTCACGGCGATCTCGAGTCGAACCTTCTTCAGGAGGTTCACCTCGATGTCCACGCCACGATAGCTCTCGTGGTATCCCTTCTGCTGTCCGCATCCGAGCGAGTTGGTTACGGAGAGCTTGAAGACCTCGCTCTTGTAGAGCTCTTCCTTCACGTCGTTCAGCTTGTGCGGCTGGATGTATGCAATGATCAATTTCATAATGCAACCCCCTTACATGTTGCTGAAGATCTGGAAGCCGCTGTACGACTCCGAGCCATGCTCGCTGATGTCCAGACCCTGCATCTCGTCTTTCTCGCTCGCGCGGAGAGCTCCCACGGCCTTCAGAATGCCGAAGAGGATCGTCGCCGTCACAGCCACCCAGGCGAACACGGAGACGATTCCCAACGCTTGCACGCCGATCTGGCCGCCACGCGTCAGGCCCGAGCCGATCTTCTCCAGATCGCCGAAGAGACCGACCGCGAGCGTACCCCAGGCCCCGCATGCGCCGTGCACGCTGACCGCGCCGACCGGGTCGTCTATGTGGAGCACCTTGTCAAGGAACTCAACGCTCGCGACGACCAGAATACCCGCGATCACGCCGACGATGATCGAGCCCAGCGGGTTGATGACCCACGTTCCGGCGGTGATGCCCACCAGACCCGCAAGCGCACCATTCAGCGAGAAGGATGGGTCGGGCTTACCGAACCACGCCCACGAGGTGAACATCGCGGCGATGGCACCCGCGCCTGCGGCGAGCGTCGTCGTCGTGGCGACCCACGCGATGTCCGTATCGGTTCCGCTGAGCGTGGAACCGGCGTTGAACCCGTACCAACCGAACCAGAGGATGAACACGCCGAGCGCCGCGAGCGGCATGTTGTGGCCCTGGATCGCCTTCGCCTTCACCTTGCCGTTGATCTTCACGTACTTGCCGCGGCGTGCGCCGAGCATGATCGCGCCGATCATCGCAGCCCATGCGCCGACCGAGTGCACGACCGTGGAGCCGGCAAAGTCGTGGAACCCGAGCCCGCTCAGCCAGCCCCCGCCCCAGATCCAGTGTCCGGAGATCGGATAGATCAGCGCGGAAACGAAGACGCTGTAGAGCAGATAGCCGGAGAACTTGGTGCGTTCCGCCATCGCCCCGGAGACGATCGTCGCGGCCGTGGCTGCAAACACGACCTGGAAGAACCAATCGCGGTAGATCTCGGACATCGATCCCACGCCGTACGCCTCGAGACCGGCCGCGTCGTACACGAGCCCGAAGCCGTTGGTGCCGATGAGGCCGCCGACACCTGGGGCTCCGTACATCAGCGCCCAGCCGACCGCCCAGTAGGCGATCGCGCCGACGGAGAAGTCCATCAGGTTCTTCATGATGATGTTTCCGGCGTTCTTCGCCCTGGTCAGGCCCGTCTCGACCATTGCGAACCCTGCCTGCATGATGAACACCAGGGCCGCAGCCAGCACGAGCCAGATCATGTCGAATGCCAGTGAAACATCCGCCATTGTGAGTTCCTGAGCGAACATGCGACCGGTACCGAGGATCACGGCCAACACGATGAACAGGAAGAGTCGCTTACGCATGTGCTTTCCTCCACAAGTTGTTTCTCGTGGATATGCACGCAGTGTGCCAAGCGTGCCGGGACGGCGCTCGTGTCGGCACAAGTCTTTACAAGAGAGGGATATAGAGAGGAGGCAGATCGACGGTTGACACGACGGCAGCCGACCGAATACCTACGCGTGCGTAGGCTACGGGCTCGAGACCTACGAAGATGTAGTATGAGTGCAGGTGAGCTACATTCTCGTACGGTACTGTGCCGGGTCGATCTCGTGTTTTTTTACTCGAAGCCCCATGATTCGTTCGGTGATGCCGAGCAGACGTGCGGCCTTTGCCATGTTGCCTCGCGTGGACTTGAGCGAGTCCAGGATCAACTCGCGCTCCAGATTGTCCAGACTCTCCTCGAGCGTGCCGTGAAACTCGGTGTTCGTGGACTCGGCCGACTGAAGGCTCGGGGGCAGGTGGTGGCTGTGGATGACCTCGTCCACGCTCAGCAGCACCGCTCGCTCCACGCAGTTCTCGAGCTCCCGCACGTTTCCCGGCCAGTGGTAGCTCATCAACAGGTCGATCGCCGGAGTGCTGATCCGGCGAACCGCCACGTGATTCTGGGTCGCGTACTTCTCGATGAAGTGGTCCGCGAGCAGGAGGATGTCGCTTTTGCGGTCGCGGAGCGGCGGTATGTGGATCGGGAAGACGTTCAGCCGGTAGTAGAGGTCCTCACGGAAGCTGCTCTGCGCCATCAGCTCCTCGAGGTTCCGGTTCGTGGCCGTGATGACGCGGACGTTGACCCGAATGGTCTCGTTGCCCCCAACTCGTTCGAACTCACGCTCCTGCAGGACTCGCAGCAGCTTCACCTGCGTGGCGGGCGAGAGGTCGCCGATCTCATCCAGGAAGATCGTGCCGCCGTTGGCGATCTCGAATCGTCCCTTTCGGCTGTTGATCGCGCCGGTGAAGGCACCCTTTTCGTGTCCGAACAGCTCGCTCTCGATGACCGTCTCCGGAAGCGCCGCGCAGTTGACTTTCACGAACGGTTTGTCGGCCCGACGGCTGTTGTAGTGAATCGCGTGCGCCACGAGCTCCTTGCCCGTGCCGCTCTCGCCGCGGATGAGCACCGTCGCCTCGCTTCTCGAGACCTGCGCAATCATGTCGAAGACGTCCTGCATCGCCCGTGAGCTTCCGATGATGTTCGACGGTCGAAACCGTTCCTTGAGCTCCTCGTGGAGGCGGGTGTTCTCCTCCATGAGCGCGCGCTTCTCCTCCATGACCTTCTGTCTGATCTTGACCGCCTGCGCGACGAGCGACGCAACAACCGAGAGGACGCGTACGTTGTCTTCGAGCTCGTCGCGATCCACGACCGGTCGGTCTGCGCTCAACGCACCGATCGTCTCGTTCCCGATCTTGATCGGGACGCAGATGAACGAGACGTCGCGGCTCGTCTTCTTGCTCCGGGCTCCCGTCCGATTCAGGAAGGACGGGTCCTCGCTTACGGCAGGGATGACCTCGGGTTGGCCCGACTGCACGACGCGACCCGTTACGCCCTCGCCGAGACGGTAGCGACCTCGCTGCTGTTGCGACCGTGAGAGCCCGTGTGCGGCCTCGATGAAGATGTCGCCCGTGTTCCGGTCGAGGAGCGTGATGGCCACGCGGAGAAACTCGAGTCGTTCGGAGGTGGTGCGCAACACGGGCTGGATCACCTGTTCAAGATCGAGACTCTGATCGAGTAGCTGGCTGATCTCGAAGAGGAGTGAGAGCTCTTCGTACTTGCTACGCACTCCTACACGCTCGCCGGTATCGGCCATGTCACCTCCACGGATGTCGCATCCTACCAAAATGTAGTATCGCGATCAAGGCCGCCCGCGCACGATCTACAGCACGCCTTCGTAGATGATCTTCTCCTCGCCGTCGAGGGTAACGGTGATACCGTCTTCGGTCCCGAAGAGCGCATTCGGGACTTCGGAGATGAAGACGAGCGACTCGTTCTCCTCCCGAAGGCGCTCGTGCGCGACTTGCGATCGATCCTCGAGGACGACTCCCAGGAGCCCGCCGAGCAGCTCGAGATACTCCTCCGTGAGGACGGGCGCGATGAGGATCTCGCTCGAGTCGAGGCGGAGCCGACGCCCGGCTTCCGCGGCGTCCATTGCCTTTACCACGCGACCGGTTGCCTTGCCGCCGAACCCCTCGTGGCCGCGATTGAGGATGTTCCCGAGGATGTGCACTTTGATGGTGTTCATTGGAATCGCCGATCGAAGCGGGATGCCCGCGGTCGTCACAACGCGATCGGATGGTCCGATCAGGTCGCGGTCGAGCGCGTTGCGGATCGCGTTCTGGACCATCTGCTCGCTGTCCACCACTTCCTCGGAGATCAACGGCACGATACCCCAGTAGAGGAGCAGCTGGCGCCGTACCTGCTCGGTCGTGGTAACGGCGATGATTGCCTGCGGAGGGCGAAACTTGCTCAGGAGCCGCGGGCTGTTGCCGCGCAGCGTAGGGGCAACGATCGCCGCGGCGTCCACGTCCGTGGCGACGAGGACGGTCGCTTTCGCGATCGCGCCCCCGATATCTGTGCTCTCCTCGCGGATGTTGATATCCCCGATTGCCCCATCCCGGTACTCGGGGCTCGCCTCCACCGCGCAGGCGATTCTGTCCAGGGTCGCGCATGCACGGATCGGATAGCGGCCGGTGGCGGTCTCTCCGCTCAGCATGACCGCGTCCGTGCCGTCGAAGATCGCGTTCGCGACGTCCGTGAGCTCGGCACGAGTCGGACGCGGGTTCTCGATCATCGAGTCGAGCATCTGGGTCGCGGTGATGACCGGCTTGTTGTGGTCGTTGCAGAGAGAGATGATCCGCTTCTGGGCGAGCGGGATCTCCTCGATCGCGAGTTGGACGCCAAGGTCGCCGCGCGCGACCATCACCCCGTCGCTGATCCGCACGATCTCCTCGATGTTCTCCAGACCTTCCTGGTCTTCGATCTTCGCGATCACGCGGATCGAGCTCTCGTGCTCACGGAGAATCTGTTGAATCTGGTCCACATCCGACGGTTTTCGGATGAAGCTCGCGGCGATGAAGTCCATCCCTTCGTTGATCGCGAAGAGGATGTCGTCGCGATCTTTCTCCGTAATCGCCGGCAGCTGGACGCGCACGCCCGGGATGTTCACGTTCTTTCGACTGCCGAGCGTGCCTCCGCTTCGTACCACGCAGCGAACGTCCGTCCCGGCGATCGACTCGACCTCCAGGTCGATCAGACCGTCCGCGACGTAGAGGTGCTTCCCCGGATCGACCTCCTCGGGCAGCTGTTTGTAGGTGATACTCACGCGATCGCGAGTGCCCGGAACGTCGTCGGTCGTGATGGTGATGTGGTCACCGGCCGCGAGCTCGAACTTCGCGTTGTCCTTGATCTTGCCGGTCCGGATCTCCGGTCCCTTCGTGTCCAGGAGAACCGCGACCGGAACTCCGGTTTCCTTGCTGACCGAACGCAGGCGTGCAATGCGCTCCCGGTGCTCGTCGTGGGTGCCGTGCGAAAAGTTGAACCGTGCGACGTTCATTCCGGCCTCGAGCAGCTCACGCACCGAGCGCTCATTGTCCACGGCGGGCCCGAGCGTGCAGACGATTTTCGTGCGTCGGATTGACCTCATCGTGCCTCCCTTTCGACCAGTATAGGAATGAATGCCGCGCGCGTCTCACGGCGTTCGGAGAATCCGTCGCGCTTCCGCCCGAAGGTGAGGCGATCGGAGTGAGTTTTCGGCAAGCACCGCCCTGAGATCCGAGATCGTGTCTATGTCCGGCAGCGTCGGGAGGACGGCCGTGGTCAGACCGAGGGCGTGCGCGCGGCCGAGCACGAGCTCGGCGGAACGCCCGGGATCGAGTGCTCCGCATCGGGCCAGATCCGAGGCGTAGGCATTGACGGTGGAACCGATCAGGTAGAATCCGCCGTCCCTGCTCGGGCCGAGGACCACATCCGCGTGTCGGAGGCGGGCACGCGCCTGCCGGAGGAGCGACCGAGTGATCCCCGGAACGTCCGATCCGATGAGGACGGCGCGCTCGGCTCCGGAGGCGAACGATCGGCGCAGAGCGTCGTCCATCCGAGCCCAGAGGTCGCGGCCGTTCTGCGGGTAGGAACGTCCCGGGACGTCGAGGCCGCGTGAAGGATCGTCCACGTAGTACAGCGTCCGTGCGCTCCCGGTCGACGCCTCCGCCATGAGATCGAGCAGCATGGCCCGGTAGAGCGCGAGCGCCGCGCCCGTTCCCACATCGGCCGCGAGACGCGTCTTGACCTCTCCTGCGCGAAGCGCGCGGTGGAAGACGATGAGGTGGGAACGTCCGTCGTTCGGTCCGCCGCCGAGACGTCGTCGGCTGCCGTGGGGGCCGGTTCGCGCGAGCGCCCGCTGCTCGAGCTCGGCGTGCGGACGGTACCGAATCGCGAGCCGGCACGGCCGAATGCCGGATCGGTAGGCGAGCATCGTGCGCCAGTTCCGGAGCGTCGTTGCGACCGCCCCCTCGCGCTCCCATCTGCGCCCGGATGTGCGCGCCGGCGGCCGGACGATCCTGATCTGCAGCTTTCGCGCCTTCAGTCGGTCCATCAGTGCGACGTCTTCCATGATCGGTTCGTTGGGGAAACCGCCGACTCGGTGAAACACGTCGCTGCGGATGAACTGCGCCTGGTCGCCGTACGGGATGCGCGTGAGCCGCGACCGGGCGAGGCCCACGAGGCTGACGGCTCGCACGAGCGGCCGACTCGATTCGATGTGCAGATCGAACGCTCCGGCAGGATACGAGGCGAGCGTCTCGGCGACGATCCGGACGAATGCCCGCGGAGGTCTCGTATCAACGTGGAGGAAGAGAAGGGCGTCTCCGCGTGCCGTTCGGGCGCCGGCGTTCAACTGCGTCCCGCGGCCGGGGGCGGCACGCACGGTTCGAATCGGTAACACGTCGGTCTGCGGGAAGCTCTCCCCGTCGTCTCCTTCCGCAACGATGATCTCGCACTCGGATATGCCGCGACACCGCGCGAGGTAGGCGAGGCACCCGCCGATCTCCAGCGGCTCGTGATAGACCGGGATGACGATCGAGAGCGAAGGTATCACGCCGTCCCCAGGAACTCGTCCACGTGGTCGAGGTAGTGCGTGATGGTCGCAAAGGTTCCCTCGTTTGCAAGCGCCCGGGAGCCCGAAGCATACTCCGCGTACGCCATGTAGACCCAACTGAATGCGCGCAGCAGGATCGTCTCCTCCAGCAGTTGCGTGCGCTCATCCAACTCGTCTCGCGATACCGGCGGACGGGCCAGCTCGTGATAGACGGCGAGGAAACGGCGGCGTTCGTCCGGCGAGAACGTGAAGTCGGTTTTCCAGAGCGTTGTCGTGGGGACGAGGAAGTGGCCGAGGTCCTGGTAACGGTAGCTCGCCACCGCCTTCTCCCAATCGACGAGCCGCACGCGCGTGCCGTCCACGAGGAAGTTGCCCGAGTTGACCTCCGTGTTCACGACGCGGAGACGCTCTGCGGCGAACGACGAACGCGTTGCAAGACGGCGCACATGCTCCATGTAGGCGCGAATCCGCCTGCCCTTCTCGGGGAGCGGGTGATCGGAATAGCGATCGAGAAGGCCGAGGCATTCGGCGATGATGTCCGCGATCGGGTCGGCCTGGACGATGAGCGGTCCGGATGCAGCATCGTATGGCAGCGAATGAATCCTGGCGAGGCACTTGGCGGCGCCTTCGGCGTCGTGCCGGTAGTCGAGGGGACGACCGGGGAGGTAGCGCATCAGGAGCGCTCCGTTCGGGAAGTCGCGGTGAGACCGGCAGAGACGGAGTGGGGCGGGGGTCACGCCGCTCGGCTCCACGGTACGGAGGACCTCGAACTCGTAGGAGATCTGGTCGCCGATACCGAGCTGGGTTCCGTGGTTGATTCGGAACACTGCGAGTTCATCGTCGGCCTTCACCAGGTAGTTCTCGTTGTACTCGCCGGCCGCGAGGAACTCCACGTTCAACGGTGCGCCGACCCACTCGGACTCGAGAAGAAAGCGTCTGACGAGCTCGTGCTTACGCCCCTGGTCGCTCACCATGAGAAGCTACCGCCCACAAGGAAGGCGTGCAAGGTGCGTTACGAGTCGGACTCGTCGTCGTTCTGGAAGAGGAAGCGGTACTCGTCCTGCCCCACGATCGATTGCTGATCGTCGGTCGTCACGTCGGTCTCCATCGAGTTCTGGATGTCGGAGAGGTCGCGGACGTGCTGTTCCCGGGCCCCCGAGAGTTTCGCGCGGAACGGTTCGAGATGGTGCGAGAAGGCGAGTCGCGACTCGAGGATCTCGTCCAGCATGTCGGCGAACGTACGCTTCGCCCGCATCAGCTCCCGGAGGTGGTCGCGTCTGTTGATCAGGTAGGCGTTTGTTCGCAGCGCCTCGTAGATCTGCTCGAGGACGCGGTCCAGGAAGAAGATGTCCTCGACCATCTTGTCGCGAAAATAGTCGGGATCGATCTCGAGGTGGAGCCCCGACCGCAGAGCGCGCGTCATCGTCATGACGTAGAAGAGGTTGTCGTCGTAGTTGACTCGTGTCGCCATCCGATCTCTAGTGTCGGCCGAAAGCGGGCGGCGCTTGCGCGCGAAATGCCCGGACCTCGCGCGCAGGCTCGACCTTGACATGGCGAGAACGCGCTCCTATATTGAGACAACCTCTTTACCATCGGCACGGTGTCGCCCGATGCCGGCGACCGATGGTCACGAGTCCATGAGGAGGAGACATGCGCACGTACGAAGCGATGTGCGTTCTGCGCGTTGAGGACGAGGTGTTCCAACGCGGAAAGGACGCAGTTCGCGAAGAGCTGAAGAAGCTCGATGCCAACATCCTGAGAGAGGAAGATATGGGCCAGCGAACGCTCGCCTATCCGATTCAGGGCGTGAACCAGGCTCACTACTTCTACTTCGTCGTTGAGATGGAGCCCGAGAAGGCTCGCCAGGTCGAGCAGTCGGTGAAGTTGTTCGACGAGCTGTTGCGGTTCATGATGGTTCGCCAGGAGAAGTAAATGGCTACCGATATCAATAGCGTCGTTCTGATCGGTCGTCTGACTCGGGACGCAGAGCTTCGCTACTCGAACTCCGGTACCGCCATCTGCAAGTTCTCCATTGCAAACACCTACTCTCGAAAACAGGGCGATAGCTGGACGGAAGAGTCGAACTTCTTCGACGCGGTGCTCATGGGGCGCCGTGCCGAGGCGCTTCACAAGTATCTCGTGAAGGGCAAACAGATCGGCGTTCAGGGTGAGCTGCGCCAGAATCGCTGGGAGCAGGACGGTCAGCGCAGGAGCAAGGTGGAGATCTTCGTGAACGATCTCAACCTGCTCGGAGGCGGTGCGTCCGGCTCAGGCGGCTCGAGCGGCGACTACGGACGGAACAACCAGGCTTCCGGCGGCGGACACGCCCAGGGCGGCGGATCCGACGACTACGGTTCCGGGAGCGATTTTGAAGACGATGTGCCCTTCTAGGGCAGGAGGCAGCGATGTCTGACGAATACCAGGAAAAGCAGAATACGAGAAGCGAAAGCCGTCAGGGTCGGAGCGACGATCGGGTCGATAGAGGAGATCGTGGCGACCGGGGCGACCGGGGAGACCGAGGCGATAGGGGAGATCGCGGCGACCGGGGTGACCGCGGCGGGCGTGGTCGGGGACGCGTCTACTTCCGCCGCAAGGTGGACAAGATCAAGGCCCAGAATCTCACGATCGACTACAAGCGTCCGGAGGTTCTGCGCCGCTTCGTAACGGAGAAGGGCAAGATCCTGCCGCGGCGAATCACCGGCACGTCCGCGAAGAACCAGCGTCGGCTTATTCGGGAGATCAAGCGGGCGAGGGCGCTCGCGCTGCTGCCGATGGGCTGATATGAATGCCGATGACCAGCGAGCATACTGGCTCGAGACTGCAGGCCTGGCTCTTGCCTCGGTGCTGCTCTTTCGAATCGGTCTGCTCGGGCTGGTGTTCCTCGTGCCGATCCAGCTTGCCTGGATACGACGGGGGGAGACCGCCGGACTGATCTCCTCCGGCGTGGCGATCCTCGGGATCGCGGCGATCAAGGGGATCGACGTGCTGCGACTGCGGAGCGCGGCGCCCGGGGCAGAGGCTGCGGGTCTCGTGTTTCTGGACGTGGTTTTCGTGGCGGGACTGCTCGCGGGGCTGTTCGTGATGAACAGCGAACGCGTCGTGATCCCGATTGACGGGAACACGCGTCGGCCCCCCACCGTGGCCGAACGCATGATCGCGGCGACGTTCGTGGGCGCGATCGTCTACGGGCCAACGATCGCGCTCGTGGCGACCGGTGGCGGTGCCGAGTGGTTGCTGGCGACTCAGATCGAGTTGTTGCGGCCGCTTCTGGAATCTGCGGGCGCGACGACGGATGAGATCCGCTTGCTCGTGGACATCATCGTTGCGGCCCTGTTGAGCGGGGTGCTGCTCGGGTATTTCGTGATGCTGGTCGGCAACTGGTGGATCGGCGTGCAGCTCGCGTTTCGGACGAGCGTTCGACTACCGGGTGGAAACCCGGTGATGGCGAGACACGCCGAGATGTCGCTGACCGAGTTTGCGCTTCCGGGCTATCTCGTGTGGGCGCTGATCGCCGCTTGGAGCGGTGTGCTCGCCACGGTGGTGCTCCAGGCGGGGTGGGTCGCGTACCTGTTCTGGAACGCAGCGTTCGTGACGACGGCGTTGTACGCGATTCAGGGTATCGCGTTGGTGTGGTACTTCCTGGACCGGTACAAGGCGCAGAGGAGCATGCGGCTCCTGACCGCCGTCGCTCTGATTGTGGGGCTGCTGATCCCGGGGCTGCAATTGGCAATCATGCTCGGGCTTCCCGGATTGGGCGTCTCGGAGATATGGGTTGATTATCATCGCTTGAAAGGGAGCGAAGAGGCACAATGAAAGTCATTTTGAACCAGGACATCACGAACCTCGGCGAAGAGGGCGACATCAAGGACGTCGCGCGCGGCTACGCGCGTAACTTCCTCATCCCGAAGAAGATGGTGATGCCGTACACGCGCGAGGCCATGGCGATTTTCGAGAGCCGGCGCGATGCGATCGAGCAGCGTCGCGAGGAGAAGCGGAAGGCCGCGATGGACGTGAGGACGCGTCTCGAGAGCGAGCCGCTCGTGATCGAGATGCCGGCCGGTGATCGTGGTAGGTTGTTCGGCTCCGTGACGAGCGCGACGATTGCCGACGCGCTGGCGGCAAAGGGAATCAACGTAGAGCGGCGCCGCATCGACGTTCCCGAGAAGACGATCAAGAACCTCGGAACCACGTACGTCCGGGTTCGGCTCTACGGCGAGCAGGAAGCCGAGCTTCGCGTTGATGTGAAGGCGGTTGGCGGTGAGCCGACCAAGGCTGCCGAATCCGAGGCCGCGGCCGAGCAGGCGGTTGACGCGGAGGGCGCGGCCGAGCCGCAAGGCGAGGCTCCGGCTGCCGAAGCCGAGCCCGAAGTTGATGCGACCGCGACGAGCGACGAGGAAGAGTAGCTCGTACGACGATGTCGGACGGATCGCTCCGGGATAAGGTCCCGCCGCACAACACCGAAGCTGAGCAGGCGACCCTCGGAGCCATCCTTCTCGATCCCGATGCCCTCGGGAGAGTCCTCTCCTTCCTGCGGGCGGAGGACTTCTACCGGTCGGCAAACGGCCGGATCTTCTCCGCGGTCATCTCGCTCTGGGAACGGAACGAGGCGATCGACCTCATCACCCTCACAGAGGCGCTGAAGAGCGCCGGCGATCTGGACGTCGTGGGAGGCCCGGCGTACGTATCCTCACTGACCTCGAGCGTTCCCACGAGCGCGAATGTGGAGTACTACGCGCGGATCGTTCGCGAGACGAGTATCCGCAGACGGTTGCTGCGGGCCGCGAATGAGATCATCGCCGAGGCGATGGCTGAGGGGCGGGAGAGCCGCGAGGTCGTTGAGGAGGCCGAGCGACGGATCTTCGAGATATCCGAGGGGCAAGAGACCGGCGGGTACAAGCAGGCTCGCGAGATCGTGAAGCAGACGGTTGAAGCGATCGAGAAGCTGTACCGGACCCGGGAAGACTACACGGGCATCCCGTCGGGCTTTCCCGCGCTCGACAAGATGCTTTCGGGCTTTCAGAACTCGGAGTTCATCATTATCGGGGCTCGTCCCTCGGTCGGCAAGACGGCGCTCGCGCTCACGATGGCCGCCAACATCGCGATCCGGCGCCAGATCAAGACCGGATTCTTTTCGCTCGAGATGTCGGATATGGCGATCATGCAGCGGCTCATCGCGAGTGAGGCACGGATCGGGAGCCAGAAGATCCGAACCGGTATGCTGCGTCCTGCGGACTTCAAGAACCTCACGGACGCGGCCGGATCGATCTACGATGCTCCGCTGTGGATCAGCGACACGCCCGGTATGAGGCTCCTGGACCTCCGGGCGCAGGCGCGCCGAATGAAGAGTCAACTCGGAGTCCAGATCGTCTTCGTGGACTACATCAGTCTCATCAACAACGAGCACGCCGACTTGCCGCGACACGAACAGATCGCCGAGATCTCTCGGTCGCTCAAGGGTCTCGCTCGGGAGCTCGATATACCGGTCGTTGCGCTGAGTCAGGTCACGCGCGACGTGGAGGGCAAGCGGCCCACCCTCGCGAGCATCCGGGAGTCGGGATCGATCGAACAGGATGCCGACGTCGTCATATTCCTTCACCGAAACCGAGGCGAGGCCTCCGAGGATCCGGAGCACGCAAACAACGTGGAGACCGAGCTCATTGTTGCGAAACAACGCAACGGTCCGGTCGGAACTGTTCGCATCGCGTTCGTCCCGAAGTATACTAGGTTCGAGTCTCTCGAAGAGGACGCGGTATAGGAGGCACCATGGCACTCGCGGATCGATACAACCTGGAAGACCTCGTGAACGAAGCGGAGCGTCTCGTTCTGGACGAGCTCGATCGGCAGTTGGATGTGCGCGGAGACGAGGATCTCGAAGAAGATCTCATTCTCGACATGGCGGCCTACGCGCTGAATCATGTCACGCCGCTCTACCGGGTCAATCTGCTTGGGCGCCTCTACGCGCAGAACGTTCCCGAGGAGTATCGGCGCGAGGTGGCGGAAGCCGTGGAAGCCGCCGTCTCGAAAGTGCTGTCCGAGCCGAGTCAATCGTAGGCTGTACGCGGCACACTCCCGCGGGGGACATGTGCTGCGAACGAGCCTCCGATGAGGTGGGCTCAGTCCCAGGGCGACTCCCGCCGTTCGAGCGGAAGCGTGATCGTCCACTTCGTACCCTCTGATCCCTCGAGCGCGGCGGTTCCCCCGAGACGCTCGGCCATCTGCCGGATAATCTGGATTCCGAGCCCTATTCGGTCGCCCTCGTCCATGCTCAGTCCAGGGCCGTCGTCCTCGGCAACGAGGACAAGGTTGTCCTCACGCTCGTAGAGGTGGATGCTCAGTCGCGAGTCCTTTCCGAGGCCGGCGGTGTGTTCCATGGAGTTGAGGACGATCTCGTTCAGGATGAGCCCGAAGCGAATCGCGAGATCCGTCCGGAGCCGTCTCCGGATCGTGAGATCGCTTTCGATTGAGAGACGTTGCGATTGCACGAGAAGACTCGCTTCGCCAAGATACTCGGACACGAAGGTCCCAATGTCGATGTCGGCCTTCTGGGCGTTGGAGTAGAGGAGCTCGTGGACGCGACCGAGCGAGTGTATTCGGGCCTGTGCGAGCTGAAGCGCCTGTGCGTTGCCGGCGGTCGCGATCGTGTCCTCTTCGAAGAAGAGCATCGTGGAGACGAGCTGCAGGTTGTTTTTCGTGCGATGATGAAGCTCGGCCAGAAGGAGCTTCTGCTCCTCGAGCGCGTCCTGAAGCTCCGTCGTTCGTTCCGCGACAGCCGTCTCGAGCTCCTCCGCGCGCCGCATGTACTCTCGTTGTCTCAGCACGATCAGCAGCCAGCCGAGCCCCGCGAGCAACGCTGCCCCGAGGAACGAGGCCACGACCGCCGCGATGCCGTGCGGAACCCGCCGGGCGACCGAGAGCCCCCACACGCCCAGGAACACGAGCGAGACGACTCCGGCTTTCAGTCCGGTGCGCCCGTTGAGATAGCCGTACTCCCAGGCGAGGACGAGCGCGACCATGAGAAAGATGTACGGCGTCAGGTTGCCGGGTCTGGCGTCCATGGCCGCTCCCACGCCGGTGAGGATCATCAGGGCGACCTGGATCCATGCCAGTTTCCGGAGGAACGCGGTCATGAGCGCGACGAGCCCCAGCGCCACGATCGGCCAGACGGTGGGGTGCACGATTGCCGCGGCCGGCTCGGCGTTGTAGATCGCAATCAGCGCGCCGAAATTGAGTGTGGCGATGCCGAACGCCGCAGCGGTCATGAAGATGCCGACCCAGCGGTGCAGGAGTACAACGCCGGATCCGTGCGGCCTGCTGTCCGCTAGTCGAGAACCCACCATTCCTCCGTCCCGTCTTCCTCGGTCATGATCTCGTCCATTTCCGGACAGGCGATCTGGCGAATTCGGGCGCGAAGCTGCGCAATGAGCGCTTCAGCGTTCCAGGCCCCGGATGCAACCGGGTTGTACTTGCCGAGCGCGCGATCGATCTCCCGGTCGCGTTGGTAGTCCACGACCATGTTGTGCGCGATCAGCGCCATCCCGCGGCCGATGATGCCTTCGTCGCCGCCCTGGAACTGCATGATCGGCTCGAGCCGGGCGTAGACGTCAGCGTCGTCCTCCGGAACGGCGAAAAAGAGATGCCGCGTACTCTGCGTGGAGAGAACGTAGGCTCCGAGATGAAGCGCCGCCGTTCGTTCGGGGCGGTCGCAGCCGGCGAGAAACGGAAGGGCCGCGATTAGCCTGGCAATCGGCTTCTGCAAGAAGCGTGTCCGAAGCGCCTCATCCATGTGAAACGACTGCGCTACGGCGCGGAGTGACTCGTCTATTCGGGCATGCAGCAGCATGCGATTATCTGGAATGATCTGGGTCATGTGGGCTTCCGGTATGCGATACATGCGCTGAGGATACCACAATAATGGACGTTTGAGAACCATTAGATCTACCACTCTTCGTCGCAGCTCACTCGAGGGGAACGGGTAGTCGAAAGTCGGACATCTCGAGACGCGTTCGCGCAGCCGGGATGAAGGTGAGATACCGTTCGGCGGCGGTGGAACTCGTCAGGTAACGACCGTTGGGAGCACTCGCGATCCAGTCGGTGCCGACCACGTAGATCTCCGCCACGTGCTCTCCGCCCTCGCGATCCCAGAGCGTCACGGTGCCGTCTGCGTTGCGCGCTGCGACGAAGGGTCCCCCAACGGCGAGGGTCCGGTGGAGCCGCTCGGTCCGCGGGAAAACCTCCTCGCGCCGTCCGGAGTACCGGCGTATCGCGTCGTTCCCCATTGACGACAGCAGCGATTCGGTCTCCGGATCCCAGAGCAGGTCGCCGGTCGTGTACTCGCCGGTCCGGCTTCGGAGCGTCGACGTCCGCGAGAAATTGCGACCGGCGAATCTGGTGAGCCGAACCTCCGGCTCCGAAGGTCTGCCGTGGAGCTCGACCGCGTAGAGCGTCTGCGATTCTGAGTCCACAGCGACGCGCGGAACCAGGAAGGCTTCGGTCTCGAGCGCAACGGTCTCTCGAGTGAGTTGATCCACGATGATGAGCGATGAGTCGAACTGAGAGGAGCTGGTCTTTGCGATGATCAATCCCGCATCGCCGCCGATGCCGACATCCTGCGCGCCCACGGCGTTGTACCGGAAGCGGAGCACGCGGCTCGCGCGGTCGACCTGCACGATGCGACCGTCGCGATGAACGACGACCGGTCCCTGAGCCGTCGTGCGGACGAGCGTGATCGGCACGTCCTGCTCGTCGTCGTAGAACACTCGCGGCGACCGCTCGGGCGGCAGCAGCTCGTAGAGGGTCCCCGGTTCGTCGCTTCCCCACAGGAGAAGCCGGTCTCCGTCCACGACGAACCGGAGCGACGGGAACGCAGAGAGCGTGTTGCGGCTCGTCCGGACGTACCGCGCCGCGAGGTCGCGATTGCCGGGTTCGAACAGGTCGCTTGAGATCGTAACGAGGGTGTCGCCCACCGCGAGGTGTAGGCTCCCTGAGGTGAACCCGAGGTCGGTCACCATCCCGGTCGGTGCGTCTCCCAGGACCGTTCGACGCCCCGTGTCCTCGTCGTAGAACGATATCTCACCGCTCTGAGCGCCGGCGAGAAAGCCGCGCGAGGCAGAGCCTGCGGCGCGAAGGGTGACGGTGTCTTCCGCGAGGTTCTGTGGTCGGTAGGACTCCCGGCGAAGCCTGCCTCGCTCGTACCTGAACGCGAGCGCGGATCTCTCGCCCGAGCGCTCGGTCAACACCACGATTCGATCGGTCTCGGAATCGTACGCGATGTCGTGGATCGGCGTAAGCGGATACGTGGCTTCGACTGAGCCGGTGAGATTGTCAACGATCACCAACTGCTCATTCGATGCCGCAGCAAGGAAGCGCTGGGTATCGGGATCCACGAGTGTCACGTGCTCCAGGCGGCTCTGAGTCTGAACGGTCTGCAGCTCGTTGCCGCTGCGCAACTGCCAGTAGATGAACTCGCCGCGCGACGGGACGTAGGTCAATGCGTTCTGCTCGCTGCGAGCCATCTGAACGAAGGATACGACACCAAATCCGTCGTCCAGAAAGCGGCGGCTCCGCCCGGTCTCCGAGTCCAGGAAGTGCAGACTCTCGAACTCGGAGACTGCATAGACGATGTACGTGCCCCGAGGCGAGTACTGGAGGGACGTGGGGCGGGCATTGACCCGGACCGTGAAGAGCTCTTCGCCGGTCTCCCAGTTGAGCGCCACGATCAGACCGGTTCTCAGGCCGGTTTGAACGAAGATTGCTGCTTCGGTGCGCCGAGGATGCATCGCGACTCTCGTGATCGGGTCGACCGACACCTGCCACGCCCGGAGCAGCCCACGATGCTCGAGGTCCCAGACCATGAGCTTGCCGTCGTCGGCGACGCTCAGCGCGACGTCTTCGTCGTCGCGACCTGCGAGGTCGGAGACCTCGTCAGAATGACCAAGGCTCACCGTCACGCGCGACTGGGCGCCGACTGTAAGGGCTGCAACGAGTACCAGGATGAGTGTCGCGATGCCTCGGCGCGAAGTCGTCACGGGACCTCCTTATCGGCCTGCAAGGAAGAGTATGTCTCCAAACAGAGCGAAGAACAGCAGCGCGAACACGAGGACGCTGCCCACGAGCTGGTATCGGTAGACCGATCGTGGGTGCAGCGTCTTTCTGCGAATCCACTCCACACCGGCCAGGACGATCTGCCCGCCGTCAAGAACCGGTATCGGCAGGAGATTCATGAAGAACAGAACGACCGAAAGAAGCGCGAGAAAGTTCGAGAGCGACCTGAGGCCGGTCGCGAAGCCGATCTGGAATCCGGAGGTTGCGATGTCGCCGATGAAGTAGCTGATCCGGACAGGTCCGGCGACCGCACTCGTGAGATCTACGCCCTGGAACAGCAGTCGGAGGCTCCGGACGGAGACCACGAGGATCCTGACGCTCTCCGCGGTCCCGCGGCCGATGGCCTGAAAGACGTTGTAGTCGGGCGTGGGCATCGATACCGTCCGGAAGTTCATGCCCTCGTCGAGCGCCGCAAGGTCGACCGCGCCGTTGTCTCCGCCGGGAATTCGGATCGTCGCGGTCGCATCGTCGCGCGATACAACGACCTCCGCGCCGTCCTCGGCGTTCTCGAGCGCTTCCCTGAACTCCCAGACGTGCGCGATCTCCCGGGTGTTGGCCGAGACGATGCGGTCGCCCGATCGGAAGCCGGCGCGCGCTGCGGCAGACTCCGGCACCACGGTCTCGATAACCGGCTCAACCCACGGGTAGACCCCGATATACCCGGCGCCCGTCTCCTCAACGAGTTCCGGCGTGATCGCGACGGTTCGCGCTCGACCGTCTCGCAGGACCGTGAGATCGAGCTCCGTGAGCGCGTTTTGGGCAACGATCTGCTGGATGTCGCTGTACGAACGCACGTCCCGACCGTCTATCGCGGCAATCACGTCTCCGGTCTGAAGTCCCGCTCTGGAGGCGGGCGCCTGGTCTGCGGCACTCGCGTCGGTCTCGTCGGCCGGCGCGGCCGTCTCGATCGGCGTGGGCGCAAAGTCGGAGGCGAGGACGATGCGGTTATCGTACGTCTGGACCGTGAAGCCCACCCACCAGACGATCGAGAGAATGAGAATCGCAAGCACGATGTTGGCAAACGGCCCGGCGAGACTCACGAGGATCCGCTGCCACGGCTCCGCACTGAAGAAGCTCCCCGGTTCCTTGGGGATGTGATCCTCGTTGTTCTCGATGGCTCGCGTGTAGCTCTGCTCGCCCTTCATCTTGCAGTAGCCGCCGATGGGAAAGACCGAGATCCGGTATTCGGTGCCGCGCCACGTGACGCCGGCGAGCTTTCTACCCCAACCCAGCGAGAAGGCTTCTACTTGAATGCCGACCGCTTTGGCGGCGAGCATGTGCCCGAGCTCGTGCACGAAGACGACCACACCGAGGCCGACAAGTCCGATCAGGATGTTCACGAATATCATATGACGTACGCGAAAAGGTAGTAGAACGCCGGTGCCGCGTAAAGCACCGAGTCAATCGAGTCGAGGACGCCTCCCCGGCCCGGGATGAGCGAGCCGGAGTCCTTGCTGGTCGCGCTGCGTTTGAGGGCGCTTTCAATGAGGTCACCAATGATCGTTGCGATTCCTGCCCCGAGCCCCACGATGAGCAGCTTGCCGACCGGACCGGGTATCGCGGCAGGAAACGCGGCGTGGGCGACCAAGAGCGTCAGCGGGGC
This sequence comes from Spirochaetales bacterium, assembly GCA_046538735.1. GTDB lineage: Bacteria > Spirochaetota > Spirochaetia > DSM-27196 > SLST01 > SLST01. The sequence continues at coordinate 20,702 of JBKHII010000046.1, forward strand.
CATGAGCAGTCCTCCGGCGAATCCGACGACGGTCTTGTTCGGGCTGACCGGAAGCACGAATCGAGGCGTCCACGTCCGCCCCCTCCGCTCGGCGCGGCGCTCTCTGATCGAGCGATAGAGCATTCCCGCGAGGTACGCCATCGTGTCGTTGAAGAAGACCACGCCGAGAAATGTGAGGACGACGAGTCCGGCGTTCGGAAACGAGCTCATGCGAATGAGATAGGAGAGGAACAATCCGGGGTAGATGAGGAGCGTGAGGTTCGCGGCGGTATTGGAAAGCGTGTACCGAAAGCCCTCGTCCTCGCGACGGAATACCTGCAGGAACAGCACGAGTGCGGCTACGGCGTAAATCGCGATGCGGACCGCGTCGGGACCGAGGACGCCGTTGAGAACGAGGAGCTCGGTCGCAGGAATCGCAGCCCCAAGCAAGGGGATCGTGATGAAGCTCGCCCGATAGGCCGCGTCGCGGCGCTCGAACAGCTGTGCAAGCTCGGTCGCACCGAGTGCGGAGGCAACGACCACGAGGAGATTGAGCGCAAGGTGGTTCTGGTAGGGAAGCAGAAGGATCACCGCGATCAACGCGGGAACCGCCACGAACCAGAGGATCGTGCGTACGACTATGTTCCGCATGTGGTGGCTCCAAACCTGCGCTCGCGTCGCTGATAGTCGAGGAGAGCCGAAACGAGATGGTCGCGGTCGAAGTCGGGCCACAGAACGTCCATGAAGACGAGCTCGCTGTAGGCGCACTCCCAGAGCAGGAAGTTGGACAGCCGGAGCTCGCCGCCGGTGCGGATGAGCATGTCGGGTTCCGGAAGCTCAGGTAGATCCAGGTGCTCGCAGAGTGCCTTCGCGCTGAGATCCTCGGTGTCGCGGCCGTTATGGAGCCAACGGTTCACCGCGCGGATGATCTCGTCGCGCCCCCCGTAGTTGATCGCGAGATTGACCTTGATCCTGCTGAACCGTGCGGTGTCTTCCGTTACCGAGTGGATTTCGTGTTGAAGGCCGGCGGGGAGCCCGGCAAGATCGCCGCTGTGGAGGACGCGTACCTCGTTCTCACGGTAGAAGTCGTACTCCTTCCGGAGGTGCGTCGTAATCAGGCTCATCAGGAAGCTCACCTCATCCGCGGTGCGCTTCCAGTTCTCAGTCGAGAACGTGTAGAGCGACAGGTACTCGATTCCGAGGTCGCGGGCCGCCTTTACGGTACGCTTCGCCGCGGTCAGTCCTTCGGAGTGACCGCGGCGTCGCGGAAGGTCACGTTGCTTGGCCCATCGGCCGTTCCCGTCCATGATGATTCCCACGTGACGCGGGATTCTGCGTGGATCGAGCGACGTCGCCATCGTTTCACCCATCAGATCTCGAGAATCTCGTTCTCTTTCGCCTCAAGCATCGAGTTCACTTCCTCGATGTGCTTGTCGGTGAGTTTCTGGACCTCGTCCTCGGATCGTTTCAACTCGTCTTCGCTGATGTCGCCGTCTTTCTGCGCCTTCTTCAACTCGTCGTTCGCGTCGCGCCGGATGTTCCGGATGGAGACACGGCTTTGCTCCGCCATATTCTTCGCGATCTTCACGAACTCCTTCCGGCGTTCTTCGGTCAGCGGCGGGATACTGATACGAATGACCTTTCCGTCGTTCGAGGGATTGACGGAGAGCTCAGACTTCTGAATCGCCTTCTCGATCTCTCCGATGATCGCCTTGTCCCACGGCTGAATCACCACGAGACGCGCCTCCGGAGCCGAGATCGTCGCGACCTGGTTGAGCGGCGTTGGGTTTCCGTAGTATTCCACGCGGATCTTGTCGAAGAGTGCAGGCGAGGCCCGCCCGGTGCGAAGCGTGTTGAACTCTTCTTCGAGCGCTCCGAGACTCTTCTTCATCTTCGTCTCGGTCTGCTTGATCACACTGTCCATTCCAACCTCCTCGGCCGCGGCGGGTTCCTTCGGGAGAAGAGGTCTTCTTAGACCTCTTCTCCAACCATATAGTACACGAATCCGGCGACTTCCACGTTGCCGCCGACTTCTTTCCCGAGATCCTTCGCGACCTGCGCAACCGATCGCTTCTCGTCCTTCACGAAGCCCTGGTCAACGAGGCAGATCTCGGCGAGGTGCTTCTTGAGCTTTCCGGCCGCGATGCCCTTCGTGACGTTCTCCGGTTTCCCGAGCGCCTTCGCCTGGGCGTTGAAGATCTCCTCCTGCTCGCTCACGTAGGACGGATCCGCGGTGTCCACCGAGAGGAAGGTGGGGCGGAACGCCGCCACGTGGAGCGCTACGTCGAACGCAAAGCTCTTGACCGCCTCGTTCGAGAGGAGCTCGGGCTTGTCGACCTTGATCTTCGCGAGGACGCCGATGCGGCCGCTCTCGCCGTGGATGTAGTCGGAGACGAACTCGTTCTCGGAAACCTCGATCAGCTCGCCACGGCGGATCGCCATGTTCTCCTTGATCGTGGTGATCGCCTCTTGCACCAGTTCGGCGTACGCCGGATCGGTTGCGGGCTTGCCGCTTTCGACCATGCCCGCGACGATGCGTTCGCCGAGCGCGACGAAGTCCTGGTTCCTCGCGACGAAGTCGGTCTCGCACGATACCTCGAGGATGCCCGCGGTCCCGGTACCCACGTGCGTGAACACGCGGCCTTCGTTCGTGGCTCGCCCACCTCGCTTCGCGGCGGCGGCGAGGCCGAGCTCCTTGAGGATCTTCTCGGCTTTCGCGAAGTCGCCGGCCGCCTCGGTGAGCGCCTTCTTGCAGTCCATCATGCCCGCGCCGGTCTTCTCGCGCAGCTTCTTCACGTCAGTCGCTTTGATATCCACATTGTTCTCCTTCATGTACGCAACAATGTCGCGCGAATGTCACGAAACTGAGAGGACTACTCCTCCTGGATCTCGTCCTCGTCGATACCGGCTTGATCCACGATCTTGTCCTCGACCTCGAGCTCAGGCTCCTGGTCCTTCGTCTCGTCCTCGTCCGGCTGGTAGTCGGAGTAGTCCTCGGCGGTGAATCCCTCTTCGGGTTCGTCGCTCTCCGAGACGGCGGCCGCGAGCGGCACGGTCTCTTCTTCCTTGTCCGGTGTCTCGGCGGTTTCCCCGGTCTCGGCGGTTTCTCCGGTCTCGGCTGTTTCCCCGGTCTCGGCGGTTTCCCCGGTCTCGGCGGTCTCCTCGGTCTCCTTGGCCTCGGCCGTCTCTTCGTCTTCCGACTCGAGGCTCTCGATTACTTCGAGCCCGATCTCATTGTCCGCTTCCACGACCGCGTTTGCGATGATCTGCGTGAACAAGGTGATCGCGCGGATCGCGTCGTCGTTACCCGGGATAGGATAGTCGATGCCTTCCGGGTTGCAGTTCGTGTCCACAACCGCGACGATGGGGATGCCCATTCGCTGCGCCTCGGCTACCGCGATCCCTTCCTTGCGGGTATCGATCACGAAGATGATGCCGGGGAGCTCCTTCATCTCCTTGATGCCGCCGAGGTTCTTCTCGAGACGCGCCCGCTCCTTGTTCAGGCGGGCCACCTCTTTCTTCGTGAGGCTCTCGAATGTACCGTCGACCTCCATCTTGTCGATCTTCTTCAGACGGAGTAGCGACTTCTTGATCGTTGTGAAGTTGGTGAGCATGCCGCCCAGCCAGCGGTTGTTCACGTAGAACATTCCGCAGCGTTCGGCCTCGCTCTGAATCGCCTGTTGGGCTTGTTTCTTGGTTCCGACGAAAAGCACCGACTTGTTGCTGATCACGGTACGCCGCACTGCCCCGTAGGCTTCCTTGATGCAGGCGATCGTCTTCTGCAGGTCGATAATGTGGATCCCGTTTCGTTCGGCAAAGATGAACTTCTTCATCCTGGGATCCCACCGCTTGGTCTGATGACCAAAGTGCACACCTGACTCAAGCAGGTTCTTCATAGTGACAACTGCCACGTCTCCTCCTCATGCGTCGTTCCGACGCCCCATCTCTTTGTCTCGTTCCGATCATGCTCGCGCACCACTGGGCGGTGTCGTCGCTGCCTGTCCGGGAACGGAATCTCCGAAGAAGTGCGCGCTCATGCGCCGAACACTTCCTCAGGCGTATTGCGTAAGGATAGAGTAAACGAGGTGCAGAGGCAACCCTACGACGTTGCTGTAACTGCCGCGCAGGTCCGTAACGTACCTTCCTGCAAGACCTTGGATGCGATAGGCGCCGGCGACGCCCTCCCATTCCCGGCTGTCCAGATAGTCCACGATTTCCTCCGTCGAGAGCCTGCGGAACGTGACCGCGCTCTCCGCGAACGCACTCTGCATCGGAAGGTCGGGTCGCCCGTCGGCGCCTTCGGTCGAAGCTCGCGGGAGCCCCTCCGCCGGCGCCACGACCGCTATGCCGGTCACGACGCGATGCGTGCGCCCCGACAACGATTCGAGCATCCTCCGTGCATCGCCGCGGTCGGTCGGCTTCTCGAGAATCTCGTCGCCGACCGCGACGACCGTGTCCGCAGCGAGGATCGGCAGCGTCCACCGGCCGAGCATCCCGGCCGTCTCCCGAGCCTTTGCCTCGGCGAGCCTGACCGCGAGCATTGCGGGGTCGTCGTGGCGGACGGCGGTCTCGTCGATGTGCGACGGATGGACTTCCGACTCGATGCCGATCTGCAGCAGCAGCTCACGGCGGCGCGGCGATGCGGACGCGAGCACGATCCTCGGCGGGAGGAGCCGGCCGGCCGGCATGGAGCGCGAGTCGTTCATCACGGCTACAGCTTCCGAAAGAGGAGGATCGCCGGGAGTATGCCGACGATCGTTCCCGGGTTCGCCATCACCGACAGCGCGATCACCTCGATATCGAACCCCACGGGGCCAACGGTAAGGTCGATTGTGACGCCTGCGAGCTCGAGCAGCCGCTCGGCGAGCTCCCAGGCGAGCGTGCCGATGAGCAGGCAGAGCACGAGGAGCCGCGTAAGAATCGGCAGGGTTTTGGCGGTGAGCTTCATTCGCGTGCCGATTCTACCGGGGGAGGGCCGGTTGTCAACCGTCTCCGGTGGCCGGTTCGGCTTGACAGGCCGCGGTCGCACCGCGTAGATTGACGCGTCGGGCACGTAGCTCAGCTGGATAGAGCGCTGCCCTCCGGAGGCAGAGGTCGTGGGTTCGAATCCCGCCGTGCTCAT
>JBKHII010000009.1:0-72097 GCA_046538735.1 Spirochaetales bacterium
CAACAAGGACACACTTTGCAGACCGGTGACCGGCTAGTAGCTTATGGGCATGGCGGAGACGCGGTATCGCGCGATAGTCGATCAGACTCGATGCATCGGCTGCGGACTGTGTGAAGAGACTATGCCGGACGTTTTTCGACTCGGCGATTACGCCGCTTCGGTCGTGAAGTCGGTTCTCGCGGCGGACCGCTGGGAAGAGCTGGTGATCGTGACTCGCGATTGTCCGGTCGGAGCCATCTCCGTGGAAAACGTTCCCGAGGACGAGACTTCAGGGAACGCGTCTGGAGACGATGACCAGAAACGCGAGAATGAAGAAGAGGATGGGGAGATTGGTGAGTACAAGCGGAAACACGGCGACCTCTCCGATCGTAACCAGATCGAGCCTGACGACCCCCAGGATTTCCAGCGCGGTGAGCACAACTTCTCCATAGTACGCAACGGTACCAACGACGATTAGCATCCAGGCGGTGTCTCGCGTCCGGGACCACACCATGATTGCAAGGAACGTGGCGAGAGCTCCCAGCACGAACCGCGAGAGCATCAAGATGGCCTGCTCAGTACCCACTATGCCCTCCTCGTCCCGGCGAATGCTCGTTCGATCCGGCGCAGCTCGCCGTCCGACAACTCGCCCGGAATGATGGAGGGCGATGCAGGGTCGGGGCTGATCACGATTCCATCGGCGAGCAACGCGTCGAACAGATCGTCGTATCTCGGTGACGCCTCGCTCTCTGTAGCGAGGCGCACATACGGACCAATCATATCAACGTTCGCCAGGCGTATCACTCCGGGCGCGGTGGCCGTGCGGAGCGCGTCCGAGGCGACGGCGAGCCCTCGGAGCAGAGGCTCCGGGAGCAGGTCCGAATCGAGTTGCACCCCGGAGCCCGCCCGGTAGACGACGACCTGGGCGGACGAGAGCCCACCGTCCGGCAGGATCGGGAGAACGACCACCGGCGAGTCGGAGTCGGCCCACGCGGCGGACGGCTTTCGGCCGTCATGCGCGGTGGACGGAGCGCCCGTCTCCGCGGCGCTCGGGAGGAACGGCCTCCAGTAGCGCACGAGCCGTGCTCCGGCGTTCGGGCCAAGGGCGGGGTCCCAGGGGAGCGTCGCGTCCATATCGAGAGACAGCGCCCGTGACACAGCGGCGCGGGCGCGTTCCTCGTTTGCGAAGACGGCGAACCGGAAGTCGCCGGACCCGGACCCACCACCACCTGCGCGCTCGGGCTGGTCGCCGAAGAGACGCCGGAGCGCCTGTTCGAGACGCTGTTCCTGCTGCGACGGAAGGGGTGCGAGCACGCCGCGCTCGAGTACACGCTTCATTTCGGTGATCACGCCGGCGCCGCGGTGGCCGAGGATCGCCCGACCGCCGGCCTGCCACATATCAAGGAGCCTGCGGCCGTCCACGGCGTAGAGTCGGTATCCGCGCGCGCGCTTGATGCGAGGAAGTCGACGCAGCCGTGCGATCGCGTCAGGTGTCACCGGCGATCCTCTCGAGCTGCGTGTACTTGGGCAGGAAGCGCGCGATGCGTCCCGACTCGAACTGGACCTGCACGACGAGCTCGCTTCCGTTGTGCCAGCTTCTCGTGACGACGCCCGGTCCGTAATCGTCGTGATACACGCCCGATCCCGCGGGATACTCGGTGTTCTCCTCGCGCCGGATGCTTCGGACGTTGCCGGCGATGTCCACGAGCTCCCGTGGAATCTCGCCGAGAAATCGTGACGGGACGAAATCCCGGCTCGTGCCGTGAAGCCGGCGATGGCTGCACGAGGTGAGGTAGAGCTCGTCCCTTGCGCGGGTCACCGCAACGTAGAAGAGCCTGCGCTCCTCCTCGATCTCGTCCGGGTCTTCGTCACCGCCACGCGGGAACAGACCTTCCTCGAGTCCGGTCACGATGACACGATCGAACTCAAGCCCTTTGGTGTTGTGCATCGTGATGAGCGTCACCCGCGCATCCTGCTGCTCGTCCTGCTCGCGCGATCGATCGAGCTCCACGAGCTCGAGGAACTCGGCGAGTCCCTCCACGGTCGCGGCGTAGAGACTCGCGGCGTTGACGAACTCCTCGAGGTTCTCCACCTTCGATCGGGCGGTGACTTCGTCCTTGTTTTCTGCGTGGTAGTCCCAGATGCCGAGCTCGTGCAGTACGCGCTCGGTGAACTCGGAGAGCTTCCCATCCCCGAGCGACGAGCGTGCTTCGCCCATGGCGTCCAGAAACCGGCGCAGGGAGGAGCCGGCCTTCCTGGAGAGCGAGCCGATCGCCGACTCAGACGCGACGAGCATGTCGCCTCGGGCGTCCGGAATACGCGCGGAGATTTCTTCGAGGCTCCTGGCTCCGATACCGCGCGCCGGTTTGTTCACGATGCGCAGAAACGATACCTCGTCTCGTGGGTTCGCGCAGAGCTTGAGCGCGGAGAGCGCGTCCTTCACTTCCTCTCGTTCGTAGAACCGGAGCGAGCCAACGATCCGATACGCAATCCCGGCTCGAAGGAGCGCCGACTCGAACAGACGCGACTGCGCGTTCGTCCGATAGAGGATTGCCGTATCCTTTGGATCGCCTTCGATGAGCCGGAGGCAGTACTCGACTTCCTCGTCCTGGTCGTGCAGGAGCGCGGCAACCGGAACGGAGCCACCCACTCGCTCGGTCCAGAGCCTCTTACCGAGCCTGCCCGCGTTGTGCCCCACAACGGCGGATGCGACGTCCAGAATCGGCCCGGTGGACCGGTAGTTTTGCTCGAGCTTGATGACCGTCGTTTGCGGAAAGCTCTCGCTGAACGTCAGGATGTTGCGAACCTCGGCGCCGCGAAACCGATAGATGCTCTGATCGTCGTCGCCCACAACGCAGAGATACGTCTGCTCGTCCGTGAGTTGCTTCAGTAACTCGTACTGGGCGACGTTCGAGTCCTGGTACTCGTCCACGAGAACGTAGCGGAATCGTTGCCGGATACGCTCGCGGATCACCGAATCGGTTTGCAGCAGCTCCACGGGCTTCAGGATCAGATCTCCGAAGTCCACGTTGCCGATCTCGTCCAACCGCTCCTGGTACGCGCGGTAGATCTCGGCCAGCTCGGGATCGGGCGAGATCTCGCTCAGGTCGTCGCCGGGACGCAGCGTGTAGTCTTTGGCCCGGCTGATGAGCCGAGCGAATCGCGCGAGCGTTCCTCGGCGCTCGTCCGGATAGATCGTGCGCAGAAGGCTCACGACGTCGTCGTCGTCGTAGATCGAATAGCCTCGGGCAAGCCCCGCCGCGCCCGCGTTTCTCCGGAGCAGCCATGCGCCGAACGAGTGGAAGGTTCGGATCATGACGTCCGCCGCGGAGGGTTCCATCGCGGCGGCGCGCTCGCGCATCTCCCCTGCGGCCTTGTTCGTGAACGTCACCGCGAGTATTGAGTGCGGCGAAACACCGAGCTCGCGGATGAGATAGGCGATCTTGACCGTGATCACGCGCGTCTTGCCGGAACCCGCTCCGGCGAGAATCAGGAGCGGGCCGCCGGTGTGAAGGACCGCCTCGCGCTGCACGGGGTTGAGGGTCTCGAGCTCGGGTAGAGCAGCCACCGGGAAATCCTATAGCGGCACCGCTTCCACGTCCAGCCCGTTGCGCCGCACGATGCGGCAGCGCACGAGCTCGCCGGGAGCGACCTCGTTCCGCCGGCGCACACGCCCGGCACCAGCGTCCGCGCGGTCGGCATCGGCATGTCGCGCGGAGCCACGGTCGCGGCTCGAGGAGGCACCCGTCTCCGGGACGTTGATCACGACCGAGCCGTCCACCTCGGGCGCCTGACCGTAGAACCGGCCGAGCGCGAGCGGCTCCGCCGGGACGAGCTCCTCCACGAGCACATCGAGATCGCGGCCCACGAAGCGATCCATCCGCTCGTGCGTGATCGGCCTCTGGCGCTCCTCCACGGTCCGAGCCCGCTTCTCGGCGGTCGCGCGAGAAACGTCAAGACGGGGATCGCCGCGCATCGCGGGCGTTCCCTCTTCCGGCGAGTACGGGAAGACGCCGACCCAGTCGAGCCGAGCCTCCTCCTGAAAGGCGAGGAGCTCGCCGAACGCGTGCTCGCTTTCGCCGAAGAAACCGACGAGGAAGGTCGAGCGGATCACCGCGTCCGGCAGCTCGGAGCGAATTCGCCGAACGAGCGCGAGGTAGTCGCTCGCCGAGCCGGGACGGCCCATCTTCCGGAGTACCGGAGCGCAGGCGTGCTGGAACGGGATGTCGAAGTAGGGCAGCAGACGAGGATCGGACTGCAGGATCGGGAAGAAGGAGGTCGGGAAGCGCTCGGGATAGACGTAGAGGAGCCGCACCCAGAAGTCGCCGCGCAGCTCCGAGATGCCGCGCAGCAGCGCGTCCGCCGTGACGCCCGGAAGGTCTCGCCCGAAGGAGGCGAGATCCTGCGCGACGAGGTTGATCTCGCGGATCCCGCGGGCGAGCAAACCGTCGATCTCCTCCACGATCTCATCGATCGGACGGCTGCGATGCGAGCCCCGGATGAGCGGAATCGCGCAGAAGGTGCACCGGTTGTCGCACCCCTCGGCGACCTTCACGAAGGCCGAGCCGGGGAACGACAGGAGGTGCGTGCGTTCGTGCGACTCGAGCCCCCCGGAGGGAACTTCCACGAGCGGCGAGTCGTTCCCGGTCGTGCGGAGCTCCTCGAGGAGCTCAACGATGCGGACGGGCTTTCGGTTCCCGAAGACGGCGGCAAGCTCGGGCAGCTCGGCGGCGAGCTCGGTGGGGTATCGCTGGGAGAGACAGCCGGCCATCACGACACGGGCGTGCGGATACTCGTTCACGTACTCGAGCGTGACGTTGATCGACTCCTGCTTCGCGGGCTCGATGAATCCACACGTGTTCACGACGATGATCGCGGCGGCATCGGGATCGGCCGCGCGCACCCAACCGGCACGCTCGAGCGCGGCGATCATGATCTCGGCGTCCACCTGATTCTTCGCGCAGCCCAGGTTGTCGAGAAAGAACCGACGGTCAGTAGACGGGGAGGAGCTCAAGCAGGACTCGGTCGGTTGCGGGGTCGGGCACCCATGCGATGAGGCCGGCGGTCACTTCGCCCGGATCGCCGAGCGCGACGTCTTGTCCGGCAACGCGGAGCCGGGCGCTCGCGGCGTTGGAAACCCAGAGCTTGAACTGATCGCGCACGCTCGTGCGCACGGTGTCGCCGGTCTGGAAAAACCGCTCCACGCGCGGCTCGTCGTCCGCCTCATAGCGGAAGAGCGCGTAGCCTTCGAAGCGAACCTCGACCGCGAACTCGTCGCGCTCGTCGAACGCGGCGATCAGGCGCGCGCCTTCCTCACGGCTCGGCTCGAGCGTCGCGCCGATCGCCGGCGCCTCCACGGCCTCGCCGGGCGAGTCGGGGACGACGACGCCCGCACGGGCCGCCGCTGCACCGCGGTCGAGCCGCATCACAACGGTCGGCGGCGAATCGAGCGTGTCCACGCTTCGCACGATGACACGCAGATCGCTCTGGGCGTCATCGTTCACGTCCAGCAGCGTCTCAGTGCCGACCGGGACGTCGGAGGTCCGGTCGCCGTACGAGAGGGTGATGCCGTCGCCCACGCGCGAAAGATCGATGGGATACCGCTCATCGGCGATCGGAAGAACGATGCGATCGCCTTCCGAGAAGCGCTGTTCCACGATCTCGTCCATCATCTCGAACAGATCGCCCTCCGGAGGAGGCGGATCGCTGGGCTCGGGCTCCGGGCCGGCGGCTTGCGCCGTCGTCTCCTCGCCGCCCGAGAAGAGCCCCCCTGCGATCGCGAAGTAGCCGCCCACGCCAACCGCAAGCACCGCGAGCGCGATGACGAGGATGCGTCCGAGTGGGACCGACGGGCGCTTGAAAATCAGCTCGTCAATCGGAGGCGGCTGTTCCTGCAGCGTCAGGTTGTGATAGAGGGTTACCGTCTCCTCGGGATCGAGCCCGAGGTAGTTCGAGTAGGTACGCATGAATCCCAGGAGATAGGGTTCTCCGGGGAACGACGCAAAGTCCTCCGCTTCGAGCGCTTCGAGAAAGCGCTTCGCGATGTGTGTGTCGCGCGCGACCTGCTCGATCGTGTATCCCTTTGCTTCGCGTGTCTGACTGAATCGCGCGCCGATCGACTCCATCTACCCCTCGGGATTGTACAGGAAGTTCTCGTCTACGCTGGCCGAAGGATCGGGCTCCTCCTCGAAGACGCGATCGGACACACGTTGATTGATGCGAATATCGGACAGCTCCATCCGGACTTCCTCCCAATCGACCTTCGTCCCGTCTATGCGACGGATGAATCCCTCTTCGTCAATGCTGAGTACGAGCCGGCGGAACCCTTCGGTCACCTGTCGACGGTCGAGTCGCAGCTGCGTAACGAAGACGTCCGACCCTTCCTCGAGCGGAACCGGCTCCGGTCCCTCGAGATACGCGACGTCGTAGTTCCGCCTCATGAGCGCAAGCCCTTCGGCCGTGGCAACCCCGCCGGGTGCAGCTCCGACCTCCCGGCGCAAGTCTTGCTGGAGCACGACGTCGTACGCCGGAACGTAGATCGTCAACTGCTCTCCGTTCGAGACGAGCACCGTATCCTCCTGATCCTCCTGACCCTCCGGATCGGAGATGTCCATACGCACGAGATTCGGTCGCTTGTACGTCAGCGTGCCTTCCATGCTCCCGGTGTCGTCGCGCCAGACCACGCGCGCGGTGTAATCCTCCATCGAGGCGTAGTTCGCGGCGACGGTAGCAAAGAACTCGTTCGCGGTCAGTATTTGCTGCGCGGCGAGACCGGCCGGATAGAGGAGTGCGATCATCAATAGGGGCAGGATGAGCCGAGCTCGCATGCCGGGGTGAGCCATAATCTGTTCGATCTTCCTTGTAGTGTACGTATTTGTCAAGACAACCCACGGATGTGGTCGCGGAGCTGCGCGGCCCGCTCGTAGTTCTCCTGTTCGACCGCGGCCTCGAGCTCTTCCCTAAGCCGAGCCACCGGATCATCGGGCGCGTCGTCTATCTGCTCCAGCGTGGATCGCAGATAGTTCACGGAACGGACACGCTCGAACTGGAACGCAGGCGTATCGATCTCCTGCATCGCCTGGATGACCTCGATGGCCTCTTCGAGAATCGCCCGAGCCTCGCTGCTCTCGTGCTCCTGAACCTTCTGCATCGCGTGAGCAACCGAATGCATCCGGTAGATGTACGGTTTGAACTGGAGCACGGCCTCGGTCTCTTGATCGTCCGTCGTATACTGCTCGAGCAGCTCGCAGATGCGGAGGTTGTGTGCCGTATCGCGGATTACGCGTTCGAAGTCGTTGAGCTGAAAGAGGAGGAGATAGCGGTAGTAGAAGAGAACACCCTCGTTCTGCAGCTCTTCCACGTCGTCCTCGCGGAGCTCGAAGCCCTCCTCCGTCCCGTGGGCGAGCTGGTATTCCACGAGTCGGTGCTCCACTGCGTCCACGACCGTATCGAACCCGTCCGGGCACTCGCCGTCGGGCCGTCCCTCGAGCTCGTACTGCTCGATGCCGAGCGGCTGACGCACCTGAAGCACGCGTCTCCCGTCTTCGGCGGTGATGATCCGAACGCTGTTGTCGCTATCGTAGGGCCACTCTTCCAGCAGCCTGGTGATATCGGTGCTCATACGCGCTCCATCTCAATATAACTCGATCTCACGCGCTTAGAAACCCGGTTGCGGCCCGGATCGATCCGGGCTACGATTCGTGCACGATGTCGGATGTCACGGTGATCTCAGTCGGTGGTTCGATCGTAGTTCCGGACGGTGTAGACGTCCGATTCGTGAGCGAATTCGTGGCGACGCTGCGTCGACGAATCGAACACGACGCCGCGGCCGACTTCGCGCTCGTGATCGGCGGCGGCTCAACCGCGCGCAGCTACCAGGAAGCGGCCCGCAGGCTCGCGCCGTCCGCCCCGGCCGCGCTGCTCGACGACGTCGGGATCGCGGCCACCCGCGTGAACGCGCAGGTCGTGCGAGCGGCGTTCGGCGATCTCTGTACGGATCCGATATTCACCGATCCGACCGGGGTACGCACGATCTCGGGCCGCGTCCTCGTGGGCGGCGGCTGGAAGCCGGGCTTCTCTACCGACAACGTCTCGGTTCGTCTTGCCGAGACGCTCGGCGCGAAGAAGCTCATCAACCTGAGCAACATCCGGCAGATCTACACGGCGGATCCCAAGGTCGACCCGGAAGCCGAGCCTCTGGAGTCGATCACCTGGGACCAGCTCCGCGCGATCGTGGGCGACGAATGGGTCCCCGGAAAGAACACGCCGTTCGATCCGGTCGCGACGCGCCGGGCTGCCGAGCTCGGGATGACGGTCGTCGCCGCGGACGGGCGCGATCTCGCGAATCTCGAGGCGCTGCTGGACGGGCGTCCCTTCGTGGGCACCACGATCGCCCCCTGAGCTTTCGGGCCCTGAACCTGGCGTCAGAACGAAGCAAGGACCGACGCGAGATCCGCTCGGTAGATCGGTGTCAAGAGCCCGGCGGGTTCGGCTACGACCGCGAGATCGGTCACGGCCCGCGCCCGCGAAAGCTCGTCCTTCATCCGCTCGATCGTCCTGATGGCGAGGCGTATGCTGCCGGTTCGAGCGAACCCGGCAACGATCTCCTCGCGGAGGCCGTCCGCCAGGTAGGAAGCCTCGTCCGATGCGACGAGGGCGAGGGTAAGGAAGTCGTCCGCGAGCCCGAGACGGCCGTCCCGGATCAGCTGCTCGGCGGCCCGTACGGCGACCGCACCCTGGACGTAGTCGTCCGGTGCCAGCAGAAGGAGATCGCGGACCGACTGGAGCCGGTCGATGTCAACGAGCAGCGAGACGAGCCGCGCAGGAGGCTCGATGCGCGAGTACAACGACGGGTTAACGGCCAGAATGGCTGCTGCCGTCTCGGCATGACGAAACGCGGAGGCGCGACTCTGCGCCTGGGCGTACGCGCCGCCGAGGTGAGTCTGAACGAGCACATAGCGCTGCGTGTCCGTCACCTCCTCGGCCAGCGCGCCCGCGACCGAGAGGAGCTCCAACCGGGAAGATTGCGACTCGGTGGCCGAAGCGACGAGGATATGCCCTTCGGCCGCGAGATCGGGCTGCACGACCGCCCGGGAGAGCTCGAGCGCCGCGTCCGGCCGACCGAGCGAGGCGAGTCGGCCGATCACCGCGAGGAACGACTCTCGCTCGTTGTCCGTGTCCGGCGATTCGGATGCCCGCATCTCCGTGATCACGTTCTGCACAAGTCGATCGGCGAGGCGGGCCTCGCTCGTGGCCGACGCCAACTCCGCCAGCTGAGCGAAGAGCGCCGCGCGGCGAAGACTATCGTTGACGCTCCGGACGGCAGGTATCGCCTGCTGGATGAGACCGGTAACCGAAAGTGCGGGTCCGCCGGCTCGGGAGAGCTCGGCGATCCGGATGAGCGCCTCCGCCCTCCGCCTTGGCTCCTCGATGACGTAGACTTCGTCGATAGCGTCGCGCACAACGGGTCTCGCCGGCTCGTCCGACTGCAGGGCGTACCGGACGATCGTGGGCAGGAGCGTGGCCTTGAGCTCGGCATCCGAAGACGCCGCCGCGAACTCGAGACCCGACCGAAGCGCCGTCAGCGCCGACTGGTCCGAACCGGCGGCCGCAAAGAGCGGCGACAGCCGAAGGCGGGCTCGAACGCTCTCCTCGGTTTCTCCCACGCTCCTCGCGAGATTCAGGGCCGTCGTCGCGAGCGAGAGCATGCTCCGAAAGTCGCCGACCTCGCGGTAACCGTCCGCAAGACGCGCATAGAGGTCCGCGCGCGCGAGCGGGTCGAGGAGCTCGGAGACCTCGCCCACGGCGAGGCCGAGGAAGGTCGAGTCGTCGGCGATGGTTGGGCGGGGAACGTCCGGTGTGGTCGGGCAGCCGCAGAGGGCGGCTACGGCCAGGAACGCGACGAGCGCGCTCCTCACGCGGGAGTGATCATGAGAGTCCCGTATCGGTCGCCCTTGAGCAGGTGCACGTGCGCTCGTTTTGAACCTCCGAGCTTCTCAGCGGCTTTGAGTCCCATCTCCACATAACCCTGGCGGACCTCGTTCTTCAGGTGTATCTTGCCGTAGACGAAGGCGTGGTCGGGCAGTGAGCTCGGATCCATCGCATTCCCTACGTGAATGCGCACGACATGTTCGGTCGTCATCAGACCCAAATCGAACGCATCGTTGGGATGCATGTTCACTGTCTTCTCGTCCATCGAGAAGTCGCCGAGCACGGTCAGCGGGCCGGTACTGCTCACGGAAACCTCCTGAAAGCGGATTGTATGGCCGCGTGCCGCGACCGGTCAAGGCTGCGTCGTGGCTTCACGCTGCGAGCCTGGGTATAGTTGAGTGAGGAAGGGCACGATGTTCGTCTCCGAACGATTTCTTGGCCGACTGGCCAAGCTCCGAAAGCAATACCGCGAAGCTCCCGAGGAGGAACAGATCCGACTCGTGCGGGAGGCGTTCCTCGGCATGGCGCGCGGTCTCCCGGAGCGGATGCCGGAAGAGCTCTTCGAGCTCGTCACCGATCGCATCCTCGATCGCAGCGACAACGAGAGCGTCTTCATCGACGAGGCGAAGTATCTCGCGGACGTAGCCGATCTCTTCGCCGGCCGGTACGACGAAGAGAACGACCCGATCCACCCCGACGACTGGGAGCTGATCGGCGACGTGGTCAACGACTACGCGCTCGATCTGGACATGCCGACGGTGAACTACGTGATGCGGCTTGTCGTGGATCACCACGGCGTCTAGCACGTCGGTCCGCCTCTCTCGATCGTGGGTACCGAGCGGACGGCGAACTCCAGACGGAACTCGGAGCCCGCCGGCGAAGACTCCTCCACGAGTGAACCGTCGATCTGATCCACCAGAAGTCGTACCAGATCCAGTTTCGAACCGCCGGAACCGACAGACGCTGCGCCGTCGTCGGCAACGGTGAGCTCCCAGCTCGCCTCGGACGCGTGAAGCTCCACACGAAGCGCCCCGGCACGCTCGGACGGGAACGCGTGCTTCGCGGCGTTGGTCAGGAGCTCGTTCACGACCAACCCGAGCGGGATCGCCACGTCCACGGGCACAAGGCAGGACTCGAGATCGAGCGCGGGGTCCGGCATGCCGGGTGGCCAGGCAAGCGAGGAGTAGACGGCGGGCACGAGACTCGCGAGGTAGGCGCCGAGGTCGATCTCGCCGTAGTGCGTGCCTACGGAGAGCTGGTTGTAGACCAGTACGATCGACTCGATTCGAGACTGGACCTCGTCCAGCGTCTCGGTCACATCGGCACTCCGAGGGTCGAAGCGTTCGAGCGAAACGAGACTGGAGATCAGCGAGAGCGAGTTCTTCACGCGATGCTGAAGCTCGCGATAGAGGACGTCCTTCGATCGGAGCGCGTCCTCAAGCTCCTCCTCGGTGCGTCGTCTCGCCGAGATCTCTTCGCGCAGGCAGCCGATCGTCTCGTCGAGGAGAGACGTGTTCTCCACCCAGAACGCGAGTCTGCACGTGGATCCGTCCTCTCCGAGCCGGCGGGCCGTCATACGGTAGTGGGGAAGACGCGAGGCACCGTCGTCCGTTCGCAGCAGATTCGGGTTGAGCGAGCCGTGGAACACGACCGGGGCGCCGGTTGCCGCAAGCTCACGGAGGCGTCCCTGGTATCGGCCGGAGCCGAGCTCGGGAAAGACATCGGTGAGCGCCTTCCCCACGGCGTCGTCCCGCGCGACTCCGGTCCATCGACACATCGCCTCGTTCCACGCGACGATTCGCATTCGCTCCTCAACGACGACGATCCCAACGGGGGATTGGTCGAGCACCTCCCCGGCAACCGAGTACGGGACCACGTCATCTGCTATCATTGGTTCCGCCATCAGGCCCCCCGTTCGTTTTGGCTATGACCGCACTCAGAATCGCGTCCACCCCCGAAACGGTTACGACCCACGGGAGAATCGTCGACTATCATCGCTCGTGCCATTATCCTCTCCGGCTACGCGAGCCGGGTGCGCGTTGCATGATCGGGAGTCTACGGGCGGAGACGAATCGTGGGGATCGGGACTCTTGGACACTCGGCGTAGGGGTTCTCCCTACAGGAGAGGGCGCCCGGCCGGTCCCCGTCCCATTGACCGCAAGGAGAAACGTCTCTACTCTCTCTTTGTTCACCTCGAACCTGCCGGCGTGGCGAAATTGGTAGACGCGCCAGACTCAAAATCTGGTGGTGGCAACACCGTCTCGGTTCAAGTCCGAGCGCCGGTATGAACCCTCGGTTCATACTGAAGGAATCCGCTGCTCGGTTTGACCGTTCGGTTGCCGACCGAGTAGCCTTTACTCATGAAGCAGATCAGGTTGCGAGACGGACGTACGATTCCGCAGTTGGGGCTCGGAACGTGGCAACTCACCGGGAGAGAGTGCCGGAAGAGCGTCGCGGAGGCGATCGCGATGGGGTACCGCCACATCGACACGGCATTCGCCTACGGCAACCACAATGAGGTTGCGGCCGGCATCAAAGAATCGGGCCTGCCTCGCGAAGAGCTCTACGTGACGACCAAAATCCCGCTCAACGAGCAATCTCGGTCACAGGTACTCGCGCTCGGGCAGAGTATCCCGAAGCAACTCGGGATGGAGTACGTGGATCTGCTCCTGCTCCACTGGCCGGACAAGACGGTCCCCTTTGAAGAGACGTTCGCGGCGCTCGCTGCGCTCATCGAGGAGGGACGGACGCGCAGCATCGGCATCAGCAACTTCAACCCCGATCTCGTGAGGAGGGCGGACGCGGTGAGCCCGGTTCCGGTGGTCACGAATCAGGTCGAGTTCCACCCCTACCTCTACCAGAAGACGCTTCTCGAGACGTGCGAGGAGCTGGACATACGGGTCACGGCGTACAGCCCGATCGCGCGAGGCGAGGTAGTGGGTGACGATCGCCTGGAGCAGATCGGCCGCGCGCACGACGCGTCCGCCGTGCAGGTCTCTCTCGCCTGGCTCTTCGCACGAGGACTCATCGTGATACCGAAAGCTTCGAGCGAGGATCACCTACGGAGCAATCTCGCTGCCACGGAGATCGAGCTCACGCCGGACGAACTCGAACGCATCGATTCGTTCGAGGAGCACCGGCGTTTCGTGGACGGATCGTGGAAACACTTTCCTCTGGAGTAGGCCGACGATTCACTCGCCGCGGGGCGCGCCGGCGCCGGCTTCGATCAGAAGCTCCACGACACGCAGGTTGCGCGAACCGATCCCGTACCGCAACGACCGTTCGAGCGGAGTGTTGCCGATGAAGTCCTCGGCGGTGATGTCTGCGCCGGCGTCGATCAGGAGCTGAACGCTCTCGGGGTACGGGAGCGCTTCGTGGAGCGGCGTCCTGCCGAACACGTCTGCGGCGTTGACGTCCGCGCCCGCGTCGAGCAGGAGCCGGACCATCGTCGGCGATCTGACCGCCGCGTGCAGCGGCGTGCGCCCGAACTGGTCCGGGGCGCTCACCGGTGCGCCATTCTCGATGAGCCGACCGGCAATGCCGAGAAGCGCGTGCTCGGCCGCCCAATGGAGCGGCGTCTCCTCCGCGTCGATATCGGGTATGGATGCTTGCGCGTGCACGCTCTCACCGCCGAGGACGGCGAGCCAGACGAGGACGAGGAGCACGGCGCGCGGACGAGCGGTTCTCACGACTAGAGTATCGGCGCGCGGTCCCGGCCATTGAGCACGGTCGGGCACCGCAGGTCGTGGCCCTACGGCTCCTGCCGCGGTGGCCCGGCAAAGCAACGATCGATCTCGCGTTTGGCGTACTTCCACAGGCTCTCCGCGCCTTCTCCGATCCGCGAGTTCACTCCAACGACTTGATCGTAGGTGATGTGGTTCTCGCGCCTCAAACTCCTCCCACAGGGATAGGTATCGCTCCGCCTGATCCTCCGGGAGCAAACCGAAGATCCGTCGGGCCGCCGCGGCTTCCCTGTCGGCGGTGTCGTTGCTGCGGAGATAGACGACCGTGTCGCCGGCGTCGATTTCCACGACGTCGTGGATGAGAAGCATCGTGAGCACCCTGGTCAGATCCACGGGTTCATTCGCGTGCTCTGCGAGGACGGCCGCCATCAGGGCGATGTGCCACGAATGCTCGGCGTCGTTTTCGAACCGGTCGGAGTGGAACTGCTTCGACCGCCTGACGATGCTCTTGATCTTGTCCGCTTCGATCAGAAACTGGAGCTGCCGGTCCAGTCGTCCGTGGGCGGCGCTCATGAGATCACCGGCTCGTCCGGGAATCGGCTGCGGACCGCCCGGAAGGTCTCTTCGAGACGGAAGAAGATGTCGGTGATCACGGGATCGAACTGTTTCTCGCGGAGCTTGTAGATCTCGCTCACCGCCTGGTCGTGACTCCAGGCTTCCTTGTACGGTCTGCGCGAGGTGAGGGCGTCGTAGACGTCGGCAACGGCTCCGATCCGCGCGCTGAGCGGAATTGCCTCGCCGCTCAGACCGTGTGGATACCCCTCGCCGTTGTACCACTCGTGATGATGGAGCGCGATTCGCGAGGCGAGCGTCAGGAAGCTCTGTTCGCCCAGCTCGTGATCGGCCTGGTTGAGCAGCGTGTATCCCCAGGTGGTGTGCTTCTGCATCACGTGCCACTCGTCGCCGGCGAGCGGTCCGGGCTTGAGGAGTATGTGATCGGGAACGCCGACCTTCCCGATGTCGTGTAGCATCCCCGAAAGGTAGATGTCGTCCGCGTAGTCGTTCGCGACGTGAAACGAGTACGGTTGCTCGCGATGGAGCTCGATCGAGACGAGTTTCATGTACTCGCAGATGCGTTGCAGATGACCTCCGGTCTCCTTGTCGCGGTACTCCGCGAGCTTGGCAAGGCTCTTCATCGCGGTCGCCTGCGTTTTCTGGAGCATGCTCGTGGCGATCGTGAGCTGCTCGTTGAGTCGCGTCTGCCCCTCGAGCGCGTCCTTCAGCCGCTCGTTCATCTGAACGAATCCGGAGACGTCCACGAGCACGCCGAGTATGTCCTTGCCCATCAGCAGCGAGAAGTCGTGCACGGTCCTGAGACGATCGGTTCCGGTCCGGATCTTGGTGGTCAATGGATGAGAACCGGGCTCGTCGGTCAGCCGGGTGAGATCGTCACTCCAGTCGTGTCGGCGCACGAACACCTCCGGCCGCGAGTTCAGCTCCTCGAGGTCGGCGTACTCGAACTGCTCGAGGAAACGGTCGTTGACGTAGGTGAACTCGCCCGTCTGCGAGAGCACGTAGGCGGGGAGCTTGACGAGATCGAGCAGCTTCCCGATCACCTTCAGCGTCAGGCGACCTTCCGGGCGCGGATCCTGTCTGGTCGCGCGCAGCTGCGCGATGTCCACGGCGTCCCGTGTCTTCGACGCGAGGATCTGCAGCTCGGCGTCGTGCTTTCGGACGAACGTCTTCGGAGATGCCGCCTTGACGAGGATCGCGCCGGCCACATCGCCGCTCCGATCGGTGAACGGAGCGTACACGGTGACCGGCATGAGCGGAGACTCGGGGAAGAGGTGCGCGGGAATCGGGCTCTTGCCGTTGAGCACCGCGATCTCGCGAGGAAGCAGCGTCATGTTTGCCGC
This sequence comes from Spirochaetales bacterium, assembly GCA_046538735.1. Lineage (GTDB taxonomy): Bacteria > Spirochaetota > Spirochaetia > DSM-27196 > SLST01 > SLST01. Next base: position 15,509 of record JBKHII010000009.1, read on the forward strand.
GGCGATTCTCGGGATCTCGCCGTCCGCCGCGCCGAGCGGAATGCGGTCTCGGCATACGATTCGAGCCGAGCTCACTCCCGGCTGCGACTCCAGCCAGCGTCTCACGAGATCGAGCCGTTCGTTCAAATCGACGGTCTCGTCGATGTTCCGGAAGAGCTTTGCTATGTCCTTGAGGTGCCCCATCGCCATGCTCCGTCCGTCTTATCATCGGACGGCGGGAGACGATTGCTTACTACGGTCGTGCGAAAAACCGGTTTATCCGGCAACCGGTTGTGCCCGGAAGCGAGTGGACGGCGCCTTCTCCGCGACGATGTCCGGAATCGAGTGACGACCGGATGCAATGATCGTGGGAATCCCCGCTTCCGTGAGCCGTCTCGCTGCGATCACCTTCGAGCTCATCCCGCCGAGACCGAGCGCACCCCCTTCCCGGCTCGCCATCGCCTCGATCTCCGGAGTGACGCGCTCAACGCGTTCGATCAGCGCGACGCTCGAGTCCTTCTTGGGATCGGCGGCGTAGAGACCGTCAACGTCGGTCAGGAGCACCGCAAGATCCACTCCAACGTTCACTCCCACGAGCGCCGCGAGGATGTCGTTGTCCGAGAACCTCCGCTGGTAGTCGAACTCCTCCTTGTCGACCATGTCGTTCTCGTTGACGATCGGAACGACCCCCTTGCTCAGGTAGGCGTCCACGATCTGCGTGATCGTGTTTCGCTCGCGATCGCTCGAGAAGTTGTGGTGCGTCAGGAGTATCTGCGCGACGGCGATACTCCATTCCCGGAAGAACTCCTTGTAGTGCGTCATGAGCCGTACCTGTCCGATGCCCGAAAGCTGCTGCAGTTCGAGAACGTCGCGCGGGCGCTCGGTGAGGCCCTGCATCTCCATGCCGGCCGCGACCGCGCCGGAACTCACGATGAGGACCCTGTGACTCCGCTCCCGGATGAGTTCGGCGATCTCCCAGATCTTCTGGGCGAGCCACGGAAGACGGATCCGCGGGCCGTCGCTGATGAGAGCGCTTCCGATCTTGATCAGTATCCTCACGTGAGCTCCCGATGCGTGAATCGACGCGTGCCCTCGGCGTAGTCGGCAACGATGTGGCCGGAACCCACGACACGGTACTGCGTGGTCGTCAGGCCGTCGAGACCAACGGGGCCCCGGGCGTGCACCTTCCCGGTGGAGATTCCGACCTCGGCGCCGAGCCCGTAGCGGAATCCGTCCGCGAAGCGCGTGGAGGCATTCCAGAGCACCGAGCTCGAGTCCACTTCCCGGAGGAATCGATCCGCGACCGACCGGCTGCTCGTGACGATCGCGTCCGTATGGTGCGAACCGTAGCGATTGATGTGCTCGACCGCCTGTTCGAGCGAATCCACGATGCGGATCGAGAGGACGAGGTCGTTGTACTCGGTGCTCCAGTCGTCCTCATCCGCCGGCTTGATGTCGATGACGCGTCGCGTGCGGTCGCAGCCGCGGAGCTCCACCTCCGGCATCGACGCGGCGATCGCCGGGAGCATCGCGGCGGCGTCGGCGTGGACCAGGAGCGTCTCGATCGCGTTGCAGACCGCGGGATACTGCGTCTTCGCGTCCTTCGCGATCGCGACCGCGGTCGGCTCGTCGGCATCGCCGTGAACGTAGAGGTGGCAGATGCCGTCAGCGTGCCCGAGCACCGGGATACGCGTGTTCTGCTGAATGGAGCGAACGAGCTGGTTCGAGCCGCGCGGAATCATGAGATCGATCTGGTCGTCCAGTTCAAGCACGGCGCGGATGTCTTCGCGAGTCTCCACGAGCTGGAGCGCGCCGGTGAGATCGGGCGAAACCTGGTCGATCGCGCGAACGAAGAGCGCGTGCAAGGCACGGTTCGTCTCGGTCGCCTCGCGGCCCCCCTTGAGGATCGCGGCGTTGCCGCTCTTCACCGCGAGTGAAGCGATCTGGACGAGCGCGTCCGGCCGGGACTCGAAAATCACCCCGACCACGCCGATCGGCACGCGAACCTTGGTGAGAATCAACCCTTCGTCCAACTCGCGTCTGACCTCTTCGCGCCCGATCGGGTCGGGCAGATCGACGACGCTTTGCAGGCTCTGGGCCATCACCCCCAGCTTGCTCTCCGAGAGCACGAGCCGCTTGTAGAGCGGACCGGCGAGATTCGACTCTCGGGCGGCCGCGGCGTCTCTCTCATTCGCCTCGAGGATGGAGCGTTGCTCGCCTCCGAGCAGATCGGCCATCGCGAGCAAAATCGCGTTTCGGGTCTGCTCGGGGACCACCGCAAGCCGGTACGCGGCGCGGCGCGCCGAGGAAACCTGATCGGAAACCGTCATGATCCGAGCTCCTTGCTGCGCTCCGTCGCCGCGGCGACGGTCCGTTTGATGACATCGCGATAGTCGGACGACTCGAGCACGCGTCGGCCCGCAACCGTCGTACCTCCGGGGGAGCTCACCATCGAGACGAGCTCGTCCGGTTCGAGACGCTTGCGCTCGAGGAGATGGACGGTCCCGGAAAAGGTCGCGAGCGCGAGTCGATACGCGACGGCGCGCGTGAGCCCCTCGGCTTCGCCGGCGTCCGTGAACGCCTCGACCAACCGCGCGACGAACGCCGGACCGGATCCGGAGAGTCCGGTCACCGCGTCCAGGAGGTGCTCGGGCAGCTCAACGGCGACGCCGGCGCTCGAGAGGAGCCGCTCGACCGTCTCGAGGTCCTTGGGGGTCGTCTTGCCGCCGCCGGCGTAGCCGGCCGCCATCTCGCCCACGAGACACGGCGTGTTCGGCATCACCCGCACCACGCGAGCGCGCGGCATCGCATCCTCGAGCGTTGCGATGCGCACGCCGGCCGCGACCGAAACCACGAGCCCGTCTGTATCCGCGAGATCCGGGAGGATCTCGGCCATGATCTGTGGCTTGACGGCGAGAAACATCACGTCGGACGTTGCCGCGACGCGAGCATTATCGTCGGCCGGAAGGAAGTGCGAGAGCGCCGAGCGGAACCGTGCGAGCCGCTCGGCGCTGATATCGTACGCTGTGAACTCCGCATCAGGTTGGGACGCGGAGATTGCCGCGGCGAGCGCGGAGGCCATAGTGCCGGCCCCAACGAATCCTATACGCATGGTGGGGGCATTCTCACCACCCGCGCCTCACCGTGTCAACCGCGACTACATGGTCACGAGCACGCTCACACCGAGCAGTCCCTGCGTGTAGTCCTGGTCGAGCAGCTCACCCGCCTGGTCGAAGTCGAGCTCGAACTTGTTCAGGTAGCTCAAACCGACCGCAAGGTCGCCGAGCATCACGTCCGCCGTTGCTTTCACGTTCAGCCCGAAGCCGGTCGTCTCGCCTTCACCAACGGGAATGCGAAAGTTCGGTCCGGCGCCGAGGCCGAGTCGGAAGAATAGGATGTCAAAGGCAACGCCGCCGTCCAGGTAGAGGTCGATGTTGCCGGGCACGTCTTCCGCCCCCGGGGTGAAGAGCGCGAGCGCGCTTCCCTGGAAGAGCAGGATCTTCAGTCTGGCATCCACTCCGAACGTGAAGTCGGCGGCGGACAGCTCGTCCGCTTCCGTCTCCGAGTCGGCGAGGTACGGGAAGTTATAGAGCGCCGTACCGCCGACCTGAAGCTGCGCGAAGAGCGCGGCCGGGAGCACGAGGAGCATCGCAATGATCATCAGCTTTCTCATGGTAACCTCCGAGAAAAGGGTGTCGTGCTCTAGAACATACCACCCGACCCGAAGCGTCACCAAGGTTAGATGATCCCGAGCTTCTTCCCTTCCTCACCCGCGATCTGGAGGATCGTATCGAGCTCGTCGTCCTCATGGATCGCCATGTAGCTCGTACGAATCAACGAACGATTCGGCGGAACCGCAGGGCTGATAACCGGATTCACGTAGACGCCCCGTTCAAAGAGGTTCTTCCAGAACATGAACGTCTTGTCGTTGTCGCCGATCACGAGCGGGACGATCGGTGTTTCTGCAGTTCCCACGTTGAACCCGAGATCGGAGAAGCCTGAGATCATCTTCTCGGCTATCTGCTGCAATCTCGCAACGCGTTCCGGTTCTTCCTCCATGATCTCGAGCGCGGCCAATGCGGCCCCGAGATTCGCGGGCGGGATGCTCGCGCTGAAGATCAACGGCCTCGCGAAGTGCTTGATGTAGTCGATCACCATCCCGTCACCCGCGACGAAACCGCCGATCGAGCCGAAGCTCTTGCTGAAGGTGCACATGATGAGATCGGCGAGATCGGGGTCGTTGTAGTGCTCGGTGACGCCCCGGCCGGTTGGTCCAACGACACCGATTGCGTGCGCTTCGTCCAAGTAGACGGCTGCGTTGTACGCGTCCGCGAGCTTCCGAACGAGCGGAAGGTTCACGATGTCGCCTTCCATCGAGAAGACACCGTCGGTGACGATCAGCTTCGACTCCTCGAGCGGAATCCGCGACAGCACCTTCTCCAGATCCTCCATGTTGTTGTGCTTGTAGCGGTGCACGTTCACCGACTTGTTCAGCCCCGCCGTCATGAAGATGCCGTCCATGATCGATGCGTGATTGTACTTGTCGGAAATCACGTGGTCGCCTCGGCCGATCAACGCCGAGATGGAACCGAGGTTGGTCTGGTAGCCCGTCGTGAAGCAGAGCGCCGCTTCCTTCCCGATGAAAGCCGCCAGGCGAGCCTCGAGCTCTTCGTGAAGAGCAAGAGTCCCATTCATGAATCGCGAACCGGAGCAGCTGGTCCCGTAGTGTTCCACGGCCGCAATCGCCCGCTCCTTCATCCGCGGGTCGGTCGCCAAACCAAGGTAGTTGTTGGAACCGGCCATGATCAGCTCACGACCCTCGATAATGACCTTCGTTCCGCGCGCTTCCCCTATGGGTCGGAAGAAGGGATAGAGCCCGCTCGCTCTCGCCTTCGCGGCAGCTTCCCACTCGAAGCACTTGCGAAAGACGGAGGCGGGCGCGTCGATCTTACTCATGGGCGTCCTCCTTGGAAAATCGTCATCGTCTACATTACTTGGCAAACGATCCCTCGTGCAAGAGCGCACGCTTTGCCGCGCGGCCGAGGGAAGACGATCAGAATCCGCGCTCCTGAAGGAAGGAACTCGCCTCATCGAGCACGAGTTTCGTGTTCTCGTAGGTCAGCAGCTCTCGGGTCTCCCAGTAGGGCAGCCAGCGATGAGCGCGGATTTCACTGCGCTGGGTCCTGACCCTCGGACTCCTCACGCGCGACAGGAAGAATACGACCTCTTTCCGGCGCTCTTTCGGCGTAAGGTAGTAGAGCCGCTGGAAGAATCCGTCCCGGAACCCAACGTGCAGGCCCGTCTCCTCGGCGATCTCGCGGGCTGCCGTCTCCATCTCGGTCTCGCCGGCGACGGCGTGCCCCTTTGGAAATCCCCAGTGACCGCCGTTTTCGTGCTGAACGACAAGATAGTACGGCCGACGCATTTTCACGCGGTAGATGACGGCGCCGCATGATTTCCGCGACTTGCGCTTCCGCGCGGTGTGCAGTTCGAGCCGCACGCTTCTCGGTTGGAACCCGATCGATTCCCAGAGCGCGAGCCCCTCCTTGTCGCTCTCCGGCACATCGATGCGAATCGACGCGTAATCGCGCATCTCCTCGTTGCGCAGCAGCGAGAAGGCTTCAGAGACGTGCAGCTTCTTGCTGACGTCACGATCGAGGTAGAAGTGGCGGATGAACGCGTACTTCGGACTCAGCCGGTAGAGCGCGTATCCGACCGTCTGCTCTTTCCATTGGAACAGCACGGCTTGATACCCGTTTCCGAGGAATCCGCGAACGCGGTTCTCCAGCTCCGCCTGACCGAGCTCGGACGAGATCCCCTGCTCGTGGAGCAGCGCCGAGTGAAACGCTGCCAGCTCGGGCGCGTCTCGCTCATCCGCACGTCTGTAGGTGAGACCGGCCATGGTCGCAGTATGGCCCGGAAGGCTCCGGGCCCGCAACGGCGCGTCGCGCTGAGCGCACTCAGAGACTCCCGGGAACCAGCTCGCCTCCGCGGGCGACCCACTCGACCATGCTGCCGTCGTAGAGACTGACCTGCGGGAATCCCGCGTATCGGGCGGCAAAGTAGAGCTGACAGGCACTATAGCCGATGCGGCAGAAGCAGATCAGGTGGTGCCGGTGCGTTACTCCTCGGGAGGCGAACTCGGACGCGAGCTCGTGACGGCTGCGCAGGAGCGGGAAATGGTCGTGGGAGTACGTTTCCGTGTAGGGGAAACTCACGCTACAGGGAAGCGTCTCTTCGAGAAACGCCGAGACGGACAGCGAATTGCACAGCACCACCCGGGGATTGCCGATGGACGTAATGACGTCCGTGAACTCGAGTCGCTTTCCCTCGGCCGGAGCCGGAACGAACGTGCCGCGCAGGAGCGGAGGGTTCTCGGTAGACACGATGCCGACGTTGGTCGTCCACGAGAGGTAGCCTCCGTCCAGAAGCTTCGGACGTGGATGTCCGGCAACGTCCAGCGCCCACCAGAGCCTCGCGGCGAGGTAACCGCCGCCGTCGTCGTAGACGCAGGCGGGAGTGTCGCTGGAAACGCCCGCGGCGCGAAAGTAGGGTGCCAGGTCTTCAACCGGTCGCAGCTGATGCGGTATCTCGTCGCCGTCGTCCAGCACGACGGTTTGCTCGAGGTGCGAGGGCGGCAGGTTCACCGCCCCGGGAATGTGACCCTCGTCGTACGCCTCGGGTTCGCGGGCATCGAACAAACGGATTCGATCGGTGCCTGCGAGATGACGGAGCTCCTCAACCGTGATTACCTCGTCGGAAACCACTCTTCTTTATACCGCATTCACGCTCGAACGAATACCTGACGGAAATCGTGTTCATTCGCCGCGGCGGCCCATGCGGCGGCGCACTCGGACGAGAAGCGGCGCTCGCCAACGATCGCACGCGGGAGCGACACGATTCCGGGCATCGCCGAATCGAGTCGCTCCGCATCGATTGCCGGTTCGAGCTCGTCGATGTGAAGGAATCCGGCTCGGAGGTCTTCGGTCGTGGAGCGAAGCCGAACCAGATGCCGCGGAACTCGTTGCGGCGACACGATCGCAGCCGCGGGAACGAGGTCCCAGAGGTAGAACCCCGGTTCGCCGGTGTACCGGCTGAAATCCAGGAACCACCGCCGAACGATTCGCCGCAGCGTGCGGGGCCCACGGTTGTGGCCGATCAACTCGCGCGCTCCGAACCTCGCCGCGAGGCAGAGCTGCGCGCTCGCGATCGTTACGGGGCACGGCGCGTAGAGCACCCGAAACGAGGCGACCGGATCGGCGGAGAAGTTGAGCTCGCGGACCTGCCGCAGGCGAAACCGGACCGGGGCGAGGTAGCCACCCATCGCGTAGATACCGGCAAGCCTGAGGTAGAACTCGGGGTCGAGCGCTCCCGCCTCCGCGATGTTCGTGAGCGCCCCCAGGCCGAGCACGACGAGTCGGCCGTCGTGCTCGCGGGCCGCCGCGACGAGCGCTCGGGCCGCCTCGGAGGGCGGTTCGGGGGCCTCGCGGGCGGCCGGGGCGAGCCTCGCGCCTCCCGCGGTCGGTTGGCCGCCCGCGGGAATCCGGGCGGGCTCTCGCCCCCGGCAGACCGGCACGTCAAGCCCGACCGCGTGGATCAGGCGGCGCGTCTGGCGGACGACGGCGTCAACGCTGCCGTTGCCGTACGTGGCCGAAACACCGACGATCGAGACGGACGGCTGCGCGAGAAGGTAGAGGATCGTGAGTCCATCGTCGATCTCGCTCCTCGGAAGCCCCATCGTATTGTCGCAGTCGACGAAGACCGGCGTTGCGCTTGAGACCATCGTTGGGACCAACTATACTCGATGGAATCGGTATGAAAAAGCTGGAGCTCTATGAACGATATCGACGGTTGACTCGACGGGAGGCCCGCGGACCTCGGCTCGTCGTCGGCTCACCCGAATCCCTGGCGCGGGGACTGCGCGCGCTCCTTCGCGACGCGGACAACCGAATCCTGCTCCTTGCGGACCGGAACACCGCGGCGGCAGCACCGGAGCTCGTGAACGCCCTGGCCGGATGCACCGCGGAGACGATCCTGCCGGGCACCCCGCCGGTCGTCCCGGAGATTCTGATCTCGGAGGAGATCGCGCGCAAAGCCACCGAGTCGAGAGCGCGCGGGATCGTCGTGCTCGGCGGCGGCGCGCTCACGGACCTCGCGAAGTACGCCGCCCGAGTCGCGGGCATTGACCTCATCAGCGTTCCCACGGCGGCGAGCGTTGACGCCTACACCTCGGAGAAGTCGGCGCTCAGGGTGGATGGCTACCACAGCACGCCGGAGGCGAAGGTGCCCTCTGCGATCCTCGCCTCGCCGCAGATCATCGAAGCCGCTCCCACGGCGCTCACGCTCTCCGGGCTGGGAGACTTGGTCGCGAAGCTCATCGCGTCGCTCGACTGGGAGGTGAGCTCGCTCATCACGGGAGAATCGTTCACGCGGAGGGAAGCGCAGTGGTCGGAACGCGCGGCGAGACAGGCGCTCGCCCGGCTCCGGCACGCCGGGCTGCGCGAGGCTGCGTTCGCCGGGCTCGACTCGCTCCTGGTCACCGGTCGGGCGATGCGGCTTGAAGGATCGTCGCGACCGGCAGCGTCCGCGGAGCACACCTTTGCACATCTGTGGGAGGTCGCGCTCGAGGGCGAACCGACCGGTGATGCTCCGGACGCCGGCGCGGTCGGCGGAACGGACACCACGACGGAGCCCACGGACGAGCGAATCCACTATCACGGGCTCCTCGTCACGGTGGCGGCGCGCTACGTGACCGTTGCGTACCGCTGGATCGCCGAGCAAATCGCCGCCGGAGCGAAACCACACGAACCGTGGCCGCGCCGGGAAGAAGCCGGCCGGCAAAGCCGCGTTCCAGCCGACATGGCTGCCTTTCTGGAGAAGATGCGCGAGGAGAGCGCAGGACGAGTCGTCAACGATCGGGTTGTCGCCGAGCGCAGAGCGCTCGTGGAGCGCCACCGCGGTACGATCGTGGAAATCGCGCATCGGACGCTCTCGGACGCCGAGCGCGCGCTCGAGTCGCTCGCTCAGGCGGGTATCGGCGCCTACCTGCCGCTCATACCCACGCACTGGGTGCGCCGCGCGCTCGAATGGGTGAAGTACCTTCGCAACCGCTACTCGATGTTCGATCTCGCGTTCGAAATGGGATGGGAGCAGGAGTTGCTCCAGTTCATGGACGAGAGGCTGGAGTCGATCGGCCGTTCGTAGATGGATTGAACGGGCGCCACGAGGCGATCGCGGCGCCCGTCCGGTCTACGCGGTGAACTTCTTGAGAATCAGAACGCCGTTGTGCCCGCCGAAGCCGAACGTGTTCGACATCGCAACGTTCACGTCCATCTTCACCGCTTCGTTTGGAACGTAGTCCAGGTCGCACTCGGGATCGCGTTCCTCCTGGTTGATCGTGGGAGGCACGATGCCGTCCGTGATCGCCTTCACGCACGCGATTGCTTCGATTCCGCCCGCAGCTCCGATGCAGTGGCCGGTCATCGACTTCGTTGACGACATCTTGAGCTTGTACGCGTGGTCACCGAAAGCTGCCTTCACCGCCTTGGTTTCGAAGGGGTCGTTGATTGGAGTGCTCGTGCCGTGCGCGTTGATGTAGTCCACGTCCGTCGGTTCGAGCCCGGCTTCGCGGAGCGCCATCTTCATCGCCTGGATCGCGCCGCGTCCCTCTGTGTGCGGTGCCGTGAGGTGCTGCGCGTCGCACATCATCCCGTTCCCCACGATCTCCGCGTGGATCGTTGCACCGCGAGCCTGCGCGTGCTCGAGGCTCTCGATCACGAGGATGCCGGCGCCCTCGCCGATCACGAAGCCGTCGCGCTTCGCATCGAAGGGGCGAGACGCGCGGTGCGGCTCGTCGTTGTACTCGGTGGACAGCGCCTGGATCACGCAGAAACCCATGACGCCGAGCTTCGTGATGCACGCCTCAACGCCGCCGGTGACCATCGCGTCCATGATGCCGTCCTTGATCAGCCGGTACGCGCTCCCGATTGCGTCCGTCCCGGACGAGCACGCGGTGGTGATCGCGTAGCACGGACCCTGCGCATTGAGCGTGATCGCGACGTTGCCGGGACCTTCGTTCGCGATATGCTTGGGGATCGTCATCGGCGGAACGCGCTCGGGCCCTTTGAGAAAGAGCGCCTCGTACGACGTCTCGAGCGTCTCGAATCCGCCGATTCCAACGCCGAGCACGACTCCGATCCGTTCCGGATCCACGGCGCCGTCCGCGAGGCCTGCGTCGCGCATCGCCTGGAGCGAGCCCGCGACGGCGTAGTGCGAGAAGGGGTCCATCTTCCGCGCGTCGCGCTTGTCGATGTACTCCTTGATATCGAAATCCTTGATCTCCGCCGCGATCTTCGCAGGGTAGATCTCGGGGTCGAACTTGGTGATCGGGCCCACACCGCTTCGCCCCTCGACCATTCCCCGCCACGTGTCCGCAACGTTGTTGCCGAGCGGCGTAACCGCGCCGAGTCCCGTGATGACTACTCTGTTCGCCATTTACATCCCCAATCCGCCGGTGACGTGGATCACCTGGCCGGTGAGATACGATGCGAGATCGCTCGCGAGGAAGACGATCGCTTTCGCGACCTCCTCGGGATCGCCGATGCGTCCCATCGGGATCTGCGACGTGAGCGCGTTCTGCTGCTCTTCGGTCAGCTCCTGCGTCATCTTGGTGTTGATGAACCCGGGGGCGACCGCGTTGATGCGGACGTTTCGCGCCGCGACCTCGCGTGCCATGCTCTTTGTGAGCCCGATCATGCCGGCCTTGGAGGCTGAATAGTTGACCTGTCCCGCGTTGCCGATGATCCCCACGATGCTCGCAACGTTGATCACCGATCCGGAGCGCTGCTTCGCCATTTGGCGGACGACGAGCTTGGACGTGAAGAACGCGCTCGTAAGGTTCACGGAGATGACGTCGTTCCACTCCTTGGCGCTCATGCGGAAGAGCAGATTGTCCCGCGTGATGCCGGCGTTGTTCACGAGCACGTCGAGCCCGCCCGACTCCTCGAGAACCGCACCGATCGCGCCGGACACGCTCTCCTCGTCCGCGACGTTCGCCTCCTTGAACGCGGCGGTCCGGCCGTACTCCTTCGCGATCGACTGGTACTCGGCGAGCGAATCGCCCTCCGCCAGGTCGAGGTACCAGACCGACGCGCCTTCGCGCAGGAACGCGAGCACTATGTCGCGGCCGATACCGCGTGATCCACCCGTGACGAGTGCTTTCTTGCCTTCGAGCAGCATAGACTCTCCTTCTTCGTTTCTTCTATTCGATCGTGATTGCCGCGATTTGTTCCACGGTGCCCGCCGCAAGGCAGGGCGTCATGACATCCGAGTGGACCTTCAGGTACGCGCGCCAGAGACCGCTCAGGACTTCGCCGGGCCCTACTTCGAGCAACTCATCGTAATCGTCGCGCGCGATCAGCGCTTCCTCGTCTACCCAACGGACCGGCTTCACGAGCTGATCGGCGCACAGGGTGCGTGCTTCAGCCCCGGTATTGATCAGCGAGCCGGTGACGTTCGAGTAGACCGGCTTCTCGGGATCGCGGAACTCCACTTCGGCAAGCGACTCCGAGAATCGGACGCGCGCCTCGTCCATGAGCGGCGAGTGGAACGGGCCCGAAACCTTCAGCCGAACCACCCTTCGGGCTCCCGCTTCCTTCAGCACGGTCGCGGCGGCTTCCAGCCCTGCCGCGGTGCCGCTGAGAACCGTCTGTACCGGGCTATTGAGATTCGCCGGGTAGACGTCGCCAACGCCGGCACCGGCGAGCGCCTGTTGGATTGCGTCCACGTCAATCCCGAGAACGGCCGCCATGCCGGCCGCGCCTTCGGCGGCGTCGAGCGAGCGGCTCACCTCTTCCATGATTCGGCCGCGATCTACGACGAGCGAGAGCGCATCCGCCTCGCTCAGGATGCCGGCATCCACAAGCGCCGCGTACTCTCCCAGGCTGAATCCCGCCGTGGCTGCGGAGACGATCCCTCGCCTCGCCAACACGCGACGCGCTGCGAGGTTGACCGCAGTGATCGCCACCTGCGACTTGTCGGTTGACTTGATCTCTTCCTCGGTTCCGGAGAATACGAGCTGCGGCAGATCGAACCCTGCTCTCTCGCTTGCCAGGGCGAAGAGCTCCTGGACGTCCGGGTAGCGGTCGTAGAGATCCTTCCCCATACCCACGAACTGGGCACCCTGTCCGGGGTACAGAAAGCAGCGCTTCATCAAACCTCCGTCAGCCACGGAAACGGTAGCAAGCCGCATAGACAGTGTCAAGGTTACTCGCGTGGTCGGCAATGGGCCCGGTAGTCGCCCCGGAGACCGTACCGCTATACTCTATGCAATGCAAAACAGACGTTCACGGGTCATCTGGCTCATCGCGATCGGCGTCGCGTTTGTCTTCATCCTCGATCCGTTCGATCTCTTCGACACCAGTAACCTCCCGGAGGTGGAAGTGAACAGGGACGTGGAGCAGCTGATGGAGGAGTACCTCCTCTCCGCTCCTCAAGCGAGCTCGTACGTAGTCGACTTGTTCGCCGACCGCGACATCGTACTGATGGGAGAGACCGGGTACATCAAGGAACAGCTCGACTTCCTCGCGGCGCTCATTCCGGAGCTGGATGCCGCCGGGATTCGTCACCTCGGGTTCCAGTACGCGAACCCGGAACAGCAGGACGAGATCGACGCGCTCGTGTCCGGCTCGTCGTTCGACGAAACCCTCGCCAACCGGATTCTCTTCGAGCACATGGTCATCATGGGCTACGAGGAGCTACGCAACGTCTTCCGTGCAGCCTGGCAGGTGAATCGCGGGAAGGCGGAGGATGCGGACCGGTTCCGCATCGTGGGGATCGGCTACACACCCGACTATTCGCTGATTCAGGACGAAGACGATGTGAACGACCCGGAGATACTGCGCCGCATCTTCGAGCAGGGAGTCGAGGACGAGATCATGGCGCGAAACGTGATCCGCATGCTCGTGGAGCCGGGTCACAAGGCGGTCGTCTACACACGCCTGCGCCACGCGTTCACCGGCTTTCGGCAGGTCGAATACGAGCGACAGATGGACGAGAGCGGATTCCCGAACCAGAAGCGAATGGGCAACACCCTCGCCGATCGCCTCGGAAACCGCGTCGCAACCGTGGTCTTTCACTCGCCCGTGCACGACTCGCGAAGCCGCATCGGGTACGGCTACCCCGTGGGCGGTCTGATGGAGCGTGCCTTCGAGCGCCTTTCCGACGGTCGGAGCAGCGCGGGCTTCACCACCTCGGCTTCTCCCTACGCAGACGCTCCGATCACGAGCGACGTCCTGACCGAGGGTCTCGAGGAGGATCTCACGCTCGGGCGCTTCACGGACGGGTACCTGCTGATCAGCGAGATCGACGCGTATTCGCCGCTGACCCCGATTCCCGGATTCATCAGCGAGGCGAACCTGGACGAAGCGCGCTCGGAATTTCCGGGTGCCGACCCGGGAGACGTCGGCGCCGCGGATCTGAACGAGTTCATCGCCGGGACCGCGCAGTCGATGGAACAGATACTGAACGAGTTCGAGTAGAGGAGTCCTCCGTGCCTGCACAGATCGCTTCAGTCGGCTCCTACGCTCCGCCCCGGGTCATGACGAACGACGAGCTCGCGCAGTTCGTGGATACCTCGGACGAATGGATCTACTCTCACACCGGGATCAAGACCCGACACATCGCGGCGGACGACGTGGCGGCCTCCGATCTCGCGGTCGAAGCCGCCCGGATCGCGCTCGCGGACGCCGGTACCGACCCGGCCAACGTGGACCTCGTGCTCCTCGCGACGTCCACGCCCGACTACCCCGGCCTTCCCGCTACCGCCTCGATCGTGCAGGATCGCATCGGTGCGGCGCGCGCCGGCGCGATGGACCTCGTCGCGGCGTGCTCGGGATTCGTGTACGGCCTCTCAACGGCGACGGCGTTCATCAATGCGGGTCAGGCGAGTACGGTCCTCGTCATCGGCAGCGAGGTCTACAGCAAGATCGTGAACTGGAGCGATCGCAATACGTGCGTGCTCTTCGGCGACGGAGCCGGAGCGGTCGTGGTTCGGGAGAGCGACGAGCCGGGCGTGAAAGACTCGGTTCTCCACTCGATCGGGAGCGGCGCGCAGACGCTGCTCCGCCCGGCCGGCGGGTCGCGTGAGGCGTACGCGACGAGCACCCTGGTCGAGCGGACGAAGCTCCAGATGGAAGGCCGACGCGTGTACAACTTCGCGATTCAGGCGATCATTGACACCGTGGAGGAGCTCCTCGAACGCAACGACATGACGATCGCGCAGCTCGACCACGTCGTGGCCCACCAGGCGAACGTCCGCATCATTGACGCCGCGTGCAAACGAGCGGGCTACCCGGTCGGGATCTTCTACAAGAACATCGCCGAATACGCGAATACCTCGGCCGCCTCGATCCCGATCGCGCTCCGGGAGATGCAGGACCGCGACGTCCTGCACCGCGGCGACACGCTCATCACCGTGGGCTTCGGATCAGGGCTCGCGTACGGGGGCAACCTCATCGTCTGGTAGCGGCCCGCGGCCGCACTCAGAATCGGACGGTGAACTCCGTCCCCCGACCGAGCACCGACTCCATGCCGGTTCGAATCGTCATCGTACCACCAAGCTGCTGAACGAGCACCTCAACAATCCGCATCCCGAGCGTGGCCGAATCCTGAAGCGACTCGAGCGACTCGATGCCCGCTCCGTTGTCTGCGATCGTGAGACGGTGTTCGCCGTCCTCCTCCACGAACTCCACGAGAATGGTGTCCTCGGAGCTCGGCTCGGTACCCCTGAAGGCGTGCTTCATCGCGTTCGTGGCGAGCTCGTTGGTCACGAGACCGCAGGGGGTCGCAACCGTGATGTCGAGCGGCGACGCGTGAACGTGGGTCTTGACCTGGAAGGCGCCGCCGTGGAGTCCCGTCAGGCTCGAGATGAGCGACGCGAAGTAGTCGGCCATCTCGATCGACGAAAAATCCCCGCTCTGGTAGAGGCGCTCGTGAATGAGCGCCATCGCGTTGATGCGCTGCCGACTGATCTCGAAGCCGTGCAGCGCTCGCTCGTCGTCCACCAGACCCGCCTGAAGGCTCAGCAGGCTCGATATCACCTGCATGTTGTTCTTCACGCGGTGGTGGATCTCCTGCAGCAGCGCCTTGTTCTCTCGGAGCGTGCGGTTCGTCTCCTGCTGGGCCGCCTCCCGGTCGCGCACCTCCTGCGCGAGCAGCTCGTTCGCGTCGCGAAGCGCCTTCGTACGAAGCGCGACGCGACGTTCGAGCTCGCTCTGAATCTGCCTGAGCGAGCTCTCGGCGCGCCGACGGATCTCGATCTCTCGTTCGAGCGTCCGCTTGCTCGTGGCAAGATCCTTGGTCCTTCGCTCGACCATCGCCTCGAGCTCGACACGCTTGGCGCGGGCGAGTTGCAGCCGTCGCCAAACGAAGAGGAAGAGCACCGCCACGACCACGTAGATCGAAAGCAGCGCGAACCACTCGGTCCGCCAGAACGGCGGCTGGACAACGATATCCATGACGACACCCTGCGTATTGAGCAGACCGTCGACGTTCGTGCCGCGAACGTAGAGTCGGTACTCGCCGGGAGCGAGATTCGAGTAGCTGATCACACGTCGGCTTCCGGACGAGATCCACTCCCGGTCCACACCGATGAGCCGATACGCGTACGCGTTCGAGGGCGGGTGCGTGTAGTCGAGGGCCGAGACGACGCACGAGAAGTGGGTCGCCTGCGGAGGAAGCACGAGCGTAGGGATCTCGCGCCCCTCGGACACGGTGTAGGACACGTCCGACCAGTCGATCTCCTCGTGCCCGGCTACGGATACCTCCGAGATGACGACCGGCGGCACGTACGGGCTCGGTTGGACGCGAGCGGGCTCGAATCGCGAGAACCCGTTGATGCCGCCCGCATAGATCGTTGCGTCGGACGCCCGCAGAATCGCGCCGGCGCTGAACTCGTCGCTCTGGACGCCGTCGGCGGCCGTGTAGCGCTGCGTCTCACCGGTGCGCTCGTCAAGCCGAAAGAGACCTGAGTTCGTGGTGAGCCAGACTCCCCCGGCGCGGTCGGCGACTACCCCGTATACGAGATCGGCGGCAACATCGACGCGCGGCTCGAGCCGGAAGAGTACTCCCTCGTCAGGATCTACCCAGAGCGCGCCGCCCTCGCGCGCGGCGATCCACAGCGTGCCGTCCGGCTGCGGATCGATCGCCCAGACGGTGAAACCGGGCCGGTACTCGTCCGCGAGACGCAGGCGCTCGATCCGCGCCGTGTCCGGTCGGAAGCGCAACAGCGCGGCAGTGTCCGTTCCCAGCCAGAGCGAGCCGTCACCCGCGGGGACGATCGTGTAGACCGCTCCCCCGCCCTGGCGACCGTCTGCGCCCGGCGGCCCGAAGGTGGCGTACCGACGCGTGCTCCCGTCCGGCTCGATCGCCACGAGTCCCCTGCCCGCCGTGCCGAGGTACGCGGTGCCGCCCGCTACGTGAACACTGATGACGTGTGCGTCCACGCCCAGGCGCTCGAGCGGGTAGCGGCGGAGAACGGTCCCCTCCGCATCCACCTGCGCCGCTCCGCGCGAACCGAGAGCGAGCCAGTACGTTTCTCCCGCGGCACAAACATCGTGAACGGGCGCTCCTTCCGCGTCCCAGAACGGCTCCGGCACCGCTCTGTCCGGCCCGAGGCGGAGGATCCCGGATCGGTGAGTTGCGATCAGAACTCGCCCGTCGTCTTCCTCGTGGAACGACCAGACGAGCTCGGGACGGGACGCGTAACCGGCGCGACAGCCGCGACCGAGGAAGTTCTCGAACTGCTCGGTGCGCGGAACGTACTTCCGCAGCCCGCCGGCGAAGGTCCCCACCCAGATCACGCCCGATGCGTCCTCGAGCAGCGCTCGAACCGGAGCGTCGCACGTGCCGAAGCCGGTGATCGAGCCGTTGGTCAGGCGAACGAGCGAACCCCCGTCCCGACCGACCCAGAGATCGCCGCGGGAATCCTCCAGGATCGCGGAGACCAGGCCGCCGGCAGACGACGCCGACGCATCGGACGGCGGCTCGAGCGGCACGTGAACCCAGACCCTGCGCCGGTGCAGGTAGCGGCCGAAATCACCGTCCGCGGTGCCGATCCAGAGTCGTTCGCTGCGATCAACGTGCAGCGAGGTGATCCGGTCCGAGGGCACACCGCCGTCCAGTCCCGCCTGATAGCGGTGCACCTCGACTGTGGCGTCGGCTGCGGAAACGATGTTCAGGCCCCGGTCGCCGGTCGCCACGAAGACCCGGCCCGCGCCGTCGGAGGCGAGCGCGACCACCGAGGGCGAGGAGAGCGTCGGCCCGGCGAACGGGTCGTACGGAATCTGCGCGGTCGCGCCGGTCGCGGGTTCGAGCCGGAAGAGGCCGTTCGAGCCGGTTCCAATCCAGAGGTCTCCGAACGCGTCGTGGGTGATCGCCGTGACCGGCGCGCGAAGCCGGCGCCACGGCACCGCCTGCTCGAGCGATCGGCTTCTCGGATCGTAGCGGAACACCCCGGAGTGGCGGGTGCCGATCCAGAGCGCACCGGCCGCGTCCGTGTGAAGCGCAGTGATGTCGTCGTCGCCGAGGCCCTCGTCTCCGTCGCGATAGACCAGAAAGCCGTACCCGTCGTACCGGTTCAGGCCATCCGGGGTGCCGAACCACAGGAACCCGTCCGGTCCCTGAGCGATCGTGGTCGCAGTGCTCTGGCTGAGGCCGTCGTTCAGCCCCACGCGCTCGAGGACGAGCCGTCTCGGGCCGCGGGCGAGGGGCGGAAGCGTTCCGCGGGATGAGGCCACCTCCGGCTCGTCGGTGTCCTGGGCGGCAACCGCGGTGATGGCGAGGAGAAAGAGTACGAGCAGAGCATTGCCGCGTGTCACCGCTGCCATTATTGAACGCGGAAGAGCGATTCGGCAAGCTCGTTTACCGCCGAAACGATCGCGCCGGCGGTGCTCCCCGCGAGCGCGGCCTCCGCGGTGACGATTCGGTCTCGGACGACGAGGGTGGCGTCCAGTCGGTTCTCGCTCATCGTGACGCTCAGTTCCGGCACGGCCGGATGATCGGTCGCCGCACGGGCGAATCCCGCCCGGAGGAACGAGCGCCGGATGCGACGCGCAACGGCCGGCGGCGCGGCCGCGACGTTCAGGCGAACGGGCAGCCGGATTCCGTGCTGCCGGAGCGCCCCCGGATTGATCGCGTAGAGACGAAGCGCGGCCGCGAGTCCGTCGTCGACATGATCCACACGTCTTCGCTCCAGCGCGCCAACGAGCGTCTCCTCGAGGAGCTGCCGCTGCCATGGGGAATCGAGCTCGTCCGCGAGCTCGAGGAGTCGGGCCCGATCTCGTCTGAGCTGCGCGAGCTCCGAATCGTAGTAGGGCGCGGAATCGGGGATGCGAGCGACCTCCAGATCGCGAGCGCGTCTGAGGTACGCCTCGGCGACTCGCGCGTGCTGTTCGTTTGCCCGATACAGGTACCAGTTCGCGTCAATCAGGTTGCCGCCGTCCATGATTCGCCTCGCGACCGAACCCGCGTAGCCCCGAAACCGCGCGTGGTGGTACCAGGCGAGTGCTCGATGACGGACGGTGGTCCACGCGCGGGCGAGCCGGTCGATCGGGCCGGCGACGGCTCGCAGGCGCGAGGAACGGGCCAGCCCGTCGTGGATCTCGGCGAGCAGATCGTGGAGCTCCATGCGGTGACGGCTGACATCCGTTCCGTAGTAGTAAAGCCAGGAGTTATCCGGATCCTCGAAGACGCTCGTCGCGAAGGCGAGCGCCTCGTCCAGACGGCCGAAACGCTGATAGAGGAGCGCGAGATTGAGCCGGCCGAGCGGCGTGTCGTCGTCCATCTCGTACGCGCGAAGGTAGTCCGCGTGCGCCGAGGAGAAGTCAAGCCGCAGCTCGTGAAGCTCGCCGCGCGCGAGGTAACCGGTCGGCCGGGAGAGTATGGCGAGCGACCGCTCCGTCGACTCGAGCGCGGCCTCGTAGCGATGGAAGAGCTTCTGGATGAGCGAGAGGTTGTAGAACGCGACCGCGATGAAGCCCTCGCTCTCGAGCTCTGTGGCGAGATCGATCGATCGTGCGTACCATTCGGTCGCCTGCTCGAACTGGTAGAGCTCCGCGTGGATCGTACCGAGCGTCATCGCGAGGTCTGCGTCCGGCCCGAAGCGCTCCCATGCGTCCTGCATGAAGGCGAGGCCGTCCTCCAGCCGGTGGAGCTTGAAGAGCAGCCACCCGAGGTTCTGCGCCGGATCGATGCGGTCGGGGTAGATCTCGGCAAGCCGCGCCCAGTACTCGGCGCTCTCCGCCTCGCGATTGAGCAGACCGAGCGTGAACGCGATCGCATCGAGCACGTCGTACGACGCAGGCGCGCGCTCCTCCGCCTCCCGATACTCCTCGAGCGCGAGCTCGTAGAGCTCCTCGTCGTAGTAGAGGTCGCCGAGCAGCATGAAGAACTCGGTTCCCTGGTCGTAGTAGCGCTGCGCTTCCTGGAGGATATCCACGGCTCGATCGTAGCGTTCGGCGCGGATCGCGTTCGTCGCCTCCTCGTGGTACCACTCGGGTGGCTCCTGCGCGCGCGCGGACGGCGAGACGAGGAGAACCGTAGCGAGGACGAGCACCCACGCGCCGAGTCGCCCCGCCGCCCGGGCACGCGGCCGCCCGTGCGGTCGCGGGTCGAGGAAGGCAAGTACCCGTCGCCACCACGGGAATCGCGATCGAACGCCGTGCAGTACGGCGCGAACCGCCGGGCGCGCGGCCGCCTCCACGCGGCGGGCCGACGCTTCGGAATCGGGCTCGAAGAGCGCGCGTTCGTAGAGCTCCATCAACCGTGCGAGCCCGTCCACGTCGCGCGCCCGGCCGAACTCGCGAAGCGACTCGTCCGCACGGCGGACGATCCCGCACGCCGCGAGCCAACGGAGCGTCGCGCGTACCCGGACGATCGTGCGCCCGCGCGGGGATCCGGTAAAGAGCGGAAGCGCGAACGGAACCAGCCTGATCGCCGCGACGTAGAGGAGGAAGAGCGCAGGCAGGAAGAAGTACCAGTTACCGATCACCGTCCGCACGAAGGGCGGGAACCGAGACGATTCGACCGGCCCGGCGTCCTCCGCCGCGAGGTCTTCGGCAACGACGAGCTCCTGCGCGAGAACCTCCTCGAGGAGATCGGCAACCTCGCGCGGATCGGCGCCGGCTCCGACCTCGTACTCCTCGCCGGGAGCGAGCGTCTGCGACGTGGGGTCGAACTCGATCCATCCGTACTCACCCAGGTGAACTTCGACCCACGCGTGCGCCATGTTGGCGAGGATGGGGTAGAAGTTGAGGACCTCCTGCGACGGGTCCACGAAGAATCCGACGGCCACACGAGCCGGAATGCCGAGCGAGCGCACCATGAGCGCCATACTGAACGCGTAGTACGAGCAGTAGCCCTTCCGACTCTCGAACAGGAAGTGCATCAGCTGGTCGCCGTCCGCGGCGATGCCGGGTCGCAGCGAGTAGTAGTAGTTCTCCTGCAAATAGAGCTCGATCGCCCTCGCCTTGGCGAACGGTCCGCTCGCATCGCCGGCGATCTCTCGCGCGAGCTCGCGAATCGCCTCGTTCTCGCCGTAGTCGGTGAGCCGCGGAAGGTCGGCCGGAGCCGGATCGACGTCGTGCGCGCGAGCGAGGCGGAACGGTGGCGCCTCGCTCACGAGGCTCTCCGCGGCGAACGCGGCGGTGAACGACGACTCGTCCCAGTTCTCGAACCTGTGGAACTCCACGGGAGCGTTGAGCGCCAGCCTCGTCTGAGGATCGAGATTGACGAGGAAGTACTCCTGGCGAACGCGTTCCCGGTCGAGATCGGCCGAGGGATCATCCGCTCGGCCCTGCGCACCCGCGCCTCCCACCGAGAACCCGGCGCCTGCATCGTACTCGGTCAGGACGAATCGTCTGATCAGCTCGCGGCGTGGACGGCCCGACCTGCGGTAGAGCAGCACGAGGTCGTCGTTCATCGAGATCTCGCTCTCGAGCCTGACGAACGGCGCGAAGTCGAAACGGAACAGCGTGGGCCGCAGAATCCCGCCTCCGGCCGCGGTGCCGCCTGCGGCGTACCACCGGAACGAGAGGAACACGGCGGCGGCCAGAAGCGGGATCGCGAGCGCTGCGAGCCTGAGGACGACGCTCGAGCGCAGGTGACGCGGTTCGATCAGCAGGACGAGGTCGAGGATCAGAAGCGACCCGACCACGAGGACGTACGCCCACGGGCGCTCGAAGTACGAGAGCGAGTAGTGGGCCTGCGACCAGAGGAGCACGAGGAGCAGCACTCCGTGCACGATCGGCTCGCACCGCCTCCGATCGGCGCGACGCGTCGTCGCGAAGTGTGCGAGGAACCCGAGCGCAACGACGGGGATTGCGGCGACCGAGATCGCGTCCGCCTGCTGAAGCGCAACGGCGAAACGCGGGTCCGTGGTCCAGACGGCCAACGAGGAGAGAACGCCGAGCACGAGCGCGCGGATCGCGGTGTATCCGCCGGCGGCCGTGGCTACGACGACCCACGCGCGAAGGGACCACCGCGCGGCGAGCCGCCCCGCCGACGCGGCGACGGCGAGGAGAACGATCAGCACGGGCGCGGCTGCGAGTCCGCCCAGTGCGCGCGCGTAGAGCGCGACGAGGATCGCCTGCGCGGCAAGCTGGACGAACGAGATCGCGCGCTCGCGCTTCACGGCGGGCTCCTGAAGAACAGCCGTCTCCGGAGCGGATCACCCGGGCCGAGTCGTTCGAGAAGCGGAGCGACCGAGACGCACCAGGGACCCGTAGCGTCGTCCCGAGCGGTGATCACGAGCTCGCGCACGGCGGGACGTCTCGGCGTCCGCTCCGGCTCGGCGGCGGGAACGAAGCCGGCAACGGCAGCCGCGCCGGCGCTCGGGCGTGCGGCGGCGTCCTGCCGGACGACCGTGCTCGACCCGAAGGTTGAGCCGGTAAACTCGTCCTCGCGGAGCTCAACGTGATCGCGTCGCGCCGGAAAGGCGCAGGAAAGCCGCACCCCGCGGGCGCTCGCGGTGCGAACGACCGCGCGAAGCGCCGCCATGAGCGCATCAGCGGCGGCCAGGGGAGCGACGCGCGGCGGAACGTACTCGTCGATCCGGCAGAGAACGTCGCCGCGGGCGGGGGGCACGTACTCGCCGATCCGGACGAGGAGCTCGTCGTACGCGGCAAGATGCTTCCAGCTCAGCCGCCGGACGTCGTCACCCGGGACGTACGGCCGCACCTCGCGGAGCTCCTCGCTGCGCACGCGATGGTGGGACCGTTCGGCCGCCCGTTCTCCGCCTCGCCGCACCGGGAGGTCGGGAGACTCGGCCGGCGCGGCGGGCACGACGAGCACGCGCAGGTCGCGGTCCTCACGAACGCCGGAAGCGGTGAGCCCGAGAACGTCGCGCATCGCGAGGGTCGAGCCGCCGCCGCGGAAATCGCCGCGCTCGCGACACTCGATCTCCCACCGCGCCTCGCCGCCGGGGCGGACCGGTTCGTCCGCGACAAGCGTGCGAGTCGTGCCCCACGAGAGCCGGATCCGGTGCTCGAGGACGAAGCCGGGGAAGAGCACGACAGCGGGAATGCTCGCGTGCACGCGCACGGAATCGCCCACTTCGGCGATCGCGCGGTCGAGCTGCGCGGAGAAGCTCGCTCGAACCGCGCGCAAACGCGCGCGGCCGATGAGCGCGAGCAACACGACAACGGCGACGACGAAGAGCATCCCGCCGCCCCAGATGACGACGCCGAGCTCGTCTCGCACCACTCCGACCACGAGGAGCAGCGATGAGAACAGGATGAGTGTCCAGCCGCGCGGCGTGGGCATCGTCAGTACCCCAGTCGGTCGAGCTCCCGCGCCATGAGCTCGCGTGCGAGCGTCTCGGCACTGATGCGGTGATCGCGGAGCTTGAGGCGGTGCGCGATCACCGCCGGAGCAAGCGCGAGGAAATCCGTATCGCTGCAGTAGTCGCGCCCGCAGAGCAAGGCGTGTGCGCGCGACGCCGCGACGAGCATGAGCGCGCCGCGAGGCGACGCGCCGAACTCCACGCCGCGATGGTCGCGGGTTTCGCGACAGGCGCGGACGGCGGCAGCCATGAGCTGCTCCTCGCAGTGAACGCGCTCAGCGCGCTCGTGCGCCGCGACGACCTCCTCCATGGTGCATACCGGCTGCAGGCCGGGCATGACCCGGTGCGACGGGTCTCCGCGCACGATCTCCAGCTCGGTCTGCTCGTCCGGGTACCCCAGGCGAAGCCTCGTCATGAAGCGGTCGATCTGTGCGACCGGCAGGGGGTACGTGCCCTCGATCTCGATCGGGTTCTGCGTGGCAATCACGAAGAAAAGCGGGCCGAGCAGATGCGTGCTCGTTCCAACGGTAACCTGGCTTTCGGCCATCACCTCGAGCAAGGCGCTCTGAACCTTGGGCGTGGAGCGGTTGATCTCGTCCGCGAGCACGATGTCCGCGAAGATCGGTCCGGGACGGAAGACGAACTCGGTCGTCTTCGGATCGAAGACGTCCACGCCGGTGATGTCGTAGGGAAGCAGATCGGGCGTGAACTGGATGCGCTTGAACCGCGCGCCGCCAACGAGCATCGCAAGCGTTCGGGCGACGGTCGTCTTTCCGAGCCCCGGTGCGTCTTCAATGAGCGCGTGACCACCCGCCACGAAGGTTGCGACGAGGAGCTTGAGAAACTCGTCTTTTCCTTTGATGACCGAGCGGAGTCCGCGGAGAAGGTTCTCGAGCGTGGCAGCGACGGCAGACGTCTTGCCGACCTCGGTCGGGTCGGGACTCATGCCGCAGAGAATACCACGAGGACGGGACGCTGCCAAACCGCTCATCGCAATCGCGGCGAGCACCGCGCGAGGGAGCCCATGGCAGCCGATCAGCCAAGGTCGAGGGGGATCGCCTCGCCGGTCCGGAGGTGGAAGAGCAGCGGCTCTACCGGTTTGCCGAAGAGCTCGCGGACGGCCGCCCGGTAGACCGCCATCTGCACGCGGTAGTGGCTCGGGTCGAGCGCGCGGTCGGTCTTGAAGTCCACCACGAGCACGCGATCGTCGAGCTCGGCGACGAGGTCGATCTGACCCCGAATGATGCCGGGAAGGTCGGTCACGGGCACCTCGTCGCGCACCGCGGCCGCGTCCAGGAGGAAGGGCAGCTCGTGCTCCACGCAGCGTGCCTCGGCGACGCGCCGCGCAAGCGGCGAGTCGAGGTAGGAGCGTGCGAACTCGTATCCGTAGCGGTAGAACGCCTCGAGCTTCGATTGCGCGATGTCCGGCCGGAGCTCGGCGGGGAGACGTTCCGCGGGCGGCGCGCCGCCGGACTCATCGGCGTGCTCGATGCAGTAGTGGCAGTACGAGCCGAAGACGGTCGCGAGGTTTCGTTCCGGATGCGCGGCGACGATCTCGTCGATCGGGTGGTCCACCGGCCGGGCTTCGCCGGCGTCGAGGCCGGGCGCAGCTTCGGCTGCGAGCTCGAGCGCGCGACGATTGAGCTCGGTCGCCGTGGCTTCGGCCGGCGCGTAGCGGCGCTCGAGCACGGGCAGGTCGGCGTAGGTCGCCGCGAGCGTCGCGATGTCGCGGCGGCCGCCGGCGCGGTGCGCCTCGTGCTCGCGCTCGACCGGGACGGGCTCGAGCGACTCAACGCCCAGCGAGACATCGTCGGCCTGACTCAGGGCCTCCATTGTTCGCGCGAACGCTGCAGCGAGGATGCCCGCGAGCGAGCGATCGTCGGTCCGCGGCACGCCGGAAAAGACGAGATGGCTCTCGGCGCGCGTGGCGGCGACGTAGAGCAGGCGTTTCATCTCGGCGCGGTCCTGCGCCTGGTGCTCGCCGAGCTCGTGCGTGTAAAGGTAGTTCGCCGGCGTCTCGCGCACGTCGCCCGGAGCGAGGATGCCGGTGTTGAAGGCAAGCCCGAGCGTGCTCGACCGGTAGAACGGTTGGGCGGAGACCGAATCGTTCCGCCCGCGGTTGCCGGCGTTCGCGACGATCACCACGGGAAACTCGAGCCCCTTCGACTTGTGAACCGTCATGATCTGGACGCCGCTCGTCTCGCCGCGGAGGATCTCGAGCTCGTCCAGCTTCTCGTTCTGCCCGATGTGCCGGCGCACTTCGTCCAGGAAGACGGCGAGGCCCTCACCCTCGAAGCCGTTCGCCAGCTCCCAGAAGAGATCGTAGTACTCGAGATACGGCGTGTACTCGCTGCGGCGAAGCAGGTGATAGCGGTAGCCCCAGCCGTACCAGATCCGGTGAAGGAGCTCGGTGATGGGCACGGAGTCGGCGAGCGCGGCGATCTCCTCGTAGCGCTCGCGGGCGAGCTCCACGCGTCGCCGGTCGTCCGCGCAGAGGCCCTCGCACGGCGAGAGGAGCGGCGCGTCTGAGAGGAGCCGGCGAACGATCCCTTCGTCCGAGACGCCGGCGAGCGGCGAACGGAGGTATCCTGCGTACGCGACGCGATCCTCGGGGTACACGACGAGCTGGAGGATCTGGTAGATGTCGTTCACCGGCGCCTCGAGGAAAAGGCTTCGCGCCGCCTGCGAGACGTAGGGAATGCCGAAGAGACGGAGCATGCGCTCAAGACGGATCTGGTTGCCGCTGCTGCGCATGAGCACGGCGAAATCCCCGTACTCCGCCGGTCGGCCGGGACGTCGCGCCCCCTCGTCGTCCGTGCCGTCTCCCACAAGGAGCGATCGCTCCTCCACACTCGTCCTGATGAAGCTCGCGATGTGATACGCCTCGGCGTCGATGTCGTCCAGGTAGCCGTCGTCGCCGCGCGGCCGCTGCTCGAGCTCCCAGAGCTCAACGCGCGGCCGCACGCCCGGAGTCGGATCGCGCCACCGAAGCGGCTCGAACCGCGCCTCGTAGTCGGCCTCCGCGTCCGCGAAGACGTGCGAGAAGAGCTCGTTGAAGCACCTGATCAGGCCCGGCTCGCTGCGGTAGTTCGCGCCGAGCCGCAGATCGGCGTCCGCACCCGAGAGCTCGCCGGCGAGCGTGCGGAAGACGCTCACGTCGGCGCCGCGAAAACGGTAGATCGACTGCTTCTCGTCGCCCACGAAGAAGAGCTTCGCGGGATCGAGCGCGTCCGCCGGCGGGATGCCCGCCGAGTGAACGTCGGCCCGTTCCGAGAGCAGATAGAGCAACGCCTTCTGCTCGTCGTTGTTGTCCTGGAACTCGTCGATCATGATCGCGCGGAATCGCGACTTGTAGAAGTCGCGCAGCGAGTGGTCGTCCGTGAGCGTCCTGATTGCGAGCCCCATCACGTCGCCGTACGACACGATCGCGAGCCGCCGCTTCTCGGCGACGACTCGCTCGCGGAAACGTTCGAGGAGCGCGGTGAGCCGTTCGTGGTCGTCCCAGCGCGCGAGCGTCCGGACGGCGAGCGTGTAGTGCGGGACGAGGTCGCGGAGCGCCTTGACGTACTCCTTGACGAGCGGCACGTCCGGATGCGCGCTTCGCCCGCATTGGAGCTTGATCGACTCGAGCGGGGCGAGCGCTCGCGCGGCCGCTTCGGTCCGCGCAAACGCGACCGCGGCGTCCACGGACGCGACGACCTGCTGCGCCCCGCCGACGCACTTTGGCCCCTCGGGGTCGAGGCCCTCGATCCCCGCCGTCGCCGCGCGGATCTCCGACTCGAGGCGGTCGATCTCGCTCCGGAGAAAGCGCTGCTGGGCCGGCAGGAAGGCGGAGAGCGGGCGATCGTCGCTCACGCGGAAGTGATCGGCGGCGAGCCGCGCGAGGCCGTCCTTCCAGAGCGGGCCGAAGCGGTTGAGACGGATCAGGTCCGCGATCACCGCCTCCGATGCGTGCTCTACGAGGAATCCGAGCGCGAGCTCCTCGCAGCGGGAGGTGAGCGCCCGCTCGTCGATCGTGAAGGTGGACGGGACGCCGAACTGCGCGCAGCCGTTGCGGGCGACGGCGGAGCAGAAGCTGTCGAGCGTTGAGATCACGGCCGAGTCGAAGTCGGCGAGCTGCGCCGCGACGAACGGCTCGTGCGCGTGCTCACCGAGTGCACGGTAGATGCGCTCGTACATCTCGGCGGCCGCCTTGCGCGTGAAGGTGAGCGCGAGGATCTCGCGAACGGGAATGCGCTCCTCGAGCACGAGCCGGAGATAGCGGCTCGTGAGGACCGAGGTCTTCCCGGAGCCCGCTCCGGCGCTCACGACCGCGTTGTGAGAGACGAGGATTGCCGCCTGCTGATCGGGATCGCGCTTCATCTACCTCACCACGAACTTCGTTCTGCACACGCCGCGAAAGTCGCACGAACCGCACGAATCGCCGCAGCTGTAGTCCCCGGCGAGCACGCGCCGGACCGTCTCTCGAACGATGTCGTAGACGAGGACCATCACCTCGTCCATCCGCTCGCGGCTCATCACGGGACGTTCGTGCTCCGGATCGTCGCTCACGACGACCTGCACCGACCCTTCCTCCAGACTGTAGTACGCCGCGGTGCCCACGCGTTCCCCGGACGATTCGAGCAGCCGGACATAGAAGGGAATCTGAACCGACCCGAGCCGGTCCCGCTCGGCAGTCCGCTCCGCTTCCGAGAGGTCGGCCACGCCGGTGGCTACCTTGGAATCGGCGTTCTGCGCCTTCAGCGTGGGGAGCCGCCGCTTCTTGTAGTCCACCAGCGTCACCGACCCGTCCGGCGCCCGGGTCACTCGATCCACGCGTCCCACGAGGTACGCGCCGGTCTCCTCCTCGAACCGGTGCTCCCACTGCTCCACGAAATCGAGGCTGTGCCCCGCGATGAGCCCGGCGTCATGCTCGAACAGCCGCTCGAAGACGCGCATCGCGAGCGGCTCGTTCGCGGCGGAGACGAACTCGGGGACCATGCCCTTCGCCTTCTGCTGAACGTCACGAAGCTTGCGGCCCACGAGCTCGCGGTACTCGGGAAGCGCCTGCGGATCGAACCGACGCCCGGCCGCGTGCAACTCGCGGAAGAACTCCTCGAGCACCTTGTGGTAGAGGCTCCCAACGTCGCGCGCGTTGTCCGGATCCACGGTGTAGTCGAGATCGCGAAGGCCGAGGACCCGGAACAGCAGGTACGAGAAGGGACAGGCGCGGAAGCGCTCCACGTCGTTCGCGGAGAGCGAGATGAGCTCCGGGTGGCGCTCGTGGCGCTGCCGGTCGAGCGCGGCACGGACAAGCTCGGGATCGGAGATCGGATGCCGGACTAGATCGACGCGCGGGCTCGCGGGGGAAGCGTCGACCTTCTCGGGCTCCTCGCTCCCGCCGGCGGGCCGACGGGCCGGGGCGCCGGCCGCGTACGCCGCCGCACCGTCTCGCTGGAGCCGATAGACGCGGCGCGGGGTCGTCTCGAACGACTCCTCCGCGCGCCACGCGGCGAACGGCGAGAGCGGCGCCCCGTCCGGCGCGGCGCCGACTCCCGCGTCCCGGATCCGGCCCACCGCGACGAACTCGCCCGGGGGCAGTGTTGGCCCGTCCCACGTCGTGCGGCTGCACGACACGCTCACCTGCTCGCCGGAGACCGCGTAGCCGCGGACGAAGTCGCCGCTCAGGTCGCGGTCGGCGACCTCCTCGCCGAGCTTCTCGCGTTCCGCGTCCGTGAGGAAGGGGAAGCGCGAGGCGGTCACGCGCGTGGCGCCGTTGCTCGCGTTCACGACGAAGTGATGCTCCGGGTAGACCGCTGCCCCGACCCGGTAGGGAAGCACGGCAACGCCGCGTTCGCCTCCGCGCGGCACGTAGAGCTGCTCGGAGAGCCGATCGATCCAGAATCGGTACGGCGCGTCCACGCTGAGCGAATGGTTCCGCTCGAAGTCGGAGAGCGCGCGGAGCTCCACCCGGCAGCGCTGGACGAGCGATTCGTCCTCGGCACGCCATCGGTCGGAGTCCACGAGCCGCTCGATGAGCGCGGCGACCGCGGTCCGCAGGTCGCCGGCGGTTCGCGCCCGCGTGACCGCAGGCAGATCGCGCATGAGCGTCTCAACGAGATCGCGCTCGGGCGATGGCCCAATACGCTTCCAGCCCGGATCGGGGCGCCCCCGACCGCCGAGACAACCGCGCTCCGCTCCGGCAAGCACGAGCCGCGCGTTGACCGACGGATCGCGCCAGGGGACGGCCCGGTTGAGCAGGAAGCGCTTCATCGCGTCCAGGCTGAACCCGGACGAGACCACGTCCGCGATCGAAGCGAAGAAGCGCCCCGGCGCGCTCGCCGCGAGCGAGAGCCCCTGGCGAACGCTGATCGGAATCGCCGCGAGCTCGGCGGCCTGCTCCACGCGCGTGCGGACGGCGTCCAGGTCGGCGACCGTCAGCACGATCGACTCGGGCGCGACGCCGGCGTCCAGGAGCGCTGCAATGCGGCCCAGGGTCGCCTCGAGCTCGGTGCGGCTGTCCGGGTAGAGCGAGATCCCAGGGACGCGACCGGCGCCCTCGGGGGGGAGCGACGCACGAGGAACGCCGGCGAGCGCGGACTCGAACTCGGGGAAGTCCTCGGCGAGCTCCGGGAGGACGAGAAGGTGATCGCCGCCCTGGTAGGCGGGGACGCGTTCGAGCCACGCGGGCTCAAAGAGGTGGTGCTCGTCCAGGAACGCCGTGTACCGGCGTTCGATCTCGGCGAGATCGGAGAGGAGCGTGCCGAGCGGGAGATCGGTGCGAGCTGCTCGCTCGTGAAGCAGGCGTGCCTGCGGCAGCGCAGGGAGGATCCGCGTCAGGTGCGCGCGGAAGCCCTCGGCGTTGGCGGCCGAGGCGAACGGCACGACGCGGGCGAGGAAGGGGTCGGCTGCGTTCTCGGCGATCAGACGCTCCACGAAGAGCGCGCGAACGGTTCGGTTCGCGGGGAGCCGGTCGGTGCGGAGGTCGAAAGCTCGCTCCTTGAAGCGATCCCACGAGATGATCCGGTCCTCGCGAATCGCACGCGTGACTTCGCTCCGGATCACCTCGCGGCGCCAGAACTCGGCGGCAATCTCGGAGGGCAGAACGACCGCGGTGCCGGTGCCGAGCGCCTGAATGATCGATTGACAGAAAGCTTCCCTAAATGAGCGCACGATATGCTCCGACATTCTACTGTGTGGAGGACGTGATGAACAGGCGATATCGAGTAAAGGGCATCGCAGGACTGGAAACGATCATCGACTTGCTCGCCGAGGCGCCGGGCGGCTACGAGGCGCGCATCACGAGTATCTCGGAATACGGAGTCCGTGAGTCGTACGAGTACATCGGTGCCGACCTGCTCGAGTCGTGCATCCGCACCGGGTACCTCTCGCTCGTTGAGGACGATGCACCGCAGCACGTCGCCGAGCGCGAAGCAGTCCTCTCCGCATAGTCAGGCCCAGTCTCGGAAGGGGTTGCGGTCTTTCTTCCGCGCGCGATAGCGCTTCCACGGGATTCGGGACCATCCGGTCGAGATGAGGAAGCGCACGATGTCCGGGCGCCCGGTATAGCGGGCGCGCCGATCGGGACCTCGCGCGGCGAGGATGATCGGCACGTTCTTGAAGATCGGCTCGAAGCGCGCCCGCGCTTCGGCTACGCGTCGGTCCCCGCCTTGCAGCACCTCGGGCGCGACCTCCACGACCGCGAAGGTGACTCCCTGCTCCTTGATCAGTGCTCCTCGGAAATCGAACGACTCGCCGGCCATCGCAGTAGATCATAGCGCACTCGTGCGTTTCTGCCTTTGTCGCGATGCCATCTTCGGGTAGATTCAGGGCTGAGGTCCGACATGAACATGCTCTGGTATGCGGCTTATGGGTCGAACGTCAATCGCAACAGGCTTCTCGAGTACATCCGGGGCGGGACGTCACGCTTCAACGGCGTGCGCTACCCCGGATGCCGCAACAAGCAGGATCCCATCCGAGACTACGCGATCGCGATCAACCGCGAGCTCTACTTCGCCCGCATGTCCGATCCGTGGGGCGGCGCGGTGGCATTCGCGCGCCCCGAGCCGTCCACGAGCCGGACGCTCGGACGCGCCTACCTGATCACGGCGGAGCAGTTCGTGGACATCGCGTGCCAGGAGAACGGCCGCAGACCGGGCGATCCCGAGATCGTGCTCGACTATGCGTACTCGGAACGCCATCCCGAGAGTTACTTCAACCCGTCCGACCCGTCGATACCCGCCGGTCAGGGAGGCCAGTGGTACGGCCGCATCGTCCTCCTCGGCACCCGCGAGAGTTGGCCCGTCTTCACGTTGACCGCCGAGTGGGAAGGCTACGCCGACGTCAACCCGCCGGCCCGCGCCTACCTCCGCTGCATCGCAGACGGCATCAAGCAACTCGGCCGCATCTCCCACAAGGCGCTCGTGGAGTACTTCATCGGCAAGGTCGGCGTCAAGGACCGGATCAGCCGCCCGGTGCTGGAGCGTTGGCTGCGATAGCCACGCCCGGGCTCCACCGGCAGGCGGTGCAACGCTCAGCTTGACATCGATATGACCGTTTCCTATTATTGGAATCTGATTCCGTTGGGGGTGTAGCTCAGTTGGCTAGAGTACGTGAATGGCATTCACGGGGTCACGGGTTCGAATCCCGTCACCTCCATCGATTCTCTCCGGCATAATGGGCAACGGATCACGCGGGAACAGCGATCATCCCTTTTCCGGCGACATGGATCCGGAGGTAGCCGCGCTGATCGGCGGCGCATCGGCCGATCAGACCGATGCCGACGACGTGCCGGACTTCTCCGACCTTTTCAGCGAACCGTCCTCCTCAACCGGCCCGAACGACCCGAAGGCCCCGGCCGATATCGACATGTCGGTCACGACCTTCACCCGGCCGACGGTGTTCGAGGAGGATCCCAAGCCGCTCTTTTCGGATAGCGACTACTACAAGACGGCGCTGACCGGCGAGGGCGAGGTCTCGAAACGCCTTCACTCGATCCTCGGCGAGTTCCTGAACGCAAAGGACCCGCAGGATCGCTCCATGCACCGCGGTCGTCTCATTCCGGCATACTGGGAACTCTTCCGCAGCATCGCCGTCCGGATCACCACTCAGCTTCCCCAGCCGAAAGTACTCATGCTTCGCTTTGGGATGCTCCTTCCCACGATGGTCTCGGCCGAGCAGCGGACGATGCTCAGCAAGGTCATTCTTGCGAACACGACCGGAGAGCCGATCTACTATGTGGACGAGTGGCTCCGCGACGTCGCGCGTGGGAGGATCAACGCTTCGGCGACCGACGAAACCAAGCCGAGCCAGCGGCGCGAACCGGACAAGATCAACGCGCTGCTCGAGAAGACGCGCGGCAGACACGAAGCGCAGCTCAACGTGATTCGGAATACCGCGGGCGAAATGATGCAGCTCGAAGAAGACCTGAGGTTGAAGGTCGAGACGATCGGCGATCACGATCGGCGTCCGGAGTTCGACAATCTGCCGGCACCGTACAACGAGTTCCAGCGTTCGGCGATCGGCGAGATCACGAACATCATGCGTCGGCTTGCGACGGTCAATAAGGAGCTCGGACGGCATTACCGGGAGATCGAGGGGCTGGACGACCAGCTGCAGAACCTGCGGGACAAGGAGAACGAGGTCGGCGACGTGCACGTTGATCGCAGGACCATCAACGAGGAGGCGAACACCGTCCGGCAAATGGCCAAGCTCTGCGTGGGGCGCCAGGGGAACCACTTCCCGCTTCTCATGAAGCAGTACATCCGTAACGCCCTGTTCGACGTGGGAACCCGCGAGAACGTCCTGAACGCGCTCGCCGAGGCCGAGTACCTCGATCCGGGGGTGTTCCTGCGAACGTTCAAGATGCAGACAAACCGGATCGTGCCGAACGTGGTGCTGATTCCGTGCTACGGCGAGCAGGGCATCTGCTGGGAGCCGTTTGAGCGCTACAACCGCGCGAGCAGCCGGGGGCGGTTGGCGATTCCAATGTACCCGAAGGATCTCCGCGTCGCGGTCGTGGCGGCGCTCGGAGACCTCAGGTGGCAGATCGCCAAGGAGAAGGCACAGCACTACTGGATGGAAGAGGGCCTGACCGGCTGGTACTACCAGTGGTTCGAGGACCGGAAGATGCGCGGCGACGTGAAGGACGCGTTCATCCAGGACTACATCCTGTGGATCACGAAGGAGAGCGAGGGTACCCAGAAGCTCGACCGCGAGATCCGCGACATCTTCTGGCGCTACGTTCCCTTCCCGCAGGAAGTCAAAGACAAGCTCAAGAACCGCGGTTATGTCTACACCGAGCTCTACAAGAAGGACCAGAACCGGGCGATGTCGGACGGCTACTAAGCCTCCCTACTCGTTCGGCTTCGCGCCGTCGCCGCCCTTCTTCCCGAAGATCGGAGCGAAGTACTCCTCCAGATTCCACTTGCTCGAGATCCACCGAATCAACCGGTGATAGATGAAGTACGTCAGCCCGATCGCCGCGAGGAAAATCACGATACCCGCGATCTGACCCACCTGAGACGCGAACCCGCCCGGAGCGACCCACGCGTAAAGCACCATCAGCCCAACGAGAATGAGGATCATGAGCACGACGTTGACGACCGTCGCGGCGATCATGAAGAGAATCGTATTAGCCTTCTTGTTCATCCGACATACTCCCGTGCTCCTTCTCGAAGAGCACACTGATCATGAGCAGGATCCCACACACGACGACGCTCGAGTCGGCGACGTTGAACGTGGGCCACCGTTCGAGACCGAACAGCCCGTAGAACTTCACGTCCAGGAAGTCCACGACTCCCTCCGGTCGGAATATCCGATCGATGATGTTCCCCACGCCACCGGCGACGATCCCGGCAACCGCCCAGCGCTGGAGCCGCGTGAGCTCATCCGTGCGGAAGTAGTAGAAGATCAGCGCAGCGATCACGAGCGAGGGAACGATGATGAAGAGCACTCTCCGAATCTCCGGTCCCAGTTCCCGACCAATGCTGAACGCGATGCCCAGATTCCGCACGTGGATGATCCGAAAGAAGTCCCCGAGGACCTCGATCGCCGGTCCGCCGTACTCGAGCCGTTCGATCGTCGCGACGATGATCGCCTTCGTGATCTGATCGATGACGAGGAGGGCGGCGGTAAGAACAAACGGGAGCAGCAGGCTCTTCAGCTCGTCCCGTGAACGATGTAGTGGCATGATGACTCACAGTCCCGTGGGCACGTCCAGGAAGGTCGTCTCCAGGTCCAACTCATCCGCGAGATGCCTGCCGACCGCCTCCACGCCCCACGTTTCGGTTCGATAGTGTCCGCCGAACATAACATTAATCCCCGCCTCGAGACAATGATGGTAGATCTCGTGCGAGGCGTCGCCGGTCACGAAGAGGTCGAGCCCCTCGTCGATTGCCTGGAATACCTCGCGAGGAGCACCGCCGGAGACGATCCCGATCGACGCATTCTGCTCCGGGCCGAAGGGAAGCACGCCCAGGAGATCTCCGGTACCGCCGAAGAGCATCATCGCGACGCGTTCGGTCGTCATCGGCTCGGGCAGCTCGCCCGCCCATCCGATCAGCGCACCTTTGTAGTCGCCGAAAGGCCGACGGTTCTGCAGACCGAGCCTCGCGGCCATCACGGCGTTGTTGCCGAGCGTCTCGTGCGCGTCCAGCGGCAGGTGCGCCGCGTAAAGCGCGATGTCGTTGGTCAGGAAGGCCTGGAGCCTTCGGTAGTGCACGCCGGTGACGCGCTGCGCACGGCCCCAGAAGAGTCCATGGTGGACGAAGAGCATGTCGGCGCCCCAGCCGACCGCTCGCGCAACGGTCTCGGCGGCGGCGTCCACCGCGACGGCGACTTTGCGAATCGGCTTGTCGCTGCACTCGATCTGGATGCCGTTCCACGACGAATCGGAGCGGGAGTAATCGTCGATCTTCAAGAGCTCTCGCAGATACTCGTCCAGCGCGTGAAGCTTCATGCTCTCACCATACGCGCGTTTTCGGTCTCGTGTACAGCCCGCGCGCGCGTGACGGCGGCGTCGGTCTATGCTCGTACCGTTCACGACGGTATACTCTACCGTATGGCTCACCCTCCATCCTCCGTTCCGGCGAGCGAGAAGCCCGCGCGAGCCACCGTTCTGAAGAACAAATCGAAAGAGCTTTCCCCTGAAGAGGTCGCCTTCTCGATCTCCGCGGATGAGATCCGGGAGCTCGACGACGGCTCCGAGCACTTCGACATCATCGGACAGCCCCGCGCGCTGCGGGCACTGCGGCTCGCGATCGACATCGAAGGAAAGGGGTACAACATCTTCGCGACCGGTCTGGCCGGAACCGGGAAGCGAACCGCAATCCAGAAGGTCTTGAAGGGCTTCCGCCCGCGGAAGCTGCGGCTTCAGGACATCGTCTACGTGCACAACTTCAAGAATCCGGACCGGCCGCGCGTGCTCTACTTCAAGCCCGGCGAGGCCCAGGAGTTCCGCAAGGCGGTCGTGGAGCTGATCGATCGGTTCCGCCAGACCGTGAACGCGCTGTTCGCCGACCAGGAGTACAAGGACCAGCGCGACCGGATCGTGATGCAGGCGGAAGGGCGCGAGACACAAGCCGTCACCGAGTTCGAGCAGAAGCTCAATCAGGAAGGCTTCGAGATCGTGCAGGTGGACGACGACGACGACCAGCGGACGGACATCGCGCCGATCTACCAGGGCGAAAGCGCGAGCTTTGACGAGCTGCAGCGCCTCGTCACAAGGGGTGAGATCGAAGAGACCGCGTGGAACGAGATCCGCGAGAAGTACTACTCGCTGATGGACGAGATGAAGGAGATCTTCCAGAACCTGCGAACCGAGCGAATCAACGTGGAGGAGAACCTCCGCGCGCTGCAGATCGATCTCGTGAAACCGCAGATCGAGGCCGAGGTCGCGAGGATACGCGTAGACTACCCGGACGCTCGCGTCCACCACTACCTGGACGACCTCCTCGAGGACGCGCTGCAGAACCTGCAGTGGTTCCGTACGCCGGACGAGAACGCGGACGAGATCGAGCCGGCTCCGCTGTGGCGATACGGGGTGAACATCGTCGTGGACAACGCGGAGACGCAGGGCGTGCCGGTGATCTTCGAGAGCCACCCGGATCACCAGAAACTCTTCGGCACGCAGGAGACGATCGGCGATCCCTCGGGCGAGCGCACGAGCACCTTCATGCAGCTCCGCGCCGGTTCGCTCCTGCAGGCCGCCGGCGGTTTCCTCGTGCTCCGCGCGGAGGACATCCTGGCCGAGGAAGACGCATGGATCAGCCTCAAGCGTGCCTTGCAGGACGGCACCACGGAAATCAGGCCGCTCCCGAATCCGATGAACCCCGGCCCCTCGCTGAAGCCCGAACCGGTCGAGGTGCCGGTGAAGGTCATCATCATGGGTAGCGAGCACATCTACGACTACCTCTACAACCTGGACGAGGAGTTCCAGAAGCTCTTCAAGGTCCCCGCCGAGTTCGACTCGGTGATGGTGCGGACCGAGCAGAGCATGCGCGAGTACATCGGCTTCATGCGCATGATATGTCGTGACGAGGGTCTCCGCCGGCTCGACCACTCCGGAATGGGGGCGGTCGCCGAGTACGGCGTTCGGTTGAGCGAGTTCAGAAACCGGCTCTCCACGCAGTTTTCGAGGATCGCGGATCTCATCCGTGAGTCCGACTACTGGGCGGCACGCGATCACCACAAGACGATCGGTCGTGAGGACGTGGAGCGGGCGCTCCGCGAGCGGAAGTACCTCTACGACCTTCCCGAGGAGAAGATCGACGAGCAGATCGTCTCGGGAGAGCTGCTCATCTCCGTCAGCGATCGCGCGATCGGCCGTATCAACGGGCTCGCGGTGCTCGATCGCGGCTACTACGCCTTCGCGCGCCCCATGCTGATCACGGCACGGGTGGCGCCCGGCGACAACGGAATCATCAACATCGAACGAGAATCGGGTCTCTCCGGCGAGATTCACGACAAAGGTATCTACATCCTGCAGGGATTCCTCGAGTCCACGTACGCGACCGACTTCCCGCTGAACGTCAACGCGAGCGTCGCCTTCGAGCAGAGTTACGTTGAGGTGGACGGAGACAGCGCATCCTCGACCGAGATCTACGTGATTCTCAGCGCGATCGCGAATCTCCCGCTGCGGCAGGAAGTCGCGGTCACCGGTTCGGTGAACCAGATGGGTCAGATACAACCGGTCGGGGGGATCAGCGAGAAGATCGAGGGCTTCTACGAGGTGTGCGGAAAGCTCGGCTTCACGGGAACACAGGGAGTCATCATCCCGCGCAAGAATATGCCGAACCTGATCCTCAATCCGGAGACGCAGCAAGCGGTTGCGGAGGGTCGCTTCCACATCTTCGCGATCGAAACGATCGACGAGGGCCTGGAAATCCTCACCGGAATGTCCGCGGGCATTCGGGGCGAGGACGGGCACTACCCTGCGGGAAGCGTCAACGCGCTCGTGGAAGAGCGACTACGACAGATGGCCAACGTGGTGAAGGACTTCGGTAACGGCTGAGCTAACCGGAAGAGGACCTTGCTTGACACCGGGCCGAGCGAAACTATACTGGGAATAATCCTCGCCGAGCGGGAAGGACGAGTTCATGGCAAAACAACTTGAGGCAGCAAAGGTACTCCAGGCGGCACGGAGTTCTATTC
Organism: Spirochaetales bacterium; assembly: GCA_046538735.1. Lineage (GTDB taxonomy): Bacteria > Spirochaetota > Spirochaetia > DSM-27196 > SLST01 > SLST01. The sequence continues at coordinate 52,956 of JBKHII010000009.1, forward strand.
CACTGACGGTGAAATCGTATACTCTCCCGCACGAGACCGAGGTCTACCTGGAGGAGATCCTTGGGATTTTTCTCCAGGAGCTGGGCCAAGAGCGCCTGAAGGATCCGCTGTCGTACTGCCTGCGTGAGCTCGCGGTGAACGCCAAGAAGGCAAACACGAAGCGCGTGTACTTCAAGGAGAAGGGTCTCAGCCTCGCGAACGAATCCGACTACGAAGAGGGGATGCGCAACTTCAAGCAGGAAACGCTGGATAACATCAGCCACTTCCTGGAAGCGCAGAAGGATGCCGGGCTCTACATCAAGGTGATATTCCACACCAGAGCCGGCCGGCTCAACCTCTACGTCTGCAACAACACGGAGATCACGAAGCGCGAGCAGTTCCGGGTCTTCGACCGGATCGCGCGCTCCCGCGCCTTCGATTCGCTCGAGGAGGCGCTCACTACCGTCATCGACGACTCGGAAGGCGCCGGACTGGGAATCGTCATCCTGGTCCTGATGCTGAAGAAGATCGGGCTGGACGAGGAGGCGTTCGACATCGACTCGCGCAACGGCGAGACGATCGCGCGACTCGTCGTGCCGATGGATCAGGTGAAGGCGGACAACCTGGACATGATCAGCGAGAAGCTGGTCGAAGAGATCGAGAGCCTGCCGCGCTTCCCCGAGAACATCGCGAGCCTGCAAAAGAAGATTGCCGAACCGGAGGCGGAACTCTCCGAGATCGCACGGATGGTGAGCACCGACCCGGCGCTGACCGCGGATCTGCTCAAGCTGGTCAATTCGGCGGCGTTCATGCTCCCGAAACGGGTGGACAACATCGTGGAAGCGGTGAAGCTCGTGGGCCTTCGCGGGCTGAAGAACCTCCTCTATCAGTACGGCGCGCAGCAGGTCCTCGGTTCCGAATCGCCCGAGACCAAGCAGCTCTGGGAACACTCGTACCGAACCGCGTACTACGCGTACAATCTCGCGCGAAGCGTCACGAAGAAACGAGAAATCCTGGACGACGTCTACGCCGGAGGAATTCTCCACGACATGGGCAAAATCATCTTCTCGTCCACGCACCCGGAGATGATCTCCCGGATCGAGCAGTTCTGTCGCGACAAGGGCATCCCCACCGAGCTCTTCGAAGACCTCTCGAGCGGGCTGAACCACGCCGAGATCGGTGGCCGCATCGCTCGGAAGTGGAACTTCCCGGACGCGCTCGTGAACGCGATCGAATACCACCACCACCCGTCCGACTGCCCGCCCGAGCACCGAGACGTGGTCTACACCGTCTACATCGCGAACGTCCTCGCCGACCCGAAGCACCGCGACTTCGACTTCAACCAGTTCGATCAGGAAGTCATGAGCGAGTTCAACGTGCAGGGCCACGAGCAACTCAACACGATCCGAACTCGACTGGAGAACATGTTCGAGCGCGAGCAAATGAACGCACGAAAATCGGTGTAGCCGGCGCGCAGACGCGAGCTTGACGTCGATCTTGCTATATAGTATTTTTCGCATACAAAAAGCAAGGAGGACGTATGGCAATCACTCTGTACACGACACCATCGTGCACCTACTGCCGAAAGGCGAAGGACTACTTCCGCGAGAACCATGTGCGCTTCCAGGAGTACGATGTCTCGCGCGACCGACGCCGGGCGGATGAAATGGTCAGGAAGTCGGGACAGATGGGCGTGCCGGTCATCGACGTGAACGGTCGCGTCATCGTAGGTTTTAATCAGCCGGAAATCGAGCGGGCGCTTCGATAGGGGGCGCTATCCCCGACCAAGGGAGGATGCATGAGCTACATCACACGAGCCGAACATACGGAGGGTCTCGCCTTTCGCGTTGACCTGCAGGGACACGAGTTCATGGTGGATGCGGACGAGCAATTCGGCGGGAAGGACCGCGGACCTCGCCCGAAGGCGCTGATGCTCTCGGCGCTCGCGGGCTGCACCGGCATGGACGTGGCCAGCATCCTCGGGAAGATGCAGATGCCGTACGACAGTTTCGCGCTCGAGATCAGCGCCGAACAGACGGACGAACATCCCAAGGTCTACCGCGAGATCACAGTCCGCTACATCTTCACGGGATCCGAGCTCGACCGGAGCAAGATCGAGAAGGCGGTGAAGCTCTCCCAGGAGAAGTACTGCGGCGTGAGCGCGATGCTCGCGAAGACCGCCACGATCAACACCGAGATCGTCACCGAATAGCAACGCGCCACGCCGCGAGCGCGATCCCGCACGCAACACCAACATTCAACGAAGCCTTCGGGCCGGGCATCGGGATAGACACCCGATGGTCGGCCCGTTTCAGCGTCTTGGGGCTGATCCCGAGCTCCTCCGACCCGAGCACGAGCACGCCGCGCTCCGGAAAGGCAAACGACTCGATCGGCGTGCCGCCGAGCTCGAGCGCGATGACCGGTCCGCCGATCCGCGCGGCGACGACGTCCAACGCCCCGCGCACGAGCGTCACGCACTCCACGGCGCCCATCGCAGAACGCCGCACGCGAGGATGCTCCGCCGGCGGCACGTCGTCGCTCACGCCGATCACCCGTACCCCAAACGCCGCGGCCGTCCGAAGGATGCTCCCCACGTTGAAGGGCGCGCGAATCGCCTCGAGGTACAGTCCAACGTGTGACAGTCCGACGTGCGGCTCTCCGCTGCGCGGTTCCGACCCCGGGCGGGCGGACGCAGGCACCCCGGCCGGCGGCAGAAGGTCCCAGTCGGCCGGCTCCATTCCCAGGTGCCGCAGCAGCAGGTGGCGCAACCGGTCGATCGCTCGTACTCCCGTGACACCTCCGGCGCCCCCCGCGGCCTCACGATCGCCGGCCTCAGCCCGATCGCTCACAGACGGCGCGTCGGCCGTCGTCGCGACGGCGTGGGTCGCCGCGGCTCGTACCGCCTCGGGCAAGCCCTCGTCGTCTTCGATGAGCGCGAGCAGATCCCGGACGTAGGCCGAGTCGGGGATCGCGGCGTCCCGGACCCACGCCTCGAGGATGCGCGCGATCTTGCGGTGCCGCGTGGATGAAGGGAGGCTCCGGAGCTTGCGCATAGTGATCATGGCCGGGAGTTAGAAGGCGAGCTTGATGAGGTCGTAGAGATCGCTCGTTGTATGCGGGACGGGCGCGCTCGCGCTCATGTCGAGGCCGGCGGCGATCTCGGCGACGTCCACCAGGTCGTCGATCGCGAGGTCCATCTCGCGGAGGCGTCCCGGCAACTCGAGCAGTCCGATGATGCGCCTGACGGCCGCGCTCGCCTGATAAGCGGCGTCCGCCGGCTTCAGATCGCGCACCTCTTCTCCGAGCGCGTGCGCGACGCGTTTCAGCTTGTCGGGCCGGGCCATGACCGCGGTATCCAGGACGTGCGGAAGGAGCACCGTTGCGATCCAGCTCTTCGGGACCGCGTGAACGCTGTTGATCGCGTACGAAAGCGCTCCGCCCACGCCCTGGCTCGTGGAGGAGAGCGCGAGCGCGGTGAGCAAACCCGCCTCGCTCGCGCGAACGCGATGCTTCGGTTCATTCGGGGTCTCGGTGATCCCTTTGAGCGCGGCGGCGAGACGTCCGATCGCGTCTATCAGCAGGGTGTCCGAATAGAACGAGGAGCGGGTGGAAACGTAGCCCTCGACCGCGGCCAGCATCGTATCCATCATGGCGGCCGCGGCGTACTTGGGAGACATGGTGAGCGTGAGGTTCGGATCGACCATGACGGCGCTCACCGTTCGTTCGGGAAGCGAGACCAGTATCGGGTGGTGCGTCGTCGCATCCGTAACGATGCACTGATCGCGGAGCATGAAGTGGTTCCGATACGATGCGGGGACCTCAACGTAGGCGATCGACGAGCGTTCGGTGACGCGTCCGGCAAGCACGTCCCCAACTTCGTGTCCGCCCGCGGCGATCGCTACGATTCTGGCGGTGGCGAGTACGCGCATGCCTCCCACGCCCACGATAGCCTCCGCCTTGCTCGCCCTCGCGACGGTCACGAGCTTCTCGAGCCCGGCGGTCGTGGCACCGGGACCGACCTCGTCATAGACGATGTTGCTGATGGAGCGTCGATCCAGAACGTCTTCGATGTGATCGATGGTGCCGTGTTGGCGCAGAACCGATTCCGTGATGATGAAGCACCGGCTGCCCAGGCCGCCTACGATCTGACCGATCCGCTGGATGACGTCCGAGCCGAAGACCAGGTGGTTCGGAAACGTGAGAATGAGGTCGCTCATCTTCCTCCATCAAAAAAAAGAGGCAGTGACATCTCGCTCACTGCCTCCCTCTTGCCATTGCCGACACCTACAGGTTGAACATGTCCATTATCTGCTCGGCGACATGCTCGACAACGCGATTATCTATGTAGTTGGGATCCAGGAGCTTTCGTCTGACCTCTTCCACGCGATCGGCGCGCACATCCGGCGCTTCGTTCACGCGCTCTGCAACGCGCATCATATCTGCCTTGAGCTTCGCCTCCTCGCTGAAGGCGACGGAGTCGTTCTCGGGCTTGGACTGGGGCGCTTTGGTCTTGTCCGTCTGCGAGTAGCGCTGTACTGGGTCTACAGGGCCAAGCCGCTCAATTGTCATTGCAGAGCCTTCCTTTCATTAGAATCATCGACACCCAGACCCACACATATTACCCCTTTTTGGGTGGGCCGACAAGGAGCGCAATCTCGCCCTTGATCGACTGTCGCTGACTCAGCATCTCGAGCACCTCGCCGGCGCTCCCCTCAACGAGCTCCTCGTGGAGCTTCGTGAGCTCCCGTCCCAACAGGACGCGCCGCTCAGAATCAAGATCGGTGAGGTCGGCCAATAACTTCAGCACACGATGTGGAGACTCGTATAAAACGAACGAGTCTCCAGTTTCGAGCAGTTGCGAGAGTCGACTACGGCGTCTCCCCTGCTTCGGCGAGAGGAAACCCTCGAAGGTGACGGCCTTCCCCGGAAACCCGTTTGCGCTCAGGAGCGCGGAGAATGCCGATGGTCCCGGGATCGGAACGACCGGAAAGCCGGCGTCCCGCACGGTCCGCACCATGACACGGCCCGGATCGCTGACGCCGGGCGTGCCCGCGTCCGAAACGTACGCAACGTCTGAGCCGCGCTCGAGCTCGCTCACGATGCCGAGGGCACTTGCGACCTCGTTGTGTCCGTGTCCGCTTCGCAGCGGCTTGCGAATACCGTAGTGGTCGAGCAGACGGCGGCTGTGGCGGGTATCCTCGCAGACGATGAGATCAACGGCCTTCAGGGTCTCGAGCGCGCGCATCGTGATATCGCTGAGGTTTCCGATCGGCGTTGCCACCATGTAGAGCTTCGGCATTCGAGTGAGTGTACCGCCCTGCCTCGACCGTGTGAACTGTCACGAATGCCGGTGCTCGATATCGCGCGACGGTGCGCCGTTGAGCGGCTCGCGGTGGTGGAGTAAGATGAATCCATGGAAGGCGTCGTCCTCGTCGTGATGGCTGTCGTCGTAGCTGTCCTGATCTACACGCTCGTCCGCCTGGGGCGAAACGACTACAGTTTCCTCGCGAACCGCATGGCAGACAAGACGCGGCACGATCTCGAGGTGCTGAGACCGTGCCCCTTGTGCGGAACGATGCTGAGACGGGGAGAAACCGTTCACAGCGTCGTATTCTCGGGCGCCGCGCATTCCGAGTCAATCGACCCGGCGAAGGCGGGCGAGTACCCCGCCGCTCGCACGGCAACCGGAGGAGGAGGAGGGAACGGACGAGCGCGCGGCAGCGCGACGGACGACTACCTCGCGCACATGTTCGGTTGCCGATACTGCTACCCCGCGAATCCGGAACACCCGCGCACCTGCCCGGTGTGCTCGCAGGAGATTCCGGCGGACGGCTACGTCATCGCGCGGATGTTCGAGAAACCGGGGCGAAAGCACGTACACGTGCTCGGCTGCACCGAGTGCCGTACCCGGCGACGGTAGATCGGCTCGGACGGCGTAACAGCACGGGCCGTGTTGGAACATACACTCAGTAGGAGGAGCATATGAAGCAGCTCGCAGCGTTGACGGCGGTCCTGATGATTGCGACAGCCGCGTTTGCCACCGGTCAGCGGGAGAGCGGCGACTTCGCCTACGGGGATATCGAGAGTCTTCTCGTGGAGGGCGAGACGTTCAATGTGGAGGTGATCGCCACCTCCGCGGACCGCGTCTCGATGGAGGTGGAGAACTATCCGGACGACTGGACCGTGTACCACAGCGCGAGCGGAACGGCGGTGCGGGTCTGGGTCGAACGTGACTTCTCACTCTTCTCCGCGCCCCACAGAGGTCGATTGGTGTTCCGCGTCCCGGCCTCGACCGAGCTCACGGTGGACAATTCAACCGGCGATGTCGCCGTCACGGGACTCTCGGGAGGCGTGCTGGAGCTCGAGACCTCAACCGGCTCGATCGCACTGGACGGCCTCTCCGGCGACGTCCGAGCCAACTCGACCACAGGCTCGATCGACATTCGCACGTGTGACGGCACGCTCCTTGCGGAGTCCACGACGGGCTCGATCCGGGTCGTCGGGTTCACGGGGGAGGTGGACTCGCAATCGACGACCGGCGAGCAGCGGCTGGAGGAGATCGACGGTGATATCCGGGCGCGCTCCACGACGGGCACGATTCAACTCCGTGACACCGAAGGTCGCCTCTCGATCGATACCTCCACCGGGGTTCAGCTCGGACGCGAGGTCACGCTGACGGGCGACAGCTCGTTCAGCGCGTCTACGGGAAGCATCGAGATCGATCTCACGAACGAACTGGATCGGCTCGAGTTCGATCTGACCTCCACAACGGGTTCGCTGCAGGTGGGGAACGATCGGAGCCAGCGGCGGCTGTTCCTCGGCGGGACCGGCATCACGGTGACGGCGTCCACGAGCACGGGATCGCAACGATTCTTCTGAGTCGATCCTGACTCCGCGCGACCCGGATGCTATACTCTCGCGAAGAATGGCCGTAGTCCCTATCACCGTGGATCTGAGCAGCTCGAACCCCGAAACCAACCGATTCGAGCGTCACAGCTACATCAACCTCGTGAACGTGGTTCATGCGGAGCTGCAGCTCATCGAACGCATGATCGAAGCACCCGGATCGCTCCGGAGCGCGATCCATCTCGCAGAGACGGCGAGTCGCGCGTTCAAGGAGCCGCGAACAGCGCATCGGCACGTCGCCGAGCTCGTCCGATTCGGCGACCTCGTGGAGGCGGATCTGGCGTCCGTCCTGAACGAAGCCGGCGACGCTGCCACGTCAAGCGACGTGAAGGAGGCGTGCGCGATCCTCGCGGACGCGCTTCCGGACGCACATCTGCGCGTCCACGAAGTCCTCGCGCGCCATGACGTTCCACGTCCGCGCGTGACGTGGCGGTCTGCGGATCTCGCGCACGAGATCGATTCGCTCGGAGCGGCGATCACGGTCCTGACGGACAACGACTCGGTCGAGGCTCCCGCCGGCCTGGGGCGCGCGATCCGGTCGATCGCGCGTACCCGGGAATCGACGACTCGTGTCCAGGAGATCGTGATCCACGAGACGGACGCGCTCGAACTAGCGATTCGCGGGACCACGGCTCCCGGCTACTTCGCCCCGCTCGGTCGCGGCTTGCGGCCGAGCGAGCTCCGCGAGGTGCTGGAGGAACGTGGAGAACCCCTTCGGGGAACGCTTCTGCTCGCGTACTACACGCTGCCGGACGGGCGAGCCGAGATCGTGACGGACGATCGGGAGCAGGCGTCGGCATCGCCCTTCACGCTCAATGCCCGACTCTCCCGGACGGTTCCGGTTCCGGAATCCGACTGACAGATCGGCGTTCAGCCTCTATAATCCGGGGAACCGGAGGAACTGATGCAAACAGCTCATGCGGCTCAGCTCGCGGATCGCCCGGATCGCTTGCCCCTCGGGACCAAGCTCGGATTCGGCGTTGGCGACCTTGGGGGAAACCTCTTCTTCACGGTGATGGGCTTCTACCTCATCAACTACCTCACCGACTCGTTCGGACTCGCCGCGGCCGCGGCAGGTACGGCGGTCGCGATCGGAAAGGTGTGGGACGCGGTCACCGATCCGGCTGTGGGGTACCTCTCGGACCGAACGCGCACTCGCTGGGGTCGCCGGAGGCCGTACATGGCGGTGGGCGCGGTCTTCCTCTTTCTCTTCATGATCGCGATGTTCGCCGACCCCGGAATCGCGTCGAACCGGGGGAGGTTCGCCTATGCGCTCGTTGTCTACTGTCTCCTCAACACGGCGTACACCCTCGTGAACATCCCGTACGGATCGCTGACTCCCGAGCTCACGAGCGATTTTGACGAGCGAACCACGCTCAACGGATTCAGGATGTCGTTCGCGGTTGTGGGTACGCTGATCGGCGCGGGAACGATGCTGCCGCTCGTGGACCTCCTCGGAGGAGGATCCACGGCGTGGACGATCACCGGCGGCCTGATGGGGGCAATCATGGCGGCCGCAACGACGGTCACGGTGATCACGGTGAAGGAACAGCTTGGAGCGCCGCTTCGAGAGGATGACAACATTCTGAGATCGTACTTCGAGGTGCTGCGCCAGAAGTCGTTCCTCACGGTGTTGATTCCGTACGCATTGCACATGACCGGAATCGCGGTGATCCAGGCGAGCCTCATCTACTACTTCCGGTACATCTACGAAGCGGAGGAGCTCTTCGTCCTCGCGCTCCTCTGCCTGCTCGTGGCCTGCCTGCTCTTCATTCCGATCTGGGTCAGGATCTCGCGGTCCGTCGGCAAGAGGCGCGCCTACAACGTGGGCATGGCGATCTTCGCGGTGGCGGTGCTCGCGTTCTTCGTCTTCGGCGCGACGCTTCCGGTGTGGTTCGCGTTCCTGATCTTCACGTTCGCAGGCGTGGGGTACTCCACGAACTACGTGATGCCGTGGTCGCTCGTCCCGGACGCAGTCGAATACGACTTCGCGGAGAACGGACGACGACGCGAAGGCATCTTCTACGGTATGTGGACCTTCATGAGCAAGCTCGGACAGGCGTTCGGGCTTGGTTTGACCGGATGGATACTCGCCCTGTTCGGCTACATCGAACCGGGCCTCGTTGGGATCGACCCGGTCCAGCCGCAGTCTGCGATCCTGGGAATCCGGATCCTGACCGGGCCGATCCCCGCGTTCTTCTTCATCGCGGGGATCATCGTCCTCAGCTTCTATCCGATCACACGCGAGGTGTACGACCAGATCATGCGAAAGGTCGCCGAGCGGGAGGCACAGGACGAGTAGCGCGCGACGGTGCGAAGCGCTCGCTCTTGCCGCAATCCGGATGCGGTGATAGCCTCCGGGGAGGGGCGCGAAATGAGCGACGACACGATCTTCGACAAGATCCTTCGCAAGGAAATCCCATCGGAAGCGGTGTACGAGGACGAGATCGTCTACGCCTTTCGCGACATCGACCCGCAGGCACCCGTTCACGTTCTCGTCGTCCCCAGGAAGAAGATGGAGAGCTTCGCAGATCTCGCCGACGCTGATCCGGGCGACGTCGCTGCGTTCATGCAGGGCGTCGCGAAAGTGGCTCGGGAGCTGGGTCTGGAGAAGAACGGCTACCGGATCGTGATCAACACGGGACCGGACGCGCAGCAATCGGTTCAGTACATCCACGCTCATATCATTGGCGGGCGGAAGTTGAGCTGGCCGCCCGGTTGATCGGCCGGGATTTCTCGCGAATCCGAACAACGAACGAAAGACAGGAACCATGGAACAACACAAACGAACGGTGACCTGCGGCGAGCTACGCGCGGCAGACGCAGGCAGGCAGGTAGTCCTCAACGGCTGGGTCCATCGCAACCGTGACCACGGCGGCGTCCACTTCATCAACCTCCGTGACCGGTACGGCATCACGCAGGTCGTCATCGACGAGGGTGCTCCCGACGAGCTGAAACAGACGGCGGCCGGTCTGAAGTTCGAGTACGTGGTCGCGATCGAAGGCACGGTACGAGCGCGGCCGACCGAGATGGTGAATCCGAATATGCCCACCGGCGAGATAGAGGTCGTAGCCGGCGCGGTGCACGTACTCACGCGATCGGAGACTCCGCCGTTCATGGTGGACGAGCGATCGGACGCCCGCGAAGAGCTTCGCCTGACCTACCGCTACGTGGATCTGCGCTCGTTCAACATGCAGCGCAATATCAAGCTCCGCCACGATGTGACGTTTCGCGTACGCGAGTTCCTCCACGGAAAAGGCTTTTACGAGATCGAGACGCCCACAATGATCCGGTCCACTCCGGAGGGCGCACGCGACTTCCTCGTACCGAGCCGCGTGCACCGCGGGAGCTTCTACGCACTGCCACAGTCGCCGCAGCTCTACAAGCAGTTGCTCATGGTCGGCGGATTCGATCGCTACTTCCAGATCGCTCATTGTTTCCGCGACGAGGACGCGCGCGGCGATCGGCAGCCTGAGCACACTCAGATCGACGTGGAAATGAGCTTCGTGAGCAAGGACGACGTGTTTGCGCTCGTGGAAGGCATGCTCGCGCACGTCTTCCGCAACACGATCGGGCGGGAGCTCGCCGTGCCCTTCGCTCGTCTTCCGTACGACGAGGCGATGAACCGCTTCGGGTCGGACAAGCCCGACCTCAGATTCGGACTGGAGCTGCAGGACTTCGCACCGCTCGCGAGCACGTCCGACTTCAAGGTCTTCCGGAGCGTGGTCGAGTCGGGCGGCAGCGTGAAGGCGCTCGTGGTGCCTGGAGCCGCCGAATACAGCAGGAAACAGATCGACGACCTGGAGGACGTCGCGAGAACGTACGGTGCCAAAGGGCTCGCCTGGATGAAGGTGACGCCGGACGGCCTGGACGGCGGCATCTCCAAGTTCTTCGCTTCGAAGGCGCAGGAGGTCCGAACCGCCGTGGGCGCGACCGAAGGCGACCTGCTGCTCTTCGTCGCGGACCGGTGGAAGACCGCGTGCACGGCGCTCGGCGCGGTGCGACTCCGGGTCGGGCGCGACCTGGAGCTCTTCGATCCGAGTGAGTTCAGCTTCGTGTGGATCGTCGATTTTCCCCTCTTCGAATGGGACGACGAGCACGAGAAGTGGGAAGCGTCGCACCACATGTTCACGATGCCGCAGGAGCGCTTCCTGACGACGATGGAGGACGACCCCGGCGCGGTGAAGGGCGACCTCTACGACCTCGTGTGTAACGGGGTGGAGCTTGCGTCCGGGTCGATCAGAATCCACGATCCGGCGATTCAGCGACGAATCTTCAACATCGTCGGGTTTCCGGCGGACGAAGCCGAGAAACGGTTCGGATTCCTGCTCAACGCGTTCAAGTACGGCGCTCCGCCTCACGGCGGCATCGCGCCGGGCCTCGATCGCCTCGTGATGCTGATGGCGGGCGAGACGACGATTCGTGAAGTCATCGCGTTCCCGAAGAACACGGTCGGCGTCTGTCCCATGGACGACTCACCCTCGCCGGTGGACGCGGATCAGCTGGAAGAGCTGGGCATCCGCGTCGTGGAACCGCCGGAGAAAGAGGGAGCCGGCGACGAATGAGCTGCGTGGTGAGGCGGATCGCAGCACAGGGGGGACGGAGGATCGAGCCGGTTCCGTACGATGCGACGAGCCTCAGCGACGCGGCGCGGTACGAACGTCCCGGCGGAGTATACGCTGCGTTCGGCACCTGGCACGACAGGGCGGTGATCAGGCTATCCGACCATTTCGACCGGTTCGAAGACTCGGCGCGCCGGCTCGGGTTCGAGATCGGGCTGGATCGTGCGCTCGTCCGTGCCGAGCTCTGCGAGATGCTCGAGTCGTCGGGCATGGAGGGCGCGCGTATCCGCCTGTCGGCGCACCCGGAGGACTTCGGTCCGTCGGTCGATCGCCGCGCGACGATGCGGCAAGGTGAAGGCGCCCGCACGCTGATCGCGGCAATCGAGCCGTACGCGGGACCGCCGCGCTCGCAACGGGAACGCGGAGTGACGTGCGCGACGGCGCCGCACGCCGCGCGCGACAACCCGCGGGCGAAGCAGACGAGCTGGCTCGCCGAACGGGCTCGTCTCGCGGGAGCCGGAGGAACCGGGGACGGCGAACCGACTACCGAGGAACCGTACGAGTGGATTCTCCTCAGCGAGTCGGGGCTCATGCTGGAGGGATCGCGCACCAACTTCTACGCGATCACAGACGCCGGACAGGCCGGCGCCTCGAATCCGGGGGCAGGGGTTGAGCTGCGGACCGCCGGCGACGGGATACTCCACGGCATCTCTCGCTCGATCGTCCTCGATGTCGCGGAGGACGTCGTTCCCCTGCGGCTCGAGGCGCCACGGATACGAGACCTTCGCACGTTCCGTGAGGCGTTTATCACGTCGGCGAGCCGCGGGATCGTGCCGGTCGTACGGATAGACGAGGTCGTGATCGGCGACGGCGCGCCCGGAGTCACCACGCGCGAGCTGATACGGCGATACGATCGGCGCGCGACGGAGCTCGAAGAACCGCTGTGCTGAAGCGGGAACGCTCTAGCATGGCACGACTGCGAGTTTCGGAATACACTGTTCGCATTGGCTGCAGACGCTCGAATGGACAGGATCAACGACCCCGACGGCAGACGCCACCGAGCGAAGATTGAGAAGTTGATCTCCACTCCGGAGATACGACACACGCTCAGCGAGCTCGGGATCTTCGTGCGCAATCTTCGGAGCGGAACGGGGTTCGCCAACTACGTGTGGTACTCCCTGGGCTACTCGGACGATGAGATGAGCGAGGATTCGTGGCGCGAGAAGCTGCACCCGGACGATCGCGAGCGATCGATGCGCCAATACGACGAGCTCCTCGCCGGGAAACGGGCGATCTATCGGGAAACGTACCGGATCCGAGACGTTCACGGTGAATGGCACTGGATCATGAACTCCGGTCGCGTCGTCACGTGGGACGACCGCGGGCGGCCGGAGCTCTTCATTGGAGCCGACGTGGATATCACCGAGCGCCGGCAGGCGGAAGCGGAGCTCGAGCGGGCGAAGACCGAAGCGGAGGAACAGGCCCAGCAGGCGGAGACGCTCCGGACGGCCGGCGCGATCGTCGCGAGCACGCTCGAAGTGGAACAGACGGTCCGGCTGGTCCTGGATCAGGCGCTCAACGTCGTGCCGTACGATACCGCGATGGTCGCGCTCCTCCGCACGGACGCGCTCGAAGTCATCGGCGGGAACGGGTGGGAGGAGATCGCTTCCATACGTGGTCTTCGCGTCCCCTATCCTGGCGAGAACCCTCACACGAAGGCGATCCGGAGCGGTGCGGCGATGGTCATAGACGACATGGTCGCCGAGTTTCCGCAGTTTGCCAACATCTCCGGGAGCGCGATCCGTTCGTGGCTCGGCGTCCCGCTCATCGTGCACGGCGAGGTCATCGGCCTGATGGCACTCGACAGCGCGAGCCCCCATTTCTTCACGCCCAAGCACGTGAAGCTCGCATCCGCTCTCGGCGACCACGTGGCGGTCGCGCTGCAGAACGCGCGTCTCTACGAACAGACCCGAGAGCTCGCAATGACCGACAGCCTGACCGGAATCGCGACCAGGAGAAGCTTCTTCGTACAGGCGGAGCAGACTCACGAGCTCGCAAAACGGAACGAACGTCCGATCAGCATCATCATGGCCGATCTCGACCTCTTCAAGGAGATCAACGACGAGTACGGACACGGCACGGGAGACGAAGCGATTCGACTCGCCGCCGGCGCCGCGCGCGAGGTCCTGCGCCGCAGCGACATCATCGGCCGATACGGCGGGGAGGAGTTCTCCGTTGTCCTGCCGGATACCGAACAGGAACAGGCCCAGACGATCGCCGAGCGATTGCGCACGCGCGTTGCGGAGATCGTGGTCCCGGGGACGTCGCGCACGCTCTCTATCAGCGTAGGGGTGGCGACCGAGTATCCGGGCCCCAACGACACATTGGACGGAGTCCTGGACAAGGCGGACCGCGCGCTCTACGTCGCCAAGCGCCGCGGGAGAAACCGCGTCGAGATCTACGACCAGTGAGGAGGGCCCACGATGCCTGAGCTGCCGGATCTCGAGGGTTACCGGGTGGCGCTCGATCGTGCGCTTCGCGGACACGTGCTCGAAGAGGTCGCCGTCTACCACCCCTTTCTGCTTCGGTCCGCGGGCACGCCGCCGGAGTCCGCGATCGGCAGGACGGTGCTCCGTACCCATCGGCGCGGCAAGAGGATCGCGATCGAGTTCGACGGGGGGCCTGTCTTCGTCTTTCATCTGATGATTGCCGGTCGGTTCCGATGGAAGGACTCGACCGAGTCGGGGCCGGCGAAGCCGCCCGCGCGCAAGAGCGGTACGCTCGCGCGGCTCGTTTTCGAGAACGGCAGCCTGTCGCTGACGGAGGCCGGAACGCGCAGGCGCGCGAGTCTCCACGTTGTGCTGGATATCGACGATCTGCGCGCGCTCGATCCCGGCGGCAGCGAGCTCCTCGACGGACAGATGGACGCCGAAACCTTCGCTACGCTTCTGCGAAGCGAGAACCACACGCTGAAACGCTCGCTCACCGATCCGCGGCTCTTCTCCGGAATCGGGAACGCCTACTCGGACGAGATACTCTTCGCCGCCAGGATGTCACCGTTCGCGATGACGCAGTCGCTCTCGGACGCGGAGTGCGCCCGGCTCTTCGTCGCAGCCGTGCGCACGCTCGGCGAGTGGCGGGATCGCTTCGTCGCCGAAGCGAGCGAGCGGTTCCCGGCCAAGGTGACCGCGTTCCGCCCGGAGATGCACGTCCACGGCAAGTACGATACGCCGTGCAGCGTATGTGGAACGCCCATTCAGCGTATCAGATACGCAGACAACGAGAGCAACTACTGCCCCACGTGTCAGACCGGCGGGAAGGTCTACGCGGACCGAGCGCTCTCCCGCCTGCTGAAGAGCGACTGGCCGCGAACGGTGGAGGAGCTCGAGAAGCTCAAGCGACCGCCTACTTCTCGGTGAGCGAAACCACGCCTGTCCACGAGGAACGGGCTTCCGTGGGCTTCGCGAGCCATTCGTCGCACCTCATGACCATCCCACGCGCGACCACGTCGACGTCCGCGATTGCGGCGAACGCGTCACGCGCCTCGTCAAGCCGGTTGTTGTACCAGAGGTGGAGCGCCTGCTCGTATGCGGAAACCGAGTCCGCCCGCGATCGATAATCGTCCGGCAGCATCGGTTCGTAGACGGTGACCGGTTCGTTTCGTCCGACGACTGCGATTCGTCCGAGCTCGCGAACCGGGAACGCGCCGTTGAGCCGCTCCTTCGTTGCACGGGAAACCATGACGTAGGTTCCGAAGACCTTGTTCGCGCCCTCGAGCCGACTCGCGAGGTTCATGCCGTCACCGAGCGCGGTGTAGTCGAACCGTGTTCGGCTCCCGAAGTTGCCGACCGAGACTTCGGCCGTATGGAGACCGATCCGCGTGTAGATATCCCGCCCAACGCCGGGTATGGACGAGTCGTGGTCGTGCGGGCCGACCGGCTCGGCGTAGTGCGGTCGCAACTCGCCGAGCCGTCTCTGACAGAGCAGTGCGGCTTCCACCGCTCGCTCCGGGTGCGAGGGAACCTCGAGCGGGGCGTTCCAGAAGGCGATGATCGCATCGCCCTCGAACTTGTCGATCGTGCCGCCGAGGTCCTGAATGATGCTCACGAGCTCGGTGAGGTAGTGGTTCAGGAAGCCGGAGAGCTGCTCCGGGGAAAGCCCCTCCGAGAGCGTCGTGAAGCCCTGGATATCCGAGAAGAACATCGAGAGCTCTCGCTTCTCGCCACCGAGCTTCAGCATCGCCGGGTTCTGTACGAGCTGGTCCACGACCGCGGGACTCACGTAGGTTCCGAACGCGCTGCTGATGAAGCGCTTCTGCGCGCCCTCGGTTGCGTAGTTCGCGACGTTCGCGGCGGCCACCGCGACGAATCCGGTCACGACCACGACAATCAGCGGCAGCCAGAATCCGAGCAGGTACGCCGCGGAGGCGGCGAGCGGGCCCGCGACGACGAAACCGAGGAGAATGAGTATCTCCGTCATGGTTCTCCGCGCATAGGTGGCCGCGTAGGCCGCCGCGGCGGCGACGAGCATGACGAACACCGCCGAGAACCAGATCGGAGCGTCGCGCATGAACTCACCGGACAGCAGATTGTCGAGCATCGTGGCGTGGACGGAGACCCCGGGGGCACGCGACGCGAGCGGAGTCGGTCGCAGATCGAGTAGGCCGGACGCGCTCGGACCAATGAACACGTGCCTTCCGCGGAACGGCTCGGTATCGATCGTGGGTTCCCCGCCGCTCGCGATCTGGAAACCGGAGATCACAACGTCGAACGCCGGGAAGCTCCGATGCAGCGGATCGCCGGGAGACCCGCTGCCGGCCGACCAGTCGCCGGGCGTCGTGTACTTCAAGAGCACGGTGCCGTCCCGACTCACCGGAACGCGAGTCTCTCCCACGTAGAGCGCTCGGTTCTCGAATCGGAGATCGAGCGTCTCACCCGTCGCCGCGATCAGCGGCGCAAGCCCGAGACCCGGCACGGGTTGGCCGAGATGGTAGTTCAGCAGTCGATACCGCCGAAACACACCGTCCTCGTCGTTGCCCTGGTTCACGAATGCGATCGTGCCGCTGTGCGCCGTGACGTCTTCGTGGGGGAATGAGGCCTGAGAGAACGTGATCTCGGCCTCGTCCTTCGGATCGAGCCCTCGCACGGTGAGGTCTGGTCGCCGCGCGTAATCGGGCCACGGCTCCGGATTGCTGGTGCCGGGGCGCAGGAGCTCGACCCCGTAGATCACGCTGCCGAACTCCGCGGCAGCGGCTCGGAGCTGCAGATCGTCTTCAACGCCCACCCCGGCGTCTTCGAGAATGATATCGAGCGTCACGGATGCCGCCCCCGCCTCCTGGAAGAAGGCGAGCATGTACCCGTAGAACGAACGCGGCCACGGCCAGTCGATCCCATTCTGACTGCTCATCAGCTCCAGACTCTCCTGATCCACGAGCACGATCACGATGTCGTCCGTGGCATCGGTCGGTCCGGCGAAGGTGCGGACCCGCCAATCCCAAGTCGAGCGTTCCGTGCCGTCCAGGGCACCGGTGACCAGAAGGACAACGCCGAGCAGGCCGGAGCACGCGCCCACGACGAGCGCTCGGAGAGACTTCGATGAGATGGAACGGGACGCGTTCGCCACGGCGAACCTCCTTCGCGGCTAGATCTCGGAGAGCGCCCGTCCGTACCGAC
The DNA here is from genome assembly GCA_046538735.1 of Spirochaetales bacterium. Classification (GTDB taxonomy): domain Bacteria; phylum Spirochaetota; class Spirochaetia; order DSM-27196; family SLST01; genus SLST01. Next base: position 70,075 of record JBKHII010000009.1, read on the forward strand.
CGGCGGACACCTCTGCGTTCACGGTCGTCAGCCCTCCGTGGTTGATGAGTCGACGGTTGATTTCATTGATCCGTCTCCCGGGGCTCGGGTGCGTCTGCAAGAACGCTCGCTTCTCGACCCCGGACCGCCGCTCGAGCACACGGACGAGCTGCGTGTCTTCCAGTCCCACCGCCGCAAGCCGGGAGCGCAGCGCCTCGATCGCCTGGATCGCCTTCCGGGACGAATCGTAATTGGCGTTCGGATCGACGCGTGGCTGTTCACGAGCGACCTCGCGAGATGTTATGGTCCGTGCGTCGCGCTCGCCGAGGACCGTGACCACCGTGCCGGAATCGAGCCGGTCGGAGATCGCGCTCACGAACCCCGGGGCGGCACGGAGCTCCACGCTCGGTCCTTGAACGAAGAGCGTGCCTCCGGCGTCCGCCGCGAAGAGGAGGATCGCAACGAGTCCGAGTCCCGCCACGATGAGACCACGACGCACGCGCACGACCCTAGATCCCGCCAAGAGCGGAGCGATAGCGCTCGCGCGCCACTGCCCCTCGGATTCTGCCGCCCGGCTCCACGTCTCGAAGCTCGTCCGACTCCAGATCGGAGACGCGCGACTGTGGCCGTGGGTGGGTCTTCGAGAATCCGCGTGGCTGCTGAGAACCCTCGTACTGAGCCTCCTGCGCGGCGTCCATATTCTCGAGAACCCTGATGAGCGCGTAGGGGTCGTAGCCCACTCGCCGGAGGATATCGACTGCGGCGCCGTCGGCCTCGCGTTCGGTGGAACCCGAGTAGCCGCGCGTGACGAGCGTGTCCACGACGTCGGCCGTCGCATCCCCGAAGATCGCCGTCACTTCCTGCAGGCGATCGTCGGTGACCGTATCGAGTGCCTCGAACATGCCGTCCTGGACCGCGGTGATGACCCGCGAGGTACGGATACTTCCCAGACCGTGCCGCATCGCGACGTGGGCGATCTCGTGCGCAAGCACGGCGGCCAGCTCGTCCTCGCTCGCCGTAAGGGCGAGCATACCGCGCGTAATGAAGATGTGTCCCCCCGGCGTCGCGAAGGCGTTGATTTCGTCCGTGTCCAGGATCATGAACGTGTACCCGAGATACAGCTGCGGTCGCTCAGACGCGAGCGCGAGCGCTTGTCCGACTCGGTTCACGTACACGGTCGCCCGGTTGTCGTCGTACGCGGGGTAGTCGCGGAGGATCGTCGCGGCGACCGATCGGCCCACGTAGTGTTCCTGCTCCGGAGTGAAGGGTGAGTTCGACGCATTCACAACGTCGCCAAGCGTCTTCACACCCTGGAGCGCGAGCCTCGCTTCGGTGGAGCCGGCGGAGTCCACGATGCCGAGATCGTCGCTGATCGTCGCAAACTCGCCGACTGCCTGCCCGAGTTCCGCGCACCCGGTCAACAGGATCGCGGCCGAAACGAAGATGAGCACGGTCACAATGGAGGCGGGCATTCTGTGCGATGCATTCACGTGGGCGCTCATCACTCCGCCTCCGCAATCCCGGCGCCGACTTCCTCGAGGAAATCGCCCAGCTCGACCGGCGGAATGGTATAGGTCTCCATCTCGTCCACAAGGTCGAAGTCGAGCTGCTCCTCCTGCCGGTACTCCTGCTCGACTCGCTCGTTGAACCCGCGACCGGCAAGCGCGATCTCACGCGACGTCGTCCCGGAGCGGTTCGATCCGCTTCCGGTGAGGTTCATCTCCGCCGGCGGCAGCACGGCGGACGAGTGCAGCCACCCTTCCGTGCCGGTCTCGTCAACCCGAACTCGGACCCAGTCTCCACGCACCGAGAGAACCGTGGCGGAGGCGCCGTAGAGGACGCGCTCCGTAATCGCACCGAGGAAACCGGGTGCCGAACGAAGCGCGCCCTCCCGGACGGAAACCGCAACCGTATCGCCGGTGGATACGGCGAAGAGCGCCCCGCTCAGGACGAACAGAAGCAGGAACGCCATGATAGCTCGAGCCATGCTACCTCCCAGGCCGCACATTATACGGCAGGTGCAGTTCGGAGTCGAGGGTGAGTC
>JBKHII010000047.1:0-25335 GCA_046538735.1 Spirochaetales bacterium
GAGCGGGGACAGCCGCGTCCGCGCGGGCGTCTTCGGCACCGACCTCTTCGAGGTCGACCTCTTCGAGGTCCTCTATCTCCTCGTCCGAGACCCGGGCCCGAGCCGCGTCTCCGAGCTCGCTTACGAGCGCCCGGATCCTCTCCCGATCGTCCTCATTCGGTGTCCGTTCGTCCCCGAGTATCTCGTCTACCGCGTGCTCGAGTCGCTTCGCGCACGCGGTGACGTGATGAAACCCGAACGTCGCCGCCGAGCCCGCGAGCTTGTGCGCGTGATGCCTGAGGTCCTCCACCTCGGCGAGCGTTGCCTCCGCCTCCAGCAGTCTGAGCGCACTCTCTTCCACATCACGAACACGACCTGGAAGCTCGGACGCAAAGGTCTCGGCGAGCGCGCGCAGGCGAGCTTGGATTCCGTCGGATAGGGCCGTCATCGCTTCACTCCACCAGTACGGTAACTATGCCGGATCATTGGGTGCGGAGGCAACCAATACACCGTGCTATGACCGCAGTCCTCTCGTCCTCATATCGGCCGCCAGATCGTCTATGAACGCCGCGCCGCCGGCGGGAGCGGGCGTCACGAGACTGACAATCACGAACAGGACCGTTGTGAGGCCGCCACCCCAGACCGAGGGCCACCAGCCGAGCGGGTAGTACCCGGTGACGGAGAGTACGCCGGTGACCAGGCCTCCCACGATCATCGAGACGAGCGCACCGGCGGCGCTCGCGCGCTTCCAGAAGAATGCGCCGATGATCGCCGGCGCCATGACGAGCAATCCTCCGCTCGCCATACTCGAGAGCACTGCGATGAGACCGAGCTGCAGCGAAGCGAAGGCGATGCAGAGGACGAGCAGCACGACCATTGCGATCTGCGCCAACCACCGTTCGGTTCGTTCGGAGATTCCGGGACGGATCGTTTTCACCACGTCGCGCGTGAAGAGCGAGCTCAGCGTGAGGATGATCGAGCCGAGCGTGCTGGACGCGGCAGCGAAGATGCCGATGAAGATGATGACGGCGACTCCCGCCGGCAGCTTGGCAAGCAGCGCGGGCATCGCGCCGTCCGGATTCTCGAGCCCCGGCACGATCTCGCTCGCGGCGAAACCGAAAATCGTACTGATGATCGTGTAGAGGAAACCGAATGCGGCGAAGTAGAGAATCATCCGCCGCATGCTGCGGAGTCGATCCGGAATGAAGAGTCGCTGCGATACCTGAGGATTCGTGAGCGCGAAGAAGGCCCACGGGAGCGTGAGCCCTACGAACAGCGCGGGCGACCACGTAAACTCAAGGAGCTCGGGCCGGTTCTGCGTGATCGTCGTGAAGAATCCGGCCGGCGAGCCGAAGAATCGAAAGAAGATGAAGAGAACGGCGATGACGCTCGTCACGATCATCGTGATGGCCTGCACGGCGTCCGTCCACGAAACCGACCGCATGCCGGCCCATATCGCAGTCACTCCGGAGAGGAATGCCATCACGAGCACTCCGACCATGAACGGGACGGCTCCCCCGGTCAGTCCCGAGACGAGGAGTCCCGCGCCGATCAACTGCACCGCCGAGTACGGGATGAGCATCACCAAGGAGATGATCGAGGCGGTGAACGCGACCCACTTGTTCTCGTAGCGATCACCGAGCAGCTCGGGCGGCGTGATGTGGTCGTAGCGCCTTCCCACGAGCCAGAATCGCGGGGCGAAGACCAGGAGGAAGAGGACGGTGAAGATGAGATAGGTCATCTCGAAACCGAGCGCACCAACGCCGCTGCGATAGGTGAGCCCAACGAGCCCCACGAGCATGAAGGCGCTGTACGTGGTGGCTGCGTACGTCATGCCGGAAACGAATCCGCGAATGCGTCTTCCGCCGAGGAAGAACTCGCTCGCCCCCTGCCCCATGTCGCGTCGTGCCGCGGCGGCAATCGCCATCGCGACGAGCGTCCAGGCGAGCATCGTGATGATCACTGTGATGGGGCGCATTACTGGTCCCTCCAAGTTCGCGTAGAGAAGCCTGCGAACACGATCATCGCGAGCGTGATCGCGCACCAGAAAAGGAAACTGGCCCAGAAGCTGCCGGTTGAGGCGAGCAGCAGATAGGGTACGCCGATATCTAGAACAGCGACCACGAGCGCAACGAGGAGAAACGGAAGTCCCTTCACAACGGTCTCCTTTGCATGTTGAATTGCATAAAGATACAACACTACCCGTGCGAGTTGAAGGGCAAAGACCTGTGGTATTCTTGGGACGCAACGATGGGAGGACGCATGAAATTCGAGACACGCATTCTCATCTACCCGGAGGGCGACACGCAGGAGATCGAGTGGCCGCTGCGATTCAACCAGGTGGTTGACGTCTCGGGACGGCCGCTTTCGCTGCCCGTTCCGACCATCCGAATGCTTGCGTACCGGGTCAGGAGCATATCCAACGACGAGACGCGCAACGAGTACGTCACGAAGTACTACCTCGAACAGCTGTTCCCGGGCGATCTCTCAGAGTACGCGCAGGACGACGGACTGCGATGAACGGGCTGCCGGTCACGTTTCACCCGATCATTGCGAGGTGGTTCGCCGAACGATACGGCGCAGCAACGCCGATACAGGCCGCGGCGTGGCCGCGCATCGTCCACGGCGAGCACGTGCTGATCACGGCTCCTACCGGGAGCGGCAAGACGCTCACGGCCTTTCTGTCCGCGATCAACTCGCTCGCCACGGAGGCAGTGCCTCTCGGCGAAACGAGTGTGCTCTACGTCTCGCCGCTGAAGGCGCTCAACAACGACATCGAGCGCAATCTGCTCGAACCGCTCGCCGAGCTGCGGGCGGCCGCCCAGGGACGACAGGAGTCCTTCCCGGAAATCAGAGTCGCTACGCGCAGCGGCGACACGCCGAACCAGGATCGCAGACGGATGCTCCGCAACCCGCCGGAGATCCTGATCACGACACCGGAGAGCCTCAACATCATCCTCAGCTCACCTCGGGCGCGCTACCTCCTCGCGACCGTGCGAACGGTGATCCTCGACGAAATCCACGCGGTCGTGGGGAGCAAGCGGGGAACGCATCTGATGACCGCGGTGGAACGCGTGGCGCGGCTCTCCGGCGATTTCCAGAGGATCGCGGTCTCGGCAACCGTGCGCCCGCTCGAAATGGTCGCGGACTTCGTGGGCGGCTACGAGCTCGAGTCTGAGCCGGAGCGGCGCTTTCGAAAGCGTGCCGTGAGGATCGTGAGCGCTCCGGACACGAAGACGCTCGAGCTCACCGTCGACTTCCCCGATACCGACTCGGCCACGGACGCACCGGCCGTTGAGCCGGGACGCACCGAGGGCTTCTGGCCGCACCTCGTGCGGGACCTTCGCGAGATCATCGACCGCAACCGCTCCACGCTCATCTTCGTTGCGACCCGCAGACACGCCGAGAAGATCACGCTGCTCCTCAACGAGGGAGTCGATACGCCCATCGCCTACTCGCACCACGGATCGCTCTCGCGCGAGCTCCGCCACTTCGTGGAACACGCGCTCAAGGAGGGGCGCCTGCGCGCGATCGTCGCCACGAACTCGCTGGAGCTCGGCATCGACGTGGGCGCGCTCGACCAGGTCATCATGGTCAAGACGCCGCCCGCCGTCTCGTCCACGCTGCAGCGACTCGGGCGCGCCGGACACGGGGTGGGTGAAACGAGCCGGGGCGTGATCTACCCGCTCTACGGGCACGACATGATTCAGGCTGCGGAAATGGCCACCGCGACGCTCGAACGGGACATCGAAGAGATTCGCCCGGTCGTAGCGCCTCTCGACGTCCTGGCTCAGGTCATCGTCAGCATGACGGCGATGGAGCGGTGGGACGTTGAGGAGCTCTACGCAGAGATACGACGTTGCTGGTCCTATCACGAGTTCGATCGCACGCTCTTCGACCTCGTGCTCGAGATGCTCGCGGGACGCTACGCCGAGACGCGCATCCGCGACCTGCGCCCGCGCATCTCGATCGACCGCGTCTCCGGCGAGGTGAGCGCCCGCGACGGCGCAACGGCACTCCTCTACCAATCGGGCGGCACGATACCCGATCGTGGATACTATTCGCTGCGAACCGAGGGAGGAGCCCCGGTGGGCGAGCTCGACGAGGAGTTCGTCTGGGAGCGTCGCGAGGGCGAAACCTTCGTCTTCGGCTCGCAGACGTGGACGATCTCGCGCATCACCGACCGCGACGTGTTCGTCGCCCCGGCGGAACCGGGTGCGCAGGCGATCCCGTTCTGGCGAGCCGAGGCACGCGGCCGCGACGCCCACTACTCGAAGCGCCTCCTCGACTTCCTGGAGCGATGCAACACCGCCGTTGGTCGCGGCGAGTTGCCCGCGCTGCTCGAGCGCTACGAACATCTCACGCCGCGGCTACGCGAGCGTATCGAGGAGGTAGTCCGTGCGCAACGGGAGGCGACCGGAACCGACCTCCCCCACCGACACCACATCGTCGTGGAGAACGTCGCCAACGCACCGGCCTCCCGTTCGGACGAGCAGACGATGCAGGTCATCGTTCACACCGGCTGGGGTGGTAAGCTCAATCAGCCGCTCGCGATCACGCTCGCGGCGCTCTGGGAACGTGACCACGACTACCCGATCGAGGTTTTCGCAGACGACGAGTGCCTGGTGCTCATCGTCCCGAACGACGCACTGGAGCCGGCGGATCTCTTCGGCGCGCGGCAGTGCCGTGCGCTCGTCCGTCACGGGGCGATCGAGGAGCTGCTCCGGGAGCGACTCGAACGAAGCGGCATGTTCGGCGCGCTCTTCCGCGAGAACGCCGGTCGCGCGCTCCTGCTCCCGAAGGGTGGTTTCTCTCGCCGAATGCCGCTCTGGCTGAACCGGCTGAGGTCGAAGAAGTTGCTCGCAGCGATCTCCGACCTCCCAGACTTCCCGATCCTCCTGGAGACGTGGCGGAACTGCCTCTACGACGCGTTCGATCTCTCCTCGCTGCGCGAGCTGGTCGGCGAGGTCGCGACGGGCGAGATTCGCGTCTCTTCCTGCGAGACGCCTGCTCCGAGCCCGTTCGCAGCGAACGTGATCCGGCAACAGACGAATCTCTATATGTACCAGGACGACGCGATGACGGGCGCGGGGCGCACCGCGCTCGCGGACGAGTTGATCCGGCAGGCCGTGCTCTCCGACTCGCTGCGCCCGCGCATCCCATCCGACGTCGTGGCGCGAGTGGAGGCTCGGCTGCAACGCACGGCGCCCGGCTACGCCCCCGCCGGTCCCCGCGAGATCCTCGACTGGGTCACCGAGCGGCTTGTGATCCCCGAAGTCGAGCTGGAGGAGCTCCGGTCGGCCGTCCTCCGCGATCACGGCGGTGAGGCATGGAGCGTCGAGGGCATCCACGATCGGTTCGTCTGGATCTACTCGAACGGCGCGAGGCTCTTCGCGGCGCGGAACCGACTACCCGCGCTGCTCGCGCTCTACGCCGGGGCACCCGCGGTTGAGCCCGCGCACGACCGGTGGTGGATCCCGCCCGATGCGCCGCTCGGCTCGGACGCTCGCCTCGCGGCGGGGACTGAGACGGTCGCCACTCCGGCGGCCGAGGAGTCGCTCGCGGAGCTCCTCGGCTTCTGCGGGCCACGACGGATCAACGGTGGCGAGCACGACCTGGGACTCACCGCGGAGCTGTGGAGAGAGCTCGTCTCCGCGCTGCACGAAGAGAACACCGTGGTCGTGGGAGGCCTTACCGAAGACGTCGCGGAAGAGGAAGTGTGCCACGCAGAGACGCTCGAGTATCTGCTCCGCGTGAAGCGGGCCTCCGAGCGTCCGGAGTTCGAGGCGGTGCCGGCGACCTCGCTCGTCCCGCTGTGGGCCGAAACCACGATGCTCGCGAGCGGCCGAGCCGATCCGGACGCGCTCGTGGACGTCCTGGACATCCTCTTCGGATACTCCGCACCGGTCGCCGCATGGGAGGGAGACATTCTTCCTGCCCGGCTGGACGAGTACTATCCGCTCTGGCTTGACGGTTTGTTCGCGGAAAACGACCTCGTCTGGCTGGGAAACGGAAAGGAACGGCTCGCGTTCGCGCTCGGAAACGAGGCTCACCTGTTCGCAACGCACCCGGTAGGGAGACGGCCGGTGCGAAACGACGGACCGGATGGAGAGAGCACGATCGGCGGGAGCGCGCGCGAGGCGGTGGACGCGCTCCTCGAGGAGGGGCCGGCGGACTTCTTCACGCTCCGCGACCGGACCGGCATGGACACCGCCGAGCTCACGTCCGCGATCTGGGAAGCCGCCTGGGCGGGGCTCGTCAGCAACGACAGCTTCCAGACGATGCGCAAAGGCATCGAGACCAGGTTCGAAGCCGCGAAACAGCCGACGCCCCGGGAGGAAGCGTCTCGTTGGCCGGCCCGACGAGGCGGACGGAGGGCCTGGAGCGCGTCCAGGCCGATCTCGGGAACCTGGTTCGCGCTCGAACCCGCCGAGACCGAGGATCCGTTGACCGCCGGAGAGAACGACCGCGAACGGGCACGGATTCTGCTGCGCCGCTACGGTGTGGTCTTCCGCGATCTCGTCCAGCGCGAGGGCAACGCGTTCTCATGGCGATCGACGTTCCGGACGCTGCGTCTGATGGAGCTCTCCGGCGAGGTCGTCTCCGGCGTCTTCGTCTCGGGCGTTCCCGCGCCGCACTTCGCGCTGCGCTCGGCGCTCGAGATACTACCACGGCTGGGAGGGAGCTCCAGAATCGCATGGATGAGCGCGACCGATCCGGCAAGTCCGTGCGGCACGGCGCTCACGTCGATCTACGACGACCTGCCGCCGCGGATTCCGAGCAACCATCTCGTGTTCCGGGGCGGGGAGCTCGTACTGACGAGCAGGCGTCTCGGTCGCGAGCTCTCGATACGGATCGCCCCGAACGACCCGGACCTTCACGCGATTCTGGAGCCGCTGCGGAACCTCGTTGGACGCAGGTGGAATCCACTCCCGCGCGTTGCCGTCGAGACCGTGAATGCAGTACCGGTACGGGACAGCGCCTACGCCCCTGCGCTCCGAGCCACAGGCTTCCGGGACGAGTTCAAGAGCTACGTGCTGAGCGCCCGCTACCGGTAGCGGTGAACGACCGGGCGCTATCCTCGCCTGGTCCCGCCGAAGCCGAAGGGAGCGAGCACGCTCAAGAGCAGAAAGAGACCGCCGAGACCGCCGAGAATGATGGCGCTCCCCCAGACTCCGAACGCCGAGTCGATGCGGGCGTTCGCGGGGTTCGCCGCGGACACGAGCAGGTCCACGCGCGCGCCGGTATCGTACGGCCTGTCGGTTGTTCCGCTGCGACCGCGCACCGCGTACGTCTCGCCGCCCGCGGAGTACTCGATCACGGGGTAGTAGAGGATGCCCGTAGGCTCACCGCTTCGAAGAAAGGTGATCTCGTTCTGTTCCACCGCGTAGTCCACGACCGTGCCGGCGACCTGCTCGGCCCGCGACACGAAGACGCCCGAGGAGACCGCGACGAAGGCTCCGATGCCGACGAAGACGATCCCCACCACACGGAAAGAGAGCGAGAGGAAGTCCCTCCCCTTCATGAACCCGTCCCGTCGGAGTCGCCGGCAGGCTGCAATACGAACGGCGGCAACGAGAGGATGCTGTCGCCCCGTATGGTTCGGGTCGGAGAATATCCCCCCTTCGTGGCTACCTGCTCAACGTGCCGAAACGGCGCGTACGAAGCGTGTTCGACCGTGAAGAGCAGCGCGCCAACGAGCTCCGGCCGATCGCTCCGAGTCGCATGGGGCCAGAAGCTGAAGTGACCGCGCGTTTCCTCGCGCGTGACGTACGGATTGGGCCAACCGCTATCGGCGGGCGGCGCAACGTCACCGTCCAGATGCATCGTCACGATCGCCCCGTACACCGGATCGCCGCTCGGTCCATCAACGACCGTGCCCAGAATCTGCGGGTAGTTGTGGACGTACTCCGCACCGGTCGCGAGATCGGGCTCCTCGGAGAGACGCGGCGGACGGGGAACCGGTTCGGCCGATCGCCTCCCCTTGACGACCTCGACGCCGCGATTCACGAGAATCATCAACTCGATCACGTTCGCGAGCGACCGGTCCTGAGGCTCGTCCTCCAGCTGCTCGAGCGCAAGCCGCAGGAATCCTCGCTCACTCATGACGTACCGGGGAGGGACCCGATTCAGCACGTAGGCGGCAACGTCGTTCACGAAGTCCCGATCGGTGACGAGGTCCTCATGATCCTCGAGCGCAATCTCGATTGCCCGCAACACCAAGTCTTCCTGGTAGTTCTTCAGTTCCATTGTCATCTTCCAGTATAGTCCGCGCTCGCCGCCTCTTCAGTTGTCTCATGCGGCACGCTTCCTAGTATATTGCTCCCCGAATGACTCGTTTGCCGCTTTTTCCGCTGCGTCTCGTTCTCTTCCCGAGCGTGCCGCTGCCGCTTCACATATTCGAGGAACGCTATCGGACGATGATCGCGCGGTGTCTGCGGGAGGACCTCCCGTTCGGCGTCGTCTATCACCGCGGTTCCGAGCTCAGCGACATCGGGTGCTCGGCAACGGTCACGCAGGTCGTGAAGCGGTACGACGACGGCCGCATGGACATCGTAGCGGTCGGAAGCGAGCGCTTCGCCATTGACCGGATCGACGATTCTGGGATCTACCTTCAGGCGGACGTTCGGTTCCTGGACACGGCGCCGGAGGACGGCGAGCACGAATCGCTCCACGAGCACGCCATCTCGGAGCTCCTGAAGTACGGCTACTTCGCAGAGATCGAGCTCCACCGAGCGACGCTCAACGAGCTCACGACAAATCAGCTCTCGTACCTCATCGCCGGCGTCGACCTCTTCGGTATGGACACGAAGCAGGAACTGCTCGAGATCGAGCACGCGCCGACGCGCTTGGTCCGCGCCGTCGCCGCGCTCGAGGGAGTGAATGCCCGTCTCGCCGCAACGGCGCGGATCAAGCGGAATCTCGGCGCGGACTTCGACCTGGAGTCTCTCTGGAACTAGGCCGACGGTCACCCGCAAACCCCGACTGCAGCTTCGTCGCGTATTCCGGTATAGTGAGTACGTGGAGCCGCACGTAGACAAACGCACCCGCGACCAGTCCGCCTTCTTCACCGTCTGGTGGAGCCCGCTCATGCCGCTCACGAAGCGTGTGATCGCGGGCCGCGTCCCGAGCCTTCCGGGCGTATTCGAGATCTACCGCGACGAAGGCGGGCGCCTCCCCGAGCTCGTTGGGCGAAGCCGCGCCTACTACGGGGGTCTGCGGAACACCTTCCGCGGCCTGATCGACGAGACCAGTCCCTACCCGCTCAACGGCCGCCCGCTCGACCAACGACTCGCCCACTTCCTGCGCTACGCGGTCGTGGAATCGCCTGACGACATGGACGACATTCTCTACTTCTTCGCCGCTCGAACCGGCAATGAGGAGGAGTTCGACGATTCGGGCAGGTACGAGTTCATCTACCTCAAGGAGGAGTTGCTCCGACCGGACGGACGCCCTCGATAGCGCGCCCTACTCGCCCAGGCACGTTCCAACGAGACGGGCGGCACGAATCCACGGGTGATCGGGCGGCACCATGCGCTTCTTCCCCGCGACCTTCTCGATCGGAACCGGCTCGCACCGGTTGCCGCGGACGGCTACCATCACGTTGTACCTGCCCTCCGCGAGCAACTGGGCGGCCTTCGTTCCAAGCAGCGTGCAGAGCAGCCGATCGCGAGCCGACGGGCTGCCTCCGCGCTGGACGTGCCCGAGCGACGTGACGCGCGCCTCCGTGCCGGTCAGTTGCTGAATCTCCCTCGCGATGAGGCTCGCCTTCGATTCCTGCACGAGGTGAAAAGGGCGGCCAACCTCGTCGTATTCCACGACAACGCGATCGGACTTCTTGCGCTTGTGCCGGCCCTTCGATGCATCCTCGCGCGAGAGCGCGCCCTCGGCGACGGCGATGATGCTGAATCGCTTTCCGGTCGCACGACGACGATCGAGGTTCTCGGCCACGGCGGCGAGATCGTACGGAATCTCCGGAATCAGGATCACGTCCGCACCGCCGGCGATTCCGGAGCCGAGCGCAAGCCAGCCGGCGTCGTGCCCCATGATCTCGCAGACGATGATCCGGTGGTGACTCGTCGCTGTGGTATGCAGTCGGTCGATCGCTTCGCTCGCGATCGACATCGCGGTATCGAACCCGAAGGTGATGTCGGTCTCCGCAACGTCGTTGTCGATCGTCTTCGGGAGCGTGAGGACGTTGACGCCTGCGGCGGTGTGCAGATGGTACGCGTTCTTCTGAGTGCCTCCTCCTCCGAGACAGACGAGGCAATCGATGTCGTGGCGGGTGAGATTGCCGGCGCAGACCTGAGTCATGTCGCGCTCCTCGCCGTCAAAGCGCATTCGATGCGGACGGTCACGAGCGGTCCCGAGGAGCGTTCCGCCGAGCGTGAGGATGCCGCTGACGTCGCGATCGCCGAGGATCGTGTACCGGTCCTCCGCGAGACCACGGAAGCCGTCGTGAAATCCCACCACGCGCATCCCGTACTCGGTTATCGCCGCCTTCGCAACGCCTCGAATCGCAGCGTTGAGTCCCGGACAGTCACCGCCGCTCGTCAGGATTCCGATGCAGCGGGTCGCGCTCGGTTTAGCCATTCCGCGATACCCCCGAAGACCGATCGGCCCACTCCGCAGCGCGTCACTCGGTACGGAAGAACCGGAGGCGCTCGTACACCGACGCAATCTGCTCCTCGTTCCGCTCGCCGATCCGGGCAACCTCGCTCGTCGCCTGCTGCACCTCTTCTGTGCCGGACGCGATCGAGTGCATCGCTTCCCGAACGCCCGTCGATATGCTCTGGACCGACTCCATTGCGCCCGTGATGTCGGCGGCGCCTTCTTGCATCTCGCCGGAAGCCGTGCGGATCTGTGCCGTGATGTTCGTGAGACTCTCCATCGCGTTCAGGATCTCGCCGGTTCCCTGCGACAACTCCTCCATGCTCTGGACGATCTCGGAGAAGCTGGCGGTCGCCTCCTTCACATCCGAGCTGATGTGCTCGAACGTCTCGCCGGTGGACTTGCTCGCCGACATCGCCGCGTCGATCTGTTCGACCGTCTGGTTCAGGCCGGTCGAGATCGTGTGCGCGTTCTCGGCAACCGTCTCGGCAAGCCGACGGATCTCGTCCGCGACGACCGCGAATCCCTTTCCCGCCTCGCCGGCGTGCGCCGCCTCGATCGCGGCGTTCATCGCAAGCATATTCGTCTGGCGCGCGATCTGGTTGATAAGCTCGATCATCTCGATCATCGAGTCGGTTGACTGACTGACCCGCTGAATGACCTCTTCGGTCTCGGCGACGTACTCGCCACCGGTCTCGGTAACGTTGCGAAGCGCGCGACTCGTCTGCTCGCGCTCTCGCGCGATCCGCGCGACGTTCTGAACGGAGGCCGCCATCTCCTCGATCGCCGCGCTGCTCTGATTCACGGCCGTGGATTGGTCCTCGATCAGCCGGGCCACGTTGGTTACCGTCTGAAGGATCTGCTCGATTGCGGCAGTCGCGCTCTGGATTCGATCGTCGAGCTGCGACGACTCCGCGTTCGCCTGCGTGATGCCCGCGCCCATGTGACCGACCGCTTCACCTGCCGCCTTCGCCTGCTCCGAGAGCGACCTGCCCAACTCAACACTCGCCTCCGAGCCGTCCTTGAGGGCTCTCACAAGCTCGTGCAATCGGTGAGTGGTCGTGACCAGCTCCGCATGGACGCCGGTGTCGCCACGCCTCGTGTCGCGCGTCACGCCGTACGCGTGCGTGAGATCGCCTTCCCGCAATGCCTTCGCCAGTCGTTCAACCGACGCGGGATCGGCGCCCCATCGTGAGCGGGCGCGCTGGTAGAGCAGAAGCGGCAGGAGGGCGAGGCACAGGAGCAGAAAGAGCGCCGCACCGAGAGAAACGGTGCGCAGGAGAGGAGTCTCGGGAGCGGATGCGAACACGGCAGCGGCAGACGCCAGCGCGATCAAGAGGACGATCACGACGGGACCAAGCCACGCCCTCCCCCGGGACTGGTGAACATTCTTCATCAATGACGATAATAGAGCACCGGTATGGCGGTGTAAAGGAGATTTCCCGCTCGACTACTCCGCGGGGTAGCCGTAGTCGGCGGGCTCGCGCCGGGAACCGACTTGCAAACCACCTTGCCCCGGCGTTCGCAGTTCGCGCAAAGATACCCATAGATGGCAGACTTGTTCGCCTTCTTGCCGCGGTCAATCGGGCGCCGTCCCGCCGTCGAACGCCGAGCCCTCGACCACCGGACCCTCGAGCGCGGTCCGCCGCAGGACGAAGAGCGCAGCGTACACCCCTCCCATCTCAACGATCCGAACGTGCCGCATCGCGAACTCAGGAGACGCCTGCAGCACCTTGTTGAACACCCCGCGGCGCTTGCCCACGAGCAACGCAAGCGTTCCGCCCGGGCGCATCACCCTCGCGGCCGAGCGCAGGAACCCCCCGTAGAGCGTGCGGAAGTTCGACCCGCGACCGAGTCGGATCCCGAAGGGCGGGTTCGTCACGATGAAGTCGAGCGAGCGCTCGGGAAGCTGTTCGTCGAGCGTACGGGCGTCCATCTCCGAGACGCCCACGCCGGGCAGTCCCGCCGCATCCAGGTTCGCTCGAGCGCCGCGAACCGCTCTCGGGTCCCGATCGCTGCCCGAGAGCGGCGGCAGCGCGGGAACGCCTTCACGCACGTGCGCTCCGTCGCGAACGACTCCGGCAGCCTCAAGCAGGATCGTTCCCGAGCCGCAGAACGGGTCGTGCAGCGAACCGGGCCGCTCGGTGTAGCCGCTCAAGACGAGCATTCCGTACGCAATCGGCGTCCGAAGCGTCACGCGCGGATGGTAGACCCAGCGGTAGCGACGGTCGAGTCCCTTTCGTCCCGTGAGTTGGTATCCGCAGAAGGCGCGCTTACCCATAACGTCGATCTTAACATGCAGATCATACTGCTCCAGATCGACGGCAGTTCCGTAGCGCTCCTGGAGCACGGCGCCCACGCTCCGCTCCACCTCCGGACTCTGAAAGGCATGCGTACCGCTTCTTGTACAGCTCACGCGAAAGCTCTCCGCGGCGGGCATCTCGAGGAAGTCCACGCGTCGAACGCCGTCCAGAAGCGATGCCGGCTCCCGTCCGTCCCACTCGATCTCGGCGATGTGCACCGTGACGTGGAACAGCGAACGAGCGCTCCGCAGCGGATCGGCGCGGAGGAAGGCACGCACCGACTCCTCCGGCGGCAGCGTCCAGCCCACGATGCCCGCCATCCCAAACGCCTCCGCGTCCTCCGAGCCGATCGAATAGCCGGCGGCTTGGAGCAGTCGCGTCCCCTCGCGCAGGGCCACGTCCTCGATGCCGGGAGCCGTCGTCGCCCTAATCGTCATGGCCACCGGTGAGAGGGACGAAACGCACCGGGATGAGGATCTCCTGCCTCACGCGTCCCTGCGATCCGGACCGGACGAGCACGAGCTCCTGCGCTCCTCCGACCGGTCCCACGGGAACGATCATCCGACCCTCGGGCGCGAGCTGCGACACCAGCGCCGGCGGCACGCGCTCCGCGGCGGCCGTGACCATGATCGCGTTGAACGGCGCCTCCTCCGGCCATCCGTCGCGACCGTTGCCCACCCGAGTCCGAACATTGGTGTAGCCAAGATCGTCCAGGATCGCCCGCGCCCGTTCGGCAAGTTCGGGGAGAATCTCGATCGAGTAGACGTGGTTGCTGAGCTCGGCGAGCACGGCCGTCTGGTAGCCGCTTCCCGTACCCACCTCGAGGACGCGCTCGTTTGGTCGCAGATCGAGCGCCTGCGTCATGTAGCCCACGACGAACGGCTGGGAAATGGTCTGACCCGAGCCGATCGAGAGCGGCCGGTTGGCAAAGGCGCTCGCGCGCTCCCCCTCCGGGACGAAACGATCCCGAGGAACCCTCCGCAACGCCTCAAGCACCCGGGAGCTCGTGATTCCTTGTTCGGCAAGATAGTCGAGGCTCACAACTTTCATAGTACCACACCTGCTCGGCTTACGGCTCGCGCCGCTCGTCGGAAAGCAGATCGGCGACCACGCGCTCGGCAGCATCGTAGTCGTGCGTCGCGTTCAGCTCGGACCGGAGCTCTTCCGCGCCGGGGAAGCCGGCGACATACACCTTGTAGAACTTCTTCAGGATCTCGTAGTTGCGCGTGTCGCCCCACACCGATCGGTAGAGGCGAAGGTGACGAAGGAGCAGCTCAACCTTCTCGTGCGCCGGCGCCGACCCGAATCGCCCGGCTCGGCCGTTCGCGCTGAAGACGTAGGGATCGGCGAAGACACCGCGGCCGACCATCACACCGTCGAGCCCGTAGCGTTTCGATCGCTCGCGGATCTCGGCGCGACTCGTCACGTCGCCGTTGCCGAGCACCGCCGTTTCCACGCCGAGATCGCGCCCGATCGCCGCTGCGCGCGCGATCTCGTCCCAGTCCACCGGCCCTTCGCTCTCCTGCTCCGCGCACCGCCCATGAACCGTCAGCGCGTCCAGCCGCTGCTCGAGGAGGTGCCCGATCCACTGCTCGGTTCGCGGGGCCGCATAGCCGATCCGGGTCTTCACGCCGACAGGCAGTCCCCTCGCGCCCTCCCGCGCCGCCGCGATGAGCTCCGCGGCGAGCTTCGGCTGCAGGATGAGCGCCGAGCACGCACCCTTCTTGCGAATCTTGCGGACCGGGCACCCCATGTTGATGTCGATCCCGTCAAAGCCCATCTCCGCGAGCCTGCCCGCCGCGCGACGGTACGCCTCCGGGTCGGTCCCCCAGATCTGCACGATCAACGGCCGCTCCTCCGGAGTGAACACGAGTCTCGGCG
The DNA here is from genome assembly GCA_046538735.1 of Spirochaetales bacterium. Lineage (GTDB taxonomy): Bacteria > Spirochaetota > Spirochaetia > DSM-27196 > SLST01 > SLST01. Next base: position 14,775 of record JBKHII010000047.1, read on the forward strand.
TCACCCCGGGACGGTTCCTGCGCGGAGCGAGCACAACGTCGGTATGGATGAACTCGGTGAAGAAGACGTCCGGCCGGCCGCATCCGGCGATGATCCGGCGAAACACGGTGTCGGTAACGTCCTCCATCGGTGCGAGCGCGTGGATTGGTCGGGGCAGGCGGCGCCAGAGGGTGGTCACGCTGTGAGTCTACGACGACAGCATCGCAACGGCAAACGTAGCCGTTTGCACGTCGTTCGGTTGTGCTGTACGATTATCACACCGCCTATGAAAACGATTTCACCCCACCCTCCGCGAGAAACCAGTCGATTCACGTTCCGGAAGATGATCGAAGGGCTGGACGTGATCGCTCGCGTGAGTCGCATGACGCTCCACTACCCCGCGCGTATGGTGGCCGCACTCTCGGCGCTCGTCGTGGCCGTCGTCTTCCAGCTCTATATCCCGGAGTATCTCGGGCAGGCGGTGGACAACGCCTACGGCATGCTCAGCCAATCGGGCGGCGGCGACGTCGCCACCGCCCGGCGCGCGCTCGTCGCCACGGGGGCGCTCCTGTTCGGCGCAAGCGTGCTACGCGGGCTCTTCACAATGCTGCACAACTACCTTGGCGAGGCCGTAGGGCAGCATATCGGCTACGAACTGCGCATTGCGATCTACGACAAGATCCAGCGGCTCGACTTCCGGTACCACGACCACGCGCACAGCGGCGACCTCATCACGCGCGGAATGCTCGACGTGGAGGGTGTTCGCCTCTTCGTGAACACCGGCATCAAGCGGCTGATCTTCCTCGCGATGCTCATCGGAATCGGCGCGTACCGGCTCATCTCGGCGGACTGGGCGCTCGGCCTGCTCGCGCTTAGCTTCGTTCCCTTCGTGGGGTGGCGCGCGATCGACGCGCGCCTCTCGCTGCGCGAGAGCTGGCACCGGCTCCAGGAGCGGCTCTCCTACCTCACGCGGGTCATGGAGGAGAACCTCCAGGGCATCCGCGTCGTACGCGCGTTCGCGGCGCAGCGCTACGAGCTCTCCAAGTTCGACGAGGCGACCGACCAGGCGCGCGAGATTACCTCCGACCGCATCCGAACTCGCGTCGCGAACGGCACCACGATGACCTTCGCGTTCTACGTCTCGATGGGACTCGTCCTCTTCTTCGGCGGCCGGAGCACGCTCGCCGGAGAGATCACGGTGGGACGACTCACCGAGTTCCTGGCGTATATGACGGTACTCCAGATGCCGGTGCGCCAGCTCGGCCTGCTCGTGAACTCGTTCGCACGAGCGACCACCTCGGGAGAGCGCCTCTTCTCGGTGCTCGACGAAGAGCCGGACATCAAGGACAAGGCCGACGCGAAACCGCTTCAGGTCGAGAACGCGGTGCTCGAGTTCGACCGCGTGGGCTTCTCCTACCGCCTCGGCGACGAGGAGGTTCCCGTCCTCTCGGACGTGAGCTTCCGGGTTCGTCGTGGCCGGACGCTCGGAATCGTAGGACCTCCTGGAGCCGGCAAATCGACGATCGCTCACCTGGTCCCCCGCTTCTACGACGTCACCGCGGGGCGCATCACGATCGACGGCCAGGACATCCGCGACGTCACGCTCAAGTCGCTGCGCTCGGCGGTGAGCGTCATTCAACAGGACATCTTCCTCTTCACCGCGGGAATCGTGAACAACGTCGCGTACGGCGACCCGTGGGCGGATCGCGACCGAATCGTGAGCGCCACGAACACGGCCCAGCTCCACAGCTACATCGACAACCTGCCGCGCAAGTACGACACGCTCGTGGGAGAGCGAGGCGTCTCGCTCTCGGGCGGGCAGCGGCAGCGGCTCGTGATCGCGCGAGCCCTGCTGATAGAGCCGTGGATCCTCATCTTCGACGACTCGACCGCGGCAATCGACGCGGCGACCGAGCAGCGTATCCTCTCGTCGCTGCGGGAGCGGTCGGCGGATTCGGTCGCGATCATCATCTCGCACCGGCTCAGCTCGCTGATGCACGCGGACGAGATCCTCTTCGTTGACGGCGGTCGCGTGGTGGAGCGGGGCACGCACGACGAGCTCCTTGCGCTCGGGGGTCGCTACGCAGCGCTCTATGAACTACAGTCGAACCCGGTCGACGAAGGCTTCCTGGAGTAACCATGTCATCCCATCGCAGCATCCGAGAAGAGTTTCACGACTACGAGATACCGAGGGAGGAGCGACCGCCGCTCGCGGTCGTGGGGTCGCAAATCAGCCGAGACGAAGAGCTCTTCGGCCGCGCCTTCGACCCGCACATCCTGCGCCGGTTTCTCCCCTTCGTGAAGCCGTATCGCACGCAGCTCGCGCTCGCCCTCGTGGGCGTGCTGCTCTTCACCGCGACGCAGCTCGCCGTCCCGATCGTGATCGGCACGACGATCGACGGCGCGCTCCTCGGCGGCGACGGGAGCCGGACGGCGCTTACGATCGCCGCGGCGGTCTTCGCGCTTGTGATCCTCGTGAACTACGGTGCCAACTACATCCAGGAACGGCTCGCGAGCGAGGTCGGCGAGCGCGTGCTGTTCGACGTCAGGCGCGCGATGTTCGCGCACCTCCAGCGGATCTCGCTCTCGTTCATGGACAAGACCGAGGTCGGCCGGCTCATGTCGCGGCTACAGGGCGACGTTCATGCGCTCCAGCAGTTCCTCGAGTCTTCGATCTTCGCGGTCGGCGACGTCGTTCTCCTGACCGGCATCGTCGTGGTGCTCCTCGCGCTGCACGTGGAGCTCGGCCTCCTGACGCTCGCGATCGTTCCGATTCTCTTCGTGGTTCGCTTCGTCTGGCTGCCGCGCGCCCGGAAGGCGTTCATCGCCGCGCGCCACGCGAGCTCAACGACGAACGGCGCGCTCGCAGAGGGCATCAACGGCGTCCGCACGATCCAGGCGATGGCGCGCGAGGACACGAACTACGTCCTGTTCGACGACAAGGCCAAGGCGAACCTGGACGCGCAGCTTCGCGGCACGAGATTCGCGCAGATCATGATCCCGATCGTGGACACGCTCACCGGTGTCGCGATGGCGGTCGTCGTGATCGTGGGCGGCTCGATGGTCCTCGACCGGACGCTCGCGCTCGGCGTCATGGTCACCTTCATCTTCTACGTCCAGCGCTTCTTCGCTCCGATCCGATCGATCACGATGCAGTACAGCATCATGCAGCGAGCGATGGCGTCCGGACACCGCATTTTCGAGGTCTTGGATGTGGACGTTGATGTTGACGACAAACCGGGCGCACACGACCTCACGAATATCGACGGGAGGATCGAGTTCCGGAACGTCACCTTCGGGTACGAGCCGGACCGCCCGATCCTCAGGGACATCAGCTTCACGGTGAACCCGGGCGAGACGGTCGCGCTCGTGGGCCCAACGGGCTCCGGGAAGACGAGCCTCACGGCGCTCGCGCACCGATTCTACGACGTGTGGGACGGTCGGATCCTCATAGACGGGCACGACGTGCGCGACGTCACGCAGGAGTCGCTCGGCCGGAACATCGCGATGGTCCTCCAGGAGCCGTTCCTCTTCACAGGCACCATTCTCGAGAACATCCGCTACCGAACGACCGACGCGACGATGGACCGGATCGTGGAAGCGACGCGCGCAGTCGGCGTCCACGACTCGATCGCAGCGCTGCCGGACGGGTACGATACGGTGCTCGAGCAAGGTGGCGGCAACCTCTCTCAGGGTCAGCGGCAGCTGATCAGCTTCGCGCGCGCGCTCGTCGCGGACGCGAAGATCCTCGTGCTGGACGAGGCGACCGCGAACATCGACAGCTACACCGAGAAGCTGATCCAGAAGGCGCTGAAGCGTCTCCTGCAGAACCGAACCGGTCTCGTGATCGCGCACCGCCTCTCTACGATCCGCGGATCGGATCGAATCGTCGTCCTCCAGGATGGTCGGATCGTAGAGACCGGCACGCACGACGAGCTGATGGACAAGCACGGCCTGTACGCGAAACTCTACTCGATGAACTATGCCTCGTTCGACGACATCCCGGACGAGTTGATCAGCGAGGTTCGGTCGGACGAATCGAGCACGTAAAGGAGGCGCCCATGCGAGAGACGTTCACGAGGGATCTTCAGTACGCCAAATTCTCCGCGTACGGCTTCCTCAAGAACCTCAGGTTCTTTGAGCCGTTCATGGTGCTCTTTCTGCTCGAGCAGGGGATCGGATTCCTGCAGGTGGGCATGCTCTACGCGATTCGCGAGATCGCAGTGAACGTCCTGGAGATCCCGACCGGCGCGGTCGCCGACGCGCTCGGCCGCAGGCGTACGATGATCGCGTCGTTCGGGAGCTATCTGCTCTCCTTCGTCGCATTCTGGTTCGGATCGTCCATGCTTCACTTCGTTGGAGCGATGCTCCTCTTCTCATTCGGCGAGGCGTTTCGGACGGGAACGCACAAGGCAATGATCTTCGCGCACCTCCGCCTGCGCGGCCTCGAGCGGCTCGGCAACGACTACTACGGGCATACCCGCTCGTGGTCGCAGGCCGGCTCCGCCGTCTCGGCGCTGATCGCCGCCGCCATCGTCTTCGGCGCCGGGAACTACCGCTCGGTCTTCCTCTTTTCGATGATCCCCTACGTGCTCGACCTGGTGCTCATGACGACCTACCCGAAGGAGCTCGACGGCACGACCGGAACCTTCCAGTCGAGCGCGATCGGAGAAAACCTCCGAGCGATCGGTGCAGGGCTCCGAGAGACGGTACGAAGGCCGGGCGCCGCCCGCTCGGTCTTCAGCGCCGCTTCCTTCGCGGGGCTCTTCAAAGGGACCAAGGACTATCTCCAGCCGATGATCGCGGCGCTTGCGCTCTCCGTCCCCTTCGCCCCGGATCTCGCGATCGAACGGCGCGAGGCGCTGCTCATCGGCATCGCGTACAGCGTCGTCTACGCGGTGACCTCGGTCGCCTCCCGCCACTCCGCTCGCGTCGCGGCGAAGTTCGGACCGCCCGGCCGCGCGCTCAACTGGCAGCTCGCGATCGGCCTCCTCCTCGCCACGGGTGCCGGCGTGAGCCGATGGCTCGCACTGCCGGTCCTCCCGGTGGTGCTCTTCATGGGGATGTACGTACTTCAGAACCTGCGGCAGCCGGTCGGCGTCGCGTGCGTCTCCGGTCGAGTCCCTGAATCGGTCCTCGCGACGGTTCTCTCCGCGCAGTCGCAACTACAGAGTCTCTTCGCGGCGCTTACGGCCTTCGCCGTGGGTGCCGTGGCCGAAGCCGCGGGCGGCAACGTGGGCCCCGGGATCCTGGCCGTCGGGCTCGTTGCGGCCGTCTGCGTGCCGTTTCTCTGGATCCGGGTGAGCGCCGGCGAGTGTCCTGCGCGGTAAGGGACGCGCCGCGACTCACGAACCCGCGGACCCGGCGAAGTCGGCCGCGGTCAAGATCGGGTAGACCTCGTACGCCGGCTCTTCGTACGGGTGAGCCGCGACCAACGCGTCGAGCGCGGCTCGAACGGACTCGTCACGACAGATCATCTCCACGCGAAGCTCCGATACCCGCTCCACGACACCTTCTCGACCGAGAACGGGCGAGCTGCCGGGCAAGGGCCGGAACTGCCCGGTACCGAGTGTCTCCCACGAGCACGAATCGTAGTTGCGAAACCGTCCCGCGCCCGCGGAGAAGAGCGCGCGCTTCACCGCCTCCGCGTGCTCCTCAGGCACGAATACGACGAGCTTGTGCATGGGGCCATGATACGGCGCAGACCCGTCCGCGGCCGGCCTCGCCGGCTTGACGCTCCACATCACTCGGCGCACACCCTTTGAGCATCATGATCGCGAGATGGATTCTGATCGCGCTCGCCGCGCCTCTTCGGATTCAAGGACGACCTGGAGGCCTACCTGCCGGCGACCGAGCGATAGCCGCCGGAGCGGCACGCCGGTCCGCGCGGCCGTTGGGTCCGGTCATCGCTTCTTCGCGATCGCCTGGAGACGAACCGCGTCGCGCGGCCACTCCATCGCCTCGGGATACGGGACTCGCGGCGCGGAGACGTCCGTGAGGCGCCGGAGCGCGGTGTCCGGCATCCTCCACTCGGCGGCCTTCAGATTCGTCTCCAGGTGCGCGAGCGTTCGCGCTCCCACGATCACGGACGACACGAGCGACTGTTCGAGAAGCCAGCGAATCGCGGTCTCCGCAGGGCTCTTGTCGAGCTCGGCGGCGACGGAGAGGAGCGCGGCGAGCGTCTCGTCCGCGTTGGGCGCGAAGAACGACTCGGGAAAGACCCATCCCTCCTCGGAACGCGTGCCGGGCTTCCTGCGTTCGCCCGGTCGGTACTTGCCCGAGAGGAAGCCGCCGGCGAGCGGGCCCCACGTGACGACGCCGAGCCCCTTGCGCTCGCACACCGGAAGAACGTCGACCTCGATGTCCCGCACTACAAGACTGTACTGCGGCTGGTGACAGACGAACCGGGCGAGCCCGTTCGCCTCCGAGGTCCAGAGCGCCTCCACGAGCCGCCACGCCTCGTAGTTGCTGCACGCGATGTATCGCACCTTGCCCTGATGCACGAGATCGTCCACCGCGCGGAGCATCTCCTCAAGCGGAGTGTGCTGGTCCACGTGATGGATATAGTAGATGTCCACGTGGTCGGTTCCCAAACGACGGAGGCTTCCTTCTATCGCCTGCATGATGTGATACCGCGACATTCCCGAGTCGTTCGGCCCGGTGCCCATTGGGTTGTAGAACTTCGTCGCGAGCACCACGTCGTCTCGTCGCGAGCCGAGCGCCTTCCCGAGGATCGTCTCCGACCGCGAGTCGGCGTACGAGTTCGCGGTGTCGAAGAAGGTGACTCCCGCGTCCAGCGCGCGGTCCACCATCCGTTGCGCCTCCGTCTCATCCGTCCCGTGCCCGAAGGTCATCGTGCCGAGACAGAGCTCCGATACGCGCAGTCCCGAGCGGCCAAGCAGTCGATACTCCATGCGTCCTCCCTGCGACCATTATGCACGCGGTCAGGAGGCGGGTGAAGCCGACGCGAGTTCCTCTCGCCTCACGCGCAGCAGTCTGGCGTTGATCGCGACGATTACCGTGGAGAGCGACATGAGGATCGCGCCAACCTCCGGAGAGAGAACGATTCCGGCGCCGTACAGAACGCCGGCGGCGAGCGGGATCGCGACGACGTTGTAGCCGGTCGCCCAGATGAGGTTCTGCACCATCTTGCGGTAGGTCGCCCGGCCGAAGACTATGAGCGCGGTGATGTCGAGCGGATTCGAGTTCACCAGGACGATATCGGCGGTGGCGGCGGCCACGTCCGTGCCGCTGCCCACGGCGATGCCGATCTGCGCCTGCGCGAGCGCCGGCGAGTCGTTCACCCCGTCGCCGGTCATGGCGACGTACTCGCCTCGCTCCTGGAGCTCCTTCACCTTGTCCTGCTTCTCGTCGGGCAGCACCTCGGCGAAGTAGCCGTCCATCCCGAGCTCCTCGGCGACCGCCTGTGCGGTCTCTTCGTTGTCGCCGGTCAGCATCCAGCACTTGATACCGCGCCGGTGAAGCTCTTCGATCGCGCGGTACGACTCGTCGCGGATCGTGTCCGAGAGCGCGACCGAGCCCAGCACACGGTCGCCCTCGGTCACGAAGACGCGCGTGACGCCGCCTTCACTCGTGACACCTGCCGGCACCTCGAGACCGAGCTCCTCGAGGAAGCCTGGACTCGCCACCCGAACCTTCGTGCCGTCTACGGTGCCTTCCACGCCGCGCCCCTTCACCGCGCGAAACTCCTCGGCCGATGGTATGTCGTGCCCGTCGCGCTTCGCGCGCGTAACGACCGCCTTCGCGATCGGGTGCTCCGACTGCGCCTCGAGCGCTGCGGCGAGCCCGAGCACGCGAGCCTCGTCAACGCCGTCCGAGTGAACGTCGACCTTGCTCACCTCGAACGTCCCGTGGGTCAAGGTGCCGGTCTTGTCGAAGACGACCGCCGTGATCTTCCGCGCGTTCTCGAAGGCGGTGCGGTTGCGGATGAGCAGACCGTTCTGCGCCGACTTGGAGGTGGACACGGCGACCACCAGCGGAATCGCGAGCCCGAGCGCGTGCGGACAGGTAATCACCATCACCGTCGCCATGCGGGCGATCGAGAACTGAAGGTCCCGTCCCGCGACGAGCCAAGCGGCGAGGGTGGCGAGCCCGACGGTGATCGCGACGACGGTGAGCCAGAACGCCGCCCGATCGGAAAGCGCCTGCGTGCGGCTCTTCGCCTCCTGAGCCTCGCGCACCATTGAAATGACCTTCGAGAGGTACGACTCCTCTCCTGCGCCCTCGACCGTGAGCTCGAGCGAGCCGTCGCCGTTGATCGACCCGCCGATGAGCCTATCGCCGGACTGCTTGTGGACCGGCTTCGACTCGCCGGTCAGCATCGACTCGTCAACGTAGCTCTCGCCGGTCGCGATCGAGCCGTCGGACGGTATCTTCTCCCCCGGCTTGATCACGAGAAGGTCGCCCGACTCGATGCGGGAGAGTGGGACGTCCTCCACCTCGCCGTCTGCACGCTTCCGGTGCGCGGTGTCCGGCATGAGCTGTGCGAGCTTCTCGAGCGCGGATGACGCGCTCAACACGGAAGCCATCTCGATCCAGTGCCCGGCGAGCATGACCGCGATCAACGTCGCGAGCTCCCAGTAGAAGACGCTCCCTTCGAGCCCGAACGTGACCGCCGCGCTGTAGGCGTAGGCAACGGTGATCGCAAGCCCGATGAGCGTCATCATGCCCGGGTTGCGCCGGCGGAGCTCGTCCACCAGTCCGCTCAGGAACGGCCATCCGCCGTAGGCGAAGACGATCGTGGAGAGACCAAACACGACCCACGGCGCACCCGGAAACGTGAAGCTGTATCCGAGTGCGGACTGAATCAGGTCGGACAGCGCGAGGATCGGAAGAGAGAGGACGACCGTCGCGAAGAAACGTCTGCGGAAGTCCCGGATCATCATCCGGTGGTGATCGGTGTGAGACGTGTCGTGCATGGGGCCCCCGCGACGAAGCTATCCGCGGGCACGCCCCCGACACATACCCCGTTCGGCCTACTCGGAGGCCGAAGCGGGGTTACGCCCGCTCGGAGCCGCGGGTCTCCCAACAGCGCTCCTCAAGCTCGCGCGTCAGTCGCTCCAGTTCGGCCCGAACCCGACGGTTGAGCTCCCGCCGTCCTTCCCTCCCGGACTCACTCCCCGCGAGCACCGCACCGGCGTCTATCGGCTCGCCCACGAGGATACGCGCGACGCGCCCGCCGGGCTGGAACCGCGTGTTCACGTCGCCGCCTCCCGCTCGGTTGACCACGTCCAGCAGGTTGAGCGCGTACTCCACGAGTCGATCGAGCGCCGCCGAGCGCGCGCGAGGCGGATCGGAGTCCGGGGCGAGCCCGAAGATGTAGCCCGTATGCACGTACTCGAGGATGTCCGCGAGGCGCTCGTAGGGTCGGATGGCGACGGCGAGCGCCGCGCGTCTATCGGCAATGTCGCGCCGCAGCGGAGCAAGAGACTCGGGATCAACGTCCTCGCGGTACCGCCCGCTCATGATCCAGTTCCGTACCCGGAAGATCCGATCGAGAATCGCACCGTCGCTCGGCAGGCCAACCGCGTCCTCGCCGACGCGCACCGCGCGCTCGCACAACGCGTCGATGCGGCGCTGCAGCGACCCCGCACCGGGGACGCCTGTTCGGGCGTCGCTCGAGGCGCCTCTTGCCCTGCCCGCGAGATCGGCGGCGCCGCGGAGGAACGGATAGTCACGCTCAAGCTGGCCCACGACGACCTCGGTGAGATCGAGGAGATGAGCCACGATCCGATCGACCGAGTCTCGCGCGGTCACCGCATCGCACTCGCCCGAGACACCCACTGCGCCACGGAGCATCGCGAGCGCCGCGTTGAGCACGCGCGGCGCCCGTCTGCCGTAGCTGTAGCCGAGCGAGACGGGAAGCACCGTGACGTCCCGCGTTTCGTCGTCGGCCCCGTCACGCGCCCAACTCGCGAGCGTCGCGAGGCCCGGTGCGAGATCGTACGTCTCGAACTGGTGATAGGTGATCTGACCTTCAGGAGCGAAGGCGAGCGGGAAACGACCGCGAGCGAGCGCCTCGCGAATCGCGAGCTGAGACTCGCGCTCGACTCGGCCGTTCACGACGGGGATTCCGCCCATCCGGGGGAATGCCCATCGGGCGAGCGCACCTGCCCAGTTGAGGACGGGTTTCCCGTAGAGGAAGTGTGTATGCGGCGCATCGTGGAGCTTCTTGCGGTGGGCGCGACACCAGCGAGGAAGGTCCTGCGAGACGAGCTTGATGATCACGGGACCGTCCGGAACGGACACGTGGCGGAACACGATCATCAGACGCGACTCGCGGCGTTGAAACCGGCTCAACTCCCGATACAGACGTTCCATGTGGCTGACGCGCAGTCCGCGCACCCCTTGCGCGAGCCTCATGTAGAGCGGCCCGATCAGTCGGGCAAACCAGTAGGTACCCGGAGAGAAGCGCGGCCGGTAGAATCCGCGTCCTTGCTGTGCCGTAACGGAAGAGGAGGCCATGCGACATCATCGTCGACAGGTCGGCGAGATGCAAGCGGAAGCAAAAAAAGGGACCGTCCCGCCCCCGAGATAGCTCGGTGGGCGACGACGGTCCGCA
>JBKHII010000098.1:0-6212 GCA_046538735.1 Spirochaetales bacterium
CGCAGGCTCCTCGTGGAACGCCACACGCGGTTCCTCGCCGGCGGCAACCGTGAGATCGATCGGTTGCAGAACGTCGACGCGCGACTCGAGACACTTCGCGCAGCGGCGGCGACCGAGCTCCAGGACGGCGATCAGGCGGTTGAGATCATGGCCGCGATCGCCGATCGACTGGAGGAGATTCGCGACGCCGAGCGAGGCGCCGTGGACGCTTTGCGGGACGCTTTGGGTTGACATAAATCGCTACAATGTCCAAAATCGCATATTACACGTTTATCGCTGAGTACGCTTCGTGACCGTTGTGGATCGCGATGCTTCGGCCGACTCGCCGTCACTTCCGCCCTCCTCACCGTTGGGGCGCTCCTCGTGGCCCGCACGATCGTGCTGTACGCCGGAACCAGGTCGTCGCTGGACGCGCACTACCTGTCCACAACGCGCGCAACGGCGACTGCGGTCGTCGCGTCGTTCGAGGAGTTCTCGCGCTACGCGGTGGAGCGCGAGATCCGCGTGCCGGAGATCACGGGTACGCTGGCGGAAGCGCTTGAAACCGGCAATCTGGACAGGGCGCGCAGCCTCCTCCGATCCAGGCTCCACGAAACGTACGAGGACCTCGCACAGGAGGGTTTTCGCACCGTCCACTTCCACCTCCCGGACGGCCGCAGCCTCCTCCGGTTCCACGCGCCGGATACGTGGGGCGACGCGCTGCACGGCGTCCGTGACACGGTTCGTATCGCAAACAGCGAACACCGTTTCGTCTCCGGGTTCGAGATCGGTCGCTTCGGCGCCGGCCATCGATTCGTCTATCCGCTGGCGCACGACGGCAGACACGTGGGATCGGTCGAGCTCGGCATCTCGGTGGACGAAGTGATCAGACCGGTTTTACATGAGCTCGGAAAGGACGCGGAGCTCGTGATGCCCGCCTCGGCGGACCTGCTCCGCCGTCCGCGCACTGCGAGCGGTACTCCGCGGTGGGTCGCGGCGGTCCGGCAGGCGGTCGCCGCGCGTCACCCGCTCCGGGATGATCGCGGCGCGAGCTTCGTCCTGCCTGTATCGGTGGACGGAAACGGCTACGTGGTGACCTTCGTGCGTATCGTCGATCTGACGGGGGATCTCGTGGCCTACTTCGTTCAGTACGAACCCTCGTCCTCGTACCGGAAGCTCGTTCGGGGCGCGTTCGAACGAGGAGCGATGCTGTTGCTCTTGGTAGGCGGGGTCGCGGGCGCTGTCGCGGCGCTCGTCCGCGCGCGACGGGCGGCGGAGAGCGCGAATCGCGCGAAGGGCCAGTTCCTCGCCAACGTGAGCCACGAGCTACGCACGCCGATGAACGGCGTGGTCGGTATGATCGCGGCGCTTCACGAACCGGACCTGCCGGAGGAGCGACGCGGCGAGTACCTCCGGCTGCTGCGCGGCTCGAGCCAGGATCTGATGCACATGGTCGACTCGATCCTGGAGATGTCGCGGCTCGAGGCCGGGCGCGTCGAGGTCGATCACGCGCCGTTCTCGGTACGGGAGGCGATTGAAGAGGTCGTTGAGTCGTTGCGTGAGTCCAACGTGGCGGAGGGGCTGAGTCTGAGATGGCGAGCCCAGGCCGGAGTACCGGACTACGTGCTCGGCGATCGCCTCAGGTTCCGTCAGATCCTGACGAACTGCGTCCATAACGCGCTCAAGTTCACCCATGAGGGAGGGGTGACCGTCCAGGCGGAGGCTCAGCCGATCCACGACGGCCGCGTCTCGATCTCAACGGTGATCACGGACACCGGTATTGGTATCCCCGACTCGCACCTGCCGCACCTGTTCGAGAAGTTCGCGCAGGGGGCGGCGGAGATCACGCAGGCTTACGGCGGCTCCGGTCTCGGTCTCTCGATCGCGAAGAGCCTCGTGGACATGATGGGCGGCTCGATCGGAGTCAGAAGCGTGGTAGGCGTGGGAACGAGCGTAACCGTCGCGATACCGTTCTGCGTGGCGGACGAGGCCGCAGCGAGGTCGAGAACCGCGTCCGCTCCCGGAACGGAGCGCGCCTGGCGCGTCCTTCTCGCCGAGGACGACCGGACGAGCCGGCGCGTGGTCGTGGTGCTGCTCGAGCAGTACGGCGTGGAGGTCGTCACCGCGGCGAACGGCGCGGAAGCGGTCGCGCGCGCCCGCGATGGGCTCTTCGACGCCATCCTCATGGATCGCCACATGCCGGAGCTCGACGGACTGGAGGCAACGGCGCGGCTCCACGAGTACTGGGAGACACTCGGCATCCGACCGACTCCGATCATCGGGCTGAGCGGAGGCGTCTCGGAGGAGGAGCGACGAGCGTGCATCTCTGCCGGGATGGACGGCTTCGTGGCGAAGCCGGTCGTGGTGGAGGAGCTCTTCCGCGTCCTCAGGGAGGTAGACCCCCGGGCGGTGCCTCTCGACCTCGGCGCGGCAGACGAATCGCTCGTTCGGACCGGCGAGCTCGTTCGGGAGATCCTTCCGCAGTTCCTCGATCAAGTCGACGAGCGCCTCGTTGAGATCCACCGGGCGCTCGAGGCTCGGGCTCATCACGACATTCACGCGCAGACGCATCCGCTCAAGACCGCCGCGCTCTACTTGGGAGCGCAATCGCTGAGCGAAACGGCTCGCATCATCGACGAAGCGTGCCGAAGGGCCGAAGAGCCGGACTGGTCGCAGATCGAGCGCCTCGTGCCGAGGCTCGAGCGGGAGATCGAGCGGATCCGCGAGTGGCAGCGCGACGCCGCGGGCGACTGATCGCGCGGCCTACCGAGCGAAGGCCGGCGCGACGTGCACCGGGGTGTCGCCGATCCGAGCCATCTCCGTTTCCAGCTTGGCGGTCATCTCGAGTACCACCTGAGCATATTCCGGATCGTTGTACACGTTCTTCAGCTCGAGCGGGTCGTTCTGCAAGTCGAAGAGCTCCCACTCGGGACGATCGGTCCCCGGGTTCGCGCCGTCTTCGTCACAGTCCTCGTTGTACCAGTAGATCAGCTTGTAGTCATGCGTTCGGATGCCGTAGTGCGCGTATGCGTTATGAATCGCATCCTGGTTCATCCAGTAGCGGTGGTACGCAACGTCGGTCCAATCGTCCGGAACGCGGCCTTCGAGAAGCGGCTTGAGCGACCGCCCTTGCATGTAGGTTGGTTGCGGTACACCGGCGACGTCCAGGAAGGTCGGTGCAAAATCCACGTTGCTCGCCATCGCGTCGCAGGTCGTGCCGGGGCTCACCAGCTCGGGATAGCGGACGATGAACGGCATCCGGAAGCTCTCCTCGTAGATGAAGCGCTTGTCGAACCAGCCGTGCTCGCCGAGGTAGAACCCCTGGTCGGAGGTGTAGATCACCATCGTGTTCTCGCGGAGGCCGTGGTCGTCCAGGTAGTCGAGGAGACGACCCACGTTTTCATCCACGGAGTGGACGCATTGCAGGTACTTCTGCAAGTAGCGCTGATACTTGAACCGCTTGAGCTCGCCGCGGTTTCGGAAGGTGAAGAGCTCGCCGGAGTTCCGGCAGCGGAGGGAGAAGCCTGCGAGCTCGCCGTCGGTCGGGTGCGGAACCTTCTTGTGACCGCCGAAGCCCATGTCTTCGCCCGGGGACTCCGGAAGCTGCACGAGATCGAGATCGTCGTACGTCATGTCCTCGGCGATGCGCATGCGCGCCTCGACCGCGGCGTTCGCGCGATTCGCGTAGTCGTCGTCGTACGTCTCGGGCGTGGCGATCGGGTCGGTGTAGAGCGAGCGGTGTTCGGGCTTCGGATCCCAGGGACGGTGTGGCGCCTTGTGGTGGCACATCAGGAAGAACGGCCGATCGGCGTCGCGCTCATCGAGCCGGCGGAGGCACTTGTCGGTCGTGACGTCCGTCACGTAGCCCGGTTCCACGATCCGCTCGCCCATCTCGTAGAAGACGGGATCGTGGTAGATGCCCTGCCCCGGGAGCACGCTCCAGAAGTCGAAGCCGGTGGGCCAGTGGCGCGGACCCTGGCCGAGATGCCACTTCCCGATGATCGCGGTCTGGTACCCTGCCGTCCGGAGATGCTTCGCCACGTTGGGCAGCCGGTTGTCCAGGTGCGTGTCCAGCGTCGTGACGCGGTTCACGTGGTTGTGCGTTCCCGTGAGGATCGCCGCCCGGCTCGGCGTGCAGATCGAGTTCGTCACGTAGCAGTGGTCGAATCGGGCGCCCTCGGCGGCGATGCGATCCATGTTCGGCGTCGTGTTGATGCGGCTTCCGTAGCAGCTCATCGCCTGACCGGCGTGATCGTCGGTCATGATGAAGAGGATGTTGGGTTGTGATCTCATGGGGCTTCCTTCGCGGGGGATTCGCTATTATGTCCCCGCGAAGGAGGAGAAGCAAGCCGACGCGCGACTCGCCTACAGCCTCATCGTGTACACGATCCCCACGTTCGCCTTGATGGAGTTCACGACCGCGTGAGCGACCGTTCCCGCGATGGCGCCGATGATCTGAGCGAAGATATTGTCTGCCTCCGGATCGAACACGGGGGCCGGCGTGATGGCAATGTCCACACCGGTATCGATCCCGAGGTGGCCCGGACCGAGCTCCACGAGCGGGATCTCGAAGCCGGCCAGCCCGATGAAGCTCACTGAGTCTGAAAGCGTCGCCCAGTCGGATCCCGACGGCTGCTCGAAGAGAACGAGCGGTCCGGCGCCGAAGTAGAGCCATCCGAGCTCGAGCCGAGCGTACGGGCCCAGGTAGAGCGCCTCGTGGCCGAGCCCGAAGTAGGTCTTGATCCCGGCCCCCACGCCCAGCGGACCGAACGTGTACACGGCCGAAGGATTCACGCTCCAGTGAGCCGCGAAGACGCTCGCGGTGAACTGCGTGCTCAGGTCGAGCTTCACGCCGTTCGCTCGGTCCGCGTCTTGCGCGGCCGCAGCTCCGGCGACCAACACGAACAGAAGAACGCACATCAGGATCCGTCTCATACACCCTCCTTTCCCGTTGGGTTTCTCTGATACGCGATCATAGTTTACTGCACACTCTCTCGCTTTCCCACGGTCGCAGGCCGAGTCGCCCGTCGAATTCAGGCCGGCCTTCACGTCGCGGCGCGCGCGTCGCACGGGCGTCTCCTGCGGGGCACGAGCGTCGTCGTGTAGATCGCGAGCGCGCTCCAGATGAGCGCGAAGCTCGCGATGTGGACGGGCGTGAACGGCTCGCCGTAGAAGAGGGTACCGATGAGCAACATGAGCGTGGGCGCGACGTACTGGAGGAACCCCACGCGCGAGAGCGGGATGCGTCGCGCCCCGGCACCGAAGAGCAGCAGCGGAATAATCGTCACGATGCCGGTTCCCGCCAGCAACCAGGTGATCCGCTGCCCGGCCGCTCCGAACGCGCCTGTTCCGGCATCGTGGCGAGCGAGCAGATGGACGAGCGCGATCGGCGCGAGCACGGAGAGCTCCACGAACAGACTCATGACCGAGTTGAGACGGCCGACCTTCTTCACGAGCCCGTAGAAGCCGAAGCTGAAGGCCAATCCCAGGCTCACCCACGGAATCCGTCCGTAGCTCACGGCAAGCACGAGCACGCCGGCAGCCGCGAGGAGCAACGCGACGAGCTGCGCCGGAGTCAGCCGCTCGCGAAGCACGACGACGCCCAGGAAGACACTGACGAGCGGGTTGATGTAGTACCCCAGGCTCGCCTCCACGAGTCGCTCTGCGCCCACGGCCCACGTGTAGATGAACCAGTTGATCCCGATGACGACACCCGCGCCGGCCGCGATCAGCAACGCCCGCCGGTCGCGGATCGCTTCGGAGAGCTCGCGACGCTGTGAGATCGGCACGATGATTGCGAGCAGGAGCGACGACCAGACGATCCGATGCGCGAGGATCTCGGGCGCGGAGACGGCGCCGAGCCACTTCCAGTAGAACGGTAGGAGGCCCCAGAGAAGAAAAGCGGAGAATGCACTCGCGGTGCCGAGCATCTGCCGGCGGGATTCTGTGGATCGTTCGTCCATGGACGAGCACTCTACCACCATCGGCGCGCTCGGGTACACCACGACGCGAGACCGTCACAGTATATTTGCCCCCACGCGCATGCCACGAACACCGACCACGAACACGACCCGCGAACGGCACCACGCGCCGCCGCAAGGCGCGATCAGAATCGTCGGCGCCCGCCAGAACAACCTCCGCAACCTCGACCTGGAGATACCGCTCGGCAAGCTCACGGTCGTCACCGGCGTGAGCGGAAGCGGCAAGTCGTCGCTCGCCTTCGACACGCTCTA
>JBKHII010000010.1:0-71525 GCA_046538735.1 Spirochaetales bacterium
TGGATCCTCGAGTTCGACGCGGTCACGCTCGCGATACCGGGCGCGAAGAACCCCGACCAGGCGACCGCGAACGCTGCGGCAAGCAAGATGGCCTCCCTCGACGGCGGGACGCTGCAGGCTGTACGCACGCTCTACGAGGAGCGGATCAAGCCGCAGGTCCATCAGAGGTGGTGACCGTGCGTGCGAACCGATTGGTGCTCGCCGTCCTGCTCGCATCTCTCGTGAGCGCGACGGCAGTTGCGCAGATGGACATGCTGCCGCAGATCTTCCGCGACCTCCCTCCCGAACTGCAGGAGGGACTCCCGGAACAGATGACCTTCGCCGAGTACCGGCAGCTCAATCGAAACGTCGACTTCTTCACGATGTTCATGTCCATATTCGTCCCCGGCTACGGACTCTTCCAGGTGGAGCACCCCGAGCTCGCGTGGCCGGTCGTGGGCGCTCGATTGGCCGGGTACGGCATGATGACCGGCGCGATCGTCCTCCAATGGAGCCACTTCGAAGATCTTTTCACGGGGAATGAGCTCCCCGACCCGAACTTCGATCGCCTCTTGCGGAACAGCTTCATCTTCGGGGGAGGCGTGGTCGTCGCGGGCCTCTCGTGGGCAGCGGACGTTGTGTTGGCGTACCACATCGCGAAGCAGGAGAAGGATCTCGTGCAGTACCGCTACGGAATCCGTTCGTCGCTCTACGGGGGTGCTCGTGGCGGGGCGGACGCGGCGACGGACGCACGCTACCTGCGCGGGCTCCTGAGTCAGCAATCGGACGCGGCAGTCGTGGACGAGCTCCTCGCGGCGCTGCCCGCGTACGCCGCGCGGTACCCCGAGTCCGAATTCGCGGGCGACGCGCTCTTCTTCAACGCGATGCTCCACGCCGAGAACTCCCGTGACGCGCAGGCGCTGCGCTTCGCTGTTCGCGCCGCGTACCTCTATCCTCGCGGGGAACACTCGGACGACGCGCTTCGCCTTGTCGCCCGGCTCTTCGAGCGAAACCGCGATTGGGGACTCGGCTACAGCGAAGCGGTGTCCATCTCGCGGCTACCGGCGGCGGAGGGACAGGATGCACGGCTTCTCTCCGCGGTCGAGAGGCTTGCGGGGCTGAATTCGCGAGTGTTGCGCGAGGCGGCGCTCGAGGAGGCGCGGCATTTCCTCACGCAGTACGCGAACGGGTCGTATCTCCAGGAGGGACTTGCGATCACCGCCGATCTGCTGATCTCGCTCGACCGACCGGACGAAGCGGCGGGGTATCTCGCTGCGCTTGCCGTGGGCGGGCCGGACGAGCGTGACGTGTGGCCGGAGTACACGGTGAAGCTGGCCGAGCTCTATCTGGGAACGCTCTCGAGCCCGTCACGCGCTCGCATGCTGTTGCGGGCGGTCGTTGAGGAGGCTCCGGAGAGCGAGGCGGCGGAGCGGGCGAGGACGCTGCTGGACGAGTAGGGGGCGACCGTCGACCTATACCTCTCGGACGTCCATCACCTCTACGACGAGCGGTTCGATGATGCGGAGCAGTTCGTCGCGGCCGATTCCTTCCACCTTGAGCGTCATGACGGCGTTGCTGAGGTCGTTGCCGCTGAAGGTACCCACGGAGATCACGTTGCCGCCGGCATCCGCGATCACGCGCGTCGTGTCGGCGAGCTCGCCGGGTCGCTCGGGTATGCGGAGCGTGGCGCGGACGCCTTTGCGGCGGGTGCCGAACAGGTCGATCAAGAGACGGAAGAGGTCGCTCTCGGTGACGATGCCCACGAGCTTGTCGCCGTCCACGACCGGAAGCCCGCCGATGTTGTTGTCCACGAGGATGCGTGCTGCGTCTTCCACGAGCGTATCCGGAGAGACGGTGAGCACCTCTCGTGTCATGACTTTCTCGACCTTCAGCTTGGCGAGCAGGTTGCTCATCTCGTAGACGTTGAGCGTCGTCGCGGGCGACGGGGTTGCGTAGAGGAGGTCCTTCTCGCTCACGATCCCGGTCAGCTTCTTTCCGTGTCCTACGACGGGGAGACGGTGGATCTTTTCGCGGCGCATCAGCGTCTGCGCGTCCGTGACCGGATCGTGCTCACCGATCGTGAAGGGATTGCTTGTCATCACGCTGCGTACGGTCATCTCACACCCCCAAGTAGGCGCGCCGGACTTCCTCGTTCGCGAGCAGCCGCGTCGCCGTGTCCGTCATTGTAATCGATCCGGTCTCCATCACATAGCCGCGATGCGCGACCTTGAGCGCGAGGTTCGCGTTCTGCTCAACGAGGAAGATCGTCGTCTTGTCCTTCTCGTTAATCATCCGGATGATCTCGAAGATCTGTTGCACGATCAGCGGCGCGAGTCCGAGGCTCGGCTCGTCCAGGAGCAGGAGCCGCGGTCGCGCCATGAGCGCTCGGGAAATCGCAAGCATCTGTTGCTCGCCTCCGGAAAGCGTTCCTCCGGCCTGGCTTCGGCGATCCCTCAGAATGGGAAAGAGCGAGAAGACGTACTCGATGTCCTCCGCGATTGCGGCCTTGTCGTTGCGCAGCAGCGCTCCCATGTCAAGGTTCTCCTGAACGCTCAACCCGGGGAAAATGTGACGTCCTTCGGGAACCTGGATGATGCCGCGGCGGACGATGTTGTCCGGAGCCTCACCGCGAATCGGCTCGCCTTCGAAGTAGATCTCGCCTTCCTTCGGAGGCACAATCCCGGAGATCGACATGAGCGTCGTGCTCTTGCCGGCTCCGTTCGCTCCGATGAGCGTGATGATCTCGCCTTCCTGGACTTCCAGGCTGATCGACTTGAGCGCCTGGATGTTGCCGTAGTAGGTGCTGAGGTTCTCGAGCTTAAGCACTGACGTCCTCTCCCAGATACGCCTTGATCACGACAGGATTACCCTTGATCTCCCGTGGCGATCCGTGCGCGATGAGCTTTCCGTAGTCCATGACGTAGATACGTTCGCTCAGACGCATGACCAGGCTCATGTCGTGCTCGATCAGGAAGATCGTGAGACGCTCGGTCTCACGGAGGCGCAGGATGAGCTCGTCCAGGGCACGCGTTTCCTGCGGGTTCATCCCCGCCGCCGGCTCGTCCAGCAGCAGCAGGAAGGGTTCGGTCGCCAGGGCTCGCGCGATCTCCAGTCTTCGCTGCGCTCCGTACGGGAGGTTCTTCGCGAGGTCGTTGACGTAGCGCTCGATTCCGATCTTCTTGAGCACGTCGTAGCTGTCCTGGATCACCTGCTCTTCCTCTTCGCGTGTTCTCCTGTCCCGGAGGATCGCACCCAGGATGCCCGACTTGAGCCGACAATCGCGGCCGATCATCACGTTCTCGAGCACGGTCATGTCTGGGAAGAGCCGGATGTTCTGGAAGGTTCTGGCGAGACCTCTTTCAGCGATCCTGTCGGGCTTCAGTCCGGTGATCTTCTGCTCGGCCCCTCCCGGCGGCGTGATCGTGACGCTTCCTTCGGTCGGCACGTACATCCCGGTGAGGCAGTTGAAGAACGTCGTCTTTCCGGCGCCGTTCGGACCGATCAACGCAACGATCTCTCCCTGGTTGATCGAGATATCCACTCGGTCGACCGCCCGCAGACCGCCGAAGTCCATGCTGAGCCCGTCTGCCTGAAGAATCATTCCGCGCCTCCGGAGGATGGGCCGGTCTCGGTGGCCGCGGCCGCACCGGAGGGCTCGCCGCCGTCCGGCTGTCCGGCGGTGTCCCAGCGGAGTTTGTAGAGCCGGCGGCGCTTCGGGATGAGACCGGCCGGCTTGAAGACGACCATGATCACCATGATCGCACCAAAGAGAAGCATTCGATACTCGCTGAGGGAGCGCATCCATTCCGGGAGCAGCGAGAGGAGCAGTGCTCCCACGATGACGCCCGGAATCGATCCCATTCCGCCGAGGACGACCATGGAGAGGATCAGTACCGACTCCCAGACCTCGAATGCGCTCGGATTGATGAATGTCGTCTTCGCGGCGAAAAGCACGCCCGCAAGCCCCGCCCACAGCGCTCCGACTGCGAAGGCCGTCAGCTTCGCCTTGACGATATCCACTCCCATCGCTCGCGCCGCGATGTCGTCCTCTCTCATAGCCACGAGCTGGCGACCGATGCGGGAGTTCTCGAATCGGTTCACGAGGAAGACGGTCAGAACGACGAGCGCGAGACAGATGAAGTAGGTGAGAGTGAGCGCACCGCTCATGTTGAGATCCAGGCCGATGATGCCGGGACGGGGGATGTTCTTGATTCCTGCCGGCCCGCCGGTGAGATCGCCCCAGTTCACCAGTACGAGCCGGATGATCTCGGCAAATCCAAGCGTCACGATCGCCAGGTAGTCGCCTCGGAGACGGAGGACGGGGATCGCGAGCAGGATCCCGAATACCGCGCTCAGAAGCGCTCCAATCGGGAGCGCAACCCAGAAGCTGATCCCGAAATACTGATTCAGCAGCGCGTACGAGTACGCGCCGATAGCATAGAACGCCGCATAGCCGAGGTGCAGCATTCCTCCGAGCCCGATGACGATGTTGAGTCCGAGCGCCAGCATCACATAGATGAGGGCCGAGACCATGATGCTCGTTTGATAGAGCGACGTGAGCAGCGGGAATGCTACCGCGCCGATCAGGATGACACTCACCAGGGGGATCGCGACCGAACGCTTTCGGAAGGTCGCACGCGAGAGTCCCACAACTCCGAGCAATCGGTCGATCCAATCCTTGCTACCGCCTGTCGGCGGCTTCATGCCTCCGCCGAACCGGCGTCGGGCGCGGGCGGCTCGCTCGCGTCCGCCTTGGTAGAGATTCCATGCAATCGACGCAAGGAATGTTCCCACACCGATGACGACGAGACGCATCCAGTGCCACTCCACCGTGTCCGTGGCCGTGTTCACGCGGATGACCAGAATGGGAAAGGTCATCACTATGAAGCCCAGTGCGATGAGGAGCGATCTGCGCAGAGCAATTCTGAGGTCCATGGGCTTCTATACCTTCTGGGTTTCGGGCTTTCCGAGTAACCCGGACGGGCGGAATATGAGGATGAGCACCAGGAACACGAAGGCGAACACGTCTTCGTAGTCGCTCGAGATGTAGCCGGCTCCATAGCTCTCCGTGAGCCCGAGGACGAAGCTTCCGAGTACTGCTCCCGGAATACTCCCGATGCCGCCCAGAACCGCGGCCACGAATGCCTTGATGCCGGCAAGAAAGCCTATGTAGAAGTTGATCTGCCCGATGTGAGCGCTGATGAGGATGCCGCCGATCGCAGCGGTTGCCGATCCGATCACGAAGGTCGTCGCGATAACCCGGTCAACGTTCACGCCCGTCAGCATTGCCATCATTCGGTCCTGAGCGGTCGCGCGCATCGCCTTCCCGATTCGCGTGTACTTGATCAGAACCGTGAGAACGGCCATGACCGCGGCCGTGGTGATGAGAATGATCAACTGAGTGGAATTCAGGCCGGAGAAGTCTCGCAGAAACTCGAACCGGGGAAGGAGCCGCGGAAACGGCAGGAAGTCGCTGGTCTGAGCGAGCCGGACGTAGTTCTGGAGAAAGAGCGACATCCCGATTGCTCCGATCAACGCGGACAGCCTGGGCGCGTTCCTCACCGGCTTGTACGCGACCTTGTCCAGTGCGAACCCATACATCGCCGCCCAGACGATCGCAACGAGCGCCGCGATCATGAATATCGCCAGCGTCGGCAGATTCAGCATCGTCAGGACGCCGGTCATGATGAGTGCCGTGAACGCTGCGATCATGTAGATCTCGCCGTGCGCGAAGTTGATGAGCTTGATGATCCCGTAGACCATCGTGTAGCCAAGGGCGATGAGGGCATAAATGCTACCCCGCGTCAACCCACTGAAAAAGAGGTTGAGAAACAGATCGAAGTTCATATGCGTACTCTACACAAACGGGGTAAACGGAAAGGGATGGCGGATCGCCGCCATCCCTTCCGATTGCGTTGCGCGTCGGGGTTACTCCTGACGCTCTACGAAAACGCCGTCTTCCACCTGATAGACGGAGTAACCAACACCGATCGGCAGTCCGCTCTCCTCGAAGCTCACGCGACCGAGTGGGGTATCCACGAAGTTGCTCGTGAGATTCTCGATGATCGCGCTGTACTCGGTCGATCCCCCCTGCTCGATTGCATCGAAGAGCACGAGCGCCGCGGCGTACGCATTCATGAAGAACGCTCCGTACTCCTCGTCGTACTCCTCCATGTGCCGCTCGGCCGCTTCCACGAACAGAGGGTTGCTGCTCGTGTCGCGGGGGCCGGTCGCGTAAACGCCCTCGGCGGCCTCGCCCGCCACTTCGATGAACGTCGCGTCCTTCACACCGTCACCGGAGAAGAAGATCTGTTCCATTCCTTTGCTCCGCATCTGGTCAACCAGCTTCGAAGCCTCCGGGTGATATCCGCCGTAGATGACCGCGTCCACATTCGCAGCGTCCACGCGGTTCAGGACGGCTGAGTAATCAACAGCCCCTGAGGTGATTCCCTCGAACACCGCGACCGTCACGCCGGCTTCCTCGAGCAGCGTCCGAGCGTCTTCGGCGAGCCCCTTGCCGTAGTCGTCCTTGTCGTGAAGGACCGCGACCCGCTCGAGGTCGAAGCTCTCGAGCATGTAGCCGACCTGCGTCTCAGCCTGCTGGAAGTTGGTCGCAATCGTGACGAAGAAGTTCGGGAAGGCTTCCAGATCCACCGCCGTCGCCGACGGGGAAATCACGACGACCTCTTCCGCCAGATACGCCGGAAGCGCCGCGTTCGTCGCGCCCGAGCAGATATGACCGATGACCGCGACGACGTCGTCGCTGATGAGCTTCGCCGCCGTGTTCGCGGCTGGTCCCGCTTCGCACTGGTCGTCTTCCACGATCAACTCGATCCGGCGACCGTTGATGCCGCCGGCCTCGTTGATCTGATCCGCCACGAGCTGTGCGGCGTTCACCGTGGGTAGACCGTACGACGCGAGGTCGCCGCTGTGCGCGCCCGCCACTCCGATCTTGATCGTCTCCTCTTCTCCCTTACCGCACGATACAAGCACGACCGCCGCTACGGCGATGGTGGCGATCAGCGTGATTACTGAGCGTAGTCTCATTCGAAATCCTCCTTGTTCAAATCTCAGCAAGATCCTTGACTATCGCGGAGTGATGCAAATCTGTCAAGATCCTAGTGCATAAATATGCGCACGGAAGGAGATCTCCCGAGCGCTGCTCAGACGACCAGCGGATCCGGCGCGTGGTACTCGGTCAGGAAGCGATCCATCTCGCCGAGCGTGCGGATGGCCAGGATCCGCTCGGCGAACTCGCGGGCCGTTTCCTGCGTGTAGCGAGCGAGCGTGTCCCGGACCGACTGAAGGTTGCGAGGAGACACGCTCAGGCTGGTAATCCCGATCCCCACGAAGAACGGGATCATGGAGGGATCCGACGCACTCTCGCCGCATACGCTCAGGTCGCCGATGCGGTCGCCCACGCGCTTGGCGACGTCCGCGATCGTCTTGAGAACCACCGGATGGTGGCTGCGGTAGAGCCGGCTGAGCCGTTCGTTCGTTCGGTCCACGGCGAGGAGATACATAATGAGGTCGTTCGTCCCGATCGAGAGGAAGTCGGTTTCCGCCGCGAGATCCTCTATGGAGACGACCGCCGAGGGCAGCTCGACCATCGCGCCGATACGTGGTCGCGGGTGGTGTGGAACGCCCTGCTCCGCGAGCTCCGCGATGCACCGTTCCACCTCCTCGCGCGCGTCGCGGAGCTCCTCCGCGCTCGAGACCATTGGGAACATGATTCGCAGGTCGGCGTCGTGCCCGGCGCGCAGCATCGCACGAAGTTGCTCCCGGAAGAGTGGTCTGCTCGCGAGTGAGAAGCGAATCCCCCGAACGCCCAGGAAGGGGTTCCGTTCCTCCTCGCGACCGGCGAGGAGCTTGTCGCCCCCGATATCGGCGGTCCGAAGGACCACCGGCTTTCCGGACATGCTGCGGACAATCGTCCGGTAGACCCGGAACTGCTCCTCCTCCGTGATGTAGTCGTTGCGCACGATGAAGGGGAACTCGCTGCGATAGAGGCCGATCCCTTCCGCACCGGCGGCGGCTCCGCGACGCGCGTCGCTCAGCAGGTTCACGTTCGCGTAGAGGTGCACGGCGAGCGCCGGCGTCGCGTGAGGCGTGGCCGCCACGGCCGCGAGATCGGGCCGGGCTTCGTTCGGCGGCCCGCCGGCCGGCTCGCCCGCGAATGCGCGCTCCGCGGCGGAAGCCGGTGCTGCTCCGATGCCGTGGTCAAGGAGCTGCTCCGCCGAGGGGGAGATCAGGAGCTTCCCGTTGTCCGCGTCCAGGAGCAGGGGAGTCCGCGAGGAGATCTCGAGCGCGCGTCGATCCTCGGTCATCAGGACCGGGAGGCCGAGCGACTGCGCGAGAATCGCGATGTGCGCCGTGATCGTCGCGCCGAGCATCACCACACCGGATGCATGGTCGAGCGCGAGCCGGATGAGGTCGCTCGGCAAGGCATCCTGAACGACCGCGATGTGGCCCGCGACATCGTCCTGGACCGTCGCGTCTTCCGCGAGATTTGCGAGGAGACGGTGCCCAATGTCGCGCACGTCCTGCGCCTTCTCTGCAAGTCGCGCCTCCCTGAGGTCCCGAAAGGTTCGGACGTACGAGGCGACGACCGATTGCACCGCGTCTTCCGGCGTCTGACCGGCCTCCACGAGGCTGCGAATCGCTCCGGAGAACGCCTCGTCCGTGAGCATCATGAGGTGCGTGGAGAAGATGAGCGAGACCACGTCGTAGAACTCGTTCGAGGCGTCTGCCAGGAGTTGCTCGATGTCCAGGCGAGTTTTCTCGAGCGCTTCGTCGAACCTGGCAAGCGCCTGGTCGCGGTCCTCCTCGATCTTCCGGGCGGGAAGGTTGCGATCGAAGCTCGTGCGGAACCGGACGGCGGGACCAACGGCGACACCCTCTCCGGCGTTGTGCCCGAAGATCGCGTCCGAGGGCAGCTCGAGCGATTCCTCGGTTTCCTCCACGCGTCTCGTGCCGATCGGCACCTCAGCCTGCGTCAGCACCGCCGTGAGCTGCGCAGCTGCGTCGTGGAAGACCGTGGGGGCGTCGTCCGGATGGGGCCGGTCGGAGAGCCCCACGATCGCGCCGATCCAGTCGGCGCCGTCGTGGAGCGGGGTGGCGATCCGCTCGTGGCGTGGTCCGGCGTGCATGAAGTCGCGGAGCGTCGCGACCGAGAGGTCGTCACCGTCGATGCCGCGGCGTCCGAGGTCGCCGGGCGTTCGTTCGGAACCCCAAACGTGCGACTCCGAGGCATCCGCCCACGCGCACAGCTTCAGTCGCGCGGTAGCCCGGTCCACCAGGTAGACGCCTACGAGCCATCCGCCGAAGCGCTCGGCGAGTGCGGCCGCGACCGAGGCGAGATACGCGTAGAGGTCGTCCTGCTTGCGCAGCGCCGCCCCGGACGGGGCGGGCAGTTCGAGAGGTTGCGGTGCCGAGCTCACACGAAGAAGCTATGTCCCGCCCCCGGGGCGGTCAAGCCCGTGGCGCTACCAGGACGCGTCCAGGGTGGCTTGCGACTCCCAATCGCGGTATCGCGTGAGCTCGTCCAGGAAGTTGGGAGTGAAGATCGACGACTCCTCGGCGTGGATCTCGGAGAGCGTCCAGAATCGGCCCTCGCTGATCTCGCTCGGATTCACGATCACCGGACCGTCCCACGTGACCCGGAAGGTCGCGACCATCTCCGACTCGTACTCGTTGCGATGGAGGTAGCGATAGAGCGGCTCCACCGGCACACCAACGATGCCGAGCTCTTCGCCCATCTCTCGCCGCGCCGCATCCTCGTACGTCTCACCCGCGTCCACGTGTCCGCCCACCGAGGTGTCCCACTTGTTCGGCTGAACGTCTTTCGTGGGGGAGCGGCGCTGGAGGAAGAGCTCGCCTTCGGAGGTGAATACCAGCACGTGCGCGACGCGGTGGATGAGCGCCGGGTTGCCGTGCACGTCCGCGCGCGACGCCCGCCCGATCACCTCGTCGGCCTCATTTACTATGTCGAATATCTCGGCCATCGTCGCGGCTCACGCGCGGGTGCGCTGCATTCGCGCGCCGACCGGTACCCATTTCCAGTCGAAGGAGGTGGTTGCCATGGCTCGAGCATAGTCGTCGCCCGGGCGCGGGTCAATCGTGCCACGACGCGTGCTTCCCAACTCGCGCCCGCCACGGTACTCTTGGGCGCATGCGCTCGCCACGAGGCTTCAGATCGAGCAAGCTCTTCCTTTTCGGTTATTTCGCGCTCCTCATGCTCGCCGGCGGACTCATTCTCTGGGTGCTGCCCACGTGGGCGGGCGAGGGCGACCTGGGTGCTTTGGACGCGCTGTTCACCTCGGTTTCCGCCGTTGCCGTGACCGGTCTGGTCACGGTGAACACCGCGTCTTTCAACCCGCTGGGCCAGACGGTCATTCTCGTGCTGATTCAGCTCGGCGGTCTCGGGATCATCGCGTTCAGCACGCTCCACCTGACGCAACCCCGGCGCCGGATCAGCCTTCAGCGGCGCGCGATCATCCGCGAGTACTTCATCGGTAGTCTCGAGTACGAGCCTCGGAGAATCCTCCGGAACATCGTGATCTCCACGCTCGTTGTTGAGCTCATCGTGGCGCTCGCGCTCCTGCCCGGTTTCGTGGGGCACGGTGTTGAGCGCCCGGTGTTCGCTTCGGTCTTTCACGCAGTGAGCGCGTTCTGCAACGCCGGGTTCTCCACGTTCGCCGACAGTCTCGAGGGCTTCGCGACGGCTCCCGCGATCACGGTTCCCGTGATGGCGGCGCTCGTTATCGGCGGACTCGGATTCGTCGTCTACCAGGACCTTGCGCGTCACGCCGCGAGGAGGAGACACGTTCTGTCGCTCCACACGCGGCTCGTCCTCGTGTCCACCGCCGGGCTGATCGTCCTCGGCTTCGTGCTCTTTCTCGCGACCGAGTGGAACGCGGGCCTCGCCGGGCTCGAGGGCGGCCACAAGTTACTCGGCGCGCTCTTCCAGGCCGTCACGCCGCGGACCGCCGGTTTCAACACCGTCCCGCAAGCCGCTCTCTCTGCGCCGGGAACGGTGCTCACGCTCGTGTTCATGTTCGTGGGTGGAGGACCGGGATCGATCGCGGGCGGGGTGAAGGTGACGACCGTCTTCATTATAGTATGGGCTGCGCTCGGTCAGACCGACGATTCCGGCGACGCGCGCGTGTTCCGCCGCAAGGTCCGCTCGCCGGTTGTTTCGCGCGCGACAATGTTCGTTGTCCGGGCGCTCATGATTCTCACGAGCGCGGTCTTCCTGCTCAGTCTCACGGAGATCGTGATCGCAGGGAACGCGTTCAGCTTCCGGGATGTCGTGTTCGAAACCTTCTCCGCGTTCGGCACGGTCGGACTGAGCATGGGTATCACCGGAGAGTTGAGCGCGCCCGGAAAGCTCGTGATCATCGCGACGATGTTCGCCGGCCGAGTGGGTCTCATCTCGCTCGCCGTGCCGTCGCAAGGGAAGCAGTGGCGCAGTCTCATCGACTATCCGCCCGGGGAGGTACTGATCGGATGAAGCAGTTTGCCATCATAGGACTCGACAGCTTCGGTATCTGGGTGCTCGAAGAGCTGCTGGAGTTCGACGTTGAAGTCCTGATCGTGGACAAGAGCGAGGCGATCGTCTCGCAGTACAAGAACCAGGTTCAGGCCGCGTACGTCGCGGACGCGATCAAGGAAGAGACGATCCGCAAGATCATCCCGGGAGACATAGATGCTGCGATCATCGACCTGGGCGACCGCACCGAGGTTTCCATTCTCGTCGCAAACTACCTGAAGAAGCTCGGCGTGCAGCGCATTATCGCGAAGGCCGAGACGAACGAGCACGGCGAGATCCTGAAGCTCGTTGGCGCGACCGACGTGGTCTTCCCGAATCGAGAGGCGGCGAAGCGGATCCTGCCGCCGCTCCTCTCGAACGCGATGTTCACCTACATGCCGATCAGCGACCGACTCGTCATGGCCGAGATCAAGTTCCCCGAACGTTTCCGCGAGCAGACGCTGGTGGAGGCCGGGATCCGATCCGAGCACGGTCTCAACGTCGTCGCTCTTCGTCCCGGCGGAACCGGCGAGTTCGTGTTCGTGTCGCCGGAGTACCGAATCTCGATGAAGGACACCTTTCTGGTGGTGGGCAGCACGGAGGCCCTCGCCGAGTTCGGCGAGTGGTCCGAATCGGGCGCCGCCGACTCCGGCATCTTCCGCCGGTTCTTCCGAAGACACGCGCCGCCGACGTAGTGCGGCCGGGTCGATCGCCGCCGGCGATCCCGGCGAGTGAACCGTCGACCTAGAATCCCGAGCGCCGCTCTCCCATCGTGAGCGCGTGGATCGTTCCCTGCAGCTCCTTGATCTGCTGCTTCTGCGCCGAGATGAGTCGGATGAACTCCTCCGCGGTCGCCTGGTCCGGGGCTTCTTCCATACGGGTGTGCGGGTGCGGGTTGATGGACGCGTAGTCGTCCTCGGCCTCGATCGTCGCGAGCTCGAAGCTGTCCTCGTACTCGTTCAGGTCGAGCGGCATCTCGGGGAATCGCGCGGAGTGGACGATCTTCTGCGCCATCCGATCGATCTCCTTGAGGATGAGCGAGTCGCGGCCCACGAGCGCGAGCGGCACCGTGTCCGTCACCGCCTCCCGGACGATGTAGTCGTAGTAGAGGAAGCCCAGGCAGATCGGAGTCACCGCGAGACGATCCTCGATGAGCGTGCGCAGGCTTTGGACGATCTCCATGTCCTCCGGACGATCGCCCATGCTGACGATGATGCTTGGGCGCAGTTTTGCCAGTTCGTCGCGCGCCGTGGCCGCCGCCTTCTTGCTTATCTTCGCAATTCCGTCGATGATCTGGGTAATGCTCGGCGTCATGTTCGGCTGCTTCTCTCTGCCGATGTCGTTCAGGAATCGCGTTACGCCCTTGTGCGACGAGAAGGTCTGCTGCAGCAGGCGGAAGACCGCGTTCTTCAGGAAGCCGTAGGCGTTGAGGATCGCCGGTGCCTGCGGCGTGGTGACGATGAGTCCCGAGTTGGACATGAGGAAGAAGTCGAGCGTGTTGAAGTGGCTGCCCGAGCCCAGATCGAGCAGGATGTAGTCGGCGTCCATCTTTTCGATGTTCGATATGACGCTGCGCTTCTGGGCGTGTGTGAGGTTGGCCGCGCCGGTCACGAGCACGTCGCCGGGTACGAAGTCGAGGTTCGGATAGGGGGAGCGCGCGCGGATGTCCTGGAAGCCGAGCGATTTGTCGGCGATGAAGTTCCCGATGCCGAGGTGCCGGTTCTTCATCCCGAGGTACGTGTGGAGGTTGGATCCTCCGAGGTCGAGGTCGACGAGGACGGTTCGTTGGCCGAAGGAAGCGAGGGAGATCCCGAGGTTTGCGACGAGAACACTCTTTCCTACGCCGCCCTTGCCCGATGCCACGGGAAGGATCTTGCGTCGGGCGTTTTCGTTGATGATCATGCCGACTCCCCTTTCCGTAGTATAGTCAGCGCAAGAGTTTGCGAAAAGGCAAGGCATGCATTATAGTATCGAATCAGCGGGGGTGGGATGCTGGAATTATTCGATCAGAACCCTCAGAGTCGCGTGTTCCACGTTGACCGGGAGTGCTATGTCGTCTACCTGGGCTCGCATTGGGAAGACTACAAGCCCTTCCTTCGGCTCGGCACTTCCACGCACCTTCCTTCCGAGCTCCCTCCGATTGTATCGACGATTGTCGTTCCGGATGCCCTGACGGGCAATCCACTCGACGAACCCGCGTGCCTCGCCGGCGATGCGAAGCCGGACACGCGTTACGTGGGCGACGTGGACACGGTGGAGCACATGAAGAGCTTCGTGGGTCAGGAGACGATACCCGTCTCGGCGATCGAGCAGGTCGACCACGAAGAAGACGACGGCAAACACGTGCTCGTCTATTACTATAAGGACGGCAACCTCAAGATCAAGTTCCGCAAGAACGAGATTCTCGATCTGCGCAGACGCGAGAAGCTGGACGCGCACTTCGTCGCCCGGGCCCAGGAGGCGAAGAACGAGTACGGACGCAGCCCGTTCAAGATTCCGGCAAGCGCGTATCAAGGCTACGGTTTCGTCGTCGTTGCGGGAACGTCTTATCTCCTTGCGCGCGGCGAGCTTGCGGCGCTGCGGCTGACCGAGGACTACTTCTTCGAGCTTTCCGGCGCCGGGCTGGACGCGGACCGCGTCTCCACCATTCAGGCGGAGGATGCGGACACCGCGCTCATCCGTTTCTTCAAACGGAGCCGGACGCGGAACCGCCCGGTTCGCATTTCGACCCCTCGCGCCGAGCGGGTGAAACAGGCGTCCGAGCTCTTCCCGGGGAATTCGCTTCCGCCGCTCAACGCGAAGATCGCCGAGGGGCACGGCGGCGCCTTCGACTTCCACCGCTTCTCCGTGACGCAGGCACCGGGACGGTTCGAGGCGGCGCTCGATGAACTGGACGGGCCGATCGTATTCGGGTCTGCGGCGAAGAGGAAGTCGAACGCGGCGATCGTCGTGGATCCATCGGCGGGGTCCATTACCTTCTCGGGGTCTCGAGGAACGGAGCCGCTTCTCGAGGGCGCGGTGTACCAGATCGGCGCCGAGAAGCTCACGCGCACCGACGTTCAGGAACGCTACCTGCCCGAGAAGAACTACCCGTACCGCGATCTCCTCTCGCAGTCGGAGAACACGCTGATCAGCCAACTCGGTTACTTCTTCTCCGAGCTCTTCGCCGGACGCGATACCGGCAAGGTGCTCCGTACGATCCGGGGGCTCGATCCGATCAAGTCGATCGGCAAGGCCGACGCCGACGCGCACCCGCTCGTTCAGATCGTCCTGCACAACTACAAGCACTACGTTGACGTTCTTCGCGCGCACGAGCCGGAGCTCGCGCGACGAGCCGAGGGGCTCGCGAGTCTCCTCGAACGACACCATGTCGTGCGCGCAGATGTTCCCGCGATGCTGCCGCTCGTTGGCGAGATCTATCACGACGACGGCCAAACGTACCTGTTCTATCGGTTCGTCGCGAGAATCACGAGCGACCGGTATGGCCATGCCGAGCGTGTCGTGGAGAACATACGTGCCGTCCCGTCGTTCGACTTTGAGGCCGAGCGCAAGCGACTTGCCGACCTGATCTCGGGGCTGGCTACCCCCGAACAGATGGACGAGGCGCGAATGCGCCGCATCGCGCAGCAGCAGGAAAAGAAGAGGGAAGAGAAGGCAACGCAGGCCGAGCGTGCCGAAGCCGAGCCGGCCGCGGCTGCCGGCCGGAGCAGGAGCCGGCGGGCGGCGGCGGACAAGGACGTGAGCTACGCCTCCACGACGTCGTGGTCCGGGCCAAAGGCTCGAAAGCCCGGTGCTCGCGGCGGCGGGGCGGGACGATGGATCATCGTCGCGGCAACCGTCGTGGTGATCGGCGTTCTGCTGGCGCTTCTGATGACGGGCACGATTCCCAATCGGTGGTTCGCCGACGGCGACGCGGTCGTCGCGACCGACGGTACCGAGCCGGGCGTAGCGGGAGACGGCGACGCCGACGAGCCGGCCGCGGACGGCGCCTCCGGGAACGGCGAACCCGAAGACGACGGTGCACCCTCCGACGGCGGCGCCGCCTCCGGTGACGGCGAACCCACGGACGGAGCCACGGCCGGCGAGGACGGCGCGGCGGACGAGCAACCGTCGATCCAGGACGATCCGGACGGCGGGGGTACTCAGCTTCCGGAAGGATGGCCGCCCGATGCGTTGCCCGCCATCCAGGCGCTCGAGGACACGCCCGGCGTGACCATCACGCGTGATCGCGTGACCGGTCCCGGCGGGATCGAAATCACGCTGCAGGACATCATCGATCTGGTGAACCGAATTGCCACGGACAACGGCTACGCACCGATGGGTGAAGTGGATGCGGAACGACCGGACCCAGATTGGATCTATCCCGGAAATGTTTTTGTACTCCCGAATGAGACGCGCTACACTGTAGTCGAGGGCGACACTCTGTGGGAGATCACCGTGCGCTACATGGTCGCGCGACTTCGCCGGGACTACGAGCGATACACCGACTTGGTGGCCGAGTACGAGGCGGAGGGGACGAGCGATTCTCGAAGGGCCGAGATCGCGGCGACACTCGAAGCGACCGGTGACGCGTCGCACACCGAGAACTTCTCCCGACTCGTTGAGGAACGGCTCGAGCAGTGGGGAGAACTGGGCGAAGGAGGGTGACGAGAGGTTTGAGTTGTTAAGCCAGCATAGTGTATTATAATGGGGCCGGGGAGATTAGGTGCGGGCACGCCTAAGATGGCCCACAAACCACCACCAAGAAGGAGTAAGTAATGTCCGATATCCCAAGGAGTCCAAACGTATTCCATCCTCGCAAGCCATCGGCCGTCGGTTCAAGGAACAGCTTGGCGCAAGAGGGACGAAGCCAGAAGGACGAGTACAAGCAGGTTATCGCCGAGGAAGTCGAGAACATCCTCAAGGACATTCAGGTCAAGCTGCCGAACGAGGTGCTCGAGCAGCTCGACGTCATGGGCGGCCTGAAAGAGAAGCTCTACAACTACTACAACCAGAATTACCAGAACATGTTCAACCGTTACATCGTGACGGCTGAAGATGAGATGGTGAAGAAGGTTCGCAACTTCATCGACAAGGAAGAGTCCAAGGCCCTCGCTCGCTACTCTCCGAAAGAAATCGCCGAGATGCTCGATCAGATCGGCGGCGCGGACAAGTTCAACACCGGCGAGATCGAGAAGTCGATGGTGAACATGTACGGTCACCTCCAGGGTCATATCCAGCGTGGTATGAACGAGATGGAGAACGACACGAACGCACTGCTCCGCCAGAAGACCGACGTTGGCGCCTTCATCCGCGGTGAGAACGCGTACTCGATCGTGAAGTGTGCGTTCAAGGACAACCTCCAGAAGCCGAAGAACGTCAACGACGTGAAGCTCTCCGTCAACATTCTCGACTCCGAGCTCATCAGCCCGATCTTCCAGTACCAGGTCACCGTTGAGTTCCTGATCAAGGACCAGATCTCCAAGACGATCACGCAGCTGATCGAGCAGGAGGTTGAGCGTTATCAGGACGAGCTCGTGGACGAAGGAAAGGATGAGCTGACCGACAGCGAGGTCATCTTCGAGAAGATCAAGCGTGTCCCGAACTACACGGACGACGACGCCGAGGACGAGAGCTCGAAGCGCTATACGTTCATGGCGAAGGAGCTCGTGGAGAAGATCGAAGGCCTCCGCGCCGAGATCGATCCGAAGGAGTTCGACCCGCTCAACATCCGGGAGAACATCAAGAAGATCATCGACGCCGAGAACATCCGCAACCGCGGATTCAACACGGCCGTCAACTCGCTCACCTCGATCCTCGACACCTCCAAGATGGGGTATCAGTACATCGAGAACCTGAAGAACGCACGCGAGCTGATCGTCCGCGAGTACGAGGAGATCGACACGACGAATCTCCCGGACGAGCGCTATCAGATGCGCCTGAAGTACTACGATCAGGAGCAGCTGCTGAAAGAGCGTGACGCGTACGACAAGCAGATGGAAGCGTTCAAGAACGAGATCACGCACGTCTGGGACGTCGCTCACGCGCTCTACGAGAGCAACAAGAGCGGCATGCGCGTCAATGACTTCGAGGACGTCGCTCGCCGGATGCGCGGACGGATTCGCCGGCAGAAGCAGGAAAGCGGCGAACCGCTGTACGAAGAGATCGAGAAGACGTGGAACGAGATCATGCGCATCAAGTCCGAGGAAACGGACGTTGAGCGGCTGAACAACACGTACCTCCACGAGAAGTCGATGCTCAAGAAGATGCTCAATCGCGCCCAGGAGTTGGTGCAGACCGTTTACGGTCACCTGAATCCGAAGGAACGAGTCGAGGTCGACAAGCGCATCAACTTCCTCCGCAGGGAGTTCGAGGAGTTCGACTACCTGATCAACCCGTACCACATTCAGCCGGGCCTGATCCTGGACGTGGACATCACGAGCATCAAGCGCAAGAAGTTCACGCTCAACGGCATGGCGAACGTGCTCAATGAGTTCCTGCACGGCGTGTCCAAGGGCTTCCAGGACGCCGCGTTCGCGACCTTCAAGCGACGCCGAAGCACGATCCGAGAGGACCTCAATCAGAGCTTCAGCTCGGAAGTCGATCGCGAGATCACGGCGCGTGAGCCGGAGGTGCAGCACTTCACGGCGGCCGACGAAGAGGAATCGAGTGACGCCGGAGTGAAGGGCAAGGCGGACGTGACCCCGTCGCGTCGGCGACGACGGAAGTCATCGGACGACCTTCAAGAACTGTAGGGTATGGAAAACACACTGAATCTTCTTTCACGTAGGGCGGGTTTCAACACTGCCCTACGTCACTTCAAGACCGTGAACGAGTTTGCAGCGGACGTCAGCGAGGGATACAACCTCGCTGACGTCATAAATGAGGCGCTCGAAGAGGAGGCGGTTGCCCGGTACCAGATTCGGGCGATTCTCAACGCGCTTCTCGTGGACAAACTCGGCTACGTGACTCACTCTCACAATCTGGAGACCACGGTCGAGGACGCAGAGCAGATCATCGACGTTACCTCAACATGGGGCAGGGTCCACTTGATTCTGTGCTACTACCATCCGCAGGCGGGTCTGTTCGTCATCAATCCGGCGAACCCCGCGCACTGGGATGGTGTCCTTCCGCTCGTAGAAGACGAATACTTCCTTCTGTTGGTCGGTCCCGCGGGCGGCAACATGAGCAGGAAGACGCTGGAGTCCGCCGCGAAGGACTTCATGAAGGTTCTCTACGGACGGAAGGTGAAGGACGACTCGGCATACAAGGGTCCTCGCAAGGTTCTGAAGCCCGCGTCCGCCCTTCCCAGCTTTGAAGAGACCGAAGCGGCCCACGCCGCGTCGTCGGCTGCCCCGGTTGGTGAAGCGCCGGCCGAGCCTGCGGCGCGCCGCGGCGGTAGCAAGAAACGCATTACTCCGAAGTACTCGGTCGTCGTGACGAACGAGCTCTTCCACAACGGGAACGTGGAAGCCTGGAAAAAGATCATACAGAGCTACAAGACGAAATACCCGGGTCTTGATGTCCTGATCTGGTACGAGAACGAGCGAATCAACGACATCAACTCGCTCTTCAAGTGGGGAAAAGTCAAACACGGAGTACCGATTCTGTTCAGCGTCGCCGGCGACGATATCCAGGACGTGCGGAAGCTCCAACGATACCTCTACGAGGGCGCAAGTCCTCGTTTCGAGGCGTTCCTCAAGGGCGGCTACGACCAGGTGCTGGACCTTTTCTGATAGAATGAGGCCGCCGCAAGGAGGTTCCTCCTTGCGGGCCGCGATCCCCAGCGACGGGATCGTACGATGGAGAGAGGACATGCAAGAGTATTACTCCTTTAGCAGCAACGAATACCTCAGCGATTCCGAGATACTCGAAGTCGTGGGAAGCCGGGGCCGGCGGGTGATGGAACTCGCGTCTCTGGGTGCCCCCATATCGCCCGGATTCATCCTTACCAACGACACGCTGAATCTGATAGCCTCGGACGAGCCGGGCGTCTTCGAGATGCTCAAGGATCCTCTCTCCGACATGGAGGCGATTTTCAAGAAGGAGTTCAACAGCAGCGCGAATCCGCTCCTCATCAAGGTCGTGGAGAGCCCGATGCTGAACATGGTGAACACCTTCTCCACGATCCACAACATCGGGCTCTCCGTCCACACGGTAGAGGGATTCGCGGCGTACGTAGGCGAGAAGTTCGCGTACCACGAGTTCGGGAACGTGTTCGCGCATCTCTCCGAGATGGAGCTGTTGACCGAAGGCGTCCCGAAGAAGCGGCGCACGGCCCTGGAGAAGGCGCGGGAAGACTTCCGCGAGGCAGCACGAAGGGCAGACAGCAAGAAGGCGGTGCTCGCGGCGTTGGAGAAGCACAAGAACGTCTTCCCGAGCGAAGTCTACAACGACTGCTACGAGCAGCTGCGGTACGTGCTGAAGACGTACCACGAGCTCTTTCAGATCAACCAGAGCTCCACCGACTCCGCGATCCTCATCCAGACGATGGTCTTCGGCAATTACGGGGAGAACAGCCTGTCCGGCATCTTCTACACCCGCGACATCATCACCGGCGAATCGGGCATCACGGGCGAGTTCTACGTAGGTGCGTTCGACGACACCGAGATCTCGGGCAAGCGTATCGACAAGATCGACAAGAAGGTGAAGAGCCAACTCGATAAGATCGGGTCCGAGCTCGAAGCTCATTTCAAGGAGATCCGCAGGGTCCGGTTCACGATCGAGCAGGGAAAGCTCTGGGTCATCGACCAGATCGAGGTCATCAACAAGAGCGCGCAGGCCGAGCTCAAAACGCTGCTCGATCTGCACAAGAAGCGCGTTATCAGCGACAAGTACATCATTGAGACGATCAAGCCTGGTCGGCTCAGCGAGATTCTCCATCCGGCCCTGGATGTTCGGAGCGTGAAGGACGCAGGGTCGCAGACGGGTGGAATCGCCGGATCAGTAGGCGCGGCGATCGGACGTGTCTACTTCGATACTGAAGAGCTGCTCAAGGCGTACCGGATGGCGGTTCAGAAGGACGAAGACGCGAACTTCATTCTGGCGATGCCGGCGACCTTCGCCGAGGATGTGAAGGCGATCGAGGTCGCCACGGGCGTCCTCTCGAGCGAGGGTGGCTACGCGAGCCACGCGCCGGTCGTCGCAAGAAGTCTCGGGAAGGTCGCCTTGGTGTACCCCGATATCAGCTGGGGCGACAAGCAGATGAAGATCGGTCGCAAGACGATCAAGCAAGGCGACTACATCACCGTAAACGTGCCCTACTACGACGAGCCCACGATCTACTACGCACGGGGAGAACTGACGAAGCCGAGCCCGGAGGGTAGCGGCTTGCTCGAATTCCTCGACATCTGTGAGAAGCACATCGGCGACGACTTCGACGTTCACTGTAACGGCGATCAACCGAAGGATGCCGAGCTCGCGCGGAAGTTCCACGCCCACGGAATCGGTCTGTGCCGCACCGAGCACATGTTCTTCGCCGAGGACCGGATCCTCAAGTTCCGGACGATGATCATCGCCGGGAGCAGGCAGGACCGGGAAAAGGCGCTTGTAGACCTCAAGAAGTACCAGGTCAAGGACTTCTACGACCTGCTCAATATCATGGACGGGCTGCCGGTCACGATTCGTCTGCTGGACGCGCCGCTTCACGAGTTCCTGCCGCACACGCGCGACAGCATGGACGAGTTCATCAAGTACTTCCGGAAGCAGTATCCGAAGGTGAGCGAAGCCGAGGTTCGCAACCGCTGCGATCTGTTGAAGGAGTTCAACCCGATGCTCGGTCATCGCGGAATACGCGTGGCGATCAGCTATCCCGAGATCTACAACATGCAGGTCGAGGCGATCTTTGAGGCGGCGTACAAGCTGAAGAGCGAGAAGAAAAACCCAAGGCCGGAGATCATGATCCCGCTCATCATGAGCGCCAACGAGATGAAGACGATTCGCAACGGAAAGCGAATCGAGGGTAAGTCGATCGTCGGAATCAAGGAGATCGAGGCGAAGGTCAAGAAGAAGTACAAAGGGGGATCGGTCGACTACAAGGTCGGAACGATGATCGAGCTGCCGGCCGCCGCGCTCAATGCGGACAACATCGCGCAGTACGCCGAGTTCTTCAGCTTTGGAACGAACGACCTGACGCAGACGACGAACGGTCTGTCGCGCGACGACTTCAACAGCTTCTTCAGCGATTACAATGAGTTCGACCTTCTTGAGGCGAATCCATTCAAGGTGCTCGGAGATCAGGTCAAAGAGCTGATCGCGATCGCCGCCGAGCGCGGTCGTCTGACGCGACCGGACATCAGCATGGGGCTCTGTGGCGAGCACGGCGCGGAACCGGAGAACATCGCCTACGTTCGAGCCGTGGGGCTCGACTACACGAGCTGCTCGCCGTACGGCATTCCGATCGCGAAGCACGCGGTTGCCAAGATGAACGTCGCCGCCGAGGCTCCCGCAAAGGGTGCCGCCGCGCAAAGTGCGCGGGGAAGCGCCGCCGACTGAGCCCCGGGGCTCACGAGAGGCCCAGGTCGCCGAATCGTTCCGATATGCCGAGCAGCGCCTGAAACGCGTCCAGGAGGCACAGTTTCAGCGCCGTCTCGGCGATCCAACTCGAGTCACTGTGCTTGGTCACGATCGCCATGAACTCGTTCAAACTGACCGCGAGGCTCTGCGGTGATGCGAGTTCCTTCGGTGGCGAGAGCTCCTCTCGAAAGAACGCCCGGCGTATTGCCGCGTCCAGGGCGTGACTTCCTTCTCGATAGCGTTGATACGCGGCGTGTTCCGACTGATTGCTCGTGGGCGCATACGTGCGTTCGATCTGCATGCTCTGCAGGAACGCCTTGGCGAACACGGTGAAGACTTCGAGCGTCTCCTCATCCACGGGATTCGGAACGCGTAGTCGCTGGAGTTGGCCGAGCGCATCCGAGATGCGCCGGACCGCCTGACGGTAGCGCATTCGAGGAGTCCCCGAGCGACGCTGGTGCGGATTGTGGAGACCGTACTGATAGTAGGTGAAGACACCGTCCAGGACCCTGTTCGCCACGTTGGAGAAGAGCGTCGTGAACTCGTCGTGAGCGCGAATCTCGCGGTCCAGGTGATCCTGCACCTCCTCGTAGCGCAGCGCCGCGAGGTAGTCCACCGCGGAATCGTACGCGGCGTTGATCTTCGTCATCGCGTCGTGGGCCCACGACGGGCGCGTCGGGTTGTGGTCGGGATGGTACTTTCGCACCAACCGTCGGTATGCCGAATTCAGCTCTCGGAGCGAGGCGGCCGGGGTGATCTTGAAGAGCTTCAGCGCCTTCTCCGGCGAGATGAAGCGGCTGGCCGAATGTGACGCCATTTGTGGAAGTGTACCTTCGCGATGGGGGTTCAACAATACGGCGTGCGCAAAGTGTTTTTGACGCGGCCTTCGCGGCGGCATATAATGGACATATTCGGTAGCGGGAGGAAACATGGCAGAGATCAAGGATCTGTTCCAGGCGTACGTGGCGAACGAGCTTCCCAGTGAGGGCGGCCTCATCATTACCTCGTTCTTCGACGAGGAGACGACCTACACGAAGTACGAGGTGACCTCGTACAACAACGTGAAGGACATCTACCGGACCGACGAGGGAATCGTCTTCCAGGCAGACGGGTACAAGCAGTTCGTCGTGGTGGAACCCGCCAGCTACAACAACAAGCACGTGGAGCCCGCGATGCGCTCGGGCGGACACGCGATCCCGTACCGCTTCAAGGAGATCGACACCTACGTGACGCGTCGGCAGGACAAGGTCCTCGTGGGCAAGGAGCCCGTGGTCACGTACACGAGCTTCACGATTCTCCAGCCGGTCGGCGACAACTTCGCGTACGTCATCGTGAAGGACGAGGACATCCTGAGGACCGTGGAGGCCTTCTTCGCGCGAAGCATGTGGCAGGACGCACGCGTCCCCAAGATCGATGCCGAGAAGGTCGCAAAGACGGTGGCGCTGACGCTCAAGAAGATCGTGAATCCCCTCTCCGAGTAGCACGCTCATCGGCGCGCCGCGGACTCACGATTCCGCGGCGCGGTCGGCCGACCCTCGCAAAGCACCTACTGACGGGTAGGTATTTTCACCCATCTCTGGTACCGTGACATTCTAGTGAAATGGTGTTACGTTTCTCGTACATTCAAAAAGTTCACACACCTCCCAGGAGTCTCTCGTGAGATTCATCAATAGGCTCTTGCTGATCGTCGCCATCGTTGTATTGGCCTTTCTGGGCGTCTCCGTCATCGGCGTGCAGGTGCTCGGGCAATCGCAGGACATCTCCCGGCTCGCAACCGATCTCGAGAGCGTCTCGTCGATGACGTGGCGGCTTCAGAGTCTGACGTATCAGATCCTCGTGACCGATCAGCTCTCGACCGTCGTCCCAACGTGGCGTCAGATCGCGGCGCAGCTGCCGCAGCGTCTGGACGAGATCACATCGCGACCCGGAGCGCAGCGCCTCGCCGCCGGGACTCCGGAGTTCGCCACCGCGCTCGAGCGCATGTCCGCTCTCATCAGCGCGCTTCAGACGCAAGCAAGCCTCCTGGATGAGGCGCTCTCCACGCTGACCGAGGAGTTCACCGACTTCCCGTCCGGATCGCTCAACACGTTGATCCGAGAGCAGAGCAGCTATCCGGCGATGCGAGTTCAGAGTACGGCCGACACCGTGGCCGTCTACCTGGACGACACGCTCCAGGCGGTGATCAACCGGACGAACGTCCAGCTCGATGAGGCTCGGACGCAGGCGATTCGGACGATGGGAATCGTCTTCTTCTCCGTCGTAGGAGCCGCAAGCGGACTCGTGATCGCGATGATCTTGGCGTTCACCAGAGCGCTACGGCGACGCTTCGCCGCGATCGGCAACTCGATGGAGCAGCTCGCCGCCGGCGATCTCACGGTGGAGCTGCGGCGCGACTCCAGGGACGAGGTCGCCGAGCTCGCCGGGCATATTCAGAATTATGTCGACGAGTTCTCGCGGGTCGTAGGCGATATCAAGCAGATCGCAGCCTCGGCGGAGGACCTGCGCTCGGACCTCCTCGCCGCTTCCGAGGAATCGTCGGCATCGATCACTCAGATCGGCGGCAACATCTCCTCGATCGGCTCCACGATCGGTGATCTGGACGGCACGATCGAGCAGACCGGTGCGAAGCTGGACGACATCAACCGCAGCATCCGCGAGCTCGAAGAACAGATCGAGCACCAGACACGATCGGTCGAGGAGTCGTCGTCCGCGGTGGAAGAGATGACGGCGAGCGTGAACAGCGTCTCCCGGATTGCCGCCGACCGGCAGGAGGCCGCGACCAAGCTCAAGACCGTCGCCGACGAGGGGCACGCGAACATCCAGGTCACCGATGAGAAGGTGACGGCGATCGCCGAATCGGTCGAGGAGATCCTCGGCATCATCACGGTGATCAACACGATCGCGAGTCAGACGAGCATCCTCTCGATGAACGCGGCGATCGAGGCCGCGCACGCGGGCGAGTACGGGCGCGGCTTCTCGGTTGTCGCCGCGGAGATTCGTCGGCTTTCCGAATCCACGAA
Source organism: Spirochaetales bacterium (assembly GCA_046538735.1). Classification (GTDB taxonomy): domain Bacteria; phylum Spirochaetota; class Spirochaetia; order DSM-27196; family SLST01; genus SLST01. The sequence continues at coordinate 25,024 of JBKHII010000010.1, forward strand.
CCAGAACGCCAAGCGCATCAAGGAACAGCTGCAGCGCGTCGCCGAGCTCGCAACCGACACGAAGGACATGAGCGAGACGACACGAGAGAGCTTCGCCTCGGTCGAGACCGAGGTCGAATCCACTGCCGCCGCGTTGAACGAGATCTCGGCTACGATGCGCGAGCTCGCGGACGGAACCGAAGCGGTGCTCGCCGCGACGCAGCGGGCGGGCGAGATGACGCAGGCGATCCGCAGCGATGCGACGACCGTCGCGAGCCGAAACGAGGACATCACGCGCGACATGCGACATGTCCGGGAGATCTCAACGTCCGTCCGCGGTGGTATCCAGGAGATCGACGTGGGGACGAAGGAGATCAACCAGATGGTCGGCAACCTCTCCAACGTCACGAGCGAGATGACCGATCAGATCGATCTCCTTGGGAGATCGGTTCACCGCTTCCGGACGCACGGCGACGAGGAGGGAGCACGTCCCGAGCGCGTCGGGTCCTCGGTCGAACGCGAGGCGGGTTCCGGATCGGAGGATGGGGAACAGGGCGCCGACGGCGCGAACCCGGAGATGCTCGAGCCGGTGGACGATGAGAGCGACCTCCCGTCCGAGCTCCTGCCCCACGACGAAGAGCGCCCGGGGTCCGAGTAAGCTTTACTCACGATCCGGGCCGGCACAGGCCTTGCACTTCCTATGGTGGAGGACCTATGCCAGAACTCGGACCAGTCACCCTGAAGCAGCTCACTTCCCAAAGCGGATTCCCGCGGGTATCGATCCACACACAGATGGTGCGTGCCGGTAAGGAGGTCCGTCAGAATCGGATCCGGCTCACCAACGCTGCCAACGAGGCGCGAGATCGGCTCGTCGCGCTCGGTGTGAACGAACGCGACGCAGAGGCGTTCGTCCAACCGGTCGTGGACCTGGCGCACGACGACGACCAGATGGAGCACCAGTGGGAAGGGTTGAGTCTGTTCCTGGACGAGACCGGGTATCAGACGATCCGGATACCATACGCACTCGATGAGCGAGTGGATGTTGGATCACGATTCTCGGTCACGCCCCTGCTCGAGCCGGCCGTGAACAACGACGAATACGCGGTGCTCGCGCTCTCGCAAGGCGGTGTAGGGCTCTACTCGTGCACGCGGTTCACGGCGGAGCAGGTAGATCTCGCCGGTCTTCCTGAAGACCTCTGCTACGTGCTCCGCTTCGACGAGTACGAGAAATCGGGACACGTCCACACGACATCGGCGCGGGGCGACTCGATGCACCACGGGCACGGCCTGGGCAAGGACGAGCACGACGCGTTCGTGAAGCAATTCGTGGACGCGATCGAGCCGACGGTGACAAGCTGGGCACGCGAGAAGCAGCTTCCGCTCGTTGTGATCGGCGCCGACGATGTGGTCGGTCTCTATCTGAAGGGGCAGAGCTACGACCGGATCGTGGAGGAGCACCGGATCGTGGATCCGCACTCGCTGTCGCTCGACGATATCATCCGTCTCGGTGCGGAGTGCATGCAACCGACCTTCACGAAGCGACGCGACGACGCGATCGCGCGATTCCACGCGGCCGAGCACAAGGCGGTGGACATCTACGGAGTCTTGTCGGCGCTCGTGGAGGGGCGTGTGGAGACGCTCCTACTCGACCCGGCGCAGGAGATATACGGGACGCTCGACCCCGCCACCGAGTCGGTCCACGTTGATTCCGAAGCGACCGGAACGAACGAGAACCTCGTGGATTCCGCCCTTGCACGGGCGCTCGCGGTCAATGCCAACGTAGTCGTCGTCCAGGGAGAGGTGCGGACGCCCGCGGCCATTCTGCACTGAGGCCCCCTCTTTAGTCGCAAGCCGTTGTAGGGTAGAGTTCTCGCAATGGCATCTGCAACGGAACGGCTCCGTTCCCGGGTCCTCGCCGTGGGGTCCGGGAAGGGCGGCGTGGGCAAGTCCACCACGAGCGTCAACCTCGCCATCATCGCCGCCAAGACCGGGCGACGCGTTGGGCTCGTCGATCTCGATCCACTCTCGAACATGGCAACGATCCTGGACGTACGAGACGACGATCTCGTGCGCGTGAGGGAGCGTATCGAGCGGGGAGAGCGGTCGCTTGACGAGGCGACGATCAAGCTCTTCAAGAACGTGGACCTCCTCTTTCCGCGTCCCAAGCTCGGGAGGGGGGAGAGCGCCCGGCTGCGTGCGGCCCTCTTCAACGACAACGCCTCCGCGCTGCTCGATCGCTACGACCTGGTGATCTGCGACATGCCTGCCGGAATCGGTCGCGACGAGAACCTCGCCTTCCTTCCGTTCGTGGGCGCTCTGATCGTGGTGACGAACCCGGAACCCACGTCGCACGTCTCAGCCGGCGGATACATCCGTGTCGCGCTCGAGATACGGCCCGACCTCCCGATCCTGTTCTGGCACAACCGGCACCGGGAGATCGTACCGGGAGGATTCCATCCCACGGACGTCATCGGTAACTACAACCGGTACGTGGACGACGAGATGCGCATCAACGGCGAGGCAGCGAATCGGGTAACCCACGCCGCAGTTATCCCCGACGATCCGTCGCTGAATCTGCTCCAGCAGACGCTCTCGTTCGAGGCACACGTCCTCGGCAAACTCCTGGACGCCACGCAGATGCTGCACAAGTCGATCATCGCGACCATTCAGTCGGCCGGCGTGCTCAGCGACGCCGCGGCGAACGAGCTGCGCTTTTACCTCAGCAGCCACTCGGGGTCGCTCGGTCCCGACGAGCTCTCCGAGGAGGCGGTCTCCTATCTGCGAGACGGCAGCGCTCCGACCGAACCCAATGACGGTATCGACGGATCGAGCGTGGACGATTTCATCCGTCGCTACGCCGACCATCCTCTGACGAGCCCGGTGCGTGAGACGATCGTCGCGCTTGAGCAGGCCGCCGAGCATGTCGTGGATCAACAGCGCCTCTTCGCGGCCGGCAAGGCGGACCGTCGGCCGGTGACGCTCGCGTCGCTCCAGGTGCGGAGGCTCCTTGACCAGGTAAGAAAGCACGCGCCGTCTCGGTTCGAGCGAAACCTCGCGGGGGTTATTCTCTGCTACCTTGCGGTTCTGCTGATCTCCGGATCGGACCGGGTTCGCACGCTCGTGTTGCAGGTTGTTCCGCGGCGGAGCGAGAACGGCCGGATCGTGCGAGATCGGCGGGGGCAGATACACAACCTCGTGGAACGCAACGATGCGTATCACCGGCGTTATTTCACGCTCGTAAAACGGCTCTATCCGGTGCTCGTACAGCAAGTGAACAAGCTGGTCCGGGCGTCGGGGTGGAACGATCTGCTGCTGCGAACCGCGGACGGACAGCTCAACAAGAACGCGTATCTGAAGCTGCTCACGCACGTCCTGCACGACTCGCTTCACGCGGGCCTCGGCGTCTACGTAGGATTCAGATACAACAGCGCCGGACGTGCAATCGAGGAGGGCGCGAAGCGCGTTCTCAAGGTTGTGAGGTAGTCGGCCGCGGTCCGCGGGCGACCGCCGGCCGTCCAGTGCCGTTCAACGCCGTTCGCCGAGCGCCTCGAGCTGCGCCGCGAAGATCCCGGCGATCCCCTCGTCCGCGGCGTCCATCAGGCGGTTGAGCTCGGCTCGACTGAAGACGCCCTTCTCGCCGGTGCCCTGGACCTCTACGAGGAAGTCGTCGCGTTTGACGACATTCATGTCCACCTGAGCCTGCGAGTCGTGTGCGTAGTCGAGGTCGCACACAATCTCGCCTCCAACGATACCCACGCTCACTGCGGCTACCTGGCCGACGAGGTACTCACTCGCGCCGGCCGCTCCGGTTTCCCGGGCGAACGACTCGAGCGCGTCGTGGAGCGCGACCCATCCTCCGGAGATAGCCGCGGTTCTCGTCCCGCCGTCAGCCTCGATCACGTCGCAGTCTACCGTGATAGTCACTTCGCCGAGCCGCGTCAGGTTGACCGCGGCTCGGAGACTGCGGCCCACAAGGCGCTGGATCTCCGTGCTGCGACCGTCTCGTTTCCCGATTTCTCGTCGCTTGCGACCGCCCGGTGTGCTGCCCGGCAGCATCGCGTACTCGGCCGTGACCCACCCGGTTCCGGTATCGCGCAGAAACGGCGGAACCGAACGCTCGATGCTCGCCGAGCACATGACCTGTGTGTTCCCGAAGGCGACGAGGCACGAGCCCGCCGGGTTGCGGAGTATGTTGCGCTTGAAACTCAGTTCTCTCATGATGGTACGGCTCTCTCTTTCAGTCTACGTGGAAGACCTCTACGAGCGGTCGAACCACCGGCGACTTGTCCTCGTTGACCTCCATGAGGTCCGCCATGTGCTCCCACCACCTGCGCATGACCTCCGTACCGGAGAGTGCATCCGCGTCGTTCGGCTCCGAAAGGCGCTGGAAGGCGAACAGGGTCAGCGATTCCGGGTCAAGGAAGATCGTGTAGTCGCGCACGCCGTGCGCCGCAAGCTCCTTCCTCAGTTCGGGCCGGAGCTCGTCGTGGCGCCGTCGGTACTCCGCTTCATTCCCGGGCTTGAGCCTCATCGTGAATCCAACTCGAGTCACTCGACCGCTCTCCGTTACGCCCTGCCGCGCCTGGACAGCACGTCGCGCTCGTACGCGGCCACGTCGCTCAGCCAATCGGTGGCTGCCGGCACCTCCTGTCGCCTGCAGAACTCGTTCCACACGGCGCCGAAGGGCAGCGTCTTTGCCTCTTCCTGCAACGCGAGCCGGTCGCCGAGCCGCCCGTTCTGTTCGGCTTTCTTGACGAGGCTGATCGGCTCGAGAAGCGAGAACAGCGCCGCCTTCTGTGCGGCGCGAGTGCCGATGACCCACGCCTCGATTCGGTTGATACTCGCGTCGAAGAAGTCGAGGGCGACGTATACCCGATCCCAGGCGTTCGCTCGGGTGATCTCGCGCATGATCGCACGCGTGTCGTCGTCAAAGAGGACGACGTGGTCCGAGTCCCAGCGAACGGGCCGCGAGACATGAAGCAGGAGCCGGGGGAAGAAGGGGAGCAGCGCGCTCACTTTTTCTGCGATTGACTCGGTCGGATGGTAGTGGCCCGCGTCCATACAGAGCATGATGTTGCGCGATTGCGCGTACGCCAGGTAGAACTCGTGCGAGCCCACGACGTAGCTTTCGCTGGCGATGCCGAAGAGCTTGCTCTCCACTGCATCCAGCGTGTGACCCGGATCGAGTTCCTCCGCGAAGACCGCGTCCAGCGATTCCACGAGTATCTCTCGATGAACGAGGCGATCCGCGGGTTGGTCCTTCCACCCGTCCGGGATCCAGAAATTGTCCACGCTCGGGGTTCCGAGTTTGCGTCCCATCTCCGCGGAGATCACGCGGGACCGCCGGCCGTGCTCGATCCAGAAGTCGCGAATGCCCTTGTCGCGGTGCGCGAGCGTGAAGCCCGAGTCCGACTTGGGATGCGAGAAGAAGGTGGGGTTGAAATCGAGGGCGATGCCAAGATCTCGGGCCCAGTCGATCCAGCCCCGGAAGTGCGACGGCTCCATCTCGTCTCGGTCAACGTGATTGCCGCCCGTATCGAGGTAGATCGCATGGAGGTTGAGCCGATGCGTGCCGGGAATCAGGCTGTACGCCTTCTCAAAGTCCGCGCGAAGCTCGTCCGGAGTTCGCGCCTTCCCCGGGAAGTTGCCGGTTGCGATGATGCCACCCGTGAGCGGGCCCCCGTGCTCGAAACCGGTCACGTCGTCACCCTGCCGGCAATGGATCGAAATCGCGATGTCGGCCATTCGTGCGAGGGCCGCCTCCGTATCCACGCCGAGCGAATCGTAGGCTTCCCGGGCGGCGTCGTAGTCTCGCTTGATTGATTGCTCGTTCATCGGCGTCTCCAGCGCCCATTCTGCACCGATTGCTCAAGTCCGTGAATAGCCCCGGTGAGACTGAATCAGATGTGGAAGATCTTCTTGTACTCCGAGTGGCGTTCGCGCAGACGCTTGTTGATGAAGAGAACGACAACGAAGAGCGAGAGCGTACACGCGAACGCAATGAGCGACCAACTCACGAGCAGTTCGTCGTGGAGCGCATAGTTCAGCACGAGCTCGAGCCCCACGACGAAGAAGCCGGATGCGAGGAAGACGACCGCGAGCGACTGAAGGGCGTTCAGATTGAGTTTTACGATCGCGGCGCCCGAACCTCCTGCCAGGAGCGCCACCAGAATCGTGACGGGGAGACCGATCGGCAGAAACCACTCGGTGTCGCCGACCAGGAGATCCAGAAGGAAGAGGAATCCCACGACGACGACAGTTTCCACGGCGAAGAGCCATGCAGGGCGCCGAATGAGCGCGATAATCGCCGCCGTAAGCAGATAGACGAATACGATCGCAAGAAGCGGGTAGGTCGACCAGGTCAGCGTGAAACCAAAGGCGAAGTCAGCCGCGAAGATGACGATCGCAGCGGTGAACGCCACCAGCGACGTCATCTCGAAGAGCCAGATCTTTGCGCCACGAACGGTCTTCTCGTTCTCAGCGTCGATCTCCGTCCCCGGACGGAGCACGTTGTCCCGGTACTCGTCATCCTGTCGCTGCTTCCTCCGCTCCTCGGTCACCGGTTCACCGCACAACGGACACTCATCCAGGTTGTCTTCGATCATTACGCCGCACTTCGTGCATTTCTTCATGGTGTCTGCTCCGATACGATGACATTGATCCCGTCCGCTGCGAAGCGTCGGAAGACGCTCCGTTCCACGGCTCGATTGTGAATCACGCTCCCGAACGTCACGTAGAGATCATGGTCGAAGCTCACAACCGAACACCCCGTCTTATACGCGATGTTGGGGCCGAGCGCGAACCCTACGGACGCCACGAACGGCTTCGCTTCGTCAGGCAGGAGAAACCTTCCGAGATTCGAGACAACACCGGAATAGCTGCGATCGCCGATCGTCCGCTTGAGGTGGCCGAGATACGCGTCCTTGATTGCCCTGGGAATGAGGCGCACGAACATCACCCGTTCGCCGCCTACGTTGCGCGCGACCTGCCGGACGAGCTCGTTCTTGTCGACTTGTATGTTCATCTCGTTGTGAACGCGACGAACGATCGTCTCGAACTCCCATTCTCCGAGCCTGAGGTCGATCTCAGGCGAGACGAAGAGCGAGAAGTTCCTCATCGTCGTTGACTCATAGTGGCGGCGCATGTTGACCGGCACCTCTATCCGAACGATGCTGTGACGCGGCTTGATGACCCCCTCCGCCTGCTGGTCGTGGATCGCCTTGATCGATTCCATGTACGCCGCGACGACGTACTCGGTGAGCGTGACGCGGTACCCTTTTGCGACCGAAAGCGCCTCCGCGACCGGCATACGGCCCGTCACGGTCCGGTATCCGCGAACGTACGGGATGCCTCCCACGTGGTACGCCGGTTCCAGGTCCGGCGCTTTCGGGACACCCGGCCGGTAGAGCTTCTGGAACGAATCTTCGTACTCCTCCGGAGGTACCGGCGCGCCGGGATCGAGGAGGTGCGCTCCTCGCTCCACGTTCTCGCCGAGGAGTCGGAGGTACTCCACGACCACCGAGCCCAGGAAGCGCATGCCGCCATAGCCGTCGGTGAGAACGTGGGAAAAGTCTGCCGCAACCGTACTCTCTCTGGCGTAGACGTGGAGAAGCTGTTCGTTGTGCCGTTTGAGCGAGATCCGTGTCACCGGGTATTCCGGCAGCGGCCTGATGCGGAGCCGCCGCGAGTGGCGCTGCAGGTAGTACCAGAAGAAGCCGCGCCTCAGGTGTACCTGATAGTAGGGAACTCGTTGCACTACGAGATCGAGCGCCTCCTGCATCTCCCGGATGCGAATCGGCTCCTTCAACGTGATCGAGATCCGGAAGACGGCCGGAGTGGCGTCGCTGTGCGTTGCGGGGTAGATTTTGGCCGCGTTGTCGAGTTTCAGCCAGTCAACGTCTGCCGGTGAATCGCTCATATGCTCCTTGTCGTTCCGTCAAGACTACAGCCGCCGGCGCGTATGAACAAGTCGTCTCAGGGAAATGCCGCCTGCAGGAGCGGCGCCATCGGGTCGTGCCCCATCACCAGGTAGTAGAAGAGCGTGGCGAACCATCCGTGGAGCACGCCGATTGCCCAGATGTTGCGCGTGCGGAAGAAGATGAGCGTCGTCGCCGCGCCCAGGAAGAAGGTCGCGGTCATCAAGTCGGTCTCGGGGAAGTGGATCGCGCTGAAGATGAGCGCGGAAAACATGACGACGACGAACTCCGGCGTCTGCTCCCTGCGCAGCGCCATCACGTTGTCCGCGAGCAGCGCGACGAGCAGGAACTGCTGGATGAGTCCCCACGACGGGTAGAGCAGGAGCGTCAGCGCGAGGTTCCAGTTCACGATCGCGCCGCCCGCCACGAGCGCGTACACCACGCAAAAGCCGCCGCCCCCAAGGAGCGCCAGGCCGCTCCACAACGCGGCTTCCCGCAAACGCCCTCGCCGGAATCCCCATCGCTGGAGGACCGTGGGGTTCGCCTTGTGGCGCAGCACGACGTAGATGACCCAGAACGCGATCGCGCCCACGGTGAACTCGAGCTGGAGACCGAGCCAGTCGGCAAGCACGAACTTCCCTGCCGCCGTCGTCGCCGCGGCCACGAGCTCGACCGTCCGGCCACGAAGGCTCTCCCTCAGCTTGGGTAGGCTAACCTGTCTCACGCCACCTCCTGCGGCCAGCATAGCGAAGAACGAGCGCGGAGTCAGCACGCTGCGGCCGGCGGCGGGGAGCTCCTCCTTCGGGGCTGCGACGTGCTGACACGCTGCGACGAGTGCGGTATGATGCGTGCTATTCCAGAGCCTCCCATGTCCAACTCACTACACTACTCGGAACAGACCTCACACAGCACGTTCGCGCAGCGGTCCACTGAGTACCGCGCGCTCACACTCACGTCTCCCGGCACCGGGCCGTTCACCGAGCTCGTTCGACTCATCGAGGGGGAGTCGCCGGACGCCACGCTGCTCGAGGGGGCGGCAGAGGAGCTCGAGCAGCGCCTCCACGGGGCCGACTTCCTCCTGCACGGCATTCTGGCGATTCTCCACCGGTTTCCCGAGCCCGAGGACCGGTCGCGCGATCTGCTCGGAGCCGGTCTCCGTCGCCGGCTCCGTTCCGCCGTGCTCGGCTTCAAGTACTGGCCGGAGGAGCCCGGCACCGACGACATGTGCGCGTGGACCGAGAGTCACCAGATCACATTCGCCGCCGGCGCGTACCTTGCCGGGCAGCTCTACCCGGACGAAGTCTTTACGAACTCCGGACGTACGGGGCGTGAGCAGATGAATCGCTTCCGTCCACGCATCGAGCGGTGGCTTGAGTTGCGGTTTCGGTCCGGATTCAGCGAGTGGCTGAGCACTGCCGGGTACGACGAGGACCTGTCCCCGCTGTTCAACCTGGTGGAGTTCGCGCACGATCCAAAGCTCGTCCGAAGCGCCACGATGGTCGTCGACGCGATCCTGCTCGATGTCGTCCTCAACCAGTTCCGCGGCACCTTCGGCTCCACGCACGGGCGCAGTCTCGAGGTCCACAAGAAGGACGGCGCGATGGACGCCGCCGGTCCGTTGATGTGGCTCATTGCGGGAACGAACCATCCGCGCCCCGGGAGCATGAGCGCGACATTGCTCGCGACGAGCACGAGGTACGCGCTCCCCGCCGTCCTTGCCGGGATTGCCGCCGACACCGAGCGACCCGAGATCGAGAATCGCCAGCGTATGGGGATTCGTCTCGCGGATGCCGAACAATGGGGGCTCGGCTTCAAGTCGCTCGAGGACGGAATGGTCTATCTGAGCATGGAAGCGTACCTCCACGAACGAACCGTCGGACTGACCCTCCGGATGCTCGACGAGTACAACTGGTGGGAGAACCGCCTCTTCGCGCCGATCGCGAAGCGCCGGGGACTGATCGGGTTCGTTCGCCGGATCGGGCTCATGCGACCGCTGGCGCGGCTGCTCGCGAAGGACATGACGCGTACGACCCGCGAAGAGGTCAACACGTACACCTACCGGACGCCCGACTACATGCTGAGCTGCGCGCAGGATTACCGTGCCGGCTACGGTGGCGACCGACACCACGTCTGGCAGGCGACGCTCGGCCCGCGCGCGGTCGTCTTTACGACCCAACCGGGCGCGACCGGCAGAGACGACGCGACCGACACGCCCACGTACTGGACGGGGTCGGGAACGCTTCCGCGTGCCGTGCAGTACAAGAACGTCCTCATCTGCCACTACCGGATCAACAGCTCTCCCGGACTCTACCGCACGAACCGCGAACTCTTCACGCACGCGTGGTTCCCTCGCGAGCAGTTCCACGAGGTGCGCGAGGAGTCGGGCTGGGTTCTCGGCCGACGCGGCGCCGCCTACGTCGCGCTCTGGTCGCAGCACCCGTACGAATGGCGCCGCGACGATGCCGATCCCGCTGCCGATGCGGTCCCGAACGAGCTCGTCGTGGGCGGTACCTCGAACATCTGGATCTGCGTCTGCGGGCGTGAAGCGACGCACGGTACGTTCGACGAGTTCTGCCGCACCGTTGCCGGCTCCTCGATCGCACTCAGCGGACGCGGCCGGCGCGAGCGGGTCGAGATCGATCTCGCGCCGCACGGCACCGTCGGCTTCGGATGGACCGGTCCGCTGACGGTCGGCGGGTGGGAGATGCCGATCACCTCGCACACGCATGGGAGCCCCTATCCGGCGGTCCCAGGGTATCGCAGGTACGACAATCCCTACGTGTCGGCCGAATTCCCGGCGAATGCCGTACGAGTCCGCTGCAACGACGAGACGTTGAGCCTCAACTGGCGCGACCAGGCCCGGAGCGCGAGCAGTTATGCGTAGGCTCGGTGCGTGACAACCCGGGATGCCGGTGGCTATACTGCATCTATGAGCGATTCATCCAACGAATCCCTGGAGCGTCTGCGAGAGCACGTGATCGAGCAGCTCTCCACGGGCTACTCGCGCGATTTCCTGAGCGAGCACGAGTTCGAACAGCGACTTGAGACGGCGACCGCCGCGAGCGACCATTCGGAGCTCCGGTCGCTGCTGGTCGATCTTCCGCTCGCCGGTGCGCCGAACCCACCTGCGGTCTCCGGCTCAGAGTCGCCGGCTTGGCGAACGAGCGAGACCTTCCCGATCAACACCGGAGAGGTGTCGGACGAGTCCACGGTCATCGCGATCTTCTCCGGCTCGGATCGGAAGGGCCTCTGGTATCCACCGAAGACGCTGAACGTCGTCGCGCTCTTCGGCGGGAGCGATATCGACCTGCGCGAGGCGGTCTTCCCTCCGGGAGGGCTCAAGATCACCGCGGTGGCGATGTTCGGAGGGGTCGATATCATCGTGCCGGAAGGGATCAACGTGGAGGTGAGCGGGGCAGGCATCTTCGGAGCCTTCGAAGGCAAGGCGAGGAAGGAGCCTCCCATCCCGGGCGCGCCGACCGTGCGAGTGGACGGCATCGCGTTCTTCGGCGGTGTGGATATCAAGTACAAGAGGCGGAAGTAATGGGCGCAGACGGTATGAGCTACGCGCCGCGCGCCAAAGCCGACCGAGTCGTGAAGCCCGGAGAGTTCCGCGTGGCGGCGATTGGGCTCGATCACGGCCACATCTTCGGGATGTGTCACGGTCTTGCGGACGCGGGTGCCGAGATCGTCGCGGTCTACGATCACGATGCGGCGAAGGTGGAGCAGTTCGTCTCGCAGTTCCCGTCTGCCCGACCGGCACCGGATGAGGCGGCGGTCTTCGAGCGCACGGACGTCCGGATGGTCGCCTCGGCGGCCGTCACGTCCGAGCGCGGGCCGCTCGGCCTCCGCGTCATGGACGCCGGCAAGCACTACTTCTCGGACAAGGCGCCCTTCACAACGCTCGAGCAGCTCGCCGCCGCGCGCGCGAAGGTCGCGGAGACCGGCCTCGTGTGGGGCGTGTGCTACAGCGAGCGCGTGCAGAACGAGAGCGCCGTCTTCGCCGGCCAACTGATCGAGCAGGGCGCGATCGGGACCGTCCTCCAGGTGATCGGCCTGGGACCGCACCGGCTGAGCGCCGAGAGCCGGCCCGACTGGTTCTTCGAGAAGGAGCGCTACGGAGGCATCCTCACCGACATCGGGAGCCATCAGGTCGAGCAATTCCTCTCCTTCGCGAATGCGAAGGACGCGAAGCTTCTCCACAGCAAGGTCGCGAACTACAACCACCCGGAGTATCCCGAGCTCGAGGACTACGGCGACGCGACCCTCGTCGCCGACAACGGCGCGACGAACTATTTCCGCGTGGATTGGTACACCCCGGACGGTCTCTCCACGTGGGGCGACGGTCGAACCTTCATCCTCGGTACCGACGGCTACATCGAGCTTCGCAAGTACACGAACATCGCGCACGAGGCAACCGGCGATCACCTCTATCTCGTCAACGCGGAGGGTGAGAAACACTTCTCCGTGGCCGGCAAGGTCGGGTTCCCGTACTTCGGGGAGCTCATCCTCGACTGCCTGAACGGTACCGAGCGCGCGATGACGCAGGACCACGCCTTCAAGGCCGCGGAGCTCTGTCTGGTCGCGCAGCGCGACGCGCTCCGCATCGATACGTCTCCAGTGGGCCACCGTCATGGCCGGTCTTGACCATTCGATCGTCAACGAGCCGCGCTGCGCCGGTATCCTCCTCCACCCCACATCGCTGCCCGGGCGCACCGGCATCGGGACCTTCGGTCCGGAGGCCGACGCGTTCATCGACTTTCTCGCGCGGAGCGGACAGCGCCTCTGGCAGGTCTGCCCACTCGGACCGACCGGCTACGGCGACTCTCCCTACCAGTGCTTCAGCGCGTTCGCCGGCAACCCGCTCTTGATCGGCCTCGAGCAACTGGAGGTCGACGGTTTGCTCGATCGCCCCGATCTCGCCGGCTCTCCCGCCGTGGGCGAGCGGGTGGACTACGGCGCGATCATCCCCTGGAAGACCCGTCTCCTGCGCAAAGCATTCGATCGTTTCGCCGATGTGGCGACCCCGGGGCAACGCGCCCGCCTCGCGCAGTTCGAGCATCTGAACCGTCACTGGCTCAACGACTACGCGATGTTCATGGCGCTCAAGGATGCGAACGACGGCCGCCCGTGGACCGAATGGGATGCCGATCTTCGCGATCGCACGCCGGACGCTCTGGAGCGAGTCGCCGCCGAGCAGCGCGACCGCATCGCGCTCAGCGTGTTTCTCCAGTGGCTCTTCCATACGCAGTGGTTCCAACTTCGCGCCGTTGCCCGAGCGTACGGTATTCGCATCATCGGCGATCTTCCAATCTTCGTCGCGCACGATAGCGCGGACGTCTGGGCGCACCGCGATCTGTTCAAGCTGGACGAGGTCGGACGTCCCACCGTTGTGGCCGGCGTTCCACCCGACTACTTCAGCGCCACCGGTCAGCTCTGGGGAAACCCGATCTACGATTGGGATACGCACCGCGAGACCGGTTTCTCGTGGTGGTCGGACGTCCTGACGAGCAAGTTCTCGCTCTACGACCACGTTCGGATCGACCACTTTCGCGGCTTCAGCGCGTACTGGGAGATTCCGGCGGGCGAGGAGACTGCGATGAACGGTCGGTGGGTCGAGTCGCCCGGTCGCGAGCTCTTCACGGTCGTGGAGGAGCGATTCGGTCGGCTTCCAGTGATCGCGGAGGACCTTGGCCTCATCACGGACGACGTGGTGGAGCTGATCGATTACTTCGGATTCGCCCGCATGAAGGTCCTGCAGTTCGCATTCAACGCGGACGAGCAGAACGACTATCTGCCCCACAACATCGGGCGGAACGCCGTCGTCTACACGGGCACGCACGACAACGACACCGTCGTTGGGTGGCTCGGTACGGTGCGCGAGGTGGATAGGCGATTCGCGCTCGACTATCTCGTGAGCGACCGCACGGAGCCCGCGTGGGACTTCGTCCGCGGGGCCCTCTCGTCGCCGGCGCAGTTCTCCGTCGTTCCCGTGCAGGATCTGCTCAGTCTGGGCAGCGAGGCGAGGATGAACACCCCCGGGACGACCGGGGGCAACTGGGAGTTCCGCCTGCAGCCCGGACAGCTCTCCGAAGAGATCGCCGACCGGCTGCGCTCGCTCACGACCCTCTACGGGCGCGCGTGAGCCATCGCCCCATCTCGCACCGGTACGATTCTTCTTCCGCGAGTACGTCGGGACTCGGTCCTACCAGTATCGCTCCGTAGCCGGGAGCGCCGCGGAGATCCTCGGCGATCGCGAGCACGGCCGACGGCCGAAGCAGTGCCGTTCCGGAATCTGGTTCTCATGATTCCTCGTCGACCTCAACGCACGACGAGAGAAGCGGCGCATCGGTAGTCTCCTGAGATAGCAGACGGTCGCCTCCTCGCTGCGCGGCACTCTTGCGTCAACTCGGGACTCGTGATATTGTTGCATGCAACAAATATGCACGCAGATACCGATCGCCCGAAGCACAACGCCTCGAGCGGCACCGCGGGCACCCGCGTGACGGTCTACGACGTCGCGGAGGCGGCCGGTACCTCGGTGAGCACCGTCTCGCGCGTACTCAACGGCTCCGCGCTTATCGCCGAGGGTACGCGACGCGCCGTGCTCGAAACGGCGGAACGCCTCGGCTACGAGCAGCGTCGCGTGCGTCGGCAGGCCGCGCGGTCGGTCCTGAACATCGTGGTCTTCCTGCCGCTCGCCGCCGAGCCGCACGCGCACCTCTTCTACGATGCCGCAGCGCTCTTTGCCGGCATCCAGGACGGTCTCGGCGAAATCCGCGCGCACACGATCGCCGCGCTCTCCGGGTCCACCTCGCCGTTCGAGGGAAAGAAGCTCGGCGACGTGGACGGCTGCATCTTCGCGTTCGCGTCTCCGGACGCGCGGTTGCGAGAGATCCTCGGCGCGCGCGGCGTGCCCGCGGTCGTCATCAACCGGCTGGACGAAGAGTACGCGTGCGTCGTGAACGACCACGTCGCGGGGATGCGCGCGATCGCCCGGGAGATCGTCGCTCGTCGGGCTGATCCGCGCCCGGTCTTCGTCTCGGTCGATACGGCGCGGCCCGTCGCCGACTACCGGTGGAGCGCGCTCCGTGAGCAACGGACGCTTCCGATCGGGGCGGGCGACGCGCGCCGGTACGCGACGATCGCGGAGATCACCCCGGCCGAGGTATCGCGGACGCTCGATGCAGGCTACGACACCTTCGTCTGCGCGAACGACCTCGTTGCGATCGCCGTGTTCGAACGGCTCGTCTCGCTCGGCGTGGCCGTTCCGGAGCGAGTCGGCATCACCGGGTACGACGCCGCGCCGGTCCGCGGGCTGATCTCGCGACCGATCGCGAGCGTGGACCTCGCCGTCGCGCGGCTCGGTCGGGAGGCGGCCGACCGGCTCGTCCACGCGATTCTCGCGCGGTCGTTCCCGAGCGGGCGCGTGATGATTCCGGGCGCCGTCATCGGCGGCGAGAGCCTCTGAAGGAGGATGGAATGGGTGTGATTCTGGTTACCGGAGCGAGCCGAGGCATCGGTCGCGGCATCGCCCGCGAGCTCGCCCGCGCGGGGCATCGCGTCGCCATCCACTACCGCGGAAACAGCGAGGCCGCGGGCGAGACCGCCGCCGAGTGCGAAGAGCTCGTCGGCACGGCGGCGTCCGAAGGACCGGCCGCCGCAACGTTCCAGGCGGACATCTCGATCGCAGACGATCGCGAGCGGCTCGTCGCGGAGGCATGGGAGCGCTTCGGGGCGATAGACGGCCTCGTGAACAACGCCGGGATCGCGCCTCGCAAGCGCGACGACATCGTCTCCGCCGAGGAAGCGGTCTTTGACGAGGTGATGCGTGTCAATCTCTACGGGCCGTACTTCCTCACGCAGCTCGTCGCGCGGCGCTGGATCGCCGAGCGCGACGACAAGGCCGGCGACGCCCCGCGGCGAATCGTCTTCGTGACCTCGGTGAGCGCCGAGATGGTCTCCACGTCGCGCGGAGAGTACTGCGTGAGCAAGGCCGCGCTCGGCATGGCGGCGCAGCTCTTCGCGGCGCGGCTCGCGCCGGAGGGGATCGTCGTCCACGAGGTGCGACCCGGCATCACCGCGACCGACATGACCGCGGGTGTCACCGACAAGTACGACAAGCTCATCGCCGAGGGGCTCGTTCCGCAGAACCGCTGGGGATACCCCGAGGACACCGGCTCGGTCGTGCGCGCGATCATGGACGGTCACCTCGACTTCGCGGCCGGCTCGGTCGTCTGGACCGACGGCGGCCTCCACATTCCGAGGCTGTAAGCGCGCTCTCAGACGAGGAGGAGGACACGATGATTGCGACAGACGATACGCTGCGGCCGGACGACCTGAGGCAGGGCCTGCACGACCTGTGGGGCGTCGCACGGAAGTCGATCACGCTGCTGCGAGAACGGTGGGATGCGGCGCAGGGAACGCCGGTCTTCACGCGGGCCGGGCGGTACACGAGCCGAGGCTGGACCGAGTGGACGCAGGGATTTCAGTACGGCAGCGCGCTCCTGCTCTTCGAGGCGACCGGCGACGAGGAGCTGCTCGAGTACGGGCGCACCGAGACGATGCGCA
The DNA here is from genome assembly GCA_046538735.1 of Spirochaetales bacterium. Classification (GTDB taxonomy): domain Bacteria; phylum Spirochaetota; class Spirochaetia; order DSM-27196; family SLST01; genus SLST01. The sequence goes on from JBKHII010000010.1 coordinate 41,490, forward strand.
GGATGGCGCCGCACGTCACGCACGTTGGTGTGCACGACCACGGCTTCAACAACGTGAGCACGTACGGGAACCTCCTCCGCATGATGAGCGAAGGCACGATCCCCGAGGACGCCTGGCAGCGCGAGTACTATGAGCTCGCGCTCAAGCTCTCGGGGGCGGTGCAGGCGAGTCGCTGGATCGAGCTCCCGGGCGACATCGGCTACGTGTGCAGCTTCAACGGCCCGCACAGCCTCTTCGCGGACACGATCCGCAGCATGCGCTCGCTCGCGCTCGGCCATCAGCTCGGGCACGTTCTCATGGGCGAGCAGGACCAACGGATCTCGCTGCTCGGTCGGCTCCTGAAGCACGCCGAGGCGACCGCGCGGTACAACGTCTTCTTCGGTCCGGATGCCGAGGGGAACGTCCGCGACAGCTACGACATCCGCGGTCGCGTCGTGCACGAGAGCATCTTCAACCTGCGCTCCGGCGCGTACCGCTGCCCGTCCACGCAGCAGGGGTACTCGCCCTTCACGACGTGGACGCGCGGGCTCTCGTGGATCCTCGCCGGGTACCCGGAGGAGCTGGAGTGGATCGACGGTCTCTCGGACGCGGAGATCGCCGCGTCCGGTTTCCCCGCGAGCGGCGTGGCCGAGATCCGCGAGCGCTTCCTCGAGGTCTCGCGCGCAGTCGCCGACTTCTACATCGAGCAGATTCCCACGGACGGCATTCCCTACTGGGACACCGGCGCGCCCGGTCTCGCCCGGATGGGCGACTACCTCGATCGCCCGGCCGATCCGTTCAACGAGCACGAACCGGTGGACAGCTCGGCCGCAGCGATCGGCGCGCAGGGGCTGCTCCGGCTCGGACGATACCTCGCGAGCCACGGCGAGCCCGAGGCCGGTTCCCGCTACACGCAGGCCGGTCTCACCACGGCGCGGACGCTCCTTGCCGACCCCTACCTCGCGCGCGGTGCGGGTCACGAGGGCATCCTGCTCCACACCGTCTACCACCAGCCGAACGGCTGGGACTACGTCGCACCGGGACAGAAGGTCCCGAACGGCGAGTCGGCGATGTGGGGCGACTACCATCTCCTGGAGCTCGGCCTATATCTCCAGCGACTCGCGGACGGCCGGGAGCCGCAGCGGTTCTTCGACATCGGGAGGACGGCATGAGCGACGCGACGCACGGCGGGCCCGGGACCGTCGCCGGCCGGTCTCCCGCCGGAGGTCCTCCCGGCCGCGACCGGCTCTGTATCCACACGGCGACCAATCGTCCGCTTCCGCTCGAGGTCGCGGTGGACGAGTACGTCCGCGCCGGCGTGAGCGGCATCACCGTGTGGCGCGACGCGCTCACCGGCCGCGATCCGGCGGCGGCGGGCGACCTCATCCGCACCGCCGGGCTCGAGGTCGTCTCGCTCTGTCGCGGCGGCTTCTTCGTGAGTCCGAGCGGGGAGCGGCGCGCGGCGGCACTCGAGGAGAATCGCGCCGTCATTCGCGAGGCCGCCGCTCTCGGCGCGCCGCTCATCGTCCTCGTATGCGGCGCCGACCCGGCCGTTCCGCTTCCGGAGGCGCGCGACCAGATCCGCGCCGGCATCGAGTCGGTGCTCCCGCTCGCCGAGGAGCTCGGCGTACGGCTCGCGATCGAGCCGCTCCACCCGATGTACGCGGACACGAGAAGCGCGATCACCGACCTGGCGACCGCGAACGATCTCGCCGAGGCGATCGCCTCGCCCCTCGTCGGCGTCGCCGTAGACGTCTACCATCTCTGGTTCGATCCGCGCCTCGAGGCCGAGATCGCGCGCGCCGGGGCGGCGGGTCGCGACGCGGGCCGGGCCGGGGGCGAGCGCTCGGCCGGCGGGAGCTCCGCGGCAGACCTCGACGGACCCGGTCCCAACGGCCGCATCTTCGCCTTCCACGTCTGCGACCGGCGCACGCCCACGCGCGATCTTCTCACCGACCGCGGACTCATGGGCGAAGGGTGCATCGACATCCCGCGCATCCGCGGCTGGGTCGAGCGCGCCGGTTTCGCCGGCATGATCGAGGTCGAAATCTTCTCGAACGAATACTGGGCGACCGATCAGCGCACCTACATCGAACGAATCGTTGCCGCCTACGAGGCGCACGTCTAGGAGGAGCGACATGGACAAGCACATCGGAGTCATCATGAACGGCGTCACCGGCCGTATGGGCACGAATCAGCACCTGATCAGGAGCATTCTCGCGATCCGGCAGCAGGGAGGCGTGCAGGCCGCGAACGGCGACCGGGTCATCCCCGATCCGATTCTCGTGGGGAGGAACGAGGCGAAGCTCGCGCGGCTCGCGGCCGCGCACGGCGTGGAGCGGTTCACGACCGATCTGGACACGGCACTCTCGGACGAGTCGGCCGTGATCTACTTCGATTCGGCGAAGACCGAGCTGCGGACCGTCGGCGTGGGCAAGGCGATCGAGGCCGGGAAGGCGATCTACTGCGAGAAGCCCACCGCGACGACGCTTGAACACGCGGTTGCGCTCGCGAAGAAGGCGAAGACGGTCGGGGTGAAGAACGGCGTGGTCCAGGACAAGCTGTGGCTGCCCGGCCTGCTCAAGCTTCGCTACCTCATCGACACCGGCTTCTTCGGCCGGATCCTGAGCGTCCGCGGCGAGTTCGGCTACTGGGTCTTCGACGGTTTCCACCAGCCCACGCAGCGGCCGAGCTGGAACTACCGCAAGGAGGACGGCGGCGGCATCATGATCGACATGTTCTGCCACTGGCGCTACGTGATCGACAACCTCTTCGGGCCGGTCAAGCGGCTCTCGGCGATCGGGGCGATCCACGTTCCGGAGCGAGTCGACGAACAGGGCAGGCGCTACGCCTGCACGGCGGACGACGCCGCGTACGGCACCTTCGAGCTCGAGAACGGCGTCATCTGCCGGTTCAACAGCTCGTGGGCGGTGCGGGTCCGTCGCGACGACCTGCTCACGCTCCAGGTGGACGGTACGGACGGAACGGCGGTTGCCGGCCTCACGCAGTGTTACGTCCAGCCGGACGCCACCACGCCGAAGCCGGTCTGGAACCCGGACGTTGAGAGCCCTATCGACTACTTCGAGGACTGGAAGCAGATGCCCACGCGAGACCCGTTCGCGAACGCGTTTAAAGCGCAGTGGGAGCTCTTCATCAGGCACGTCGTAGACGACGAACCGTTCCCCTGGGATCTCATGGAAGGTGCGAAGGGCGTCCAACTCGCCGAGCTCGGGCAAAGAAGCTGGGGCGAACGCCGCTGGGTCGACGTTCCGGCGCTGTAGGTGTCGGATGCCGCGCGGACCAACGGCGGTCGTCGTTGCGCCTGCGAGACGCGGCGACGGCCTTTGCGCCGAGCGCGCAGAGGCTGATATAGTCGGTGACGAGAGCAGGAGGGAGTATGCATTCGCTGAAGATGCGGTCGGTCGAGGAGTGCCTCTGGGACGAGGTCTCGCTCGGTGAGATCATGCTTCGACTCGATCCGGGAGAGGGAAGGATCAAGTCGGCGCGAACGTTCACGGTATGGGAAGGCGGCGGCGAGTACAACGTCGCGAGGGGATTGCGTCGCTGCTTCGGGAAACGAACCGCCGTGGTGACGGCGATTCCTCGAACGGACGTCGGCCTGCTCCTCGAGGACCTGATGCTTCAGGGTGGTGTCGATCTTCGCCACGTCGCATGGGTCGACTACGACGGGATCGGGCGAGAGAACCGGGTCGGCCTCAACTTCACCGAGCGCGGGTTCGGCGTTCGTGGGGCGCTCGGCGTCTCCGATCGCGCGTACTCCGCGGCGAGCGGGCTGAAGAAGGGCGACGTGGACTGGGAGCAGATCTTTGGGCGCGAGGGAGCGCGATGGTTCCACTGCGGCGGCATCTTCGCCGCGCTCAGCGCGACCACGCCGGACGTCGTCATCGAGGCGATGCAGGCGGCGCACAAGCACGGGACGATCGTGAGCTACGATCTCAACTACCGGTCGTCGCTCTGGAAGACGAACGGCGGCAAGGCGAAGGCGCAGGAGATCAACCGCGAGATCGCGAAGTACGTGGACGTGATGATCGGCAACGAGGAGGACTTCACCGCCTCGCTCGGCTTCGAGGTCGAAGGACTCGGCGAGGATGTGACCGGGCTCGACCCGGCGAAGTTCAAGTCGATGATCAAGCGCGTGGTTGCGGAGTTCCCCAACTTCAAGGCCGTGGCGACGACGCTCCGCGACGTGCACACCGCGACATACAACGACTGGAGCGCCGTGCTCTACCACGACGGCGAGTTCCACCAAGCGCAGCAGCGCGAGCGGCTCGAGATCCTCGACCGCGTAGGCGGAGGGGACAGCTTCGCGAGCGGACTGATCTACGGTTTTCTCGAGGGCAAGGATCCGCAGGAGTGCGTTGAGTACGGAGCGGCGCACGGGGCGCTCGCGATGACCACGCCGGGCGACACGTCGATGGCGTCGCTCCCGGAGGTGGACAAGCTCGTTTCCGGCGGAAGCGCGAGGGTGCAGCGATGACGACGGGACCCGCAGCGAACAAGGCAGATCTCGACCGCCGGCTCGGCGAGTACGGCGTCGTACCGGTCATCGTGCTGAGCGACCCGGCGCAGGCCGAGCCGCTCGGCGAGGCGCTCCTTGCGGGGGGGCTCCCCGTCGCGGAGGTGACCTTTCGTTCGGACGCCGCGCTCGAGGGCATCCGGATTATGGCGAGGAACTATCCGCAGCTCCTCCTCGGTGCCGGGACCGTACTGAGCACCGACCAGGCGAAGGCCGCGATCGAGGCCGGCGCAATGTTCATCGTCACGCCGGGTTTCAATCCCGCCGTCGTGGACTTCTGCCTGGACAACAAGGTGCCGATCTACCCCGGCATCAGCGGAACCGGAGAAATCGAGGCCGCGCTCTCCCGCGGGCTCGAGGTCGTGAAGTTCTTCCCGGCCGAGGCGCTCGGCGGTGTACCAATGCTCAAGGCGCTTTCGGGGCCGTACCGCACCCTGAAGTTCATGCCCACCGGCGGGATCAGCCTGAGAAACCTGCACGACTACCTTGCGTTGCCGCAGGTCGTCGCGTGCGGCGGGAGCTGGCTCGTGTCCGCAAGTGCTCTCGAGGCAGGCAATTACGCCGAGATCACCGGCACGGTGCGTGACACCCTCCGCGAGATATACGGCTGCAGCGTGACCGACCGCGCGGTTGAGGTGACCGCGCGCTACCCGGATCGCACCGCCGCGTACCTCACGCGAACCGGTGTCGAGTTCGAATCGACCGGCGGGGGCGTTGAAATCGGAGGGAAATTCGTCATACTGCGGGGGTGATCTTTCCCGAGTTCTCGAACGAGGCCGACTACCTCGCGTTCCTGCGAGATAGATCGGCTCTTCCCGCAGGGTTCCGCGTCTCCACGGCGCGGATCGCCTTCACACCGGAGGAACGGCCCACGCTCGAGCCGTACCGGATGAATCTGGGGCTCATTCACGCCGACGAGCCGACCGAGAGCTTCGCCGGGGTCTTCACGAAGAACGCCTTTCCCGGCGCGCCGGTTCTCCTGGGGCGTGAGCGCCTGGCCGAGCGGGCCGTGCAGGGGATCCTCGTCAACAATAAGATCGCGAACGTGCGGGCCGCCACGGGCCTCGAGGACGCGCGCCGGCTGATCCGCACGCTCGGTGACACCCTGGACGTTCCGGTCGAGCGGCTCTTCAGCGTTTCCACGGGCATCATCGGCTGGAGGCTCCCGGTGCCCGAGATCGAATCGGCCGTGCCGGAGCTGGTCTCGGGCCTCCACGGCGGCAGCGCGCTCGACCTCGCGCAGGCGATCATGACCACCGACAGCTATCCCAAGGTGCGTCGCGCCGAGGTCGGGGACGGCTCGATCCTCGGGATCGCCAAAGGCGCCGGCATGATCGAGCCGAACATGGCCACCATGCTCGTCTTTCTCCTCACCGATCTCGACATCTCCCGGGACGTCGCGCGGCGTTCGCTCTCGACGGCGGTTGACCGGTCGTTTAACGCGATCACCGTGGACGGCGACATGAGCACGAGCGACATGGCGCTGCTGCTCGCCTCAGGGTGTGCCGGAACCGTGACCGAAGAGGTGTTCACGCGCGCTCTCGGGCGTCTATGTGGACTTCTGGCTCAAGATGTGGTACGTAACGGGGAGGGAACCGGGCACGTCCTGGAGCTCACCGTGGGTGGGCTCGAGTCTGTGGAGCTGGCACGCGGCGTCGCGAAGGCGGTTGCCAACAGCCCGCTCGTGAAGACGGCGCTCTACGGCAACGATCCGAATGTGGGTCGGCTGCTCTCGGCAGTCGGCGACTACCTCGGATCGAACGGTCGTTCGGTCGACCCTGAATCCGTCATGATCCGGCTGGGCGACGAGGTCGTCTTCCGCAACGGCGCGTTTCGGATCGACCGTGAGAAAGAGCTTCGCCTCTCCGACTACCTGAAGGCGACCGCGCTCAATGCCCGATTGACCGGTTATCCGCAGCACCAGCGTTGCGTGGAGATCGCGATCGATTGCGGAGCGGGGACGGCGCAGGCAACCGTCTGGGGCTCCGACCTCTCGGACCAGTACGTGCACGAGAACGCCGATTACAGAACGTAGGACAGGGAATGAAGAACAACGGTAGTGTGGCTCCTCAGGTTGATCCGGAATTCGCGAGCGAGGTCGCGCGGGCGGGCGAGTTGCTCGGCCGGGTTCGAGACGAGATCGGCAAGGAGATCGTGGGCCAGAAGCCGATGGTCGACGGAATGCTCATGGGGATTCTCACCGGCGGCCACGTCCTGATCGAGGGAGTGCCGGGCCTCGCGAAGACACGCGCAATCACGAGCCTCGCCCGGGTCATCGATGCGAGTTTCAAGCGCATCCAGTTCACTCCCGACCTCCTGCCGGCCGATCTGATCGGGACGATGATCTACCGCCAGCAGACCGGCGAATTCATGGCGCGCAAGGGGCCCATCTTCTCGAACATCATCCTTGCGGACGAGATCAATCGAGCCCCCGCGAAGGTCCAGTCGGCGATGCTCGAGGCGATGCAGGAACGTCAGGTCACGATCGGTGAGACCACCTTCGCCCTCTCCCAGCCCTTCTTCGTCCTCGCGACGCAGAATCCGATCGAGCAGGAAGGCACGTACCCGCTGCCCGAAGCGCAGCTCGACCGGTTCATCATGAAGCTCTCGATCACCTATCCATCTCCGGAGGAAGAGCTCGAGATCCTCAAGCGCGTGGGCGTGGAGCACGAGATCAAGCTTCGGACGATCCTGTTCGCCTCCGACATTCTGCGGCTCCAGCAGACGGCCGCCAAGGTTGAGGTCGACGACGGTATCCAGGAGTACATCGTCTCGCTCGTGATGAGCTCGCGAAAGCAGGGGGAGACTCGTTCGTTCCACCGGTACGTGGAGTTCGGCGCGTCTCCGCGCGCTACGATCTACCTCTACCGGTGCGCGAAGGTGCAGGCGCTGTTCGAGGGGCGGTCGCACGTCCTGCCCGACGATGTGAAGGCCGTGGCGCCCGCCGTCCTTCGTCACCGCATCATCCCCTCGTACGAGGCGGAAGCCGAGCAGCTGACCGCCGGCGATCTCGTGGACCTGCTCCTCGCAACGGTGCCCGTGCCCTGATACCAATGATGAACCGTGCGAGACTGCTGTCGAGCGTCAAACGAATCCAGCTCGTCGCGACTCGCCTCGTTGAGAATCTGCTCGCCGGCGACTACCGGAGCGTGTTTCGCGGTCCCGGCATCGAGTTCGACGAGGTCCGCGAGTACGTGCAGGGCGACGACGCGCGACTGATCGACTGGAACGTGAGCTCACGAATGGGCGCTCCATTTACGAAGACCTTTCGGGAAGAACGAGAGCTCACGCTCGTCCTCGTCGTGGACGTTTCCGCGAGCCTGCTCGTGGGCGCTCCGAACCGGAGCCGACGGGAGCTCGTGGCCGAGCTCTTCGCGCTCCTCAGTCTCGCGGCCGTCGTGAACAACGATCGCGTGGGTGCGATTCTCTTCTCCGATCGCATCGAGAAGTGGGTTGCTCCCCGCAAGGGCAAGCGCCACGCGCTGCGTCTCATCGCGGACATGGTGAGTCTGGAGCCGCACGGCACCGGCTCCGACCTCGCGCTCGCGCTTCGGACAACCGGCGAGGCGCTCAAGCGGCGTGGCGTGGTGATCGTGATATCCGACTTCAAGACATCCGGCTACTTGCCCGATCTCACGCTGATGGGGCGCCGGCACGACGTGATCGCGGTTCGCGTCACCGACCCGGCGGACGACGCCTTTCCGAAGACCGGTCTCATCCGTCTCGACGATCCTGAGAGCCGGCGGACGATGCTCGCAACGGGACGCTCCGAGCGGTTCGTCGGGTCGTACGAGGCGTTCTGGGCGCAGCAGCGACGGACGTGGCGCGCGGAATGCCGGAAGCGGGGGATCGGGACGATGGAGGTCTCCACGTCGGACGACGCCGCGGCGCAGCTCATCCGGTACTTTGAGAAGAGGAAGGGCCGATGAGCCGGAGCCTACGCGCATCCAGTGTTCTCGCCCTCACCGCGGCCGCGCTCCTGTTGGTGAGCCCCGGCGCGCTCACGACTCGCGTTCACGCGCAGTCGTATACGGTCGTGGACTCGGTTCGGCTCCCTGCGGAGTCGTTCGTGGGCGATCCGGTGGAGCTCCGCTACACGTTACGGACCACTGCTTCGCTCTCGTCTCCCGAGTCCGTCGTCGACCCGCCGTGGGGAGAGATCTCCTCGGTCCGCGTGATCGAGCGCGGTGACGAAATCGACGTGCGAATCGCCGTCGTCCCGTACGAGCCAGGTACGTTGACACTCCCGCGCATCGACCTGGGCCCGGTCACGCTCGAGGGGTTGAGTCTGATCGTCGCGAGCGTGCTCGAGGAGGGAGCCGAGCTCCGACCCGTGTACGGGCCGCAGCGCCTGCCGGGAACGTTGGTCGCGATCGTGTTGCTCGTGCTCGGACTCGTACTCCCGGTGGTACTCGCGCTCTACCTCCTCGGACCCGGCAAGGCGCTCGTTCGCGAGATCGCAGATCGCTACCGCGCGAGGCTTCCGTATCGCAACCTCATGCGTACCATCGACTCGCTCGAGGCGAGCATCAAGCGACAGACGGCGCGGAGCTTCTACTCGAGACTCGTGCGATCGCTCCAGGATCTGATGACGAGCCGGCTCGGGTTCGACTGCCGTGCCGCGACTTCGTCCGAGCTGCGCCGCTACCTTCCGGCATTCGCGGCGCAATGCCGGGCGCAGGCGAGCGTTGCGGCGCCGCTCGCGGACGTTCTCGCCACGGCGGACGCGGCGAAGTTCGGTCGTGCGGAGGTGCGACGGAAAACTCGGAAGGCGCACCTCGTGGTGTGTCGTGAGGTGGCCGCCGCGCTCGAGGCGTCGCGGCGAGGACGCGGGGGCGAGCGTGGACCCGATCGCCCGCCTCGAAGGGAGCCGACGCGTGTGGGTGTTTGATCGGCCCGTTATCCTGTTCCTGCTCCTGGCCGTGCCGGTGCTCGTCTACCTTCGGCACTTCTGGAGAGGCCGCGGCGGCACGCTCTCCTTCCCCTTCGAGGTGTGGGGATCGCGCGGCTTCGTTCCGCCCCCCACGGTGACCGGGCTGCTCGTTTCGATCTCTGCCGTCCTGTTCTGGACCGGCGTGGTCGTGCTCATACTCGCGCTTGCGGGACCGCAGCGGATCACGCGCGAGCGGAGCTACCTGACTCGTGGAGTGGACATCGTCTTCGCACTCGACCAGTCGCCAACGATGGCGGCGCGTGATTTCCAGCCCGAGAATCGATTCGAGGCTGCGAGGGACGTCGTTCGGCGATTCGTTGAGCTCCGCGAGAACGATCCTATCGGGCTCGTCGGCTTTGGAGCCGAGGCGTCGCTCCGCGTGCCGCCGACCATCGACTACGAGCACCTGCTCTCCGTCCTTGGCCGGATGCAGATACTCGAGATGGGCGACGGGACTGCGATCGGAATGGGACTCGCCGTAGCGGCGTTGCATCTCGAGAGCTCGGATGCGCCCCGGAAAGCGATCGTGCTGCTCACGGACGGAATCAACAACGCCGGTGAGATCCAGCCGACGACCGCGGCTCGTGCGGCTCGGTCACTCGGAATCGAGATCTACGTCGTGGGCATCGGAAGCGGCGAGGAGGTACGCATCGAGGTTCGCGATCCGGAGAGCGGAGGCGTCCTCCGCGGCACCGTTCGCGACGGCTTTGACGAATCGGCGCTCAGGTCGATCGCAGAAGCCGGCGGCGGACGGTACTACTACGCGGGCTCGAATACCGCGCTCCAGGGCGTTTTTGACGCGATCGACACGATCGAACGAGTGGAACAGCGTTCGCTGCTTCGGGTCGTCCGTCCCCCGTACGACCAGCTCTTCGTCCTGATCGGCCTCGCGTTGGTCTTTGCCGATTTCCTGATTCGGCGGCTCATCGCGCGGGAGGTCATGTGACGATCGATAGTCCTCGGATGCTGCTCGGGATGCTCCTGCTCGCTCCCGCGATCGTCCTGCAGATGCGAGCCTTTCTCAAGGGGCGATCCGAGATCGTTGCGCTCGGCATGCCGTGGCCTCGCGACCAGGTCGTGCGGCTGTACGCCGTGAAGTCGTTCTTTGCCGCCCTCGCGTTCAACCTCTTCATCGTCTTTGCCGTGCTCGCCGCCGCGGACATCACTTGGGGAGAGCAACCGGTGGAGGAGGATCGCTCAGGCCTTGATGTTGCGATCGTCGTGGACGTATCCCGGAGCATGCTCGCCTCGGATGTGACGCCCTCTCGACTCGAGCGGGCGCTCGGCGTTGTTCGTGCCGCGAGCAGGCAGCTGCCGGCCGCGCGGATGGCGTTGATCGCGTTCAAGGGAGACGCGATCACGCTCATGCCGCTCACCGAGGACGCCAACGCGCTCGAGATCGTGCTGGACGGCGTCCGTCCCACGCTTATCTCGGCCCCGGGAACCAATGTGGAGGCAGGACTGGACGAGGCGCTTCGGGCATTCCCCGCGGCGACCTTTGCGCACTGCGCAGCCGTGGTCTTGAGCGATGGGGAATCGTTGTCCGGCGACGTGGAACGGCCCCTCGCAGAGTACCGTCGGCGTGGGATCCCGGTCATCGCCGTCGTTGCCGGGACGCCCGAGGGTGCGCCGGTCCCCTCGGGTGACGGAACGGCGCTCCTGGACGCGGACGGAAGGCCCGTAGTCAGCAAGGCAAACGCCTCGCTTCTCGCCGATATCGCGTCGCGAAGCGACGGCGCCCTGCTCAGGCTGGACGAGCCGGATGTCGTCAGCGATCTGGCTGCCCGCCTTTCACGATTCGCATCGCTGCGCGAGTCGGAGGGATTCAGGCTCGTTCCGAGGCGGCGATATCGTCTCTTTCTGGCTGCGGCGATCCTGTCGCTCGTCGTTTCGACCGGTGTGAGGGTAGTTCGATGGCGCGGTATGTTCTGAGGTTCGCCGTCGTCGTCGTGGCCGGAGGCCTTCTGACGGGGTGCGGCGGCAGCGGTTCCATGGCCGCGGTGTTGCGCGGCAATTTGGCGTACGGGAGAGGAGACTACCAGTCGGCGCTCGTTCACTACCTGGAGGCCGAACAGGATGCACGACATCGTGGATGGCTGCTCTACAACACGGGCAACGTCTACTACGCCCTCGGCGAACAGGAAGCGGCGCTCTCCGCGTGGGAGGAGGCGCGACGCGCGACCGTGGATCCGGAGACCGGCAGCTCGGCGGCGAACGCCGAGACGCTCCTCATACACGCCGCGAGTCACAATCGCGGAGTCCTCTTCTATCAGCGAGGCGAATACGAGTCCGCGTACGCGGAGTTCCGCTACGCGCTCTCGGTGAACGCACGGAGTGTCGCGGCGAAGCAGAACCTTGAGCTTGCTCTCCAGAAGATGCAATCGCTGGATCAAGCCGATCAGGCGGGCGAAGGCTCGGGGACCGGCGAAGGTGACGCGGAGCCGGGGCCCGACCCCGGGACGCTTCGTATTCTCGAGTACGTCCGGCGAAAGGAAGCACAACGATGGTTTGCCAATCGCGAATCAGACGATTCAACCGATCCGCAGGACTGGTAGTGCTGCTCGTCGGGCTCGTCTGGAGCGCCGGCGCTCAGATCAGGACCGAGCTCTCGGACCAGGCGATCGCCGTGGGCGAGCGTGTTTCCTACGTGATCACTATTCGGCACGAGGAGCCCGAGGACGTGGAGGTACGTCCGCCCGACTTTCCGGGATTGAGGCTCGTGGAAGGACCGTCGGTGCGGCCGATCTCCATCCTCGGGCCCGAGGAACGTGTACGGTCGATCGAGGTGCGGTTCGTGCTCGAGGCGGTCGCTGCCGGCAGGTACGTGCTTCCTGAGATACCGGTCAACGTCGCCGGTCAGCCGTATCTGACCGACGCACGTCTGATCGAGATCGGCGAGCGCACGAACCGCAACAGCGTTCCGTATCTCGCACGGTGGACGGGCGCCGGGCGACCGGTTCATCACGGCGAGGCGCGCGTCTACGAGCTCGAGATTTACAATGCGACCGAGTACCTCTATCCCTCGTCCGTCACGGTGAGACCGCCGCAGAACGCCATCCTCGAAGAGGTTCAGGGGCTCGGGACGATCGAGCAGTATACCGTGGACGGTGTGACGTTGTACGCCATACCGGTTGCGGTGTTCATGGTCACCGCGTCCGAGCCGGGCACTCTCGAGCTGCCCGAGGCGACGATCGCAACGCCATCGCTGAGTGCCGTGGCCCCGCGCAAAGAAGTGCCGGTGGAGTCGTTGCCTCCGGCGGCGGAACCGACGGGTGCGGTCGGCTCATTCGTCTACGAGGCGGCCATCGAGCCGGCGACGATCCTGCCCAGCGAGACGGCGCAGCTCCGGCTGCGCGTCTCCGGGTCGGGCAATCTGCACTTCCTGGCGATTCCGGAGCCGGAGCTCACGGGTTTCCAGATCGAGCACGACGACACCACGAGCTCGTACTCGCCCACGGAGTCGGGATACGAAGGGTACCGGGAACGAGTGCTGACCCTGCGGCCGACCGGGGGCGGGCGGCACGCAATCGATGTCGGGGAGTTCGCGTACTTCGAACCGGTGAGCGGGAGGGTGATGCGCTCGCGGCCGCCGAACCCGGAGCCGCACGTCCTTACGATGGATGGAGCGCTTCAGGGTTCTTCGGCGGAGTTCGCGACAGCCATGCTGGGCGCGTCCGAGATTGCCGCGATGGAGCGCCGCACGTGGTACGACGACGCGCTTGCGTATGGGTGGTTCGTTCCCGGTCTGCTCTTCCTCGTCGCACTGCGGGTATGGAAGCGGGGCAGCTCGGCCATGCTGCTGCTTCTCGCCTGCGGTTCGTTCATGCTCACCGATTCGATCTCCGAGCGGCTTCCATGGGACGACATCGACCGCGGGCTTCGGCGGTACGAGGAGGGGAACCTGGATGCGGCCGTCTCCGCCTTCGAACGCGCCGCACGCCAGGCTCCCGACTCGCCGGGTATCAACCACAATCTCGGCGTCCTCTACTTCCATCTGGGCGACCTCCCGAGAGCGGTGTTCGCGATCCGCGAGGCGATCCGTCTCGCTCCCATGGCGTCTGCTCCCCGCAGCTTACTCGGTACGGTCGAGGCATCGGCCGGCATCGATCGGAGCGTTCCGCCGCCGCACCTCGTTCATCCCGATCTTCTCTTCTTCGCGCTGGCGGTCCTCGTGAACGGGCTCTTCGTGGGGATCGCCCTCGCGCACGGCCGTAAACGGGGCTGGCTGACGATAGCCGGGATTCTCGTGATCGTCATCAGCCTGGGCGTGCTGGCGGGCCTCGTGCGATCGGCGGTGGAACACGAAGAGCAACTCGGAGTCGTGCGCGGCGAAGTGACCCTGCAGAGGATTCCAGGGGATGACGCCGACGGGTGGCTCCCCGTGCGCAGTGGTTCGGCCGTTCATGTGGTTTCGCGGCAGGACGAGTTTCTGCTCGTCCGGACGTCGCTCGGTCTGGAGGGTTGGGTACGCGTGGAGGACTTGCTCTGGCCGGAGAATCCCGCGAACGACGTCCTTCGCTACCGTGGCTATGCGCTGTAACGATCCGCGGCCCGATTGGTTTGTTGTTCGATGAGCGATTTCGGCAAGATCTACGAGCAGTGGGAACAGATGCAGCGAGCCGAACGAACCGATCCGGAGCGCGCGACGATCGAGCGCCCGAGCTTTGAGCGGGCGCTCGATCGCTACCCGATCGTAGATAAGGACGGGCAGGGTGAAGCGCCGGGAGACGACCGTCGGCATGCCCCTTCTCCCGACCGGCTACCGATCGAGGACCGGATCGACCTGCACGGGCTCACGGTGGAGGAAGCGCTCGCGGCAACCCGGTCCTTCCTGAACGACTGCGCGGGGCGTGGGCTCCGGAAGGTTCTCGTGATTCACGGGAAGGGACGAAACGGGGAGGGGGTCCTCAGGCGCGAGGTGCGCGCGTACCTCGAGCGAGACCCGCGCACCGGGGCAATGGGCTACGCCGGAGGCCCGGAGGGCGGTCGTGGTGCCTTGTGGGTTGTGCTTCGAGATCGAACGACGTGAGCCGGAGTTACGGGGCCTATCGCTCCCGGTAGATGATGCGGCCTCTCGTCAGATCGTACGGCGAGAGCGCGACCTTGACCTTGTCGCCGGGCACGATTCGGATATAGTGCTTGCGCATCTTGCCCGAGAGATGGGTGAGGATATTGTGGCCGTTCTTGAGCTCCACCCGGAACATCGTGTTCGGGAGGGACTCGGTGACGACGCCTTCTACTTCGATTGCTTCCTCTTTTGCCACTGCAACTCCTTTGTTTCACGAAATTCTACGTAATCGGCTCACTGGTTGTCAATTCCGAAGTGTTGACTTTTCGACCGAGAAGTACAACATTATGGCACTCTTTTCGCTGGGAGGCGATGGATGGATCAAGAGTTTGTCGAGCGAATGAAATCGAATCTGCTCGACATGAAGGCTGAAATACTCCAGAAGCTCGTCTCGGAGGACGAGGAGTTCCGCGACATCGTTGAGAAGGACGACTCAAAGGATCTCGTGGATATTGCGAGCTCGGACATCGACAAGAGCACTCTGGAGGCCCTGGGCACGCAGGAGATGAAGCGGCTGCGTTTGATCGAGGCCGCGCTGGTTCGCATCGAGAACGGGAAGTACGGAATCTGCCTGAAGAGCGGAAAGCCGATACCGAAGGAACGGCTCGAGGCGATTCCCTACGCGCTCTACCGGATCGAATACCAGAACGAGGTCGAGCGCCGTAACAGGTAGCCTCCTGTCATTTTGATATAGTGCTAACGTCAATCGCCGTCCTTCCGATAAGTAGCGTAGGAGAGGACGATGATTGGTGTTCAGGCACAGCATGCCGCCAGATCAGTTCATCTCGCAAGCATCCTGCGCGCGCAGTACTCCTCGGGCAAGATCTCGCTGCCGATCGACGGCGGTCTATATGCACGGTTCAGGCACGTGCAGGGTGTGCCTTCGATGTCGTCCGGCGGCTACTCGATTTCCAAGCTCCAGATGATCGATCTCATGGTCGAGCGGCTCGTACAGCTTCGCGGGGAGCCGGTTAGCGTGCCGCGCCCGTCCACGGACGCGGAGGCAGCGCGTGTCGTTGAGTCGCTCGCCGGCGATCTTCACGATGCGATTCGCAACGCGAGCACGTCTCGCGGATCGTACGCGCACGGCATCGCGGAAACCGGGCTCCTGCTCAACATGGTCGCGTAGCCCGCGACCACCCGCAATCAGATCTGTGGATTCGGCGCAAAATCGTTGTTGGCGATCTCACGCTCGAGAGTCGAGTTCGGTCCGTGTCCCGGAAACAGCCTGGTCTCCGGCGGCAGCCTGAAGAGCGTCTTTCGGATGCTCTTCGTGAGCTTCGCGAGGTCGCTCCCGACCACGTCCGTGCGCCCCACCGTCTTGAAAAGAAGCGTGTCTCCTGAGAAGAGCGCGTTTCGCTCCTCGCTGTAGAGGCAGACGCTGCCCTGGCTGTGGCCCGGAGTGTGGATCGTCACGAAGTCGGTGTCCAGGACCTGGTCGCTGTCCTTCAGGAAGAAGGTTGGTTTCGGAAGCTCGGAGTAGAGCTGCTCGAACGCTTCCATCGCTTCCGGTCCGAGCGGCTTGAAGAGGTCGCGATTCGTCTGCTCGCCCTTCGGAGGGAGGTAGGCGCGATCGCTGCGATGGATTCCAACGTCGATTTTCTCCACACGATCCGAGTAGCGGTCAATGATCGCCTGCGCGGCGGACGTGTGGTCGAGATGGCCGTGGGTGAAGACGATCGACGTCGGCACGACGTTGAGGATCTCGAGCCGACTGAGGAGGAGCTCTGCGTCGGCGCCCGGGTCGATCACCATGCACTCCTTCTTTCCGGTGGATACCACGTATGAGTTCGTGTAGAGTGGACCGACGATGATGCGTTCGACCATTACGAACCACCATAAGCGATTTGTACCGGTTGGGCAAGCAAGATGACCTCGCCGCTCGTTGCGATCCTCGCAGTGGCATTGCTCTTCTACGTGGCGATCCCGGGCGTTGGTGCGTTCGGCGTGCGCCAACGGTGGCGAAGGTTTCGCCGGCGAGTGACCGAGACGAGCCTGTTCCCCCCGGTCACCTACGCATCTGTTCGGGCGACCCGGGACGACGTGGCGACCGGTACTCGAGCTCGATTCCTGGGGGCGCTCGAGAGTATCCAGGGTGAGCATACCCTCTGGATCCGCGGCGCCGATCTGACGATCGCCGTTGACATGAGCCAGAGCGACGTCTACATGGTCTCTCAGGCCGACTCCGCGAGGGTGGACAACCCGCCGACTCGGACGTCGTGGAAGCGGGTTGGATCGCTGCCGGAGGGCATCGGAGCCCTCGTGAGCGGCGAGCTTGACGTGAGCGGCGTGCACCCCGTCATTCGATCGAACGGAGGGGAGCCCGTCTTCGTCGTCTTCTTCGACGGCGACCCGCCGTCGCTCGTGAGGCGGTGCCTCTGGAGCGGCCGCCAGCTCAACGAGTACTGGAACTCGGTCACGCCGGGTGCGCTCGCCGGCGGTGCCTTCGCGTTGATCGTCGTCGCCTACGTGCTCATGCGACAACCGATCTCGCCCGGCTTCGCCCGGCTCGCCGTGGCGCTTGCCTCGGTCCCGCTTCTGCCTCTCCTGCCCCCCGGCGTCGCGCTCTTCTACCTCTATCGCAGAACCTGGCGACGTGGGCGGATCCTCCGGGCGCACCGTGACGTCGTCTACTCGCCGCTTCGCTATTTCCGCGGAGACGAGCCGTGCGCCGAGCTTCCGAACGGAGGCGGGTATTGCCGATTGCAGACACGAGAGGACGAGGTGCGGGCGCTGGTTCCGGACGGCCTGACGATGATCGAGACCCCCGTCTCCGATGCCACTCCGCAATGGACGCTCTTCGGCGAGCCCGGTCGAGAGCCGCTCGGGCCGCCGTCAGACCCGTTGAGCGAGTGGGTCGCCGTCAAGGGGAATCCGCTCGCGACGTCGCTCCGCTGTCAGAAGCAGGCGCGATGCTACGAGCTCTCGTCCGGGTTCATCCTCGGAGCGGCGCTCGTGCTCAACTTCGTGCTCGTTGCGGTGCTCGTGCGCGTTCTCTTGTAGTCGTCCGGCTCACTTCTTGCGCGCGTAGTTCACCGTCAGCTTCCGTCCTCGCAGCTCCTGACCGTTGAGCTCGTCTATGGCCGCCTGGGCCTTGTCCGAGCTGATTTCCACGAACGAGTAGTTGTCCAGGACCTTGACCTGCCCGATATCGTCCTGAGAAACAGCGCCTGCGCTCGTGAAGAAGGTAACGAGGTCGCGGGAACGGACGCGCTTGCTGCGTCCAATGCTCACGAAGATGCTCTGCTTGTCCGTGTCTTTTGCCGGTCCCGGGGTGCCGGCCTTGCGCGAGGATCGCGGCCTGCGTCCGCCACCGCCGCCCATGCTCCCTTTCAGCAGGTAGGCGAGCACGTACCCTCTGTTGAAGATCGACGTGTGCTTACGCGCATACGCGCGATACTTGTTGAGCTCCTCCGGATCCTCGTCGTGGTGGATCGCGTGGACGATTTCGCGCAGACGCTCCTTGAGTTTCTCCGGATCGAATGGAAGGTCCTGCATGGTACGCTCCTCGGATGGTGGTTTCGAGAGACGCGACGTCGGGGAGGCCCACGATGTGTCGGGTGCGGTCACGGGTCGGCGCAGGAGATCCTCGAGGAGGTCGAGCTCCCTGCCGAGATCGCTCACCAGTACGAACGTGGTCGGGCGCCGGTCGAGTTTCGCATAGATGAAGTGGAGGTCGGCGCTGAATTGCTCGATGTTGCCCTCGGGCGGCACGTCCACGGTCACGGTTGTGATGCCCGAGAGATCCACGTTGTCCCTGCGGATGTGATCGATGAGCCGTGCCGGCGTGGAGACCACGATGGCCGGACCACGGGCGACCTGCCCCTCTTCGCGCCTCGCGTCCGAGTCCGGGCGCAGCGATACGAGGGTCACGCCCGACCCGCTGCCAAGGCGCTCCGTGATCGCGTTCGAGATCGTGCTGATCGACTCCGCCGTCGAGGTCATGACGAGCGACTGCATCGCCGCCTGATTCGGCTTGACTCGAGCTACGGCTGCGAGCGCCGCCGCCGCGACGCGATCGGAATGCGACGCCGCCTCCGCGATGAGGTCGCGACGATGTCTCGCGTGTCGTGCGATCAGCCGCTCCAATCCGCTCGGTCCCCGCGGTTTTCCGCTATGCAGTATGTGTGCGTTGCCGCGAGCCACCTAGAACCCGTCTCTCATATTCGTTTCGACCAAGCATAGCGGGGGCCCGCGAGACGTGTCAACGGCGAATGGAAGTAGACAGAATCCGGGCTAAGATCTTATCAAGTACGGTCGCGAATCGACCGAACCTAAGGGATGGGAGCACTATGAACCGACGACTACTCGCAGTCTTGCTCGCCCTCGCGTCGGCGATCGGCGGAGCCCAGGAACCGGCCGAATCGAGCGAGGAGCAGCGGCTTGAATACTACTACGAGGCGGACGAGCAGTACCGCGTGCTCTCGACCGTGGAGCAGGACGTCTGGGTCAACGGCGTCTACTCGCACGCCGCGACGATCCTGAACCGGATTGCGATTACGATTACCGCCGTGGAGGCCGGACGTGGCTACCACGTGGCGACCTTCGTCACCTCGGAGGAAGCGGTCGGCGGGACCGGCTCATCGCAGGTGTTCACCTGGGGAGAGGAGTACGAGTCGGAGTTCTGGCGAGATCGGCTCGGCTACTACGAGATCGACCCGCAGTACTACATGCCGGTCGTGCGCGACGTTCCGGTCTTTCCCGACCGGCCGCTCGTGCCGGACGATTCCTGGAGCGCGAGCGGTCACGAGGTACACGACTTCCGCAGGAGCTTCGGAATCCCCGAGCCGTACCGCTTCCCGATTCCGGTGACCTACTCGTACGAAGGCAACGTTGAGCGGGACGGGAGGGAGTACGCCGTCATCAACGTTGCGTACAACGTGTTTCATCGGCCCAACCGTAGCTACCCGGGGGCCACGTACCCGGTGCGGATCTCTGGGTTCAGCAACCAGCGAATCTACTGGGATCTCCGTGCCGGGCGGCCCCACGAGTACGAGGAGGAGTACGCATTCGTCTTCGTACTCTCCACCGGCGACGAAGTCGTGTACGAGGGTACCGCAGGCGCGCGCGTGATCGAGGCGTCCCGCATGGACCGAGAGCGGGTCGCCGAGGAAGTCCGGCGCGATCTGGATGATCTCGGCTTCGAAGACCAGGAGGTCGTTGAGGACGAGCGCGGCGTCACGATCCGCCTGGACAACATCCTCTTCCCGCCGGACTCGCCGCTCTTGCGCGACAGCGAGAAGGAGAAGCTTCGCGCCATCGCACGAATTCTCGAGCGCTATCCGGATCGCGACATCTTCATCGGCGGACACACGGCGCTCGCCGGTACCGAGGCCGGCCGTCGGCAGCTCTCGCAGGAGCGCGCCGCGGCGGTAGCGAACTACCTCCTCGAGCTCGGCGTGCGCGACCGAGACCAGATGATTCTCCGCGGGTTCGGGGCGACCGAGCCCGTCGCTCCCAACACGACCGAGGCCGGCCGCCGACGGAACAGGCGCGTCGAGATCACGATCATGGAAAACTGACCGCTTCCCGCTTCCGGGTCTTGCTCTTCCCTCGCAAAACCAGTATCGTAAAGTTGACCAAACAGGTTGGTTTACATAACAAGAGGAGGGAGCGATGGGTATTGCCCACGACATGACTGAACTCATCGGCAACACACCGATGGTCGAGCTCAATCGGCTCGGTCGGGACCTTCCCGGTCGCGTCGTGGTGAAGCTCGAGAACTACAACCCGGCCTCGAGCGTGAAGGACCGGATCGGACTTTCGATGATCGAAGCCGCCGAAGCCGAGGGCACGCTCAAGCCCGGCTCCACGATCGTGGAGGCGACCAGCGGCAACACCGGAATCGCGCTCGCGTACGTGGGCGCCGTGAGGGGGTACCGCGTCGTCCTCACGATGCCGGATACGATGAGTGTTGAACGCCGACGATTGCTTCGCGCCTTCGGCGCCGAGCTCGAGCTCACCCCCGGACCGGACGGCATGAGCGGCGCCGTCGCCCGCGCGCAGGAGCTCGTTAACCAGAATGCGGATGCGATCCTCGCGAGCCAGTTCCGAAACCCGGCGAATCCGCGCGTGCATCGCGAGACGACCGCCGAGGAGATCTGGAAGGACACCGAGGGAAGCGTGGATATCTTCGTCGCCGGGGTCGGTACCGGCGGCACGATCACCGGCGTGGGGACGCGGCTCAAGGAGCTCAAACCGTCCGTGACGGCGATCGCGGTTGAGCCGGCGGGCTCGCCGGTGCTCTCCGGCGGCAAGGCCGGCCCGCACAAGATCCAGGGCATCGGTGCCGGGTTCGTGCCCGACGTCCTCGACCGCTCGGTGATCGACGAGGTCGTCACCGTCACCGCCGACGATGCGACGACCGTCGCGCGATCGCTCGCGTCCAGGGAGGGAATCCTGGGCGGCGTCTCCGCGGGCGCCAACGTCTGGGCAGCGCTCCAGGTGGCGCGCCGGTCCGAGAACGAAGGCAAGACGATCGTGACCGTGATCTGCGATACCGGCGAGCGGTATCTCAGTACGTGGCTGTTCGAGGAGTAGGAGGAAGCATGAGTCACAAGTTCGAGACCCTGGCGTTGCACGCCGGGCAGGCGAGGAGCGACGAGACGCCGAGTCGCGGCGTTCCCGTTCACCGCACCACGGCGTACAATTTCCGCAACACCGAGCACGCGGCGAACCTGTTCGCGCTGAAGGAGCTCGGGTTCATCTACACGCGGATCATGAACCCAACGCAGGACACGCTCGAGCAGCGTCTCGCCGCTCTCGAAGGCGGGGCCGCGGCGCTTGCTCTCGCGAGCGGCACGTCGGCTATCTACTACTCCATCATCAACATCGCCGAGGCGGGCGACGAGATTGTCTCGAGCTCGCACCTCTACGGCGGCACCTACACGATGTTCCACGACATCCTGCCGCACTACGGCATCACCACGCGCTTCGTTGAGCCGACCGATCTCGACTCGATGCGAGCAGCGATCAACGAGAAGACGCGTGCCGTGTTCGTGGAGACGATCGGGAACCCGGCGCTCACGGTTCCCGACTTCGAGGCGATCTCGGCGCTCGCGCACGAGCACCATCTTCCGCTCATCGTTGATGCGACCTTTACCACGCCGTACCTGCTCCGGCCGATCGAACACGGCGCGGACATCGTCTGCCATTCGCTCACGAAGTGGATCGGCGGCCACGGCACCGCGATCGGCGGCGTCGTCGTAGACTCGGGGAAGTTCGACTGGACGAAGGGGCCGTTCCGTACGATGAACGAGCCCGAGCCGAGCTACCACGGAATCCGGTTCGCGCACGACCTGGGTGATCTCAACGCGATCGGTTATGCGCTCCGCATGCGCGTGGTTCCGCTGCGAAACCTCGGCTCGGCGATTTCGCCGGACAATGCGTGGATGTTCCTCCAGGGCACGGAGACGCTCTCGCTGAGGATGGAGCGCCATTCCGAGAACGCGCTCGCGGTGGCGCGCTTCCTCGAGTCGCACCCGCAGGTCGAGTGGGTTCGCTATCCCGGATTGCCGAGCCATCCCACGCACGAGACGGCGCGGAAGTACCTGAAGAAGGGCTTCGGCGGGATGGTTGTCTTCGGCATCAAGGGCGGCAGGAAGTCGGGCGAGGAGTTCATCAACCGGCTCGAGCTCTTCAGCCACGTCGCGAACGTGGGAGACGCGAAGAGCCTGGCGATTCATCCGGCGAGCACGACGCACTCGCAGTTGGACGAGGCGGCGCAGGTCTCCGCCGGTCTGCAGCCGGAGCTCGTGCGACTCTCGATCGGTCTCGAGCACGTGGACGACATCGTCGCCGATCTGAAACAGGCGCTCGAAGGCGCCTGAGGCGTCCGTTGAGGCCGGGAATCGCATCGCCTATACTGCTCGAATGGCGAAGATCATCGGCGTGTGCGGCGGCTCCGGGTCGGGTACGACCACGATCGTTCACAAGATCAGGGAGCTCGTGGGCGACTGCGAGATCTCGTTGACCTGAAGCTCTTTGTAGACACGCCGGACGACATCCGTTTCATTCGCCGGCTCACGCGCGACGTGAACGAGCGCGGACGAACTGTCGACGGCGTCGTGGAGCAGTACCTTGAGGTCGTGCGCCCCGGCCACTACCAGTTTGTGGAGCCGACGAAGGCATACGCCGACTTGATCGTTCCCGAGGGCGGAAGCAACGAAAAGGCGCTCGAGGTGCTCGGCTCGTTCATGCGCGAGGTGCTTCAGTAGCCGAAAGGAGCGGTCATGTCGCATCGATTCGTCGTTCTCCAGGGAGACCAGACCGGTCAGGAGCTCCTCGACGAGGCACTCCGCGTGCTCGATCCGGACGTCGTGTGGCTCGACCTCGAGCCGGTGCGCTTCGACCTGAGCCTGGAGAACAGAAGGTCCACGAACAACAGCGTGGTCTACGAGGCGGGCTCGGCGATCCGCCGGCATCGGCTCTCGATCAAGGCGGCGACGATCACTCCCGAGGGGCCGAACGACGTAGGCAGTCCGAACCGAATCCTTCGTGAGGAGATTAACGCGCAGGTCATTCTCCGCACCGGCCGCCGCATCCCCGGCGTCAGGCCGATCGGCGGTGTCTACGCGCCGATCAGCGTCGTTCGCATGGCGCGCGACGACGCCTACGGCGCGAAGGAGTGGCGCGAGTCGGCTCATGACGACGAGGTTGCCTACCGGACCGAGAAGATCTCGCGCAGCGTCTGCCGCGCGGTCGCCCGGTACGCCTTCATCCACGCGAAACGCGTGGGCGCGCGCGTCTTCGGCGGCCCCAAGTTCACCGTGAGCCCCGTCTACGAGGGGATGTTCAAGGAGGAGGTCGATGCCGCGGCCGGCGAGTATCCGGACGTGACGTACGAGCCGCAGCTCATCGACGCAACCTTCGCGCTCCTGCTCGCCACGAGCGGCGATCCGCTCGTGATCCCCACGCTCAACCGCGACGGCGACCTGCTCTCGGACATGGTGCTCCAGATGTTCGGATCGATCGCCGGTTCCGAGTCGATGGTGATCGCGCTCGACGACGACGGGGTGGTGCAGCGCGTCATGGCCGAGGCGCCGCACGGCACCGCTCCGGCGCTCGAGGGGAAGAACATTGCGAACCCGATGGCGATGATTCTCGCCGCCGCGGGCATGGTCGCCCATGTGGAGGACCCGGACGCCGAACGGTCGAGCCGCGCGATCTACGAAGCCACGCTCGAGGCCGTGTTCGAAGGGCACCGAACCGCAGATCTCGGCGGCACGGCGACCACGACCGGCTTCACGGACGAGGTCATTCGTCGGACGCGAAGCAAGATCGAGGTCTGGAAGACGATGGGATAGGCCCGTTGACCTGCGCGCCTCGCGTCCTCAGAACGGGCCGAATCCGATGAGCGTGGCGGCTGCGAGGAACACCATCGAGAGCGCGAAGACGACCGCCTGCAACCCGATCGTCCACCTCAGCCATCGAGGGTAGCTGACGACCGTGAACCCGAGCGCGATGATCAGGAGCGCGTTCGACGGGTAGATCATGTTCGAGAAACCGTCGCCGAATCCGAACGCCAGAACCGCTGTCTGCCGGGTGATTCCCACGAGGTCCGCGAGCGGCGTGAGAATCGGCATCATCAGAAACGCCTTCGCGCTCGCAGAGCCCACGAAGAAGTTCATCACGAGCGTTACTGCGTAGACGAGGAATGCCGCGACGAGCGGCGGGCTTCCCGCGATGAGGCCGCTCGCTCGAAAGAGCAGCGTGTCCATGATTCCGCCCGACTGCACGATATGCTTCACGCTCATCGCCATGAGGATGAGGACGATCCCCGGCGCGATGTTGAGGACGCCGCGTCCGAAGGTCCGCGCGATCTCGCGCGCGCTCATCCCGGCGAAGAGCCCGCTTCCCACGCCGCCGATGAAGAGCAGGAGCGCCATGAGCGGAAAGGCGATCTCGGAGAGCGCGGGGTTTCGGCTTGTGACGAGGATGAAGAGGATCGCGAGGCCCATGCTCGCGCCGAACCAGCGGAGCGCCCGGCGCATCCGGGGCGAGAGAGCCGCGGCGTTCGCGGGTGCGACGCGGTACGAGCCGGCCCCCGCGGCGGTCCGGTAGCGTATCCGCAGCGGCTCGTCCTCATCCCAGACGAGCGATCGGGCCGGGTCGGCGTCCAGTTTCCGCGCGTAGCGCCGGACGAAGAGCAGGACGACCACGTAGATCAGAACGAAGAAGATTGCGCGGAGCCATGCCCCCGAGAAGAGCGGCAGCTCTGCAATTGTCTGCGCGACGCCGATCGTGAACGGGTTCGTTATCGCCGCGGAGAACCCGAAGGCGAGTGGGAGGAGGCTCATCCCCAGGCCGACCATCGAGTCCCAACCCAGGATGTGCGCGAGCGGCACGATGAAGACGATGAGCGGAACCATCGCCTCATAGATCCCGAGCATCGCGGAGAAGAGCATGAAGACGAGAATGATGATCGCCATGAGGAGGTAGCGTCTGCCTCCGAGCGTCGCGACGAGATGGTGGAGCCCCTGCTCGAGAATCTTGCCCTGCTCGAGGATTGTGAAGGCGCCGCCTACGAAGATGAGGAAGAGGATGATCGTGATGACGGCGACGTTGCCGGGAGCGAAGAGCACCTCGATCGGCGCGGTCGCCCAGCGCCACACCGGGTAGTCGGGCGACGGGATCTCCTCGTAGGAACCGGTGACGACCATCTCGCGCCCGTCCGCTACCACGCGATCGTAGCTGCCGGCCGGAATCACCCGGGTCAGGATGCCCGAGACGATCATGAGCGCCAGGATGATCGCGAAGGCGAAGACGAAGGCGCGGGCGCCGACCTTGATCGAGTACTGCTTATCCATGCGTGCACTCCCGGGTAATGACCGTCTCGTAGAAGTCGATGAGGCGGGTGAAGTTCTCGATCGAGATTCGCTCGTCCGTCCCGTGGATCCGCGCGATCTCGGCCGGCGTGAGCGCCATCGGGAGGAAGCGGAACACCGCATCCGCGAGCGGCGCGTACCACTTGCTGTCCGTGGACGCGGTCACGAGGAACGGCGCCGCGATGCAGTCGCACACCGACTCGGCCGCATCCGCCACGATGCGATACCCTGGGTGCTCGACCGGGGAGCCGGGGACCGGTTCGTGTGCGTCGTCGGGATCCAAGACGTCGACCGCGACCCCTTCGCGCCGGAGGATCGATCGATAGCGCGCGAGCACGGAGGCAACGCTCTCACCCGGTAGAATGCGAACGTTCACGACCGCCCTCGCGCCTTGCGGCAGGACGTTCGGCGCTGCGCCGGCCTCCGCCATCGTCGCTGCCTGGGTCGTACGGATGAGCGCGGCCGTCTGCGGGCTGCGTGCAAGCACGACGCGCAGCAGCGGCCAGAAGAGGCGCGGAAACCGGTATACGAGCGAGAGCGGGAACGAGGCGTGCGGCGCGAGCGCACGGAAGAACTCGCCTACCGTGTAGGTGAGCCGGCGCGGGAAGGGGCGGCGTTCGGCGCGCGCGACGGCCGCGGCCGTCTTCCCCAACGCCGTTCGGGCGGGCGGCATCGCGGCGTGCCCGCCGGTCGTCTCGGCCGAGATCGCAACGTTGAGCTGACCCTTCTCGGCGATTCCGACGAGCGCGATCGGCTTGGACGGGGAGGAGAGCATGCCCACCGCGACGACCGCGCCCTCGTCCAGCGCGAAGTGGAACCGTCGGCCCGCTTCACGCATCCGGGTCGCGGTGACCGCCGCGCCGTTGGTGCCCATGAGCTCCTCGTCGCCTCCGAAGGCGAGGACGAGGCCGCGCTCGAGGCGCCGGCCCGAGACCATGACACGCTCGGACGCCTCGAGTGCCGCGACGAGCGAGTTCTTGTCGTCCAGCGCCCCGCGACCCCAAATGAACTCCTTGTCCACGGTTCCGGCGAACGGCGGATGGGTCCAGTCGGCCTCGGTGCCCTCTTCAACGTCCACGACGTCATAGTGTGCGAGCAGCAGGAGCGGGTCGAGAGCCGGATTGGCGCCGGGAAGCTCGATGACGAGCCGATACGGCTCGTCGCGTTCCACATCCGCGGCCGCGAAGAGGTGTGGGTACGAGCCGGCGATGAAGTCGAGGAATCCGGTGTACGCGCTTCTCGTGGCCTCCTCGTGGAGCCGCGCCGAGACCGTGGGAAAGCGGAGAGCGCGCGCGAACCGCTCTACGGATGCGTGGACATCCCGCGACACGAGACGCTACCTGCCGAGCCGGCCGAGCGGCCGGGGCTCAAACGAGACCCTACCGGTCCCGATCGCTCGGATGCTCGTCTCGCGCGCGTCCTGAGCCGCGAGGTAGCGGATCGTGAGACTCAGCAGACCGCCCGTGATGACGACCGCAGCCGTGGGGAGCATCTCCGCAGGCGTGATGGTCTCCCACTGAGTCTCGATCTCGGAAAAGCTGCTCTGGAGGTAGTTCAGGTTTCGGTGTTGCACCGAGGGCGGAAGGAGCCAATAGCCGGCGACTGCGGTTGCGACGCCTACCGCGAGATCGGCCCCCGCGAAGGCGAACGCCGTGCCGGTCGCGCCGCTGAGGTAGTGCCCTGCGCCCGGGAAGATCCACGAGAGCATGACGGCGCGCTCGACGTGTGCACGTTCCTGCCGTGCGATCGAAACGAGATCGAGCGTCCGGCTCAGCTCCGCAACCGTGACGTCCGAGAGCGGCCGGTCGCCGTTCTCTTCGAGGACCTTCATCAGCTCTGCTTCCGACGCGGAGATCTGTGGTGCTTCGCTCGGCTGCTGGTTGCGGGCGGGATCGTCGACTGCGTGGAGCGCGGCCGGCGAGAGAAAAGCCGCAGCGATCAGACAGCAAAGTGCGATGCGACTCGCGGGACGCCGGGCCCGTAACGGACGCCGATTGATCTGGCTACGCGTCATTCACGCATTGTAGCCGATCTCCGTCACAGGTCGTCAACATGATCCGGTCGCTCCGGCATGATCACCATGGCGATAATGTACGCGAGAATGCCGCTGCCGCCGGCGAGCACGAAGAGCACCCAGCCGACTCGAACCAGCGTCGGTTCGAGCCCGAAGTAGTCGGCGATGCCGCTGCACACCCCGGCGATCTTCTTATCGGTCCCCAGATAGAGTCGTCGTGCCATCGTTCCCTCTCCCACTTTATGTCACGGAACGGGCGCTTGTGCTACCCCGATCGGGCTGGTGCCGGAATTGTTGATGACTCGGCCCCGCCCGTCTCGGTCGGTGGCCGGTTGACAACTCGCGAATCGGGCGGGGATACTTCTTCGGCGGGGGACGCGAGCGATGAAGGAGACCGGGCGAAGACCGAGAAGCAATCGGGAGAAGATCATCCAGGGCGCGGCGAAGTTGATCATCGAGAAGGGCGTGGCCAACACGAGCCTTGCCGACATCGCCGACGAGGTGGGAATCAGCAAGGGAACGCTCTACTACTACTACTCGAGCAAGAGCGAGCTGATCTTCGACATCAGCGTCCGGCACATGGAGCACATTACCAACACCATCGTCTCGTGGGTGGAGGGCCACGGTCGCGATGAGAGCGCCGAACGCTTCCTGCAGATGGTCGTTGAGACCGTCCTCAAGTCGGAGACGCGAGGCTACATCCACTTCTACCTGATCCAGGAGGCGCTGAGCGGCAACCACGAGTCGCTTCGGATCAGATTCACACAGGAGTACGACCGCTGGCTCCAGCTCATCGGCGAGGGGCTGCGGTTGATCCTGCCGCCGCAAACCGATATCGAGACCGAGTCGAGGATTCTCCTCTCGAGCATAGACGGGCTCCTGCTGCAACAGCTGCTCGGGATGGGCCCCGTTCCGATCGAGCGTGTAGGCCGGTACTTCGCCGGCGACCGTGTTGCGCGTGAACATCCTTCTGCTTGAGCCCGCCGAGCGCGAGCTCTCCTCACGCGATCCCCGCGCGCGCCACATCCGCAAGGTGCTCCACGCGCACGCGGGCGACGATCTGCGTGCCGGCGAGATCGGAGGGGCGCTCGGCGTCGCAACCATCGTCTCGGAGTCGGCCGGCGGATACGTCCTGGAGTTCAAGCCGGCTCACGCTCCGCCTCCGCTTCCTCCCGTAGAGTTGCTGCTCGGCCATCCCCGACCGATCGTCCTCAAGCGGCTGCTTCGCGATCTCGCCGCGCTCGGCCCCTCGGCAGTGATCGTGGCGCCGACCGAGCTCGGCGAGAAGAGCTACTACGAGTCCAGTCTCTGGTCGGACGTCCGCACCCCGCTGCTGGAAGGCGCGGCGCAGAGCGGTACCACGCTCGTACCGGAGGTCGCGCGTGTCGCCTCGCTCTCGGACGCGATCGGGCGGCTTCGCTCGGCCTCCGACGGTCGGCTCGTGCTTCACGGAGAGAGCGTCGCACCGGCTTCGCCATCGGGAACCCGGCCGGCCGGCGCGCGGTCTCGCGAGACACCGCAGGGTCGCCGGGGGCTCCCACCTCGCGGGATCTTCGAATCGCTCGCTGCGCTCGGTGCAGGCCGTGTGCCGGGAGACGAGTCGTGGCTGACCGTTGCCGTTGGTTCCGAGCGGGGCTGGACCGCGCGCGAGATCGCGTTGCTCGGCAACGCGGGCTTCGTGCCGTGCACGCTCGGCAGTCGCGTGCTGCGGACCGAGACCGCCGCTACGATCGCCGTCTGGGCGGCCGTTTCGTGGTACGATGGACGAGCATGAAGGGCGTCCGGCTTCGAACCCCCAGACTCCTCGTTCGTGACCTTCCGCCGAGCCAGGCGGAGCGGGTGGCGCGATTCCATCGGGAGAACTGGCACTTCCACCGGCCGTGGGAGCCGCTGCGACGCGACGAGTTCTTCGGCGAGCGCTACCAACGGCGACTCCTGCGGAGCGAGCGAGCGTCTGACTCCGCGCTCCACCTGTGGCTGTTGCTCGCCGAGGACGGGAGCAGCCGGTGGCGAGATGCGCCGATTGTGGGATCGGTGACGCTCTCGTCCATCGTGCGGGGGTTCTTCCAGAGCTGCTACCTCGGCTACAAAATGGACGCGCGCTACACGCGGCG
Source organism: Spirochaetales bacterium (assembly GCA_046538735.1). Classification (GTDB taxonomy): domain Bacteria; phylum Spirochaetota; class Spirochaetia; order DSM-27196; family SLST01; genus SLST01. Next base: position 70,961 of record JBKHII010000010.1, read on the forward strand.
GGGTCTCATGCGGGAGGCGCTCACCGAAGTCGTGGGCTACGCGTTTTCCCGAGTGGGGCTCCACCGGATCGAGGCGAACGCGATGCCGCGCAATCAGGCATCGCGTTCGCTCCTCGAGCGTCTCGGGTTTCGCGAGGAAGGGCTTGCGAGGCGCTACCTGCGGATCCAGGGTGAATGGGAAGATCACGTACACATGGTCGTGCTGAGCGAGGAGTGGGCGGAAACGGGAACCTCGCGTCGGTCTTGACGTAGTGGACGTGCTTTCGTATATATTGCGGGTACTTTTGCAGGAGTCTGTATGTCCAGGAAATGTTCGATCACCGGCAAGAAGCCGCTTTCAGGTAACAACGTCTCGCACGCCCACAATAAGACGCGGCGGCTGCAGCTTCCGAACATCCAGAAGAAGCGCATCTACGTGCCGGAACTGGGCAGATTCGTGCGGCTGCGGGTCTCCACCCGTGCGCTCCGCTCGATCAGCAAGGTCGGGCTCCTGAGCTACCTCAAGAAGAACGATCTCTCGCTGAACGACGTCGTCTGAGCGTCCGTCCGTCCCCGCGCCGGTTGC
>JBKHII010000099.1:0-6162 GCA_046538735.1 Spirochaetales bacterium
AGTTCGTCTTCCCCAGCGCGGGCTACGACGATCTCGCCCTGCTCTTCGAGCTTGCGTATGATCGACACGATCTTCTGCTGCGACTCTTCCACGTCCTTCATGCGGATCGGGCCCATGTACTCCATGTCTTCCTTCAGCAGCGTTGCCGCTCGCTTGCTCATGTTCCGGAAGATCTTGTCCTGGACCTCGGTGTCAACGCTCTTGAGCGCTTTCGCCATCTCGCTGACGTCCACCTCACGCAGCACCTTCTGAATCGCACGGTCGTCCAGCATGACGATGTCCTCGAACACGAACATGCGCTTCTTGATGTCTTCGGCGAGCTCGGGGTCTTCTTCTTCCAGGCTCTCGATGATCACCTTCTCCGTTGACCGGTCTACGAGGTTGAGTATTTCGACGATACTCTCGACACCTCCGGCCGCGGTGTAGTCTTCGCTCGAGAGCGTGGAGAGTTTCTTCTCGAGGACCCGCTCCACCTCCCGCAGCGTCTCGGGCGAGGTTCGGTCCATCGTGGCGATTCGCTTCGCCACGTCGCTCTGAATCTCGTGCGGCAGGCTCGAGAGTATGATCGACGCCTTCTGCGGCTCGAGGTACGCGAGGATGAGTGCGATCGTCTGCGGGTGCTCGGTCTGAATGAAGTTCAGCAGATGCATCGGATCGGTCCGGCGCACGAAGTCGAACGGCCGCACCTGCAAGCTCGACGTAAGACGGTTGATGATATCGACCGCCTTCTGGCTTCCGAGACTCTTCTCGAGGAGCTCGCGCGCGTACTCGATACCGCCGGTCGTGATGAAGTCCTGAGCCATCATCAGCTCCTGGAACTCCATCAACACACGGTCGCGGTCCTCCGAGTCCACGCTCTCCAGGCGGGCGATCTCGAAGGTCAGCGCCTCGATCTCGTCCTCGCGCAGGTGCTTGAATATCTCCGCGGATATCTCGCTTCCCACCGTCACGAGGAAGATCGCCGCCTTCTGACGTCCGGTGAGCTCCTTCTTGAGTCCGCTCTTCTTGCTTCCGCCTCCCGCCATGGAGCCGGCCATTTGCTTCGCCATGCTACTCCTCCATCAGCCAGGTGCGAATGAGCTGTGCGACGTCCTCGGGATGCTCGCGCGCCATATTGACGGCGTTCTCCTGCATCTCGAGTCTCGCGCGTTCCTCAACCGACATCTCGACCTCGGTACCTTCTTCCTCCGCGCTGCGGAGCGCGGCCTCGCGCATCGCCTGATGCTGTCGCGCGAGCTCCTCCTCGCGGAGCCTGCGCCTGCGCTCGACCTCGCGGCTGATCAACCTGAACGCAATGAACGCGACGAGCAGCACCGCAACGCCGATCAGGATGTAGAGCACGATCTGCTGCACCTGGCGTTGGCGCCGCGCCGCAGCGTCCTCTTCCTCGTGCTGGGCGGTTCGGTCGAACTGCACGTGCTGCACGGATACCGAATCCCCGCGCGCCGAATCGTACCCGATCGCGTGCTCAACGATCTGCTGAACGGACGAAAGAAGCTCCTGCGAGGGCGCCGTGTAGCTTCGCTCGATCGTTCCGTCCGGATTGATCACGAGCTGACCACTCTCATCATACTGTTTTCGCCAGATGCCGTCGATCGCGACGCCGACCGTTCTCCGCCCTGGGCTCGGGCTCCTGACCTCTTGCGTCTCTCGAGTGGAGATCTCGTTGTTCTGCCTGCGAACCGTATTGCTCCACTCGCCAACCTGGTCCTGGAGGTCCTGGTACGCGGGAGGCGTCTGCCCCTCTTGTCCGGGAGGGCCCTCGGGATTGAATCCGGTGCCGCGGAACTGCTCCTCGGTGCTCTCGATGGAGAGCGGGACGTAGAGCTCGAGTTGCGAGTCGTCGTACGGCGTGAGCGGGTTGTCTTCACGGATGACCGTGGGCAGAACCTCGTGCGTGCTCACTTCCTGCCGGCTCATGTCGATCTCGACCTCGAGCCGTGGGATGCGCACGCGGTCGGGTGTGAGCATACCCGCGAGCCCTTCGAGGATCTCGTTCCGGATCCGGCGCTCTTCGCTCGCCTTCACCTCGAGCTCCTCCCGAGTCTGCGCGATCCGGTCGAAGGCGGTCAGATTCTCGAAGTCGTTGAGAACCACGCCGGTCGTGTCGGTGATCGTGATGTTCTCCGGATCGAGCCCCTCGATCGCGAACTGAATCAGCTTTTCGATGCCCTCGACCTTCGCCCGGTTCTCGCGGATGTCGCTCCCCGGCTTCGGCATGATGATCACGCTCGCCGTTATCGGGTTCTGCTCTTCGATGAAAAGGCGGTCCTCGGGAAACGCGATCGTGACGCTCGCGTTGTCGATGTCCTGAAGCGCTTCGATATGCATCTCGAGCTGCCGCGTCAGCGCTCGCTGGAGATTGACGTTCCGCTCGAAATCGGTTTGCGTCCAGCGCTCCACATCGAACAGCTGCCATGGATCCGTGTCCGGCGGGACGAGGTCTTCTCGGACGAGGATGCTTCTCGCCCGGCGAGCCGCCGCCTGGTCTTCAACGAGAATCCTCGTGTCCGAGGTCACGCTGTACGGGATGCCTTCCTCGTCGAGTCTGATTCCGATCCGATCGAGGTCCTCCGGGTCGGTGATCGGTCTCGTGAAGAGCTCCACCCGAGAGGGCGCCGCGCTGAACGCGATGAGAAGGATGATCCCCACGATGACGACGGCCACCACCGAGAAGAAGACTGCCTTCTGAACCGGCTTCCACTTGCCCCAGAGGTTCTTGACCTGTTCGATGAGTCTACGTAACCACTCCATGTCCCCTCCCAAGGGTGCCGATCTCCGATGCTAACGGTCATCCGGACCGGCTCTTTCAGCGGCGCCCGCGCCCTGCGGGCCTACCGTCCTATCTCACGTTCTGTATCTCCCGGTAGGCCTGGATCACCCGGTCTACAACGCTCTTTGTGATGCTCAAGCTCATATTCGCCTTCGCCGCCGCAATGGTAACATCATGCGTGTTCACGCTCTCAGGATCAACCACCGCCTGCACGGAGAGCGCATCGGCGGTCTGCTGTTGCGCATTCACCGAGCTCAGGCTGTCGAGCAGCATGGACCCGAAGGTGCCGTCCTGCGAGCCGCTCGGTTCCGGATCATGTCTCCCGGTGAGATGACGAGGATCGGTCCGCGCGAGCACGAGCTCGTGGCCGGATACCTGCTGTGCGCTCAAGTAGTTCATCTATCCCCTCCCTATCGAGCGATGTTGACGGCCTGTTGGAACATCGACTTTGCTCCGTTCACGACCGCGATGTTCGCTTCGTAGCTCCGCGACGCCGAGATCATATCGACCATCTCGTTCACGGTGTTCACGTTCGGCATCTCCACGTAGCCCTCGCGGGGGCCACTCTTGATCGCATCCGGGTGCTCCGGGTCCCAGACGAGGCGAGGTTCGCTGTCGTGGTCCTTCTGAACCTCTACCACGCGAACTCCCTGGCCCACGCCGTTGTCCAGTCGCCCCGGAGTGAACGGACTGCGCCAGTAGGGTTGGTCAACCCGCGGTCGCAGGATCACGCGGCTCCTGCGGAACGGCCCACCCTCGGGCGTGCGGGTCGTCGTTGCGTTTGCAATGTTGTTGGAGATGACATCCTGCCGAAGTCGTTGAGCCGTGAGCCCGCTCGCGGCCGTGTTGATGCTCGTGAACATTCCCATCTACTTACCCTCTGGTCACCAGGTTGACGCGCTGAAACTGCTGATTGACGCTGTTCGTCATCAACGTGTAGAGCAGCTGATTGTTCAGGTAGTTCATGCTCTCCACTTCGATATCCACGTTGTTGCCGTTGTTGTCGGCGGTAGTGAGATAGTCCAAACGCCGCTCGGGCTCCACGCTGCGATAGTCGACCGGCCGAGAGAAGGCGACATGGCGCTCGCGCGTCATCGCGGCTTCCATCGGCCGCGGCCGATTCTCGCTCTCGAGCGCCGCGGCAAGCTGACTCTCGAAGTTGATATAGCTCCGCTTGAAATTCGGCGTGTCCGCATTGGCGATATTGTCCGCGATCACGTCCTGTCGGAGCATCGAGACGTCCATGCTGCGCTGCATAATGTCGAGCGTCTTTCCAAAGCTGTTGTTCAAGAACATGCTTTCCCCTCCCTGTCATCATCGGCACTCCGAATCTCGGCTTAACGGTTATCGCCCGATTCATCGCCCCGCCGGCAGCTACAAGATGTACCTCGACAGATCCTGATCCTCCACGACATCGCTCAGGCGCTCCCTCACGTACTCGGCAGTGATCGGAATCGTCTGCCCATCGAGCTCGGGCGCGGTGAAGCTCACCTCCTCGAGCAGGAGCTCGAGAATCGTGTGCAACCGCCGCGCACCGATGTTCTCCGTCCGGAAGTTCACGTCCGCCGCAATACGACTGAGCTCGGTGATCGCCTCGTCTTTGAAATCCAGCGTCACGCCTTCGGTCTTCAGCAGCTCGGTGTACTGACGGATGAGCGCGTTCTGCGGCTGCGTGAGAATTCGCGTGAAATCATCTGCACCGAGCGCTTCGAGCTCAACGCGCAGCGGGAATCGTCCCTGGAGCTCGGGGATGAGGTCGCTCGGCTTGCTCATGTGAAACGCGCCCGCGGCGATGAACAGGATGTGCGACGTGTCCACCATCCCGAACTTCGTGTTCACGCGGCTTCCCTCCACGATGGGCAGGATGTCCCGCTGGACACCCTCGCGGCTCACGTCTGCGCCGCCTCGTTGCTCCTTCGCGGCGATTTTGTCGATCTCGTCCAGGAAGATGATCCCCGACTGCTCGGCTCGCTCGCGCGCAATCTCGCTCACGCGGTCCTGATCGACGAGCTTCTCCATCTCCTCCTGCATGATCGACTCGCGCGCGTTCTTCACCGTCGTGCGCTTCCGCTTCTTTCGTCCGCCCAGAATGCCGCCGAGGTTGCCGAGATTGAGATCCATCTCCTCGAAGTTGCTCCCGGAGAAAATCTCGATCGCGGGGAACTGGCTCTTGCTCACCTGAATCTCGACTTCCTTGTCGTCGAGCTTGCCGTCGCGCAGGAGCTGCCTGAACTTATCGCGCGTACTGCTCGCACTCGACTGGACGCCGCTCTCCTCCGTACCCGCGGCCGGAGATGCCGGGGCCGCGCCACCGCTCACGGCCCCGGTCGATGAGGAGCCGTTGCCGTGCCCCTTGTCTCCGGAGACACCAGGCAGCAGCAGGTCCAGGAGCTGCTCCTCGGTTCGCTTCTCGGCTTCCGCGCGCACTCCCTCCTGCAGCTCCTGCTTGACCATCGCCACCGAGACCGACATAAGGTCTCGCACCATGCTCTCCACGTCGCGGCCCACGTAGCCGACCTCGGTGTACTTCGTCGCCTCGACCTTGATGAAGGGGGCACCGGTCAGCTTACTGAGTCGTCGCGCGATCTCGGTCTTCCCCACGCCGGTGGGGCCGATCATGATGATGTTCTTCGGCGCGACCTCGTCGCGCAGCTCTTCCGGCAGTCGCTGCCTGCGGATCCGATTCCGCAACGCGATCGCGACCACCTTCTTCGCATGCTCCTGCCCGATGATGTAGCGATCGAGCTCGGCGACGATCTCCTTCGGTGTCAGCTCGCTTAGGTCACGTTTCATATGTCCTCCGAGGAGAGCTCCTCAACGGTGAGTTCGTTGTTCGTGTAGATGCAGATGTCGCCGGCGATCGCCAAGCTGCGCACGGCGACCTCGCGCGCCGAGAGCGTGTCCGACTCGAGATAGGCGAGCGCCGCGGCGAGCGCGTAGTTGCCGCCGCTGCCGATCGCGATCGCGCCTTTCTCCGGCTCGAGCACGTCTCCGGTTCCTGAGACGAGGAACGTCTTCTGAGCGTCCGCCACGAGCAGCAGCGCCTCGAGCCTGCGAAGCATGCGATCGGTGCGCCACTCTTTCGCGAGCTCGACCGCGGCGCGCATGAGATCGCCCGAGAGCTCGTTCAGCTTCCCCTCAAACCGTTCGAAGAGCGTGAACGCATCCGCGGTCGCGCCGGCAAACCCGACGATAATCTTGTCGTTATAGATGCGACGCACCTTCCGTGCGTTTCCCTTCATCACCGTGTTGCCCATGGTGACCTGGCCGTCCCCGGCCATCGCGACGTCGCCGTTCTTACGAACGCACAGAATGGTCGTTCCGTGCATCTCACTCATCGTTGACTCCCTTCGCTGCGTCTCGGGGCCGTGCGTCACGCGACCGTGCGT
>JBKHII010000011.1:0-71076 GCA_046538735.1 Spirochaetales bacterium
CGCAACTTCGACTACTACGACCCGCTCACGACCGGCGACTCATCGCTCTCGGCCTGCGTGCAGTCGATCCTCGCGGCCGAAATCGGCTACGAGCAGAAGGCGGTCGAGTACTTCGACTACGCGCTGCTCATGGACCTCGCAGACGTGGCGGGCAACGTCGTGGACGGAGCCCACGTGGCCTCGACCGGCGGGGTCTGGATGAGCCTCACGTACGGCTTCGGCGGGATGCGCGACTACGACGGCAAGCTCTCGTTCGACCCGCGGCTCCCGAGCAATTGGGGCCGGCTCCGGTTCCCTCTGCGCTTCCACGAGACGCACCTCGTGGCGGACATCGCGCACGACAAGCTCACGTTCACGATCGTGGAGGGCGAGCAACTCGAGATCACCGTTCGCGGCACCGAGCACACCGTGATACCCGGCACGCCGCTCGAAGTCCCTGCGGCCGGGACCGAGTAACGCGGGGCGGCGCCTCACGGCGCCACCCGTTGAGCCTACCGTTCCGCCCAGGCCGGCATCGACCGCAGGTAGTGGTCGGCGCGCTCGGCGATCGCGTCGTCGGACGCGGCAGGCGAGAAGCTCTTGAGCCAGTCGGCGATGCCCGACTGGACCTGCCGGCGCGGATGGAGCGCCCCCTTCTCGTCGGCGCAGTACCGGCAGAACTCCTCCGTCGCCGAGTTGCGCGTCTCGTCGCTCATCGGCATTCCGCACGATTGACAGTGCATGGACATAGGTCCCTCCTCGAGTTGTGATACTGCGAGGATACGACGAGCGCGTGACAGCAGCCTGTCAGGTTTGGTGTGATTTCTCGTAGAGATCGGCGATTCGCCGGGCGTGCGCGGCGACGCGTTCGCGCATCCACTCGGGTGACACGACCTCGACCTGGTCGCCGTAGCTCAGGATCATCGAGGCGATCCACTCGCCGTCCGGGAAGGCGACGCGGACGTCTACCGAACCATCGTCGCGCACTTCGCACTCCGACTCGTCGTACGAGTCCTGGACCATGAAACGAACCGTCGGCTTGAACCTCAGATGGAGATCGACGCGCGCATCGCGGTTCCCGGTCGCCTCGCCGTCCTCGCCGTATCCCATGCATTCGCGGTAGGAGCCGGGCCGCCGCGCAAACCGTTCGGGGAGCAGCTCGATCTCCCGCATTCGGGAGACGCGAAAGATGCGGAAGCCGTCGCGGAGTCGACAGTAGCCGTAGAGGTACCACGAGTAGCCCTTCAGGATGAGCGTCATCGGCTCCACGCTGCGGCTCGTCTCCTCGCCCTTCGCGCTCCAGTAGACGAAGCGCACCAGTCTCCGATCCACCACGGCCCGATGGATGACGCGCACCCGCTCGCGGTATCGCCCTGCGCCTCCCCACGGCTCCATATCCACGACGAACTGCTCGAGGCTCTCCTCGAGCTCGGCGGCACGGTCGGGCGGGACGAGGCTCGTCACCTTCTCGATCGCGCCCTCGAGCTCGTCGTCCTCGAGCGTCTCGTTCACGCCCTTGAGCGCGGTGAGCATCGCGACCATGTCGTTCATCGTGAGCAGCTGCCGGTCCCACCGGTAGTTCTCAACGAGCCCGAAGCCGCCGTTGTTGCCCTGGTACGAGATGACGGGAATCCCGGCGTACGAGAGCGCCTCGATGTCGCGATAGATCGTGCGGACGGTGACCTCGAACCGATCCGCGAGCTCACGCGCGGTCACGCGATCGCGATTGATGAGGAGCACGGCGATGGCGAGCAGCCGGTCGAGTCGCACTATGCCTCCGGTGGTCGGCGGAGCTCCTTCTTCTCGGCGCGCCGCCGCTTTCGCTCGAGCCGCGCCTCCCGCGAGGCTCGTCCTGGCTTGGTAGGCCGACGCGGTTTTCGCGGCCGAATCGCCTCGTCGATGAGCGCAACCGCGCGGTCGAGCGCGATCTCCCGATTCTGCGCCTGGCTGCGCGTGTCCGAGCACTGGATCACGAGCTCGTCGTCCGAGGAGATCCGTCCCGCAAGCACCTCGTGAACGCGCTGAGCCTCCTCGTCCGAGAGCTCGAGCTCGGCGAGCGGAACGTGCACGGTCACTTGCGTGTTCACCTTGTTCACGTTCTGGCCGCCCGGACCTCCGGATCGAGAGAAGCTCTCCTGTGCCGCCGAACGAATCCGGCGCTCGAGTTCTTCGCGCATGGCGCGCCCAGTATAGCAGACAGGCGTACGACGCCACAGGTCGGGAGCGCGACGATCCGGCCCATCTCAGCGCTCCTGCCGGTGACGCTCGGAAGGCGACGCAGTAATTTCTTAGTGGAGGAATCATGAAGAAGACAGTACTGATAGCATTCATCGCGATCGTCGCGGCCGGCACGGCGATTGCTCAACCTCGACACGGCATGGGCGGTCGACGGGGCAGCGAGATGTGGGGCGACGGTCCGTATCGGCGCGAGGCTGAGCGGATCATGAACGACTACGCCGATCGTGTACCGGGCGACCTCACCTTCGCCGAGATCGACGAACTGGCCGGCCGCCTCTCGATCCCCGCGCAGAAGCGGATGTACGTTGGCGCTTCAAGCCTTGCGTCATTCTTCGCTCCGGGCTTGGGTCAGTTCATCAACGGAGACGCGCTCGGCGGCTCGCTCTTCATGCTCGGGAGCACCGCGATCAAGACCGGAACGCTCGTGGGGATCTACTTCCTGCTTCCGGAGGAGGTCCGGTTCTCGAATCTGGACTACTGGAACGACTCGAAGTCGGAAATCACCTCCACTTGGGACTCCGCGCTCGGCGCGATGTCCGTTGCCGACTACGTTTCGGTCTTCGGTGTCGCGGCCGGGGGCATGCTCGTGGACCACATCCTCGCGCGGCTCTCCGCCAGGCATGCGGGCAACCTCGCTCGCGAACGAATCGCCTCGGGCGAGGTAGAGTTCCGGCCGCGACCGGAGATCATCCTGGGTCCCGGAGGAACGCTCGGGTTCGGACTCCGGATGGGATACTGACCCGATTCGCTTGGGCCGCCATCCTCGGAACCGGCCGTGCGCGAGAAGCACGGCCACCGTGGAGACCTCGAGCCGCCCGATCACCCGGTCACGCGGAATCGCCCCACGACGGCATTCACTCCGTCTATGTTGCTCCTGTTGGTGGACCCGAGCTCGGTCACGGTCTTCACGCTCCGGTCGATCTCCCCGGTGCGCTCGTTGATCGCATTGATGCTCGCCCCGACTGAAGTCATCAGCGCTTGAACCGACGCCATTGCGGAGCTCATGCGGGAGCTCTGCTCTTCGAGCACCCCGCTCGCCGACTCGACCCGGTTGGTGATCTCGGTGATCGAGGCGAGCGCCTCGAGCACCTCACGGCCTCCCGCACGCTGCTCGTCCATCGCGGCGACGATCTGGTGCTCCAGATCGTTCGTCTCGTCCACGAGTTCCCGGACGCTGCCGAAGGCTACCTGGGCCTCGCCTGCGGCGGAGACCACGCGTTCGATCTCCTCAAGGGAGACGCGGATCTCTTCTCCCACCCGCTTCGATTGCTCGGCCGTCGTCTCGGCGAGCTTCCGGATCTCGTCCGCAACGACGGCGAACCCGCGACCCGCGTCGCCGGCGTGCGCCGCCTCGATCGCGGCGTTCATCGCAAGCAGGTTCGTCCGTGCGGCGACGCTCGATATCAGCTGGTTCGCCTCCGCCAACGCCTCCGACTGTCTGGCAACCGCCTGCGCCTGGTCGACGGCGTACTCGATCTTCTCGAGACCCGCATCGGAGGCGGCGGTCAGCCGCTCGAAGACGGCCGACACCTGCTCGAGGTTGGATGTGATCGTCGCGATGTTCGCCACCATCTGCTCAACGGCTGCGGAGCTCTGCGTCACGCCTGCCGATTGATTCGTGATGTGCCCCCGCAACTCCTCGGCGGTCCGCGCCACCTGCTCGATCGCCGCCGTCGCTTGCGTCACGGCCGCGCCTTGCGAGACGATCGTGTCGTGGATGCGCTGGATGTCTTGGGTGTTGAGCTCGATCGAGGTCGCGGTGGACGACATCCGTTCGGCGAGATCGTCGCCGGTGCGCGCGAGCGTCTCGGTATGTCGCCGAACCTCGAGTATCATGGTCGTGAGAGTCGCCATGAACTCGTTGAAGCGGCCCACGATCTCGCCCAGCTCGTCGAAGTTGATCAGGAGGACGGCGTGGCGCAGGTCTCCGCCCGATTCCGAGAGCGCGGCGATGCGACTGCTGAGCAGGTCGGTCTGGAAGCGGAACTCCTTCTTGGAGAGCATCAACATGACGATGAAGAGCACGGCACCGTAGACGGCGACGATCGCCATCGACGCCGGAAACCCAAAGGCGTCCTGGGCGGTCGTACTGGGGTCCACGTAGTAGATGGCGAGGTGCACGATATGAACCGTCTGGAGGTAGAGCGCCGCACCGAGAACGAGATAGTCCTTGCACCGGACGAATACGTCCCGCTCTCCGTCCAGGATCTCCTTGATACCGAGCCGGCGCTTGGTCTCCAGCAGCACGCTGTTGACCGCGAGCGCGCTCAAGACGCCGGTCGCGAGCCCGGTAGACACGCTGATCATGAGCGACCAGAAGAAGGACGTACCGCCGGGTGAGCTCCACCGGAAGACGAAGGCGTAGAGGATGAAAGTGCCAACAATCCACCCTCCAACGTGGAGGAACATCAGCACCCAGGGGATCCGGACCGCAGCGCGACGGGCGGGCCGGGCGTCCGTCCCGCTCTCGAGAAACCGGAATGCGGGACGGAGGAATCGCGCAATAACGAAGTACGCCACGAGCGAGAGAGCCACAATGGCGCCGATCGTGGGCGGTTGAAGCGAGAACACGATTCGCTCCGTGAGGTCCATCTCGAGCCGGGGGTTCCAGATCCCCACGATTTGCTCCCGGATGACCCCGAGAAGGAGGGGTATCAGGAGATTGATCAGGAAGATGCGCCTGAGAATAGCTCCGCGTTGCTCAGTCATGAGAGAACCTCGCCCGTTCTGTTTGCCGCATGATACCACGTCCGGACTACGGGCGCAGCGTGGGGACCTCCTCTTCCGGCGGAGTCACCGAGAGGCGGTACATGTCGGAGCGAAAGAGCGAGTTGCTGACTTCGACGGCCCTGCCGTTCTGGTCGGTGTTGATGCTCTCTACCCGGAGCAGCGGGTAATGCAGCGGCACTTCGAGATGGTGCGCGGCTTCATAGTCGGCGGCGGTCGCGGTGACGACCGAACGCGCTCGTACGGGTTGGATGCCGAACACGACCGAGAGTACGGAGTGTGTCGAGAGACCCTCGCCGTAGACGGCCGCGAGATTGGGTGCGGCCGACTCGGGAATCCACTGCTCGGCAAGCGTGATGGGGTGGGTGCCTCGGTACCGCACGACCCGGAGGTACCACGTCGGCGTTTCTGATCCGATCGAAAGGTCCTCGGCGATGTGCTCAGGGGCCTCGCTGAGCGTAAGCTCGAGCAACCGAGTCTTCGGCTTCTCCCTGCTCGCGAGCAGCCGCTTCGTGTACGAGCACATCTTTCGGATCCGAGAGTCTACGACTCGAACACGCTTCACGTACCCTCGATTCCGGAGCGGGTGCAATTCGCCGATCATCGCCAGGTGCAGGAGCGCGCGCCGGACGCGGTCGCGGCTCATGCCGAGCTCGGACGCAAGGCTACCCTCGCTGGGTATGGTGTCCGAGCCGTCGTCCGGTAGGGTTGCGAGATGATTCCGAACCGCCTCGATCGTCCACTCGAACGTCCCCATGTGCATATCCACCTGTACTACGCCACGGTTAGCTTTGAATGAGCATGCGGACGTTTGTCCCTCACGCGTCGCCGCGGCCTATCGAACCGTGACGCGCGGACGCGCGTCCGCCACGGCTCCGACCGGCGGTCGCGATCGCCTCTCGTAGACTCGCGCTCCGTCCACGTAGACCGCCCGCACGTGAGGAACTCCGTCCGATACCTCCACCCGAACGAGATCGGCGCGTTTCCCTGCCTCGATCGACCCGAGCTCCTCGTCCAGACCGACCGCGCGTGCGGCGTTCGCCGACATTCGCGCAACCGCCTCGGGCAGCTCGTAGGCGCCGTGTTCGACGAGCCGAAAGGCGGAGTCGAGCATCGCGGGACTGTGGTAGTCGGAGCAGACGATGTCCGCGGCCCCCGAACGAAGCGCATCCTCCGCCCGGAGGTTACCCGAGTTCGACTTCCCCTGGACGATGTTCGGCGCGCCCACGACGACGTGCATGCCCGCTGACGCCGCGTGCGCCGCAACCTCGAGCGCCACGGGGAACTCGCTGATCTGCACGCCAAGGGCGCGAACGCGGTCGACCTTCGCGATCGAGTCGTCGTCGTGTGAGGCGAGTGGAATGCCGAGTCGAACGGCGGTCTCGGCGACGTAGGCGGCCCGCTCCGCGACGGCTTCGTGCGCCGCTTTCGCCTGGCGCGCGGCGATATGATCGTCGATCTCCTCCACACTCATCCGGCGGAGCATCGACGAGACCTTCTTGAACCGCTCGATGTCCTGGTACTGGCCTTGCCCGGGTGTGTGATCCATGAGCGAAACCATGTCAATGAGCCCGCACTCCATCATCTGCGCAACGACCTCCGCGTAGCTCGTCTCCGGCATTTCGTACCGGGCGTGAACGCGGTGACGGACTGTCGCGACTCGGTCGTAGTCGCGGATCGCCTCGAGCGTGGGTCGAGCCCGCTCCTCGGTAGGTATCAGATTCCGTTTCCCCATGAACGGGATGGCGTGATAAATGGTCGTGATGCCCGAGCCGACGAGCCGGTTCTCGAACGAGCGCAGCGAGCCGGCGAGCGAGAAGCGCGTGAACGGCCGCGGCTCCAGTTCCTTTTCAAGACCGTCGTTGTGGAGATCGATGAGACCGGGGAGTAACCAGTCGCCGGCGCAATCCACGACTTCGTTCGCGGAGCTCGGTGCGCTGCCGGCGAAGTCCACCCGAGCTATCGTCGGTCCGTCCACCACGACCGTTCCCTCCTCGATGACGGCATCGGGAGTCACGACTCTCGCGTTCGTGAAGTAGCGTGTCACGTGGGCACCTCCGTGGTCGCGCGGTCCGCGAAATCGAGGACCTCGTCCGAGAGCTCGCGCATCGTGTCTCTGTCGTGGAAGACGCCGATCATCGCCGTGCCCTCCGCCTTGATCTCCTTGAGGAGCGAGACGACTTCCGCTGCGGCCTTCGCGTCGAGCGACGCCGTCGGCTCGTCGAGCAGCAGGAGACGAGGCCGTTGCACGAGTGCGTGGAGCACGTTGAGCCGCTGCTTTTCACCGCCGGAGAAGGTGCTCGGGAAGAGATCCCACAGCGACCGGTCGATGCCCACGCGTTCGAACATTGATTCGGTCGTCTCGTACGCCTCCGCCGCGTCGACGCCTCGCCGCGTCATCGCCTTCGCGATCGTTTCGCGGGCGGAGACGCGGGGGATCACGTGAAAGAACTGCGAGACGTACGAGATCTCGCTCCCGCGGACGTCCAGCACCTCCTCCTCGGGAGCCGTCGCGAGATCGATCGTACGTCCGTCCCGAGCCTCGTACTCCAACGATCCGGCCGAAGGCCGGTAGGTCCGGTAGACGCACTTCAGGAGCGACGATTTCCCGATGCCGCTCGGTCCGGAGACGCCGAGGAAGGCGCCGTCGTCCAGATCGAACGAGAGATCGCGGAAACCCACGACGCGCGCCCCGCCCCGGATGTGCATGAGAAACTCCTTGGTGAGACCGCTGCACCTGATGACCACGAGCCCTCCTTTCGCCTACAGCGTCGAGTGGACCAGGAGCTGCGTGTACGCGGCCTGCGGGTCCTCGAGTATCTGATCGGTGAGCCCTTGCTCGACCACCTGACCGTGCTTCATCACGATCGTCCGGTCGGCGAGGAGCCGAATCACGCCCATGTCGTGCGAGACCACGAGCATCGAGATACCGAGCTCGTCCTGCAGATTCTTCACCATGTCCAGGACGCGCGCCTGCACGGACACGTCCAACCCGGAGGTGACTTCGTCCAGCAGGAGAATTGGCGGGTTGTTCGCCATCGCCTTCGAGATCTGCACACGCTGCTGCATGCCGCCGGAGAGCTGTGCCGGCGGCGTATCCAGGTATCCGTCCGGGATCTCGGTCTCGTGGAGGAGCTCCCGAGCGCGTTCTCGGATCTTCCCGAAGTGATACGTGTCCGCGTCCAGGAGCTTCTCCGCGATGTTGCCGCCGCTCGTGACTCGCAACCTGAGACCCTGCATCGGATTCTGGTAGACCATGCCCATCATATGGTTGCGGATGTGGCGCTTCGTATTCCTGGGAACGGTGAGAATATCGACGGTTCCTCGCTCGTATTCGCTCAGGTAGACGCTCCCGGAGGTGGCATCCACGTCAAAGTAGACGACCTGGACGAGCGTGCTCTTCCCCGAGCCGCTCTCGCCCACCACACCAAGAATCTCGCCGCGCCGCAGCGCGAGGCTTACGTCCCTGACGGCCGTCACGCTGCCGCACTCGGGACAGACGTTCGTGCCCGCGTCCGGACCGGTGAGCTCGTCGCAGCATGGACACCCGTCTCCGTACCGCTTCGTCAACGACTCGACCCGCAGAATGGGCTCGCTCACGTCTCCTCCTCCCGAGCCGGTGCTCGCAGGTCGCAGTAGCCGCTATCCGAGCAGACGTGGTACCGCTCGCCGGTCTCTTCGTCGTAGACCTCGTTCAGGAAAGTCTCGGAGGAGCCGCACCGCCTGCACCGAGCGCCGCCGAAGTCCTCGGTCCGGAAGCGAACGTCCTGGAACTCGAGCGGACGCACGACGGTGTGCGGCGGAACCGCATAAACGCGCTTCTCGCGCCCGGCGCTCAGGATCGTGAGATTCTCCGCGTCGTTGAGCCGCTCAATGTCCCAGCGAGGGATCGGAGACGGGCTCATTACGTAGTGGTTCGCCACGCGCACCGGGTATCCCGCGCCGAACGAGATCGCGCCGTTGCGCACGATGTCCTCGTAGAGGTAGACCCACATCCGCGAGTAGTCGGACTCGGCGTGCATGCGTCGCGTCTCGATCTCGCTCGCCTCCACGATCCGCAGCGGCTCGGGCAGCGGCACCTGCAGCACGAGCAGTTGGTCGCGGCGAAGCGGGATCTCCGGGATCCGGTGACGCGACTGGATGACCGTCGCCTCGCGCGAGTCGGCGGTGGTCTCCACGCCGGTCGTTCTGTGGAGCAGGTCACGGAGATTGACGGCGTTCACGCTCGAATCGCTTCCCTGGTCTATTACCTTGAGCCGGTCATTCGGTCCGATCACCGCCATCGTAGCCTGCAGCCCGCCGGTGCCCCATCCGCGCGCGACCGGAAGCTCGCGCGACGCAAACGGTACCTGGTGGCCCGGCATCGCAACGGCTTTCAGAATGGCGCGCCGCATCTCGCGCTTCGCGCCTTCGTCAACGAAGGCGAAGTTGTAACGGTTCGGATTCGCTTCCGCAATCAACGCATCAGCCATGGGTCGCCACCGGTTGTTCGCGTCGCTGCTGCTTCCGCAGCGTGTCCAGCTTCGATTGGAACGTCACGTAGTGGGGAAGCTTCAGGTGCAGGCAGAAGCCCGACGACTCGATGCCTTCCGTGTGCATGAGCACGAACTCCTGGTTTGCCGACGGCTCGCTCGCCGACTCGCTCTTCATCGACCGGTCGAGCGTCGCCATGGAGATCGCCTTCATCTCGTTCTTGCCGAAGCAAACGCCGTACCCGAGGCTGAGCGTGGATCGCGCCGCCCCGGGTTCCTTCTTCGGTGAGGCGACGATCTCCGCCTCGGTGATCTCCATCGTCCCGACCGTGACCGATTCGGCAGGCCGGAAGGGGTGGTCGATCACTACGGCGACGCGCCCAACGCGGAGCTCCGCAATCGTCGCGTGATTGCCCTTGCCGCGCCGGAGCGCCGAGTAGCCGAGCGCGAGCAGCCCTCCCGAGTCCGCTCGAGCCATCATCTGGAGCCGGCCGCTCCGGTGGAGAGGCAGCGCGACGGTATCGCGCGTCACGTCTACAGTCGGCTCGGCCACGGTTCGCTCGGCCGGCGCGACGAGCCCGTCGCGTCGCAGCATCTCCACGACCTTGCCGAACCGTTCCGGGTCGAGCGGTTCGGCTCCGGAGAGCTCCGCCTCGATCGACTCGCGCTCGCGTTCGAACGTCTCGGGCGTCTCCTCCGCGAGACCGAAGTCGAGGATTCGCTGCGAGTAGTCGGGCGTGGCCCCGAGCACCTGACCGCCGGGGATGTCCTGAAACGCGCTCGAGATCCTGCGCGAGAGGATCATGCGCTCGGTGTCGATCTCGTGCGTGTCCGGGAGCCGACGGAGCGTGGACCGGTAGGCGCGCACGAGGAGCACGGCTTCCGGAAGGTCGCCCTGCGCCTGTTTCACCGCGAGCGCGGCGTGGAACGGCGAGTAGAGACCGCCTTCGCTCATCACCCGGTCCACGAGAAAGCCGAGCTGGTGCCGTATCTCGTCCACCGTGACCGGCCGCTCGTCGTGCCGCACTCGCTGGTACGCGAGCAGCCGCTTCGAGTTGCGAATCGCCTCCTCGCCTCCGTGTGCCGAAACGTAGCCCATCAGCTCGCCTCCACGATGCAGCTCCGCGGTATCGCGACGACTCGTCCCGCCTCGTCCACGAGGATCACGTCCACACCGATCGGGTAGTGCGCGCTCGCCTCGGTGATCGCCGGCACGAAGTCCGGATCCAGACCGACGATCCGCACCTCGTTCAGCGTTCGAATCCCGGGTCCCCGAAGCGTGAGCGCCGCCGGCCGGCCGTGGCCGTTTCCCGTCCCGGCGCCGGCGAGCGAGTCCGCAAGCAGATGCACGAGCACCACCACGATGGCGCCTTCCTCGGGAAACTCGAGCGAACCTCGACGAGCGTTCCGGAGCGTCCGGCCCGAGCTCGCGCCCCGTGCGACGACGATGTCCGCTTCCGCCAGATCGGCGGGGACGACTCCGGTGTTCACCTCAAGGTAGTCCTGCCACTCCTGCGGTCCGTCCACGAAGAGCGTCACGAAGCCGTCGCAAATCGACCAGACAACGCTCGTCGCGTGGGGATGGAGCCCGTCCGGCGTGCGCTCGTACGCTACGCCAGGAAGTCGGAAGAGCTCGCCCGGCCGGCTCATGGCTTCCAGCACCACGCGAAAGGTCGCCTGCGCGTCGAACACTTCGTCGAAAGCGATCTCGCGTAGCCCGCGCGTCACCGTCGTGTCTCGCTCGCTCATATCGTCGTAAACTCCACGCGGCTCGAGGCAACGCGCGACGACTCGCGCGCCCGCTCGTCCGCAAGGACGCGGCCCGCGGCTTCCAGCCGTTCGCGTGTCCGCGCGGCGAGGCCGGGCCGCGCGCCGAAGTCGTCTCCGCCACCATTCACCGAGTCGCTGCCGCCCTCGTAAGCGTTCGCCGCGAGAACGGCGTCCAGGAGCGCCGCGTAGAGTGCGCGCTCGCGAGACGTGCCGAGCACGCATCCGTAGCCGAGACAACCGTCGACCTCGACCTCGCAGTCGGTCACGTACGCCTCGCCCAGATTGAACGGTGTCAGATCGAGCGGATCCACGCTGCGCACCATGACGGTAGCGCCGGACGGCTCCCGAACGACGCGCACATCGCACTCGGCGACGATTTCCTCGGCGGCCTCCTTCACCGGCCCGATCGGCCCCTCCGCCGCGATCTCCGAATGGGTCATGGGCTACCGCAACCTGATGACGTCGCCGAAGTAGTCCGCCGCGATCTCGCCCGAATCCGCGCGGAGCATTTTCGCCTGCGTCGTGCCGTCGAACGACTTGAAGTAGAGCGACACGAGCCGAGTGAGCTCCTCCTGCTCGTCGTCCGTGAGCGCGTCCCACCCGGCACTGTCTACCGTTGCCTCGTGCGTGAAGGTGTCGAGCTCCTGCAGCACGCCCCGCTCCCGCCACGCCTCGATCGCCACGCGCTCCTCTTCGGTGAGCTCGCGAATCTGGAGGCCGACGCGTTCCTGTCCCACGCCGTGATCGCCCTCCGGCTCCGCCGGCGGCGGACCGGACGTCATGGCGATGAGTACCACAACGCCCACCGCGATCACTGCAATTGCGCCGACGACGTAACTCCGTGTCTTCGTGTTCATACGATACTCCTGCTTACCTACGGCCGGTACTCGGGATTCGCGATGATTCGCTGGCGGAGCGACCTCGATATCGCATCGACGATCGCGACGGTGATGAGAATCATGATGACAATGAAGCTGACCTGCTGCCAGTCCATGATTCGGATTCGATCGTGGAGCTGCATCCCGAGACCGCCGGCGCCGAGCACTCCGAGGACGCTCGCCGAGCGGACGTTCGACTCGAAGAAGTAGAGGATGTTACTCAGCATGATCGGCACGACCTGAGGAAGAAATCCGTAGCGGACGATCTGCACGCGGCTCGCACCTGTGCTCCGCACGCCCTCGATCTGTTTGCGGTCCACGTTTTCGATCGTCTCCGAGTAGAGCTTCGCGAGCGTGGCGGCGTCCGCGATCGTGATCGCCATGATGCCCGCGAAGGGTCCGAGCCCCACGACATGAACGAACATGAGCGCCCAGATGAGGATGTTAATCCCGCGAATGAAGTCGATCGCTCGTCGCACGATGCCCCGCACGAGACCGTTCTGCACGATCGTCTTCGCCGCGAGGAAGCCGATGGGCATCGCAAGGATCGCTCCGAACAAGGTCCCCAGAAACGCCATCGCGAGTGTCTCGCCCAGTCCGTGCGCGAAATCGCCGAACCATCCGCCGTGCGTTGGCGGGAAAAGCATCGGGAGCATCCACCCGAGATCGCCGATTCCCCGGATGATCCGCACCGGTCCGATATCCAGGTACCAGAAGATCCATCCCATGAGCAGGAGCGATCCAACCGCGATCGCGACCTTGCACGCGCGGACGCCGCGCGACGGGCCGTAGAGTCGCGGCATCAACACCGAGTAGCGGTCCCATCCATTTTCCGACTCGGACGAGAAGTGAAGCGTCGTACTCATACGAGATTCTCCTTGCCGATCAGCGAGTGGCGGATCTTCTCGGAGGCCCAGTCCATCCCCACGACCACAAGAACGACCATCAGCGAGATCGCGCTGATCTCCGTGTAGTGAAACTGCCGAATCGCCGTCATGAGCTCCATGCCGATCCCGCCGGCGCCGACAAGCCCGATCACCGTCGCGGCTCGAACGTTCAGCTCGAGACGCAGCAGCGTGTAGCTCGCGAAGTTCGGCATTACCTGCGGGACGACCGCGTACCTGATGACATCGAACCAGTTGCCGCCGACCGAACGGACTCCCTCGAGCGACTTCGCCGCCACGTTCTCGTTCACCTCCGAAAAGAGCTTTCCGAGCGAGCCGGCCGAGTGCACGGCGATCGCGAGCACGCCGGGCAGCGGGCCGAGCTCGAACGCGAAGACGAAGATCATCGCGTAGACGAGCTCGGGAACGCCCCGGGCGATCTCGAGCGTCCGGCGCGCGACGAAGGTGACGAAGCGGTTCCGCACCAGGTTACGGGACGCCGCGAAGCAGAGCACGAATCCGGCGATCGCACTGAACGTCGTGGATACGATCGCGATCAGGATCGTATCGAACATACTGCTCACCCAGATCCGCCCACGTCCGAACCAATCGGCGAGATCGTAGCCGAGATACCGGAGCCGAAGTGTCGGGATCGTCTCCGAGATGTAGTCGAACACCTTGTTGATGTCGCGCAGGTGGCCGACGTTTACGTCGCCGATCTGCGCCGACTGGAAGAATGCGACGAGCATCACGGCGGCCGCGATGCCGAACGTGAGCCTCTGTCTACTCGATTCCTGCTGCCGGCGGTCGTGGAACCGACGGATCGGTTCGTGCTCTGTTGCCGCGGCGATCACCTGTGCCATCACGGTCTCCGTTGGTAGCGGAGCGGCGCCCGAAGGCGTCGCTCTCTCGAACAATCGTTGATATGTCCCCTATCCCTCGCGCGCGGCATCGTTCAGTCGCACCATCTCGAGGAAGTCGAGGTACCGCTCGTGGGTCACCGCCATGTAGCCCTGTCCCATCGGGCTCGGCGCGAGGTATGCCTCGTAGCTCTGCGGATCGTTCTCGATCCAGCTCACCATCGCTTCCTGGAAGTCTCGCTTCATCTGCTCGGGGAGGTCGGACCGGCAGGCGATCGGGCCGTTCGTGATGACGGGCGACTTCCAGATCATCCGGATGTCGTCCATATCGATCATACCCTTCTCGGCCATGCGCAGGGGATTGCTTCGACGCTCGTTCGTGTACCAGGTGCACGCCCCCTCGTACGTGCCTTCGACCAGCGCGAGAATGCCCATCTCGTGGTTTCCTGAGAATCCGGACTCGAAGTACTCGTCCGGGTCCATGTCCGCACGACGCAGGTAGAAGCTCGGGACGAGGTAGCCCGACGTGGAGTTCGGGTCCGCGAAAGCGAGCGGCTTGCCCTCCAGGTCTTCAACGCTTTCATACGGGCTGTCGGCCCGGACCCAGATCGTGGAGTGATACCCCGAGGCACCTCCTTCGTCGAGCGCCGTAACCAGCGGCTCAACGTTCCCGTCGGTGACCATGTACGCGCGTACGTACGACGCCGTTCCGTAGCCGGCGAAGTCTACGCGTCCTGCCTTCATCGCCTCGATCGTTCCGGCGTAGTCGCTCGCGGCGAAGAACTCCACGTCGACGTCGAGTTGCTCTTCCAAGTACTCGATAAGGTGCTCGGCTCGCGCGATTCGATCGCTCTCATTCTCCGAGCTGATGGAACTGAAGACGATCGTGGGATACTCGTCCTGCCATCTGCCGGTATCCGCCACCGATTCCTGCTCGGTCTGACCCTCGGCCAGCGCTCCTGCGGCCACGAGAACCAACAGGACCATAGCCGGCACGCTCCTTCTCTTCATACCCTTCTCCTTGTGTATATTCGACATCGCTACGCGATGTTCCGCACCGTGTGCTGCCTCAGGTCGTCACGGCGACTCGTTCCTCGTCTCGATCAGGGTCACCTGCCGGTCGAGGCTCTTCTCCGGCGTGCCGGAGCTCTTCCTCCGCGTCTCTCGCGTCGTAGATGAGACGGACCTGCTCGCTGGTCAGCTCCTCGGGCGGCCCGTCGAAAACCAGCTTCCCGTCGGAAATGCCGATGAGGCGGTCGAAGTAGGTCCGCGCCGCGATGAGGTCGTGCACGCTCGCGATGACCGTGATACCCATCTCCCGGTTGATGCGCACGAGTGCATTCATGACCTGTTCGGAGCTGCGCGCGTCGAGCGAGGCGATCGGCTCGTCGGCGAGAAGGATCTTCGGCTGCTGCATCATCGCGCGCGCGATGGCGACGCGTTGCTGCTGGCCGCCGGAGAGCTGATCGCACCGCTTGAGCGCCTGATCAAGAATGCCGAGCTGCTCGAGAAGGTGCGCCGCCTGCGTGCGCTCCTCTCGAGAGAAGACGCCGAGCATCGACGTAACGAAGGTGTGCGAACGAATCGTGCCGGTGAGGACGTTCGTGAGTACCGAGAGTCGGTCCACGAGGTTGAACTGCTGGAAGATCATCGCGCACGAGTTGCGCCAGTCGAGCAACGCAGGGCCCTTGAGCGCGGTGACCTCGCGCTCGCCATACCAGATCGAGCCGTCGGTCGGCTCGATGAGCCGGTTCATCAATCGAAGCAGCGTCGACTTCCCTGCTCCCGAGCTCCCAACGATCCCGACCATCGACCCGTCCGCGATCTCCAGATCGATGCCGTCAACCGCGCGAACCTCTCCGTAGTGCTTTCGTATCCCATCTATTCGGATCATCGCCGACCTCCCATCGAACACGCCGACTATAGGCCGTTCTCGGAATCGGCAGGTTAGGCTCGAGCTAGTATTGAGTTAGTTCTGGGGAATGTGATGCGCAATGTGAATGCGGCCCGGAGTTCGCTAGCAGAGTCCAAACACTGTGGACTGTCACGAACCCTGGGCCCGGTAGTGCAGCGACAGAGGTCTCCGCGGTCTGCGCGGCGAGTGGTCGTCAGAGCTTCGAGTACTCGATGCTGCCGGCGGCATCGCTCAGCGTGAGCGTATCGCCGGAGACGCGGAAGGTCGCATCGCCGAGCTCGAGCGCTTCTCGAGGAAACTCGTCGGCCCCGAAATCGAGGCCCTCAACGGCAGCGACGAACTCGTCAAGGTTCATCCACTCGTCGGCAAACACCTCGAGATCGCCGCCCTCCGCCTCCGCCGCAAGCATGAGGAAGAGCCTCATGATCTCGGGCAGCCAAAGCTCGGTCGTCGTGAAGTACATGTTTCGCCCCGCCACCGCCAGATCGCCGCGAAAGCGCACCTCGCTGACGACGGTCGCATCCTCAGCGACCGTATCGGTGACGGTGAATGCGGTGTCCGCGAGCTCCAGCTCTCGCTGCTCAACGACGATGGTTCCCTCCTCCTCCGTCTCGATGGCGTACGTCCACGATCCCTGGTACGCCGTGTAGCCCATCCATTCGCAGCCCACCACCAGCATTGCGACCGCCGCACACGCGACGAGTACGCGCCTCCGCTCCATTTGCATGCACTCCTCCGATTCGAGCCCATTCTACTGGAGATTTGGCTGGAATACCATGAGAAAGGCGGTACGTCTCCTCCTGAGCCGTACCACGGCGGCGGCATCGAGAGAATTCCCTACGTCGCGTCCCTGGAGGGAGATACTCCTTGCGGATCGCCTCCGAATGGGCTACGATTGAGCTACTGGAGAGTATGGCGTAATGTTGAAGAAGATGCTGAGTTGAGGCGCGTGTGGGCGTTGAGAAGCTGAACCACGCGTTCGTGCGCGTCGCGAACGAAACCGGCAAGACCGTCGTGCCCATCTCGACCGACAAGCCGGAAATACCGCAAGCGATTATCGACAAATGGCAGGGAATCGTGGACATGGTCGCGCGGATCATGCACGTCCCGACCGGACTCATCACGCGCCTCACCGAGGACAACCTCGAGATCTTCGTCGCGAGCCGGACGGAGGGCAACCCGTACAGCCGTGCGGACAAGGATTCGCTCGGAATCGGGATGTTCTGCGAGACGGTCGCGAGCCGCAGGCAGCAGATGCTCGTGCAGGATACCAACGAGTCGGACTACTGGCGGAACAACCCGCACGCGGCACTCGGCATGCGGTCGTACCTTGGCGTTCCCATTCAGTGGGAGGACGGCGAAGTCTTCGGTACCTTCTGCATGCTCAATGACAAGACGAACCGGTTCACTCCCGAATACCAGGAGCTGATGATCCAGTTCAAGGGCATCATCGAAACCGACTTGTCGTACATGCTGCTCAACGAAGAACTGAAGCGACGGCTGACGACCTCCGAGCTCTACCTCCGTGAGCTCCAGCACCGAGTGAAGAACCACTTCAACCTCATCATCAGCTCGATCGGCATCCAGAAAAGCGCGGAGCAGGGCCACGTGCACCAGGTCCTGATGGACCTCCAAAACCGAATACGGTCGGTGGCGCTCATCCACGAACAGCTCCACAAGCTTCGCGACAGCCGCGAGCCGCTCGTCTCGGAGTACCTGCACCGCCTCTGCGAGACGATCCTGGACGACTTCGCCCCACGCCACGTGGACCTGAGCTGCGATATCGACGAGATCTCGCTCTCCGTGGACGCGTCGGTGCCGATCGGGCTCATCGTGTCCGAGCTTCTCAGCAACTCGCTCAAGTACGCATTCGCGGACGTCCCGGACCCCGCGATCAGACTCTCGATCAAGGCCGACGACCGCTCGCGCGTTCGTATCGTCTACGAGGACAACGGCCCCGGGTACCCGCCCGAGCTCGATTCGGGCGCATCCGGCTCGATCGGGATCACGCTCATCACCGCGCTCACGCGCCAGCTCGCAGGTGAGCCGGAGTTCAGCAGCGCGTCCGGCGCGCGGTACGAGGCGATCGTTCGCGTGTAGATCGTGCCGCCGCGGTGATCGGCCGGCCGCCGCCTACGGCGCGTAGACGTCCTTCCTCCGGTACGCGATCTCCCCCGCGACGGCCGCCGCCGCCGCGAGCACGAGATAGTACGCGACCCGCCCCGCCTCGAGACGGTAGCCGGGATCCATGATCGAGTCGTTGATCATCGCGAACGGGCTGAGCAACCGGAGCGCACCGGATCCGCCCACGGCGCTCATCAGCACGTTGATCATGTACGCGGCGAGCACCACGATGAGCGCGACCGTGGTCGGTGTTTCCGCCGAGCGGAAGAACGCCGAGACGCCGAAGCCGACCATCGCAAAGGCAAGCATCGCGAGCATGCCGTACGCGACCAGCACCGCTACGCCGCCGAGCGGGTACCTGAGGTAGACTTGATCGGCGAGCCGCTCCGGCAGACCGAGGCGCACGAAGAGCTCGCCGAGCCGGCCGCGCGAGACGAGATCGTCCAGGAATGGTCGGGGGACACGCCGGAACAAGCCGACGGTTTGTTCGGGATCGTTGCGGAACGCGTCCCACATGGTCTCGAGCTCCGCCTCGGTCTCCTCCACACCGGCAAGGATCTCCTCCTCGCTGAGCTCGGTCCCGCCGAAGAGTGCGGTGTACTCCTCGGGGCTCGCACGGACGTCCGCGATCAGCTCCTCGGGTCCGCTCGCCTCGAGGCGCTGCATCAGCCGGGCGATCGTCTGCGGGTCAACGCCCGCCGAGGAGAGCTCCTTGGGCGAGGCGTCCGCGAGCTCGGCCCGCGCCGGCGCGATCATCACCTCGTTGAAGAGCGGGCGGTCGAGCGCGAAGAGCTCGCGAACGACCGTCGGCTCTGCCTCCAGCTCATCGGCGATCCGATCCACGATCGCGGGAACCGGCCGGACGAGTTTCGGGACGCCGGCGCCGAACGCCTCGAGCGAGAATACGCTCGCGCCGAACACGACGACGTTGAGCACCACAACCTGCGCGACGACGACGAGTGCCTTGTGCCGGTAGACGCTCGACCGGCTCACCGGTCTCGTCAGGAGGTACTCCGCGGTGCCGCGCCCCTCTTCACCGGCAAGGCGCTTGGCCCCGAGAAGCCCCGCGAAGATGCAGCCGAGAAGCGTCACGTAGATCGACCCGTAGGTCACGTAGAAGCCGGGGAGACTCGCAAGCGCTTGCGGCTCGGCCCCGAATGCGGCGAGCACCGTGCTCATCATCGGATTCTCGAAGAGCGTGGTGAGCTCGCCGAGCGACGAGGAGAGCGCGGGAAAGAACGCCATCCCCATCACGATCAGCCCGGCGAGCACGAGCGCCCACAGCGCGCTCCCCACGATCGTCTGCGAGACCTCGAGCGAAACGAGACTGCGCCTCATTCATTCCTCCGTGTAGTAGTGGAGGAAGACCTCCTCCAGCGACGGCTCCTCGATGAGCAGGTCCGCGATCTGCTCGCCTCCCAACGCCGCGATCACGTCGTTCGGCGTTCCCGAGTAGAGACAGATCAATCGTCCGGCTTCCGAGCGCTCGATCTGCACGCCCGAGAGCGCCGCGACGCGGTTCACCGCCCGATCCGATCCGGTGACCCGAAGACGGCGTACGCGGCGGCTCCGCAGTTCGGCGAGCGGCCCCGACTCCACGATGCGGCCCTGCCGGATGATCGCGATCCGCGAGCACTGCTGCTGCACCTCGCTCAGCGTGTGCGAAGAGAAGAGGACGGTCGCCCCCCGATCGCGTTCGCCGTTGAGCAGCTCGTAGAAGCGAGCCTGCATCAACGGATCGAGCCCCGTCGTGGGCTCGTCCAGCACGATCACGTCCGGCCGGTGCATGAAGCACTGCACGATGCCGACCTTCTTCTTGTTCCCGGTGGAGAGCTCGCCGAAGCGGCGCGTCTCGTCGATCTCGAAGCTCGCGACGAGTTCCTTCGCGCGCGCCGAGCAGTCGTGCTCGTAGAACCCGGCGGTGAGCTCGAGAAAGCGCCCCACGCGCATGCGGTCGTACGAGCGCACGTCGGCCGGCAGGTAGCCCACGCGCTGGAAGACCCACTCGGGTTCGTCCGCCGCGCGCTTGCCGAGGATCGTCGCCGTACCGGAGGTGGGAACGAGGAGTCCGAGGAGCGTCCGGATCGTCGTGGACTTGCCGGCCCCGTTCGGTCCGATGAAGCCGAAGACCTCGCCTTCCTCGATCGAGAGCGAGACGTCCTCGATCCCCCGATGCTCGCCGTACCGCTTCGTCAGCCGTTCCGTCTCAATCCGTGCCATCGCTGCCTCCGCAGATGTGATTGACGACCGCGTCCACGAGCTCGCGCTCCACAACGTCCGATACGTCCTCACCGATCTCGTCGCGGTGCACGGCGAGGAGCGCGACCGCCCGCAGCATCCCGGACGCCACCTCCGGAGAAACGGCCAGGGCTCCGCTGTCCCCGAAGAGCTCGCGCACGAAGTCCACGTCGTTCCGGACGCTTCGCTCGCGGGCCGCCTCGCTCGATCCCTGCCAGATGTTCCGCGCGAGATCGCCGGTCATGAGCCGACGGATCAGCGGATTGCGCTTCGCCCGCTCGAGTTGGTCGAGGACGACCGAACGAAGCCCGTCGCGAACCGTGGGAGCGCTCCGGAACGTCGCCTCGATGCCGGCGCGCGTCTCGCGCTCGAAGCGGTCGATCAACGCCATGAGGAGGTCCTCCTTGGAGGCGTAGAAGAGGTAGAACGCGCCCTTGGAGATACCGACCGCCGCAGCAAGCTCGCCGACCGTGGTCTTGGCAAATCCGTAGCGGCTGAACAACCGCTCCCCCGCTTCGAGCAGCGCCTCGTTGATCCGAACGCGCTCGTCCTCGGTGAAACCGCGCGGCATCAGGCGTATCCGTCCTCTGTGACCAGAATGTCCATACGGTCACATGATAGCGCGCCGATTCCTGATCGTCAAGCACCCGAGTTCAGATTCGTCCGATCGTGGCGAGGAGCTTCTCGAGCCGACCTCGGTTGAGGAGCTCGTGCGTGAGGAACTCGCCGTCCAGAAATACGCCGAAGACCGCCGTGGGCGTGGGCAGGCGCTGCGCCTCCTCGGCGGACGTGACCTTCACCTTGCGGGCCTCGATGCCGTGCTCTCGCGCGGTCTCGAGCGTCTCGTCCACGTAGTACTCGGTAAAGGGGCACAGGTTGGAGTAGTAGACGACGAGTCCCGAATCGGAGACGGGCTGCGCCGTCTGGAGGCTCTCCGCGAACCGCGGGGGCGGAGCGTCCGGGTTGAGGCGAAGCGCGAGCAGCTCGTAGAACGGCGGAGCGGTGTCCACGACCTCGAAACCGTGCTTGGCGAAGAATCGCTTGTCCGTGAGGAAGGGCTTCGGCTTGGCCGTGGAGATCACGACGACGCCGTCTTTGCCCGAGCTGTCGTCGATACAACTCTGCAGGAGCTCCTTGCCGAGCCCCTGCCCCTTGAATCTTCCGGATACCCAGAAGCAGTGGATGAAGGTGTGGTTGGGCGCAACGACGGGCGCCCACGCGTGCTCGGCGGGGACGTACTCAATGAAGACCTTGCCTCGCACGTTGTACTTGCGGAAGACGAAGCCGTCCTGCATCCGCTCGCGCAGCAGGCGCTTCTTCGCCTCGTAGCCTTCACCGCACTTCTTGTCCGCGAACGCGCAGCAGATGTGCTCGTCCGCGAGGTTCGTTTCGTCCAGCGTGATCATGCGCAGGTCGTCAGCCATTGGTGTGCCTCACGGGAACGCAGATAGCGACGACATTCGCGATCGCGTCCAGGGTCAGCTTCTCGTGGAGGTGATTCCCGATGTAGTCGAGCGCCGCGTTGATGCGGTCGGTGTAGTTCACCGCGGCTACGGTAGCGAAGAATTCGCCGAGGCGCAACCAGGCGACAGCTTGCCCTCCGCGACCGATCCCGCTACGCTCCCCGCAGGAGCATCTATGTCACGCAACTTCTCGTTCAACACCGCAGCGCTCTCTCAATCGGTCGAGGCCCGGGCCCGGGAGGCCGATTTCTCGGGCGTCGTCTCGGTCACGGGAGTCCACGAGCCATTCGTCCGCGCCTACGGGCTCGCCGAGCGAGCGCACGGCATCGCGAATACGCCGGAGACCCGATTCGGCATCGCCTCGGGCACCAAGTTCCTCACCGCCCTCGCAATCGGTACGCTCGTGGACGCGGGAGCATTCGCCTTCACCACGCCGGTGCAGGAGCTCCTCTCCTTCGATCTCCCCAGGTTCCACGACGGCATTACGATCCACCACCTCCTGACGCACACGTCCGGCATCTTCGACTACTACGACGAAGAGCTCGTTGAGGACTTCGACAACTTCTTCGTGAGCATTCCGTGGTACCAGCTGACTACGCCGCGCGACTACCTGCCGCTCTTCCAGGACGAAGCGATGAAGTTCGACCCCGGCGCCAGGTTCTCGTACTCGAACGGCGGCTACATTCTCCTGGGCATCGTCGTGGAGGAAGTAACGGGCAGGCTCTTTCGGCAGGTAGTCGCGGAATCGGTTCTCGCCGCGGCAGGAATGGACGACTCCGGCTTCTTCGCGCTCAACCAACTCCCCGAGCGAACCGCAACCGGCTACATGGTCCTCGAGGACGGCACGATCCAGAGCAACGTCTACAACCTGCCACGTATCGGCGCGTCGGACGGCGGTGCGTTTCTGACCGCGGCGGACGCGGAACGGCTCTGGAAAGCATTCTTCGCGGGCCGCATCGTGGCGCCCGAAACGCGAGACATCTTCACGACGGGTCACGTGCCCACGAACGAGCACGTCTCCTACGGATACGGCCTCTACATCTGGAACGAACCGGACGAGCCGGCCTACTTCATCGTGGGCGGCGACGCCGGCGTGGGGTTCGACTCGCGCCACTTTCCGGAACGAGGCGTAACGGCGACGATCCTCTCGAACGTGACGAACGGCGAGGACGCGATGCGCGGCGCGCTCTACGCCCCGGAGTGATCCCGGCGGACGGCGGACAACAGGAGATCGCGCACGCGCTGCAGATCGAGCTCGAGTCTGCTCGGCGTCACGCGCTCGAGCACCCGGCACGCCTCCACGATCGCGCCGCGAGTTCTCGCCGCGGATCGTTCGGCGTCCGAATAGGCGTTGAATACGGCGCGTGTCCGCTCGAGCACCGACTCGTCCGCGCCGCCCATCACGTCCGCCCGCTCGAGCTCGGAGTAGGAATGCTGCAGATTCACACCGGCGAGATACCGCTCGGTCTGCTCCAGATGACCCACGGCAGCGAAGAAGTCCGATGAAAGGGCGTCGATCATCTCGGCATCGAGCGGGCCGCCGCCGTCCGGGGTTGCGAGGCGACGAGCCGCGACGGCCAGGGCGTACGAGCACTCTCTGCGGAGATCGCTCTGCTCGCCGGCCGGGGAGGTGCGCGCGGTCAATCGTCGGAGCGCGGTGAGCGTGGCCGGCGCAACCGGAATGCCTTCGCGGAGCCTGATGAGCGGCCCCCGCTTGAACCGGCGAATCTTCTCGGCGGGATAGCGAACGACACGGATTCGGTCGGCGTGAGACTCGGTCAGCAGCTCGATGAGCGGTCCCACGCTCTCCTCCGCGACTCCGTCCACGATCCTCACCGGGAGCTGGTGCCCCTCCTTCCGCTCGGCCCGCGAATAGAGTCGCGTATCGCCGGTCAACAGCGGCGGAATTGCCTCCGTCCCGTCCGACAGGAGCCGCAGCTTCCGCAGGAACGGCGACAGCACCTCCTGCTCCTCGGAAACCTTCTTGAGCACGAGGAACTCTCCCCTGGGATCGCGGCGCAGCGCGGGAGGCTCCTTCCCGCACTCAAGACAGATCGACGCATCCTCGGGCATCGGCGCGCCGCAGAAGAGGCACTCGCTCAGGCAGCGGGCGCCACGCAGCGCACCGGCGTCCAGCCATTCGAGCACCTCGGCGGCGCTCCGCGGACGCCTGCTCGGCTGCTCCATCAGGAGCGTCACGACGGTCGCGACGAAGTGGTCGGTGCCCTCGCGAAGGTCCGCGAACGCCTTCGCGCGGTTGCGATCGTCGCGTGAGAAGAGCGATACCGGTGGAGGAGAACCGGTCAGCGACTCGAAGGCAACCGCGCCGAGGCTGTAGAGGTCCTGAACCGGCGAGACGCTGCGCCTGCCCCAACTGAAGGGATCAACGTAGTGCGGACGCGAGGTGACCACGGTTGATCGCGTGAGCCCGGAGAGATCTCGGATGCTCGCCATGCCAAAGTCCACGAGCTTCGCGGTTCCATCGCGGTCCCGGAGGATGTGACTCGGCCGGATGTCCCGGTGAACGATGCCGCGACCGTGAAGCTCCACGAGCCCGGAGAGCAGCCCCCGCAGAAGCGCGACCGTCCGCGAGGGATCGAGTCGCTCGCCCTCGATCGAGCCGCCTTCCATCAGCTCCATGAGCATCGCCGGTCGGCCCTCGTGCTCAACGAGCGCGTGCACCCGCACGACGTGCGCATTGTTGATCGTGCTCAGCGCCTGTGCCTCGCGCACAAAACGCGCCCGAACGACCGGATCGTTCGCGAGATGCGGATGCAGCACCTTGACCGCAAACGGCGCGTCGTCACGCCTGATCTCGTATACGTCTGCGGTATCTCCGTGGGCGATGCGAGTGATCACCTCGATTCTGCCGTTCACGCTCCGCCTCCCAAGTCGAGCTCGAGCTCGCGCCACGCTTCGCCGGCATCGCTCAGGCGTCCGATGCCTTCCCGAAGACGCGTCACATCGGCGTGGGTGAGGCTCCGGTGCCGTCCCGCGAGGCGGACCGCAGTCTCGTGGAGATCGAGCGCGACCGAGCCGATGCGTTCGAGCGTCTGCGTGTACAGACTGTCCATGCCTCGCACGATCGAGGCGGAACGCTCGGCGTCCGCGGCGGCTCCTTCCCGATGCGCGAGCAGTCCGGTGTGGCGCGCGTACTGATCGCTGCGACGAACGTCGTCCAGCGCGAGCCCGAGCGCCGCCGCCCGTTCGACCCCCTCCAGGACCACGCGCGCGACGTCGTCGCGCAGGTCGTCCGGAAGCGAATCGTCGTGAGTGGAAGCTTCAATGAGTGAGGCGCCCGACTCGACCACGTTCTTCACGCGCGCGTGGATGAGCGGGTCGTCTACGGAGACGAGCAGCTCGTGAAGTCGCTCCTGTTCCGGCGCGCACCGCGAAACGAGACGCGTCGCGCTCCGGCGATACCCAAGCGCAGACACCACCGGAACGCCGAGCAGGACCGCCCCCAGCACGGCGAACGGAGCAACCGAGGAGCCATGGGCGAATCCCTGGAAGAACCCTCCGGACATACCGGCAACGACGAGATAGATGCGCGGCGTCATGGTCAGTGCCTTGCGCAGGATCATTCCACCACCGACCCACCGCGAGGCGTCTCCGGGCCCCACGAGCCGCACATCCACGCCTCGTGTCTCCAGCTCCTGCCTCAGTCTCACGGCGCTTGCTCGTTCGAGACCGCGAGCGAACACGAACGGAAGCCGCGGCACGCGCTTGCGGATCGAGTCCGCCCGCAGACCCATCGCGCCCGCCACCTCGGAGCAGGCGTCGCGTTGGTCGCTCGGCAGCTTCTCTCCCCGTTTCCCGGGGCCCACCACGAAGACGCTCGTCCCGCCGCGCTTCGCTGCGACGAGTTGGACCGCAGGCTTGTGGCACGTGAAGCACCATCCGTACCGCGGGCTCATCGCGGCGCCGCAACTCGGGCACCGCACCGTATTCCGAGCTCCCGGCGAGCCGGACCAGGCGTGCGTTGGGGAGCCGCCGGGTCGGGACCCGGTCAACGTCGGCAGATCCGTGCCGGTTTCGGCGAGAATCCGGAGCGCCTCCCGAGCCGTCTGTGGCCGGTCGTTCGGGTCCTTCTGCAGGAGCGTCGCTATGAGAATCGAGATCGACGTGTGATCGCGTGCAACCTCGGGACCCAGTACGTCCGCGATGTCGGGAAGGGGTTCCTCCACGTGCATCCGAAGCACCTCCGGAGGGCTGTTCGCGACGAACGGCGGCCTCCCGGTGAGCGCCTCGTAGAGCGTGCAGCCGAGCGCGTAGAGATCGGATCGCGCGTCCCAGAGCGACGCGGTGATCGTCTCAGGGGCGGTGTACTCGGCGGTACCTGCAACCGTGTCGCGCTCCGCGAGCCCCGCGCTGCTCATGCTCCGGGCGAGACCAAAATCGACAAGCTTGGGCGATCCGTCTTCGCCGAAGAGCACGTTGCGCGGCTTGATGTCGCGATGGACGATGCCGCGCTCGTGTGCGTACGCGAGCGCCTCGAGCAGGGGCCGTGCGATCCCCTCGGTCTCGCCGGCAGTCAGACGGCCGCGGGAGAGGATGCGCCTCCGGAGATCACCCCCGGGAAGGTACTCCATGACGATTCCGGGGCCGTCCTCGTGGTGCGCCAACTCGTGCACGGCTGCGATCCCGGGGTGCGAGAGCCTGGTCGCGAGGGCGACCTCGGCGTGCACCCGCGCCGCCAGCACGCGATCGTCCAGGAAGTGCGGGTGGAAGCGCTTGAGCGCGACGATCCGCCCGAGCTGCACGTCCTCCGCCTTGTAGACCTCCGCCGTGCCGCCGCTGCCAAGCCGTTCGATGAGGGTGTATCGCTCAGCCGCCTTCTGCTCGATCATTGTCCTCTCCTGCCGGTCCCCCGACCCGGTCGATTCCGTGTCATTAGGACGGCCCTGCGAGCCGAGCTGCCGGGACTCAAGGGGTCAGGCAAGAGCCGTCGTATCGTGAATCGAACGAGCTCTCGTAATGCCCGAGGGGCGATGTCACGAAGAATGCGGGTCCGTTCCAGCGATGCCATGAATCGGTGCGCATCCTACCATACGCACCCGGTGGATTGCATCCCACCCGGTCATTCTCTGACGACCGCGAGGAAGGAGTCGAGAAACCAATGGCTCTCCTCGTGGGGCGGCACAGTGGACGGGATGAGACCTTCCGAGAAGCCGAGATCGGCGAACGAATCCACCAAGCCTTGATCGCGGGCGATGATGTGGATCGGGACCTCCGGACCGGCGCCCGGGGGGCGCACCTGCGGGCCGGGTTGATGGTCGCCGGTCACGATTGCGACGACATCCTCGTCCACGACCGAGGTAAGGAAACCGAACACCACGTCCAACGAGTAGATGACCGCCTCCGAGTAACCGGGAAGGAACTCGCTCCCGCGCAACCAGTCGTTGTCGTAGGTGGAGATGTCTACCTCGTTGTAGATCGCTCCGTTGCCGAGGCGGCCCCAGTCGGTGAGGTAGGGAGGGATACGGTTGTACGGCGCATGGCTCGATACCAGCACGTGCTGCGCGTAGGCCGGCCGCGATGGATCGCGCGCGCGGAGGGCACGAAGCCGATCGTACGCCTGGGCCACGGCGAGCTGATCCGGCACCCACACAAAGGAGAACTGGGGCCCCACGTAGTCGAAGTCGTCGCCCAGGATCACCTCTTCGAAACGGTAGAAGGTCTGCGCTTCGGGCCACTCCCCGTGAATCGTTCCGGGCATGGAGAGAAGCGTCAGGTACCCGGCATCCGCGAAGAAGCCGGAGAGCGTCCGGGAATCCGACGACATGACGGCGTCGTAGTCCGCCTGGTTCTCCACGTCGCGGCCGGTCAGGAAGGCGAGCTCCGAAACCCACGAGTACCCGCCCACGACCGGCGCCCGGAGATAGGTCGAGCGGACGTGGTATCCCGCGCGTGCGAGCGCATCCTCGTGATCGCGAACGGACGGGACGATCGCCCGGGACACCTCCGGTCGAGTGAACGCGGTGCGCCCGTACGACTCCACGAAGAAGAGGTGCACGTCCGCGCCGCCGAGTCCGGCCGGGCGAGGCTCGCCTGCGTTGCCGACATCGGCACCGGTGCCGTCCGCCACGCTCGGTGCGACCTGCCCGTCCGCCGCCGGCGGCAGCAGCCCGCGCGCCACGACGGCCGAGAGCCGGTCCTCCGAGGGCACGGCGACTACGGTCACGAGCATCGCCGCGGCAGCAGCGCTCATAATCACGAGCGGGCGCCCGGTCCGGGCCGCACTCCGGACGAGCGCGGTCGTGATGAGCCAGGCGAGCGCCGTGGCGATCCCAACGATCACCACGATCGTGAGCGCGGCGTAGATACCGATTCCGGAGTCAATCTCGCCGAAGAGCAGGTAGAGCCCGCCACGGACGAAGGAGATGTCGGTCCAGGGATCGAAGGGGCGCGCGTAGTAGTAGCGATAGAACGTCTCGGCGGAGGAGTAGGCGATCAGGAGCGCGAGCGGAAGGGCGACGACGAGGCGGAGCAGCCGCGCATGAGGACGGAGGCGAGCCGGCAGCGAGCCGGCAAGCACGACTGCGGCGGCCTCGAGCGACGGCACGAACGCGAGAACGGGCGAGGCGCTCGGGATCCACCGGAATGCGGTGAGGATGGTGTTGAGCCCGACGAAGGCGACGGCGAGTCCGGCGCCCGCGATGAGACGATGGCGGCTCGTCACAAAGGGAGCGTACGCTGCCGGGCGCACGCGGTCAATCGTCGGCACGCGGCCGGCTGCCCGCTTGATCACACTCGGTCGGTGGGTGATATTGTAGGGCATGACCAAGCGACTCGGTCCGATCATCGACGAGATCCTCAAGTCCTACTACGAGATCGGCGGCATCAACCACATCACCGGCCCGAAGCTGCCGTCCCGGATCGCGATGCAGGACGTGCTCCAGGACCTGGAGGCGGTGATCTTCCCGGGCTACCACGAGGAGGAGCCCGCGCGGATCGAGCACCTCAAGTACTCGATCGCCGAGCGCATCAGCCGCGTGGCGCGCAACCTCACCGAAGAAATCCAGAAGTGTCTCTGCGTCGAGCGTGGAATCGATACGGAAGACAAGTGCTCGCAACGCCGGCACGACAGCGAAGTCGAGTCGTGCCGGGAAAAAGCGGAGGCGATGACGAGCGATCTCATCGAGATGATTCCGGAGCTCCGACGCCGAATCCGGCTGGACGTGGAAGCGGCGTTCCGCGGCGACCCGGCGGCGCAGAGCAAGGAAGAGGTCATCCTCGCCTACCCCGGAATCGAAGCGGTGCTCGTCTACCGGCTGGCGCACGAGCTGTGGATCCGCGAGGTGCCGCTCCTCCCGCGCATGATGAGCGAATGGGCTCACGGACGGACGGGCATCGACCTCCATCCGGGGTCGGAGATCGGCGAATACTTCTTCATAGACCACGCGACCGGTGTGGTCGTGGGCGAGACCACGATCATCGGAAATCGGGTGAAGATCTACCAGGGCGTGACGATCGGCGCGCTCAGCGTGAAGAAGGAAGAGGCCAACACGAAGCGGCATCCCACCATCGAAGACGACGTAACGATCTACTCAGGCGCAACGATCCTGGGCGGCGAGACGGTGATCGGGCGGGGATCGGTGATCGGCGGAAACGTCTGGATCACTTCGAGCGTTCCACCCGGCAGCCACATCTTCTACAAACCGGACGACTTCGTCGTCACGAAGAAGGAAGAGCCAAAGGCCGTCTGACAGGTCGACGGTTCACTCCCCGCCCGTACCGCTCGGCGAGCGAAGCTCGTGTGAAAGCTCCGCATAGCTCGTCTGCATATCGCTCACCTGCCGGGAGAGCTCGTCCGCCTTCGCGGTAAGCTGCGCGTCCAGCTCGTTCAGCGCCTGTTCGCCTTGATAGCGCACGAGATCGAGGCTCACCTGCCTCAGGGAGCTCACGCCGTTGCGCAGCCGCATCTCGAGAAGCTCGTGGCGTTGCTCGAGCTCGCGCAGACCCTGGATCTGCTTGTCTATCTGCTCGAGGCTCGTCTCGTACTCCCGGACCACCGAGGCGGAGCCGGGCCCCTGCTCCGCGAGCGCGCGAGCGCGTTCGGCCATTCGACCGCGCTCGTCCTGCAGCTCGGCGACCGGCAGCACGCTACGCGCCTCGGCAAACCGCGCCTCAAGGCCCGCGAGCCGCTCGATCTCGCCCACGATGTCATCCACATGGCCGATGAGATCGGTCTGGCTGGGAGCATTCTCGTCTACCAGTCGCACGATTCGGTCGCGAAGGTCGCGCGCGTCGCGGACGGCAGGATGCGCCGCGGGCGGAGCGCCGGGATCCGGGAGCGAGGCCTCCGACCGCGCCGCGTCGAGTTGAGCGCGGAGCCGCTTTCGTCGGCCGGGAATGAGCAGCGACCACAGGAACACCGGAAGCGCGATCGAGGCAATGGGGATCGCGGACCACGCCGACCCGCCGGTGAGGATGTTCACGAGGGCGAGATAGCCGGAGACCGATCCTGCCACTCCGAGCCCAACGAGGAAGCTCGAGACCGTGCCGTGCAGCTTGCGAAGCGGACGAAAGACGGCATCGGGAAGGTCCGCTCCGGGAGCGACGCCCGACCTGCCGGACGAGTCCGCGACCGGCGCACCGAGCCACCGCTCGAGTCGCTGCTGGAGCTTGTCGCGCCTTCGCTTCCAGATCGCGTGGACGGTGAGCGGGATCGCCCAGGCACCGGTCACGTAGAGGACCCACGGGTGCGCGGACGGCGTCACAAAATTCAGAAAGGCGAGAAACGCGTTCACGGCGCCGAAGGAGAGGAGATGTGCCCGCCACAACCCGCCGCGCCCGGGCTCGCGTCTGCGAAGCCTGCGGACGAGGCGGCGAGCACGCGACTCGCCGGGCGACTCGCGGGATGGATCGTTGGGGTGAAGTTCATCGGGTGGGCCATGACTCATGGCCGGATTGTAGCGCTAATCGACTCTCGCGGCGAGTACCGGCGTGGTGTAGTCTACGAAGACCATCGCGTCCGCGAAGCCGCGGATCTCGGTTACCCAGCCAAGGAACTTCTCGGCCTCCTCGCGCTCGGCGAACGGGCCCAAACGAAGACGGAAGTAGATCGTGTCGCCGATCTCTTTCGTGAGGATGCGGCTCCCGAGTTGGTGCTCGCGCAGCGTGAGCTGCGACTGCTCGATCGTGTCCCGGTTCGGAGACGAGATGACCTGGACCCAGTAGGCGCGGTCGGCAAGCCGGGCGCCGGGAGCCGGCTCGCTGCGCGTTGGCTCGGTATCGCGCGCGGGAGCCGGTTCCCGCGACTCGATCGCGCCCGAAGGCGTCCGAGGCTCGGCGATCTTCCGAGATGCGGAAGGTTGGGCGGCGGTGCGCTCGCGCTCGTCGCCGACGGATGTCCGCGTGTCGTCGCGGGGTTCGGCCTGTCCGGCCGGCGTAGATCGCCCGTCGCCGTCGCCCGCGGGGCGGTCGGCAGCGAGCGCGTCTCGGCCGGCGGGGGCCGGGTCGCGGTCATTCGGACGAGTCGCGTCGCCGGGATGGGCGAACGCGGGTCGTTCATCTACGAATCCACCGTCGGCCTGATCCACACCCTCTTCCTCGAGCACGCCGTACTGGACGACGAAGTCGCCCTCCTCGTCCTCGGGCTCGCCCTCGTCCTCGAGGCCCGGGACGTCTCCGTCGCCGTGGAGGTAGTCGAGCGGATCGTATTCGAAGCCTCCCTCGGCCTCGGCGAGCTCCTGGGGCTCGGCGCCGTCGCGCGGATAGAAGAGCCAGATGCCCACGCCCACGATTGCGGCAAGGATAATTGCGACGCTTACGATGATGAGAAGGACCCGTCGTTGCTCCACTCGTTCCACCCGTCAGGGCATCGGGAGCAACTTCGCGAGCTGGCTGCGGAGTCTTTCCCGATCGCCGTCGTTTTCTACACTATGAGTGTCGGCATCGGGGGTCGAATATTGAGGATCTACATCGCGTTGCGAACGGAGCCGCTTGATCACCTGGACGAGCGATGCACCGTCGCGCTCGCGCGCACGCCGCCAGATCGCGAAGAAGGGGGCGGTCACGTAGACGACGGTGTCGCAGAGACGATGGAGCCCCATGCGAAAGAGCACCGCCGCATTGATCGCGATTCCGGGGGGAGGCGCTCCGTCTCCGCGCCGGATCTCGTTCACGCGCTCGGCGGTCATCTCGACCATCGCCGGGTGCACGATCGCCTCCAGCGAGCGAAGCCGCTCCTCGTCCGCGAAGACGATTCGCCCGAGCGCCTTCCGGTCCACGCCTGCGTCCGCACCGCGGACGCTCTCGCCGAACTCCGCGACGACACGTTCCGCTTCACGGTCCAGCGCGTCGTGGCCGAGCCGGTCCACGTCTATCTGGACGTAGCCGTGCTCCTCGAGGAGCTCGCTCACGGTGCTCTTCCCGGCACAGTACTTGCCCGTCACACCCACGACGATCAATGCATCTCTCCCCAGCTCCGGCCGGTTTCCACCGAGACCTTGAGCGGGATCGAGAGATCGACCGCCTTGGTCATGATCTCCTGCATGAGCGCGCTCACCGTCTCCACTTCGTTCTGTGGGCACTCGAGGATGAGCTCGTCGTGAACTTGGAGGAGCATGCGGCTCTCGAGCGATCGCTCGGTGAGTGCGGCGGCGAGGTCGAGCATCGCCTTCTTGATGATATCGGCGGCGCTCCCCTGGATGGGCGTGTTCACGGCGACGCGCTCCTGAGCCATCTTCACGGTACGATTGCGGTTGGAGATGTTTGCGAGATAGCGTCTGCGGCCCATGATCGTCTCCACGTAGCCGCACTTCTCGGCGCGGGCGACCGTCTCGTCTATGAATCTCTTGATGCTCGAGTAGGTCGCGAAGTACGCCTCAATGAACGCATCCGCGTCCTTGCGCGGGATCTGCAGCTCGCGCGAGAGACGGAAGGCGCTCATCCCGTACATCACGCCGAAATTGATCGTCTTCGCGATTCGCCGCTGCGCAGCGGTGACTTCCTCGGCCGGCACGCCGAAGATGAGCGAGCCGGTGTGGCGGTGCACGTCCACGCCCTCGGCGAAGGCGGCCTTGAGCCCCGGATCGCCGGTGAGGTGCGCGAGGACCACGAGCTCGATCTGCGAGTAGTCGGCGCTCACGAAGGTCCACCCGTCGCGGGGGATGAAGGCGTTCCGGATTCGTCTCCCTTCCTCGTCGCGAATCGGGATGTTCTGCAGGTTGGGATCGGTCGAGCTGATCCGGCCGGTCGCGGTGCCGTTGATGTTGAAGTGCGTGTGAATCCGTCCGGTCTTGGGATTGACCATCTCCGGAAGCGAGTCAACGTAGGTACTCTTGAGCTTCGAGAGCGTCCGGTAGCGGAGAATGAGCTCGGGGAGCGGATCCTCCTTCGCGAGCTCCTGGAGCACGCTCGTATCGGTCGAGTAGCCGGTCTTCGTCTTCTTGCCGGGCGTGAGCTTGCGCTCCTCGAACAGGACCATCTGGAGCTGCTTCGTTGAACCGATGTTGAATTCGCGGCCGGCGGTGTCGTAGATCTGGCGCTCGATCCGGGCGATGCTACGCTCGAGCTCGTCTCCGTACTTCTCGAGCTCGAAGATGTCGAGCCGGATGCCTTCGAGCTCCATCCGCGCGAGGATCGGGAGCAGCGGCATCTCGACCTCGCGAAAGAGCGCCGTCATGCAGCGCTCATCGAGCAACGGCTCGAGCACGCGACAGAGGCGATAGGCGATGTCCGCGTCCTCGGCGGCGTACTTCGTGGCGGTCTCGAGCGGCACCGTGTTGAATGTGTTGTCCGGCTCGCCGCGCGCAGCCCTCGGAACCACGTCCGCGTAGTGAAGCGTGGAGTAGCCCAGGTAGTTTTCCGCAAGCGCGTCCATCCCGAGCCTGTTCGACTCGGTGTCCAGAAGCCAGGCGGCGATCATCGTATCGAACCAGGGATTCGCGATGTGAATGCCCCACCGGGCCATCACCTTGTAGTCGTACTTGAGGTTCTGCCCCACGACCTTGATCGACGGATCCTCGAGGAGCGGCTTCAGCCGGTCGCGCACCTCGTTCGCCTTCATCACCGGCCCGTCCGGACCGTGCAACGCGATGTAGCACGCGCTGCCGCGCTCGACCGCGAGCGAGAATCCGACAGGCTCGGCGCGCATCGAGTCGAGCGAGGTCGTCTCGCTGTCGAAGGCGACGACGCCGGCGTCCCGCGCCTTCGCGCACCACCGCTCAAGCGCAGACACGCTGTCCACGAGCTCGTACTCGCCGGCGACACCGTCGCCCGGATCACGCTCGTAGGTCACGAGCGCGGGACGCTCGATGTTCGCGCTCGCGGCGTGACGACCGACGGCTTCGCTGCGAGTCGCAGCGGGCTTGGGATCGGTGGCCCCGGACGGGTCGAGCGTTGCCGCGGCGTCGCCCAACCAGCTCTCCATCTCGCGCCGCGCCACAAGATCGGCTCGCCGCACCGCCGGATCGTCTTCCGGCAGATCGATCTCGTCGCTGCCGGTCGTCTGCTTGAGCAGCGATTTCATGCCCTCGGCGGCGAAGTAGGGAGCGGCGGCGGCGCGATCGAGCTCGCCCAGCGAGAGATCGTCGATATGCATATCGATGGGAACGTGCATCTCAAGCGTGACGAGGTCGCGACTCATGAGAGCCGACTCGCGTCCGGACGCGAGCTTCTCCCGCTGACTCGTGCTCGTGATCTCGTCCAGGTGCTCGTAGATCTCGCCGAGCGTGGGATAGGTGCTCAGGAGCGCCGCTGCGGTCTTCGCGCCGATCCCCTTCACGCCGGGAACGTTGTCCGAGCTGTCGCCCACGAGGGCAAGGTAGTCGAGGATCTGCTCGGGAGTCACACCCCAGCTCTCCACGACGGCGTCTCGATCCATCTCCACGAAACCGCCTCCGCTCTCGGGCTTGAGAACCTTGACCGGCCCGTCCACGAGTTGGAGGAGGTCCTTGTCGCCGCTCACCACGAAGCAGCGCATTCCCGCCTCCCTGGCCCGCAGCGCGAAGGTCGCGATCACGTCGTCCGCCTCGTAGCCGTCCACGCGCACGGTAGGCACGCCAAGCTTCTCGAGAATCTCTTCGATGACGGGGATCTCGTTCTTCAGGTCCTCGGGAGTCTTCTCACGCGTCACCTTGTACTCCTCGTACTTCTCGTGACGAAAGGTGGGCGTGCGTGAGTCGAGCACGACTGCGAAATGCGACGGCTTACGGTCTTCGAGCAGAAGGAAGAGCGACCGGAAGAAGCCGTAGATCGCGCTCGCGTTCTTGCCTTTTGGATTGAAGAGCGGATTGCGGATGAAGGCGAAGTAGCTGCGGTAGACGAGGCTGTACCCGTCCAGCAGATAGAGGGCGTCACTCATGGCCGTATTGTACCGCTCACGACGCGCCGGGCAAAGCGTGGATCGGCCGGAGCCGCCGGGCCGAGGAGTTCGACGTGTTCACGAAAGCCTCGGCTCCGGCCGGCGACCGCTTCAACGGTCCGGACAGGGATCTACTGCGGAAGTATGTCCCAGAACTCGTCCGCGCCTGCCCCGTCACGGCAGAGGTCGATGATTTTGCGTCCGTTCGGCGACAGGTCCGGCGTGTAGAACTGCTCGAGCTCGCTCAGGAAGAAGTCGCGCAGGATCTTGGCGCCGGCGTCGTAGCCCTCGGTGCCGACCTCGAGCTGCTCGTGGACGCGCAGAAAGCCTTTCGGCACCTCCTGTCCGTTCACGCGCAACGAGGGGAGCGTGTACCCCAGCAGCGAGCACCGCGACTCCAGAAGCCGGCCGGGCCGGAATCGCAGACTGCCGCGACGAGCCATATACTCACGGGTGATCCACTCCGGCATGAACCCGACCTTGTACGCACCAACATACTGATTCGGAATGAGCACGTACCTCGTACCGGGCGTCTTTTCGATCAGCTCGAGCAGGAGATTCGCGTGACGTACCTTCGTGCCGGTCGCGAACGGCCAGTACGAGCCGACCCCCTCGCTCGAGAGTCCCTCGGCGGTGACGATGCTCGGGTTCGAATGACCACGCGGTGCCACGAGACGCCAGAGCCAGGCGAGCGCAGGCGGCAGGATGTGGAGCATGCCCATGATACCGTAGTTGGGACTCTCGCGAGTGGAGGGCGGAGTCCGGACGCCGAAGCTCCTGACGTCGATCTGAACCGGACCATCGACCGAGTTCTCGATGAAGTGACGCGGCATGATGACGCGAGGGTTGGGGCACGGCTTGCCCGGTTCGTCCTGGATATGCTCCCAGAGGAGAATCGTCGAGCCCGGCTGGGCGTCCAGATTGAGGAAGATCAACGGTTCGGGAGGGGAGATGCAGAGCTTCTCGAGAAACGGCTCGGTTCCGTACTCGGTGAGGTGATCCACACGGAGGAACCATCCGGCCTCCGCGTCCTCGATCACGAGGCGACCCGACTCCTTCTGGAAGCTCGGATGCGCAAGCGCCATGTCGTCCGAAACCGGGTGGAGCTCGCACGTATCCATGAGGTCGAGGAAGAGCGCCTCGCCGGTAACCGTATCCACTCCGAGCTTGATTCTCCCGTCCGGTTCGCGGTGCATCGCCTGTGTCATCTCGCTCTTGCCGCCGCCGCTGGCGCCTTCGTGCATGATCACGAACTCGTTGTCGTACGGAGTGATCAGGCGGACCGCCGAGCTGTGCAGCGTCGTCCATCCCTGCTCCTCACCGATGTTGAGCAGGATACCGTACACACCCTTCTTCGCGCTCGGCCCCGGATAGAGGTTGTAGCTGAAGAGCTCGTGCATCTTCGGAAGCCGATTGTGGATGACCAGCTGCCGGCCTTCGAAGTGGGTGTGACGGAAGGGAGGCGCGAGGTAGATGACCGCCTCCGGAGTGAATCCGTCAGGTATCTCGTCCGCAGGGATGAAACCCTGAAGATCCGCGAGCCCGGCCACGAAGAACCCGGCGTTGGACGGCGCGACGAGCAGCGTGGGACAACCGGCACCCTTCTCTCCCGAGTGGAACGGCAGTACAATGAGTTTCTCCTGCGCTGCAAGCCACTCGAACGTCTCGCGGCGAACGGGCTCGAACTCCGATCCGAACCGGTCGACGTATCGACGTTTGTCCGTGGGGCGGTCGTCCGCGATGACCATCGCTTCCGGATCGCGCCGCCGCATGTACGGTTCCACGTAGTTGACCGCAGCTCCGTTCTTGCACCGGGCGACGGTTACCTCCACCACGCGCCCGCGGCCGGGGACATCGTAGGCAACCTCCACGAAATCCGCTCCCGGCTCGAAGAAGGCGAGCTCGTAGAGATGGCTCCGGCTCTCCGGGAGGATCACCTCTACGCTGTTGAATATCTGCTCCAGTTCCGCCGGCACGTTGAACGCCGACACGTTTGTCTTGCTCATAGCTTCTCCCTCGAGTTCAAACGCATATTTATGCGATTCAACTGTAATTTATACGAAAAGGTAGCGTATGAAAAGGGGCGTTGTGGGCCGGGCGGCTACGCCGTGACGTTCACGAGGCCGGGCTCGGGGGCCCG
The DNA here is from genome assembly GCA_046538735.1 of Spirochaetales bacterium. Lineage (GTDB taxonomy): Bacteria > Spirochaetota > Spirochaetia > DSM-27196 > SLST01 > SLST01. The sequence goes on from JBKHII010000011.1 coordinate 37,001, forward strand.
CGCCGGCGATCGCCCGCCGACCGGTGAGAATCCGCGCACGACTCGCAGCGAGGAGACCTGATTCCGGATCTCCTCGAGCTGCGCGCGCAGAAGTGCCTGGTTATGGGAGGTTCGTCTCAGCACTTCGTCTCGGGTACGCCGCAGTGCGTCGCGGAGCGCCGGGATGTCGGAGGCGCCTTCGGGCTCATGGATGCGATAGAGCGTCTCCAACGGCTCGATCGTGCGTTCGAACGATGCGATCTCCTTCACGATCGAGTGCTCCATCTCCACGTGAAACTCGAGATCGTCTTCGATCGACCCGGTGGGGCGTCGTCCTTCCAGCTCCACGAGGTAGCCGCGGAAGCGGTCTCGCTGGCGAGCGAGCGCCTCCTTGTACTGTCTGAGGATCCGAACGCGCTCGTTGAACTCTTGGGCCGGGAGGCGGGGTGTCGTCTGCTTAGCCGGCAATGTTCACTCCCTTCGCCGCCCGTCCCTCAACGTTCGTCGTATTCACGATCTGCGCCCAGGCGCCACGAAGCTCGTTCATCATGGTTCGCACGCCTCGCAGCGGGGCCGCATCCTTGTTGACGTTCCCCTCCATCAACTGCTCGTTGAAAAACCGGTAGAGACCGAAGAGCTTCGGCGCGATATCGCCGCCCTTCTCGAAGTCGAGCGAGACCATGAGCTCGGTGATGATGTCCTGAGCCTTGAGAATCGAGTTGTTGATGGAGTCGAGTTGCTTCGTGCCCGAATCGATGAGCCTCGCGGCGTTGTCAATCTCGCGGATCGCTCCGTCATAGAGCATGAGGATCATTTTGCCGCCACTCGCCGTCCGGACTGATGTCTCTCGGTACGCGCTGACTGAATTGGCTCGTAAGGACATGGTTCCTCCCCTCTGCTTATCGGCGACCTGCGGCCGCATCTTGAATGCTACTGCGCATGTTCGATCAGGGTTGAGACGGGCACAACCTCGTACCCCTGCGCGATCAACCCGTCGATGAGGATATCGAGACGCTGGAAGAGGTAGTCGTCGCGTCCCCCTCGCGCCTCTTCGGAAATCCCCACGTGCATGGAGACGATGGAACCGGGCTGTTTGAGCTCCAGTATCCGCTCCACGAGTCGAGACGCCGGCATGGAGAGCCTGCTGAGCCCCTCGTCCGTCCGCATCGGCACCCAATCAAGGCTGTCCACGTCGCGGCCAACGTACACGTAGTTGGCGTCGCGGCCGGCCTCGACGATCTCATCGTTTCCAAAGTAATAGGGCGCGTGCCAGAGGAGCGAGAGCTCGCGTCCGGTCGCGGTGAAATACTCGTCCTCGTTCCGCGACAGCCCCTCGCGAATGAACTCCGGCGTGATGCGGTAGCGCCGATCGGACATATCGAAGTGGGCGAAGAACAGCGATCCGACTTCGTGGCCGGCGGCCGCGATCTCGGAGAGCGCGTCGGGATGCCGACGTATGAACTCGCCGTTCACGAAGAACGTCGTGCGTACACCGTAACCGGCGAGCGTGTTCAGAATCTCGGTCAGACCTTCCACGCTGTCGATCGCGTTGAATACCAGCGAAACCTCTCGACGCCTGATGCGTGAGCCGTGCTCGAAATGAGCGAGATTGACCGGATCCTCCGACTCGGGAAAGGGCTCATATTGTTGTTCGGGTGGTGGGAAGAGCAAGCTGGTCCCCACGCCCCGCACGCGTCGAACCATGACGATATTACGATAGCTCCCCGAACTGAGAGATTCCAGAAAGACGCGAAATCGGGGGCCGGCAATCTGTTTCGCGACGGCCGGCTGCGAGTCGGTCGGGTTCCATCGACCCGCAACCGGCGTGCCGTACGCGTAGGAGCGTCCCGCAACGCCGGCGATGATCGTCCCGCGCTCGCCGATCGAATGCTCCGCCGACTGCGAGAGCGCAAGGACATCACTTGCTCCGGAAGAGGCGTCAACAACGTCGATCGTAGATTCGCCGCCCACGAGCAGGCGCTGTGCGTCCAGCCAGACCGCGTGGAGCGGTCGATCGATTGGCACCGTACGTTCCGCGGTCCACGTTGCGTGGTCCCTCACGACCACCGAGTCGCCGGTCAGGAGCGCAACTCGCTCCTCGTTCGGAGAGAGCGTGATCTCGGTCACGCCCGCGTCCGAGACTCGTTCGAAGGCGAGATCTTCTGCGATCCGGTCGGCGTCCAGCCGGAAGATCGACGTTCGGTTCTCCCCTCCTTCGATGCTCCCGGTCAGAATCGTCACGTCGCCGAGCGCGGACCAGACGATCTGACGAACCCGGGTGTTCCGGGGGAGAAAGAGCGACGGAAGGCCCACGATCCGATCGTCCGTAGCGAAATCATCCGGGTCCAGGACGAGGACGAAGAGGTTTCGTCCGCCCTTGTTGAGAAGTGCCGTATCGCGGCCGGGACCGATCGTGAAACTATCGAAGTTCGGATCGAAGGGAAAGGGAAGCTTCCCCACGATCGTACCGATCGGGAGGAGACCCGCGTAGAGCGAGCGGGTGAAGAACTCCGGGCCGAGAATCTCGTAGACGAGCGATCCCGAAACATAGAAGAGCGAGCCGGCCGCGGACCACCGGACGCTCTCGAGCGTGCCGGGACCGAGCTCCCTGAAGCTCGCGCCGAGCAGGCGGCCACGCTCGTGCTGCTCGATCGAGTAGTAATAGACCCGGCCCCGGCGGCTGTAGACGAAGAATCGGGAGTCGGGAGACCAACGGGCGGGAGCGCGCTCGGTGGAAAGCTCCACGTCGGTGGCGACGGTCGTCCGGCCGGTTCCGTCGGTGGAGAGAAGCACGAGCTCGCCGTACGCGGCGCTCGTGGGCTCAACGACGACGAGGTAGCGTCCGTCCGGCGAGGCCGTCACCGGGAAGACGCGGCCGGTTTCCACCGCCGCGCCGGCGACGAAACTGTCAAATCCGCCGACCGGCTCGAAGACGCCGCCGGAGATCGAGGCGCGGAATACGCCGAAACGATTCTGGATCTGCACCGCCTGGAGCGCAGGCAGATAGGTCATGATTTCGGGGAAGAACGTGAGCTGCCGGAGCTCCGCCCGGTCAAGAACGTCCCCGCCGGCAACGCCGCTCGCGGGCGCCTCGTCTGCTACCGCGCTGAGATCCGCATGGAAGAGCGTTCGGTACGAACCGAACCCCGGAGCATCGGCGGTTGCCGAGAAGACGAGCTCGTCGCTCGCGGCAAGGTCGAGACCGGAGAACGAGACCTCCGACCAGGCGCAGGCAGCAGCGTACAAGACCATGATGAAGGCAATCAACCGTCTCAAGACATCTGTCCTCTTAGTCTGTCTTTCGGCATGAGCCCCAACAGTATAGAGACTTTCTCTTACTTCCCTGAGACCGGAGCGGACGTGTTGTCCAGAAACTGCTGCAGATCGAACTCGAGCTTCCGAAGCTGCTGTTCAATGATCTCTAGTCGTTCAAGCGAGTACTCCTGCACGCTCCGCTCCATCCGATCGAACGGTGCGTCCAGGAGCTGCCGGAACTCGTAGCTTCGGACGCGCTTCGTCCCGCAGTAGGGACAATAGGCGAAATCGGGAGCAATGAAGCGTTGGCAGACGTGGCACGTCGTGAGCTCGCGCACTCCTCAACTATACCGCCGCGATGCGTCCTTGTTCAATGAGGTTTCGGAGTAACCCACACGGGCTATGCGCTTCGGTTCCGGCCCGAACTACCTTGAGAGGTGTACACGAGGAGGCACGCATGAAGAACGTGGTAGCTCTTTTCTCTGAAGTCTCGGATGCGGAACAGGCGATCAAGAAGCTGTCGGACGCCGGCATCGACCTGGAGAACGCGGCAATCCACAACAAGGAGAGCATTGAGTCATCGATCGACGTGAGAGCCATGCCCTCCGCGAACCCCGCAGTCGCGGCCGGCCCGACCCCGGCGCAGCCGTCCGGCGGAAGCGCGACCGGCGCCGCAGGGGCAATGCTCACGAACGCCACGATCGAGAGCTATCTGGAGAACATCGGCGTTGACGGCGAGGAGCTCGCGTTCTTCGCGCACGGAATCCAGAAAGCCGGCCACATCGTCTTCGCGAACGTCCCGAACGACCAGACGGAGAAGGCAGGGAGGTTGATGACCGAAGCCGGCGGCCGCGCTCCGCAGGTCGAGTAGCGGCCGAGTCCAACGAGGTCTTGTGAGCCGCCCTTTGCCGGGGCGGCTCTTTTGTTGGATACTCACGACATGACCACGAAGCTCTTCTACGACGAGCCGGACCTGCTGGAGTTCACCGCTCGGGTGCGATCGGTAGAACAGAGGGACGGTCGAGCCGAGCTCGTGCTCGACCGCACGGCCTTCTACCCCGAGGGCGGCGGGCAACCGGCGGACACCGGCTCGATCGCCGGGATCGCCGTCGTCCACGTTCGCAAGGAGGCGGGCGAGGTCTACCACGTGATGGAGCACCCGGCGCCGGAGAATCTCGTTGCAGGCACCGAGGTCGCGTGCCGCGTGGATCAGGCTCGGCGCCGGGACTACCGGCAGCAGCACACGGGACAGCACATCCTCTCAGCGGCATTCATGCGTGTGGGCGACTACCCGACCGTGAGCGTCCACCAGGGTGCCGACTACACGACAATCGAGATCGACGCGCCCGAGATCCCACCGGCCGATCTGGAAGCGGTGGAACGGCTCGCCAACGAAGCGGTCGAGTCCGACTACCCCATCACGGCGCAATGGGTGGACGATCGCGAGATCGATCGTTTCCCGCTTCGCCGCCCGCCGAAGGTCTCCGGCACGATCCGGATCGTGCAGATCGGCGACTTCGATTGCGTGGCCTGCGGCGGCCTGCACCTTGATCGCACCGGTCAGGTTCGACTCGTTCGCGCCTCCTCGGTCGAGACGATCCGCGGCCACGTGCGCGTGGCCTGGAAGATCGGCGATCGCGCAATCGCGGACTACCGTCTCTGCAGCGAGATCGTCTCGCGACTCGGCTCGTCGCTGAGCGCGCAGCCGGAGGAGATACCGCGGCGGTTGGAGAAGCAGGAAGAGAAGATCAAGGCTCTGGAGCTGGAAGGTCGACGGTTGAATCGAAGGCTCCACAGCCTGATGGCGGGAAGCCTCCTCGCGGACGGCGAGACAGAACACGGGCAGCGTATCGTCACCGCCAGCTTCTCGGACGAGCCGGGCGACTTCCTGCGCGGCGTGACCGAAGAGCTCGTGGAATACACCGGCGTCGCCGTCTGCCTCGTGAACCGGACCGCCGAGCGCCTCCAGTGGAGCGTGGGCATCGCTCCCGGCTCCTCCGTCTCGTTCAGCGAGCTTCGCGACGAGTTGTTGCCCATCATCAACGGAAAGGGCGGCGGCAAACCTCCGATCTGGCAGGGCGTTGGATCCGATCCGAAACACGCGTCGGACTTCCTGGCAGCGTTCCGGCGAGCCGGCGAGGCGGCGATTCGCGGGTCGGCTCGGTAGACGGACGGACCGCCACCGCCGCGGCAGGGCTCTTCCGAGCCTCGCTCAGAGCAGTTCCGCCGCGAGCTCCGCCAGCCGGCTCCGCTCCGACTGGTGGAGCGTCACGTGTCCGAACAGCTTCTGCCCCTTGAACGCCTCAACGAGATAGCTCAGGCCGTTCGAGCTCGCGTCCAGGTAGGGGCTGTCGATCTGGTACGGATCTCCGGTGAGAACGACCTTGGAGGCCTCACCGGCGCGGCTGACGATCGTCTTCACTTCGTGCGGCGAGAGGTTCTGCGCCTCATCGATGATGATGAACTGGCCGGGCAGCGAACGTCCGCGGATGTAGCTCAGCGCCTCGATCTCGATCACCTTGTTGTTGATGAGCTGCTCGGCGCTCTTGATGTTCTGCCGCTTGTAGACGCTCAGAATGTACTCGAGATTGTCAAAGAGCGGCTGCATCCAGTGCGAGAGCTTCTCGTTCTTCTGCCCCGGGAGGTAGCCGATATCCTTGCCCATGGGAATGACGGGTCGGCTCACGAGGACACGGCTGTACGTGTGCTCCTCGAGCGTCATCTTGAGCCCGGCCGCGATTGCGAGGAGCGTCTTACCCGTCCCCGCCTTGCCGACGAGCGTCACAAGGTTGACCGAATCGTCCATGAGCAGGTCGAATGCCATCCGCTGCTGATCGTTGAGCGGCCGCACGCCGGCGACCGACGGCATTTTGTGATCTACGAAGGCGAGCTCGTTCGTCTCATGATCGTGCCTGCTGAGCAGCGTCTCGTCGTGCACGCGATCGTGGAGAATCACGTAGTGGTTCGGCGGGAAGGAGTCGGACCACGGGATGCGCTTCCCGGAGACAAGCTCCGCGAAGGTGTCGGCCGTCGCGTCCAGCTCGGTGTATCCCGAGTAGAGCTTCTCGATGTTGACCTTCTGCTTCTCGTAATCAACCGCCTTGATGCCGAGCGCGGTCGCCTTCACGCGGGCGTTGATGTCCTTCGAGACGAAAAAGACGGTGTTTCCCTGCTGCGCAAGATCGTAGGCGGTGAGAATGATCATGTTGTCCGCCTTGTCGCTCAGCATCTGCGTGGGCAACTCGGCATGGTGGTTCATCACGACGCGAAGCGTTGAACCGTTCTCCATCTTCACACCTTCGCTCAGGTTTCCCTTTCGCCCGAGCTCGTCCAGGAACCGGATGGCGTGTCGCGCGTTCCGGCCGCGTTCGTCGCTGTACGTCTTGAGCTTGTCCAGCTCCTCCAGCACCCAGAGCGGGACAACGACCTCGTTGTCGCGGAAGCTCAGCACGCAGTCGGGCTTGTGGATGAACACGTTGGTGTCTATGACGAAGGACTTCATACGTTCTCCTACCGGGCGCAGTATACCGCACCTCCGCCCTCATCGCCACGTTCGTACGACTCCGCTTGATCCGGGTACCGGCGGCCGCATAGAATCAGCTCGATGATCACATCAGAAGAAGTTCGGCGGAAGGCCGACGGTTTGTTCGATGAGGCGCTCCGCATCCGTCGACATCTTCACGCTCATCCCGAGCTCTCTTTTCACGAGAGCGAGACCGCCGGCTTCATCTCTGCCGAGCTCGCGCGAGCGGGCGTGCCGCACGTCACGGGAATCGGCGGGCACGGCGTTGTGGCGATGGTCGGCTCGGGTTCCGGCCGCGTAGTCGCGCTTCGCGCGGACATGGACGCGCTCCCGATCACCGAGGAGAACGACCTCGACTACTGCTCCACGACGCCCGGCGTGATGCACGCCTGCGGCCACGATGCGCACACGACCTGCCTGCTCGTCGCGGGACGAATCCTCGCCTCGTTGGGCGACGAACTGCCCGGTACGGTGAAGCTCCTCTTCCAGCCTGCCGAGGAACGCGCTCCCGGAGGAGCGAAGGCGATGATCGAGGCGGGTGTTCTCGAAGAGCCGCGCGTGGAGTCGGTCTTCGGCCAGCACGTGAATCCCGAGCTTCCGGCAGGAAGCGTCGGATTCAACCCGGGCCTCTTCATGGCGAGCGCGGACGAGATCTACGTGACGATTCACGGGCGGGGCGGACACGCGGCGAAGCCGCACCAGGGAATCGATCCGGTCGTGATCGCATCCAACCTGATCGTTACGCTCCAGCAGATCGTGAGTCGCGACGCCGATCCCACGGTTCCGAGCGTGCTCTCGTTCGGTCGCATCTCGGCGGACGGCTCGGCGAACGTCATCCCGGACACGGTCGATATCGCCGGCACCTTCCGCACGGTGGACGAAGCATGGCGCGAGGAAGCGCTCGCTCGCATCGAGGAGACCGCACGCTCGCTCGCGGCGGCGCTCGGCGGGCGCGCCGAGGTCACGCTCGTTCGGGGATACCCGCCGGTCGTCAACGACGACGCCGCCACGAGACGCGCTCGCTCTCGGGCCGTGGAGTATCTCGGCGCCGAGCGCGTCGTCGATCTCCCTCCGGCGATGTGGGCGGAGGACTTCGCCTACTTCGGTCGCCGGCGCCCGAGCTGCTTCTACAACCTGGGCGTGCGCAACGAGGGGCGCGGCATCGTCCACGCGGTGCACACACCGCGCTTCACCATAGACGAGGAAGCGTTGCGCGTGGGAAGCGGTCTCATGGCGTGGATCGCGCTCGGCGAGCTCTACGGCGTCTCGTAGGCGCCGAGGCTCGCAACATGTCAGGAAGCTTGCAGGTCGGATTGCCGCAACTCATGATCGCGCCTGGAGATGGCACCGCAGGGACGAGCGAATCGCACGCGTGCCGACAAACCGTGCCGACACCACGAGTTCCGCGCGATCGACCTGCAGGCTCAATGACATTTCCGAAGGTGTGGCGGACAAGGACCCCATGGTCTCACGAGACCACGGTATGCGCTACGGACGATACCCCGGCCGGACACTTGTTTGGGTGTAACGCGGCACCGGGCACCCCCGGTCCGCGCCGCCCCAAGTTGATTTCTCCCCCCGCATTGGCTATCCTAGCCCTTCAATGTCCCAGCCTTCAGGCACCCCCCTGATTATCCAGAGCGACGCGAGCCTGCTCGCGGACGTCCACGATCCCGGCTTCGAAGAGGCGCGCGCGGAGCTTGCGGCGTTCGCCGAGCTCGAGAAGAGCCCGGAACACATGCATACCTACCGGCTCACGCCGCTGTCGTTGTGGAATGCCGCATCTGCCGGGCTGACGGACGAGCAGATTCTGGGGACGCTCGAGCGGTACGGCCGGTTCGCGGTGCCGGACAACGTCCGCTTCTTCATCGAAGACACGATCTCGCGCTTCGGGAAGCTCAGGCTCCTGGAAACGGACGACGACCGGAAGCTCTTCCTGCACGTACCCGAGTCCGCGGTGCGGCAGGAGCTGATGAACAACAAGAAGGTTTCACGCTATCTCCTGCCGTACGATCTCCACGATCTCCCGGGGTTCCTCGTGGAGCTCTACGACCGCGGTACGATCAAGCAGGAGCTCATCCAGATCGGGTATCCGGTCAAAGATGAAGCGCCGCTCGTGGAAGGCGATCCGCTCCCGATCGGGCTGCGCGAGGTTACCGCCGGCGGCAGCGAGCTCTCCGTTCGCGACTACCAGGTCGAGGCCGCACGAGCGTTCTACGGCACGGGCAAGCCCGGAACCGGGTACGGGACGGTCGTCCTGCCGTGCGGAGCGGGGAAAACGATCGTCGGGATGAAGGTCATGGAGATCATCTCCGCGAATACGCTCATCCTGACGACGAACGTCGCGGCCGTTCATCAGTGGATCGACGAGCTGCTCGACAAGACCGACCTCACCGAAGACCAGATCGGCGAGTACTCGGGCGACCGAAAGGTGATCAAGCCCGTGACCGTCGCGACCTACCAGATCCTCGTCTGGCGCCCCGATCGCGACGAGGAGTTCCCCCACTTCAGGCTCTTCGGCGAGCGAAAGTGGGGACTCATCATCTACGACGAGGTTCACCTGCTCCCGGCTCCGGTGTTCCGCGTGACCGCGGAGATCCAGGCGGTCCGCCGGCTCGGCCTCACGGCGACGCTCATACGGGAGGACGGGAGGGAGTCGGATGTCTTCAGCCTTGTGGGCCCCAAGCGATACGACGTGCCGTGGAAGGAGCTCGAGCAGAAGGGATGGATCGCGGAGGCGAACTGCTACGAGATCCGCATCGACCTGCCGGACCGGCTCAAGATCGACTACGCAACGGCGGACAAGCGCGGCAAGTACCGCATCGCGAGCGAGAACCCGCGCAAGCTGGACATCACGAAGCAGATCATCGCGAACCATCCCGAGGACTCGATCATGGTAATCGGGCAGTACATCAGCCAGCTCGAGGAGCTGGCGAAGGCGCTCGAGGCGCCGATCATCACGGGCAAGACGCCGAACGTGGAGCGCGAGCGCATCTACTCGGCATTCCGGACCGGCAAGGAGCGCGTCATCGTCGTGAGCAAGGTGGCGAATTTCGCGATTGACCTCCCGGACGCCTCGGTGGCGGTCCAGGTCTCAGGGACCTTCGGTTCGCGCCAGGAGGAGGCGCAACGGCTCGGGCGCATCCTGCGGCCGAAAGAGAAGAACTCGTACTTCTACTCGATCATCTCCCGGTACACGACGGAAGAGGGGTTCGCCGCCAATCGTCAGAAGTTTCTGACCGAACAGGGGTACAAGTACCATATAGAGCTGTGGGACGCGAATGAGTGACTTCAAAAGCGCGCTCCTTCGACTCGGCGATGACGCGTTTTTCGAGCTGGTGCGCAACTACCTTGGCCCGATCAAGACCCCGTTCAATAAGCACGATCTGATCGCCCGTCTCCTCGCCTTCCTGCGGCGCGAAGAGATCCAGGATCGGATCGTGAGCTTGATCGACGATTCGGACGCCGAGACCCTCAGCGCGATCTGGCTCCTTGGCGAGCCCGACTTCGAGGAGATCCACCTCTTCTTTGCAGGGCAGCGCAGTTATCTCGATCTGCATCAGAAGGTCCTGAATCTGGAGGATCGCCTACTCATCTACCGGGCCGGTGATCGACTCCTGCTCAATCCCATCCTCCGCAACCTCCTTGAAGAGCGCGTGCTCAGCGCGGACCGGCTTTTCGCGAGTAGAGCTCGCCGCGCAGATGACCCACAGCCAAGCCGCCCGTGGGTCACCGACACGCTGCTCGTAGCCGTCTACGGCTATGCTCGCGAGAAACCGGAGGTCTTCCGCGCCGACCGATCGATCAGGAAACGAGCGCTCGCGGACATCGAGAACCGCCTTCCCGCGCTTGCCGAAAGGCTGCCCGGACAGACGAGCACGCCCCGTGCGACCGTTCTCGTGGATGCGCTCGCGGCGGCCGGCGCGCTCGCGGAAGAGCCCGAGCTCCGCCCGGTGACGCGGAGATGGGAGGAGCTGGCGGAGCTCACGCCAACGGGCAGAATCGCCACCCTTGCCGCCGCGCGTGCCACGGACGGCGATTCCGGTTTCGGCGTCCTCGCGCACGCGATCGAAGCAGTCTTCACTACGCTGCCGCGCGATCGGGTGATGAGCGCGTTCAGCGTGGAGCGACTGCTCGTCGTGCTCGCCGGCGAGCGATCGGCCGAGTCGTGCCGGCGCGCGCGCGAAGCCATGACACTGCTCGGGCTCCTCGTCCCGGCGGGCGACGAGTCGGTGTTCCTCGCCGAACCGCCGATCGAGCACGGCGAGCACAAGCAGCTCGTCGTGCAACCTAATTTTATCGTTACTATGCCCGAGGAATTCTCGTTCACGAACGGACTCTTCGTCGCGACGATCTCACGGCTCGCGCGCCACGATCGTTATCCTCACTTTGAGCTGACGAAGGAACGCCTCGCTTCGGCGCTCAGAGAAGGAGTGGAGATCGACGATGTACTCGAACGGCTGCGCCGGCTGGCCGCCGACACACTGCCCCAGAACATTGCGATCACCATGAAGACCTGGGCGCATGAGCACGAGAGCGTCCGCCTCTTCAAGGGTGTCATCCTCCAGGTCGAGGAGGCTCGCCGCTACGCGGTTGAGCATTCGGAGACGGTCCGTGAGCTGATCCATAGGCAGCTAGCACCGGGAATCTACCTCGTGGACGAAGCGGACGTAGACGCGCTTCAGCGCGGACTCCGGGAAGCCGGAGTCGAGCTCGTTCCGGAGCTCTCCACGCCGCATCGTCACTCCCCGCCGCGGCTCGCTCTCCGCAACCACGAGCTCGGGCTCGTACCAGCCCGACTCGAGACGTTCGCACGTTTCTTCTCGGAGGACGGGGCGTCGAGCTCGGACGAAACCGGTCGGGAGCAAGCGGACGACTCAGTGCGGGCCGATGCCTCTCGCACCGCGGGTCATTCCCTCTGGATGAACGAGGTACGTTCCCGTCTGGAAGACCCGGCCCTCTCGAGCGAACAGCGCGAGGAGCTCGCGAGTCGCATCAAGCACAAGCTCATCCTCACGAGCGACCAGGTGCAGCCGGGAGCGCTCAAGTCGGAGAAGACCGAAGCTCGCGGGCTCGACTACGTGGGCAAGGTTCGCATCATCGAGCACGCGATCAGGAGCGGAACCTCGTTCATCGAAGTGATCGAACGAACGGGCGACGGATCGCCGCAACGGAGACTGATCGAGCCGATCGAGATGTCCAAACGGGGGAATGAGCTGATCCTCATCGGAGACGAGCTGCCGGAGCGCACGCGCGTGGAGCTTCACGTACGGAAGCTCGGCTTGGTGCGTCGGCTTCGGTCTGCGCTGGTTCGGCGGCGCGCGGAGCGCCAATAGACCCGTCGGCCCGGTTCCGGCCGGGCCTCAGTCGGACGATCGGGCTGGTTCGGAATCGGCCCCGGTGGAAGCCGGCGTGCGGTAGAGCTCGTACTGCGCGGCAGCCTGTGCGGCGAACATCCGGTCGCCGGTGATCGCGCGACAGCCGGCCTCCACGGCCCGCCTGATCATCGGCGTCTCGGGGGGGGTGTAGACGATGTCGTACACGACTTCGGTCCCGCGAAATCGGTACCACGGCGCCGGATCGCCCTCGTTGTGCATTCCAAGACTGGTCGTGTTGACCACGATCTCCGCGATGGGCTCGGTGAGCGGAACGCCCGAGTCGTCTGCCTCGACCACCTCGATCGGCCCGCCGGTCGCAGACGATGCAAGCTCGTTCGCCAATGAGACGGCCTTCTCGAGAGTGCGGTTGAAGATCGAAACCTTCGCGCCTCGAGACGCGAGGGCGTAGACCACCGCTCGCGCGGCTCCGCCGGCGCCGAGTACGAGGACGCGCGCACCGTGAAGCGGTCGCGGACGCACCTCCTCGAGCGGGGCCAGAAAACCGATCACGTCCGTGTTCACGCCTCTCCAGCCCTCCGGGACACGGAGGAGCGTGTTGCATGCGCCGAGCGCGCGGACGTCGGCGCCCGACTCGGTAAGATGCGCGATCACCGCCTGCTTGTGCGGAATCGTCACCGAGCACCCGAGTATCGGAAGCTGCTCGGCGAGTTGGAAGAACGCGTCCACGTCGTCCACGAGGATCGGTAGGTAGCACGCGTTCCGGTCGTCCTGCGTGAAGCGGGCGTTGTGATAGTCGGGGCTCTTCGAGTGCTCGATCGGATCGCCGATGACGGCGAAGTAGCGCGTGCGCTCGTCGTGGCTGGAGACGCGATAGCGCGTCGCGAGCACCTCGGGTGCGACGTGGCCCGGCGCGGCCGCCTGGCCGGCGGGCGAGGCGAAGGTCAGCTCGTTGCCGAGCCTGCGCGCGAGTACCCGCGTGGGAAAGCCGTAACGGCCCATCCCGAGAACGATCCTGCGGCGGTCTCCCAACCGGTCGGCGGCCGCAACGATTCTCACGAGATCCGCCGTACAGGTGGGAGTCACGGCTATCTTCGCGATCTCATGCTCGCTGCGCGGCAAGGTGCGCAGGAGGTCGTCCAGATCGTCCGGCACTCGCTCGAAGTCGTGCCACGAGCGAACGACCGTAACGCCTGCCCGTCTCGCCGCCGCGACTACGACCGCATGATCGTTACCCTCCGGTAGATCGCCTTCCAGGTCCACGTAATCGAAACCTGCCTCGACCGCGGCGCGCTGCAGTGCCAGTCTCGCGTGGTCCGCATCAGCCGAGCGGCCTCCGTCTGCAACACGACGAACGGTCGAGAGAAGCTTCAGGCGGGCGCCCCATCGCTCTCGCACGAGCTCCGGCACGCGAGCGAGGAGGGGTCGCTCGTCTTCGTCCAGCAGATCCACACGCAGCTCGACCCCCGAGATCCACAATGCGTTCTCTTGGATCTGCTCGAGAACTCCGTCGATCGTGGACGCAGTCGTGGTGAGGTAGATCATGCTTCGTCGTCAGGATTGATCAGGGTTTCCGGCTCGTCTGCCGAGTCTCCTGCCGAATCCCCGGGTCGCCCTGCGGCGTTACCGACGCTGCGGCCGGAACGCGTGTCCGAGTGGGACGCCGCCGTGGCAATCGGCGCCTGTGACGAGGAAGCGCGGCGGGCCACGTTGGCAAGCGCTTCGGGCTCGAGCGGAGCCGAGTGGTAGTATCCTTGAATGAGATCGCAGCCCTGTTCGAGCAGGAAGTCGAGCTGCTCACGGGTCTCCACACCCTCGGCGAGGACTTGCATACCAAACGCTCGCGACATCGCGACGATCGCCTTCACGATCTCGCGATCATTCGGGCTCTCGTGCACGCCGCTGATGAAGCTGCGGTCGATTTTCAACGTATCGAACTCAAAGCGCCGGAGATAACTCATACTCGAGTAGCCGGTGCCGAAGTCGTCGATCGCGAGGCGAGGACCCACCGATCGGAGATCGCGCATCTTCGCGATCGCCTCCTCAGGGTCTTCCATGACGGTCGTCTCCGTGATCTCGAGCGTGAGGAACCGGCCGTCAAGGTCGAGCGACTCCAGGATACCTCCGACTCTCTCTACGAGATCGATCTGCTTGAACTGAGACGGCGAGAGATTCACCGAGACGTAGAGGTCGTCCAACCCCTGCCCGTGCCAGAGCTTGAGCTGACGACACGCGCGGTAGAGCGTCCATTGCCCCACGAATCGGATTGCTCCGTTCTCCTCGGCAATCGGGATGAAACGGTCGGGGGCCACGGGACCGAGCTCGTCGTGCGTCCATCGAACGAGCGCTTCCGAGCCTCGAACGCGGCCTTCGCGGTCAAAGAAGGGTTGGTACGCGAGCGCGAGCCCATCGAACCCTGCCTGGATCGCGTTTCGCAGCTCGACCTCGAGGTACTCCCGCTCGCGGTAGCGCAGACCCATCTCCTGGTCGTAGATGACGAAGGGCTTGTCGTTTCGCTCGCTCTCCACGAGCGCAATGTCTGCGTTCCCGAGCAGGTCCTCGCGACTCTCTCCATGCTGCGGGTGGACCGCGATGCCGAGATAGCAGCCAAACCTGACGTCGTCGGCCGGCGGCTCGTGCGGTCGGGAGACCGCCTCCACGATCTGATCTGCGCGCAGCTCCACCCCGTCCACGTTCGGCATGTTGCGCAGGATGAGGAGGAACTCGTCCAGGCGGTCGCTTTGGTAGATGTTGTCGCCCACGATCCTCCGGATCCGGTCGGCGGTCTTGAACAGGAGCGCCCTGGTCCGGTCCCGGTAGTTCTTGATCTTGGCGTAATCGTGGTCCAGGCGGAGCAGGCCCACGGCGATCAGCGGTCCACGAGCCTGGTGCAACGTCTCGTGCAGCGCGCGGCTGAACTCGGTGTCGAAGATGCGGCGAATCGGTAGTCCCGTCGTGGGATTGCGGTTGAGCAGGCCCTGCAGTTCCGATGCACGGGTCTCCAGCTCACCTCGCTCGTCGCGGGCTCGCTTCAACTCCGCCGAGAGATCGTCTCGAGACGCCTCGAGCTCGGCGATCCGACGGTTCGCGAGCTCCAATCGCTGGCGGAGCTCCACCACTTCATCCTGGATGCGCATTCGTTCTGCCTCGTGGCTTCGTTCCCCGCTCACTGTCCAGAATAGTATCACATCGCGAGGCAAAGCAGAAACTAATGGACCGCCAACTTGTAGCCCCTCCCGCGCACGGTCACGATGAGCGACTGCGCATCGCGGTCGTTGAGCTTCTGCCGGAGCCAGGCGATGTGTACGTCAACGGTTCGCGTGTACGTCGACTGATCGTAGCCCCACACTGCCGTGAGGAGTCTGTCGCGGTCCACGATCTCACCACGGTGCTCGTAGAGGTACTTGAGCAGCTTGAACTCCTGCGTGGACAAGGGGGTCGCGATGCCGTCGCGACTCAGTTCCTGCGTGCGGAGGTCGAGGACGAAGTCGCCGATCGGGCAACTCATTTCGGTCGACCGCGGACTCATGCTTCTGCGCAGCAACGCTTCCATGCGGGCCTGCAACTCAATCATTTCAAACGGCTTCGTGAGGTAGTCATCCGCGCCGATCTTGAGTCCGAGCACCTTGTCCACGGGTTCGTCGCGGGCAGTGAGCATCAGCACCGGGGTGGTCACGCCCTTCGCACGCATGTCACGACAGACGGTAAGCCCATCCATGCCGGGAAGCATCACGTCCAGCACGATGAGGTCGAACGGTACCCCCGTGGCGAGCTGCAGCCCTTCCGGACCGTCGCCGGCCAACTCCACCTCGTAGCCGCGGCTCTCCAAACGATCCCGAATCGTCATTGCGATGGCGGTTTCGTCCTCTACAACGAGAATTCGTGCAACACTACTCATCGTCTACTTCGAAGGTCAACCGCACCGTAACGGTCGTGCCCTCCCCCTCGCTACTCTCAATATCGAGATTTCCACCCCTCATCGTCACGATCTGTTTCACGATATTGAGACCCAATCCCGTTCCCGGAATCTGGCGATTCTGTGCGGATTCTCCCGCCGCTCACAGCTCCTCGTGGCGATACGTCACCTCGAGGAACTCCGCCATCGCCTTGGCGGCGGGTTCGAGCTCGGCGAAATCGGTCGAGTCCTCCACGAACCGGAGCTTCTCCTCGGTCTCGAGCTGCAGCTTATAGTAGACGTTGCGCCGTTCCACGTACCGGCGGAACCGGCTTCCGAGGAGCGTCGCGCCGGCCTTCTCGTCATCGCGCAGAAAGCGGATGCCCTGGACCACAACGGCGGTGACCTCGGCGGCCGGCACGACGGAGGTCGAGAGCGCGACGCCCGCGAACCGCTTCACGAACCGCACTTCGCCGGCGTGGCGGTCGAGCTCCACGCGTGAGTTCCAGCCTGCGACGGCGAGACAGATCGCGGTCACGACGAAGTAGAAGACGGTACCGGCGATCATCTCTCCCGCGAAGTCTTCCCGCCAGTCCACGCTCACGAGAAAGGACACGGCAAGGAGCAGCCCGATCCCTCCAAAGAGAAGCCGTCGCACTACGTTCGACTCGATTACGAACAGCTCCTCGGAGGGACGGTTGTAGGAAATGCGCGATCTCGTCCTGAACATCAGCCGTTTGGTGGATTGTGACAGGCGATGACGTGCCCGTCTTGGCTCTTGCCGAGCACGGGGACCACCCGCTCGCACACGTCGATCTTCTGCGGGCAGCGTGGGTGGAACGAGCAGCCGAGGGGCGGGTTCACCGGACTCGGTACGTCGCCCTCCGGCGGGCGGAGCTCGTTTGGACGATCCGGATCGGCGACCGGGACCGCAGAAAGGAGCGATATGGTGTACGGATGCCGCGGGTTCGCGTAGAGCATACCCGCCTCCGCGGTCTCCACGATCTTCCCGAGATACATGACCGCGACGCGATCCGATATGTACTGCACAATGCTCAGATCGTGCGCCACGAAGACGAAGGTCAGATCGAAGTCGTCCTGCAGCGAGATCAGCAGGTTCAGAATCTGCGCCTGAATCGAGACGTCCAGCGCGCTCACGGGTTCGTCGCAGACGATGAGCGACGGCGTGAGCGCGAGCGCCCGGGCGATGCCGATGCGCTGCCGCTGCCCGCCGGAGAATTCGTGCGGGTAGCGGTTCGCTGCCTGCGGCGGGAGACCGACTTTCTCCAGCAGCTCCATCACCCAGCGGTCAAGGGCGCGACCGGCGTGGGTTCCGTACTCGCGCGGGCCTTCTCCCACGATCTCCTTCACGACCATGTGAGGATTCAACGACGCCCACGGGTCCTGGAAGACCATCTGGATCCGGCGTCGGCTTTGCTTGAGCGTCTTCCAGTCCATCGAGAGCAGGTCGGTGTCCTTCGCGATCTCGTTCGCGCGCTTGGACTTCAGGGAGATCGCCTGCTTCAGCGAGCGGACTCGCTGTCTGTCCGCCTTCGTCTTGCTCGGCTGGGAATCGAGATCGTTCAGCTCCTGCGACAGCTCCGCGACCTCCTGGTCGAGCTCGCCGACTCGGCGAACGACGTCGTCGTCCGGATCAAGGTAGACCCGCCCGGCGTCCGGCTCGTAGAGTCTGAGCAGACACCTGCCGACGGTCGTCTTGCCGCAACCGGACTCGCCCACGAGCCCGAGGGTTTCGCCCTTCTTCAGCTCGAGATCGACCCCGTCAACGGCCTTGAGCGCCAGCGTCTTGCTGGAGAATGCGCTCGCCTTCACCGGAAATACCTTCTTGAGCCCGGTCACCTTCAGTAGTGTATCGCTCACCGGATGTCCTCCGCGACCTCGTCGCTGTAGAGATAGCATCGGACCTGATGTCCTACCTCGACCTCCACGAGTGCCGGCTCCGCCTCCCAGCAGCGCGGCATGACTCTCGGACAACGCGGAGCGAATCGGCATCCGGACGGGAAGTTGCGATGGTCGGGAAGTGTCCCGCGGATAGCATTCAGAAGCCGACGGCTGCCGTCCGGGTTCTTCTTGACCTCTCCGAGGACGGGGATCGAGCCGAGAAGCCCCTGCGCGTATGGGTGCAGCGGCTTCTTGAAGATCCGCCGGACATCGGTTTGCTCAACGGCGACGCCGGCGTACATCACCATGACACGATCGGAGAAACTCGCGATGACGGCAAGGTCGTGCGTGATGAACATGATGGACGTTCCGGTCCGCTCTTTGAGATCGCGCATCAGGCGAAGAATCTGAGCCTGAATGGTGACGTCCAATGCGGTCGTCGGCTCATCCGCGATCATGATGTCCGGCTCGCACGCCATCGCCATCGCGATCATCCCGCGCTGCCGGAGGCCCCCCGAGAGCTGGAACGGGTACTCGTTCACACGCTCGTCCGGATCGGACATGCCCACGAGAGCGAGCAGGCGTGCGCTCTCCTTGAGCGCCTCCTCCTTCGTCATGTCCCGGTGGAGCATCAGAGCCTCGGAGATCTGGTAGCCGAGGGTGAAGACGGGGTTCAGGCTCGTCATCGGCTCCTGAAAGATCATCGAGATGTTGTTTCCCCTGACCTTCCGCATCTCCCGCTCGGAGATCGTGAGGAGATCCCGCCCGCGGAAGAGCACCCGTCCAGCCTCGATTCTGCCGGGCGGGTCGGGAACGAGTCGCATGATCGACATCGAGGTCTGCGATTTCCCGCATCCGGATTCCCCAACGATGCCGAGTGTCTCGCCCTCGTCCAGTGTGAAGTCCACACCGTCTACGGCTCGAACGGTGTATCCGTCCATATGAAAGTGTGTCTTGAGTCCTTTGACTTCCAGGAGATGATCCATGTGCAGCCTCAGTGCCTGCTCCTCGGATCCACGGCATCGCGAATGCCGTCGCCGAAGAAATTCCAGGCGAGAATCGCGAGGAAGATGAGCAGGCCGGGTATGAGAATCCACGGTGCCCGGGTGAGCACCTGGGTGTTGCGAGCGGCGGAGAGCATGAGCCCCCAACTGCTTTGCGGCTCGGTGATGCCGAGCCCCAACAGGCTCAGCGCGCTCTCGCCGAGGATGTATCCCGGAATCGAGAGCGTGAGTGAGACGATGACGTACGACATCGTGTTCGGGAGGATGTGTCGAATGATGACCTTCATGCGGGACAGGCCCATCGTGCGCGCGCTCATCACGTAGTCTTCGTTCTTGAGCGAGAGGATGAGCCCTCGGACGGTGCGCGCGAGACTCGTCCAGCCGATCATTGCGAAAATCGCAACGATCAGGAAGTAGACCTGCACGCTCGTGAGGTTCGGAGGGAACGCGGCGCGAATCGCAAGGATGAGGTAGAGCCCGGGGATCGCGATGATGATCTCGGAGAACCGCTGCAGTATGTTGTCCACGCGTCCGCCGAAATAGCCGGAGATGCCTCCGATGAGGAGCCCGAGCACGAAGGAGATCGCCACCCCCATAAGACCTACCGTCAGCGAGACGCGCCCGCCGTGCAGCAGCCTCGAGGCCATATCCCGTCCAAGCAGATCGGTCCCAAGCCAGTAGAAGCCGCCGGTGGGCGACGTGACAAAATGCCTATGAGCGGTGAACAGACCGAGGAACCGATACGGGACTCCGCGCGCGAAGAACCCCAGGAAGTTGCGATTCCCCTTTACGACCCAGAGTGAGCGCGTCAGCTCCCGACCGCCCACTTCGCGCGTGGCGACCGTGATGAGCTCGCGCGCGTCAGGATCGGGATCCTGTTCCACGCGTCTCATCGTGTCCCCGATGAGCCGCGCCGTTTGACTGTCGGGACCGAAGTCATAGTGCTGGGCTGCGGCAGCGAGCAGCTGGTCCCGGCGCTCGGGTGCCGTCTGCGCAGTGGACAGCGACATGAGCGGCCGAGCTCCAGGCGTTGGCTCGACCGACACAAGGCGCATGCTCCGCGTGGGAATGACACCGTACTCCTTGAACGCCGCGTTCACCATCCGTTGCTCGTAGACCCACGGCCTGAACTCGCGCCCGTTCGGTCCGTCGTACATGAAGTAGACGTTGGCGGGCGGGTGGTACGACTTGCGCTTGTCCGTGAAGGTCATGTCGTAGGGAGAGAGGAAGTCCGCGAGCAGGGCGGTGAGGTAGAAGAACACGAGCAGGGCGAGCCCGATCTTGCCGAGCGTGTGCTTCCGGAACCGTCGGCGGTAGACGGAGAACATCGACTCGCCGGCGGCCTGCGCATCCTGACGAGATTCCATGATGGTCTGCGATTCGGGCGACGCAGTTGGTGTAGGTTCGTGTCTGTCTGCCATCAGCTGATCCTGATCCGTGGATCCGCGAGCGCGAGCATGATGTCCGCGACGAGGTTTCCAAGCATGAGAAGAATGACGCCGTAGATGAGGCTCCCGACCACCAGATACGTATCCTGACTGAGCAGGGCCTGGAGAATCAACTGCCCGAGCCCCGGCCACGCAAGAACGGCTTCCACGAGCGGCGTGCCGGACATGATGGCACCGAGCTGAAAGCCGAGAATCGTGATCATGGGGTTGATCGCGTTCCGAAGCGCGTGCCGGTAGACCACCTTGCGCTCGGTCTGCCCTTTGGATCGTGCCGTTACTACGTACTGCTGTCCGAGCACGTCCAGCATGTTCGCTCGCATGACTCGGGTGAGCGACGCCATGGCAGACGTTCCCAGCACGAAAACCGGTACGATCATATGGCGCGCGATATCGAGCGCCGCTCGGAGCGGGCCGAAGAGATTGGAGTCGAGGCTTCGCATCCCGCCGAGAGGTAGCGGTATGCCGGTCGTGGCTATGAGGTATATCAACAGGAAGGCGAGAAAGAAGTTCGGTATGGCGAGGCCCACGAAGGCGACGACCGACAACGCCTGATCCTGCCACTTGTACTGCTTCGTCGCGGCTATGACGCCAAGGGGAATACTGATCCCCCAGGCGAACACGAGGGCCGTCACGGCGAGCAAGAGCGTGTTCGTCGCTCGTTGGCTCACCAGCGCGAACACCGGCGTCCGGTACGTCGCGGAGTACCCGAAGTCGCCGCGGACCGCGTTCCAGATATAGCGAAAGAAGCGCTCGTGCCACGGCTGGCCAACACCGAACTGGTCGCGAATCCGATCCACGAACGCCGGATCGATACCGGGCGTTACGTCGAGCTGCGAGAACGCGTCTCCGGGCGCGAGCTCAACCAGGATGAAGCCGAGCGCGATCACGATCAGCAGGATCGGCACGATTGAAACGAGCCTGCGCAGGATGAACTGGAGCAGAGCGGGGCTCAGCCATACGAGGCGTACGAGCCAGGATACTCCCTCGGCGATCAGGAGTGAGGCGAACCACCCGAGTCCGGTCGCAGCAAGGAGCAGTACAAAGACGGCGACGTCAACGACGAACGTCAGCCGCCGGTCGATTCGTTGAGTTAGTTTCATCTCATCTCCACAACCACGTGAAGGTCATCATGACGACGGCGAACAGTCAGCATGATGAGGTCCGCGTGGAACACTCGAAAGAGTCCGGCCCAAACGAGTTGGGCCGGATCAAGTCTCTACTCTTTTTGCAACTCGGTTAGCGAACGAACATGCGATCAAGGACCGCACGCGTATCGTAGCTTCCCTGCTGTGCTTTGTAGTTGCCGAACTCCTGCGAGACGGCGTTCAGCGAGAGCGGTCGGTGCGTGTAGACCATCGGAGCCTGCTCGACCCAGATGTACGCGATCTGCCGGTACGCATCCTGACGAGTCTCCAGGTCGGTCGTGGTCTCGCCGATGTTCCACAGGCGGTCGATCTCCGCCTCCCACTCGCGGCGGGGCGAGCTCTGGTTCGGCTCCCACATGTGGAGCGCCGCGTTGGACGGAACCACACTGCCGCTCGCGAGCGGATCAACGTCGCCGCCGCCCAGGCCGATCATCATCATCTCGAAGTCGTACGTCTCCGTGAGCGAGGTGATCATCTCGCCCCACGCGGTCGGCTGGAACGTGACGTCCAGACCAACGGCACGAAGGTCCTGCGCGATGATCTCGCACATCGCCTCGCGCTCACGGGCTCCGGCGTTCGTGATGAGCGTCCACTCGAGCTTGTTGCCGTCGGGGTCCTCGCGCCATCCGTCGTCGTCACGATCGATGTAGTCGATCGAGTCGAGGAGTCGCTCGGCCTCGGCCGGATTGTACTTCCACGCCCGCTCGGCCATGTCCTCCGGATAGAAGGGGCCCGGCGAGATGAAGGTACGCCCCGGAAGCGCAATGCCGTTGTGCACGTTGTTGATGATCGTTTCCTGATCGACCAGCTGCGCTACGGCCTGGCGGAACGTCGTATTGTTGAACCAGGTTACCTGCGGCTCGGGGATTCCGCCGTCGTCTTCGCCCTCAATCGGGTTCTGATTGAAGAAGACGAAGTTGGTGGACGACGAAGGCCCGCGGTTGTAGATCACGAAATTGCCTTCGTCGCGCTCTTCCACGAGCTCCGCGTAGTCCTGACCGCGCATTGCGTAAATGTCGATCTCGCCCGCGCGGAAGCGCTGGAGCGTGGTGTCCGTGTCGGGAACGATCACGTAGGCGACCTCGTCCAGATACGGCAGCTGCTGTCCCCACTCGTCCTCCCGCCAGTAGTTCGGGTTGCGCTCGAGCACGATGCGCTCGCCGGGGAGATACTCCTTGAAGGTGAAGGGGCCGGAGGAAACGTAGTCGGAGGGATTCATGTCCACGCCGAAAAGATTCTGCGCCGCCGCATAATCCACGCGCGGGTCGTCGATGTCCACGACGATGGGGTTCCCGTTGTCGTCTTCGCCCCACTCCCACTCGTAGTCGTAGCCGACCTCCTCGGTCCACCCGATCGCCGGCCCGATGATATGGCGCGGCATGGGACTGAGTCCCGCCTCGAGCACGAGGTTGGCGTACGTCGCGGGCAGCGAGTAGCGATAGGTGTAGTCGTCGATCAGCTCGACCTCGGGAGGCTCGGGCGGTTCGTCGGGAGCCGGCGCCACGTAGAAGTACTCGCGGTTCTGCGAGCCGGTCGCTGCTCGAAGGTAGATGTGGTTCATCCCAAAGACGAAGTCGTGCGCCGTGATCGGCGTACCGTCCGAGTAGACGAGCCCCTGCTTGATGCGCACGGTCACGCTCGTTTCGTCGTCGCTCACGGTCCAGCTCTCGGCCATCTGGGCTTCCGGCTCGAGCGTGAGCTGGTTCCGACTGATCGACGAACCGTAGAACTGCGTCCAGACCGTTCTGGAGTTGTCGTCACCCGGTAACCACGGGTTGAACGTCTGCGGTTCCTGGAGATACGAGAGCACGATTCGTCCGCCGTAGCGGCCGCGCTCCCACTCCGAGTAATCGATATCTATGACTCCGGGCAGCGTCTCGCCGGTGCTTCCGGATTCAGGGTCCTCCACGATCTCCTCTCGTGCGCCGCGTGCGAACGTCAACGCGGGCAGGAGCATGAGGAGTGCGAGCATCACGAAGAGAGTTTTTTTCATGATTGATCCTCCTTGGATTTGAGCATGTGATGCAAATGTAAATGAATTCCCCCGAGGACGCAACGGAAACCTGATGCTCGAGCGGCTTGACGAGGCGACAAACGAGAGGCGGCCCGCACGAGCGGGCCGCGATCAGGAGGAGGGTACCGACCGGCGCCCCGGCTACTTCACGTACACCGGCCGCGCGGTGTAGTGCGTGTGCAGGTACTTGTGGCTCGTTTCGGAGAGCGGCTCGCCCAGGAACTCCTTGTAGAGCTTCTGGATCGACGGGTTGTGGTGACTGCAGCGGTAGGTCTGCGCCTTGTCGTCGGCGTACAGCGCTTCGATGCGCTTCCGCCGAATCTCGTCCGTGGCGCCGTACGGCTGACCACCGCCGGCGATACATCCGCCACGGCACGCCATGACTTCGATGAAGTGATACGGCGGCTCCTTGCCGGCGGCAAGCGCCTCCTGGACCTCGTCCAGGATGTACTTCACGTTCCTGATGCTGTGCGCAACGGCGACGTTGAGCGTCTTTCCGGCGATCTCCACCGAGGCTCGCTTGATGCCCTCGAGGCCGCGAATCGCCTCGAACTCGACCGACGGAAGGTCGGTGCCCGCGACGAGGTAGTAGGCGGTCCGAAGCGCTGCTTCCATGACGCCGCCGGTCGCGCCGAAGATCGTGCCTGCGCCGGTGTAGATACCGAGTGCCTCGTCGGCCTTCTCATCGGGGAGACTCTCGAAGGTGATGCCCGCCTGTTTGATCATGCGCGCGAGCTCGCGCGTGGTGATGGACGCGTCGATATCCTGACACCCGGACGAGTACATATTCTCGTCGCGGACGATCTCGTACTTCTTGGAGGTGCACGGCATGACCGAGGCCATGAAGACGTCGCACGCGTCCTTCTTGATCTGCTGCGCGTAGTAGGTCTTCACCATCGCGGCCAGCATCATCTGCGGACTCTTCGCGGTGGAGAAGTGCGGGATCATATCCGGATAGTACTTCTCCATGTAGTCGACCCAGCTCGGACAGCACGTGGTGATGAGCGGGAGCGGGCCGGTCCCCTTCGTGATCCGCTGCACGAGCTCGCTGCCCTCCTCCATGATCGTGAGGTCGGCGGCGAAGTTCGTATCAAAGACGGTATCGAAGCCGAGGCGACGAAGCGCGGCGTAGATCTTGCCGGTGACGATGCTGCCCGGCTCCATGCCGAACGCTTCGCCGAGCGCGACGCGGACCGCCGGAGCGATCTGCACGACCGTGTGCTTTGTCTCGTCGAGCACCGCGTCGTAGACCTTCTTCGTATCGTCTTTCTCGAAGATCGCGCCCACGGGACAGTGCGCCGAGCATTGTCCGCACTTGATGCACGGACTCTCGCCGAGCGCGATGTCGCCGGCCGGTGCCATCCGCGTTCCGTCGCCGCGTCCGATGAACTCGAGCGCCCAGACGTCCTGCAGGCCCTGACAGACCTTCACGCAGCGGCCGCACGCGACGCACTTCTCGGGATTGAGCACGATCGAGGGGGTCGACGTGTCCTCGGGGATATCGCGCACGATCTGCTCGTACGGCTGTTCGCGGATACCGAAGTCCGCCGCCAGATCCTGGAGCTCACAGCTTCCGTTTCGCGGGCAGGTGAGACAGGAGTTCGGGTGCGTGGAGAGGATGAGCTCGATCACGGTGCGTCGCACGTCGTGGAGCTCCGGATCGTGCGTGACGACCTTCATTCCTTCCTGCGCCTCGAGCGCGCACGAGCGCACGAGTTTCTGCGAGCCTTCGAGCTTCACCACGCAGATGCCGCACGCCGCCCACGCCGGGAGGTCCGGGTGGTAACAGAGCTTGGGAATCTTCACGTTGGCGGTCGCGGCGGCGTCCAGGACGTTCGTGCCTTCGGGAACCGAGACCGGGATGCCGTTTATCTGTAGGTTGACCATCTTTGCCATCTTGTGACTCCTTCCTGCAGCGCTTACGCGCGAAGCACCGCGTCGAACTTACACGCCGCGAAGCACTCGCCGCACTTGATGCAGCGGGATTGATCGATCTCGTGCGGTTGTCGCCGCTCGCCGGAAATGCAGCTGACCGGGCAGCGCCTCGCGCAGAGCCCGCACCCGATGCAGTTCTCCGTGATGATCTCGAAGTGAACGAGATCCTTACACTTGCCGGCCGGACAGATTCCCTCATTGATATGCGCGTCGTATTCCGCGCGGAAGTATCGGAGCGTGCTCAGGATCGGGTTCGGCGCCGTCTGACCGAGACCGCAGAGGCTTGCCTTCTGCATCGCCTTGCCGATCTGGAGCATCTTGTCGATGTCGTCCGGTTGCCCCTGCCCCTTGCTGATACGCGTAAGAATGTTGTGCAGCTTGCGTCCGCCCACTCGGCACGGCGCGCACTTCCCGCAGCTCTCCTCAACGGTGAACTCGAGGTAGAACTTCGTGACGTCGACCATACAGTCGGTCTCGTCCATGACGATCATGCCGCCCGACCCCATGATCGATCCGAGCTCCTGGAGGTGCTCGTAGTCGATCGGCGTATCCAGGTGCTCCGCGGTGATGACGCCGCCGGATGGACCGCCGGTCTGCACCGCCTTGAACGCCTTGCCGTCCGGAATTCCGCCGCCGATGTTGTAGATGATGTCGCGAAGCGGCGTTCCCATCGGGACCTCAACGAGCCCCGAGTTGTTGATCTTTCCGGTGAGCGCAAACACCTTCGTGCCCTTGCTCTTGTCCGTTCCGACCTTGGCGAACCAGTCCGCGCCGCGATGGATGATCACGGGGATGTTCGCGTAGGTTTCCACATTGTTGATGACCGTCGGCTTGCCCCAGAGACCCTTCACGCTCGGGAACGGCGGCCGAGGTCGCGGCATGCCGCGCTCGCCCTCGATGCTCGCGAGCAGTGCGGTCTCCTCACCGCAGACGAACGCGCCGGCGCCCAGGCGGAGCTCAACGTCAAAGCTGAAGTCGCTCCCGAGGATGTTCTCGCCGAGAAGACCCATCTCGGTCGCCTGACCGATCGCCGTCTCCAGGCGCTGGATCGCGAGCGGATACTCGGCACGGATATAGATGTAGCCCTTGTTCGCGCCGATCGTGCGGCCGCAGATCGCCATGGCCTCAAGGATGCTGTGCGGATCGCCTTCCAGGACGCTCCGGTCCATATACGCGCCCGGGTCGCCCTCGTCCGCGTTACAGACGACGTACTTCTGGTCGTTCTCCTGCTCGCGGGTGAAGTTCCACTTCATCCACGTGGGGAAGCCTGCGCCACCGCGGCCGCGGAGCCCCGAGATCTTCAGCTGTTCGACCACGTCTTCGGGCTTCATCTCGAAGATGACCTTCTCGAGCGCCGCGTAGCCGTCGCGAGCGATGTACTCGGAGATCTCCTCCGGGTTGATGAAGCCGCAGTTACGAAGGACGATGCGGAACTGCTTCTGGTAGAAGCTGATATCGTCGACCCGCGCGTGCTCCTTGCTCTGCTCTTCCTTGTAGAGCAGACGCTCGACCGGGCGCCCCTTCACGATGTGCTCGGCGATGAGCTCCTTGGCATCGTCCGGCGAGACTCCAACGTAGAAGCTCTCTTCCGGCAGGATCTTCACGATCGGGCCCTGCGCGCAGAACCCGAAGCAGCCGGTCTTCACGACCTGGACCGTCTCCTTCACACCCTGATGCTCGACCTGGTGCATCAGCTGCTTGTAGATGTCGTCTGCCTTGTTGCTCTCGCAGCCCGTGCCGCCGCAGACCAGGATGTAGTGCTGAAACGCCATGCTTACTCCTTCGTCTCTTCGTCGCCGCCTTCAACGATGTCTGCGGCGGGACGGTCAAAGATGTGGTCATTGATGAGCGACTTGCCCAAGATGTGCTTGCGGACGATCTTCGCGGCGATCTCCGGCGTCACCTTGCCGTAGATCACCCGAGGCATCTCCGGCATCCGGATCTCAACCGTGGGTTCAGCATGGTCGAGCCCGAGGCTGCCGGTCTGACGGAGACTCACGTTCGTGAGCTCCTGCTCTTCGAGCTCCTTCTGGAACGCGGCGAGCGTCTCCTTCGCGCCGGCGGCGATACCGCTCGTGCCCATACCCACGATGACCTGGATGTTCTTGTTGCCCGTATCGCGCATGTCGAGCTCTCGGCGCTTGCTGTCACGGAGCTTGCGCAGGTCTTCAAGGCTCATCTTTGCCATATCTCGTCCTCCTGACTTCGTACGTACTCGCGAAGGAGTCCTCTTCCTTCCACACTGGAGAGCTCCTCGAGCACCTCTTCCAGCTCACTCTTCCTCAACGTGTAGGATCCCACGTCGGTTTCTCGAACGATCTCGATCTCACGCGGACCACCGGTGCAGAGCACCATGACCAAGGTGTCCACCACGTCGCCGCGCGGCGGCAAGTCCACGTGATCGGACGGAACGTCCAGGCCGACGCTTGTTCCGCGGCCCGGCTCCGAGGAGAGCCGGAACTCGCCTCCCGTCGTCTCAGCGGTCTGCCTCAAGAAGGCGAGACCGAGACCTACCACACGATCCGGGTGCGCGACTCCGTCCGTGTAGAACGGATCGGTCGCTCGCGCCACGATCTCCGGCGCCATGCCGGCACCGTCGTCCTCCACGGACAGCTCGAGCCTCCGATTTCGCTCGCTCCAGACCACGCGAATCCGGCTCGACCGGGCGTTCGCCGCGTTCTGGACGAGATCCAGAAGAAGCTCCCCTATCGTGAAGTGCAACCGCTATTCGCCTCGATGCTGCGCGATGATCTCCGGCAGCCTCGCCTTCGTCACCTTGCCGTAGACTTCGCCGTTGACGGTCAGCACCGGGGCGAGACCACAACAGCCCACACACCTGACCGCCTCCACGCTGAACTCCCCATCCTCGGTCACGGCGTTCACGCCGATCCCGAGCAAATTCTCGAGCTCCTGGATCAGGTCCTCGCCGCCCTTGAGATAACAGGCAGTCCCCATACAGACCGAGATCTTGTTCCGACCGGGCTTCTGCAGCTTGAAGAAATGGTAGAACGTGACGACCCCGTAGATCTTCGCCAGAGGCACGTCGAGCTCCTGCGCGAGCGCCAGCGCCACGTCACGCGGGATGAAGCCGTATTCTTCCTGGACCCGATGGAGAATCATGATGAGGTTGCCGGGCTTGTCACGCCATTTCTTTATGAAATCGAGGATTCCCTCGGACAGTGTGCGTTCAGCTGTTGCAGGCATGAGGCCTCCTAAGTGGGCTGTAGGTGATGTTCCAGAGTGTAGAAGAAGCGCCCAAAAAAGACAAGTGATACCGATAATAAGTTATCGACTCTTGCTAAACTCATGGTATCCTGTGATAGTTGCGAAACCATCGTGTCTATAGTACATTAAGATGGTTTATTGTGACAAGGGGTACATAAATGGACGAAAGAATACACCGCCCAATGGTTCTGCGGCTCGCGCGCTACCTCCGAGTACTCCAGAAACTGAAGGGGCTCGGCTTCGTGAAGGTCTTCTCGAACAACCTCGGAGATGCGATCGGAGCCACGCCCGCGGTCGTCCGAAAGGACTTCTCGGTCATCGGCATCACGGGCAACAAGCGGGGCGGCTACGTCATCGACTCGCTGATCGAGCGCCTCGTTGAGGTCCTCGGCAAGAACGAGGTGGAGCGAGTCGTCGTCGTGGGGTGCGGACGAATCGGTTCGGCGCTGCTCAACTTCCGCGAGTTCTCCCGCGAAGGGATCCGCGTCGTCGCAGGGTTCGACATCCGGCCCGACAGCATCGACCGAGAGGGATCGATCCCCGTGCTTCCGATGGACGAG
This sequence comes from Spirochaetales bacterium, assembly GCA_046538735.1. Taxonomy (GTDB): domain Bacteria; phylum Spirochaetota; class Spirochaetia; order DSM-27196; family SLST01; genus SLST01. Next base: position 66,222 of record JBKHII010000011.1, read on the forward strand.
TTCCCCGGCTTCGTCGCCGACCATAAGGTCGAGGTCGCCGTGCTCGCGGTCCCCGACCAGGTCGCAACGAGCGTCTTCGAGCTCATGGTGGACGCCGGCATCCGCGGTGTCCTCAACTTTACGTCGGTCGAGCTCAAGTGCGGCGCCGCGTGCGAAGAGAACGGGTGCGTGCAGGAGTGCACGGTACACAACGTGAACATCGGCCTCGAGATCGAGAATCTCTTCTACCTGATTCGCCTCAAGCGCGAGGCCGCGGTCCCGGAGACGGTCGAGTAGTTGAACACGCTCCCCATCAGTCCGGACGATGCGCCGGCGTTTCTCACCGAGCTCGTCTTTCGTCTCAAAATCAAAGACGCGATGACACGCGAGCTGATCACGGCCCGCCGCGACGATCCGCTTCGTTCGATTCAGCATCTCATGAAGGAGCACAAGATCACCGGCATCCCGATCGCGGACGGCGCACGGCTCCTGGGGATCGTGAGCATGGACGACATCATCCGCGCGCTCGACGAAGGCACGATCGAGGAACCGGCCGGCGACCACATGTCGCGCCAACTCATCGTGCTCGAGGACGACATGCCGCTCTCCTTCGGCATCTCGTACATGGACAAGTACCGGTTCGGACGCTTTCCGGTGCTCAGCAAGGACAAGGAGCTCGTGGGGATCATCACGAGTCGCGACATCCTGATCGCGCTGCTCGTGGAGTTTAACAAAGAAGCCGAGCGCCGCGAGGAAGAGGAGCCCGACCGCGCCGCGGAAGGGACCTTTCGGCGCGAGTACAGCGTGCGCAAGTTCGACTTCGAGCACGCCGGGAAGCCCACGAGCGACATCAAGAAGAAGCTGAAGGGCATCGGTCTCAACTCGAAACTCATCCGGCGCATCGCCGTCGCGTGCTACGAGCTCGAGATGAACCAGGTCGTCCATTCGGAAGGCGGGACGATCGCGGCACGGGTATCACCCGATCAGGTGGAGATCATCGCGATCGACAACGGCCCCGGGATCCCAAACGTCGATATGGCCCTGGAGGAGGGCTACTCGACCGCGACAGAATGGATCCGCTCGCTCGGGTTCGGCGCCGGAATGGGATTGCCGAACGCACGCCGCGCGGCGGACGATTTCGAGATTTCTACCGGCTCGCACGGAACCTCCGTGCGGTGCAGATTCAAGCTCCCGAAGGAGGAGACGAACGATGCGACTCAATGACGTACACGGCGACCTCGAGCTCGAGCTCATCACGGGCTCGCTCGAGCGAGAGTTCACGGGAGGCTACACGTCCGATCTCCTGAGCGACGTGATGGCGCACGCCGAAGAGGGCGACGCGCTCATCACGATCCAGTCGCACAACAACACGGTCGCGGTCGCGAGCCACGTGGATGCCCCCGTAGTCATCATCTGCAACTCACGTCCGATTCCGGACGAGATGATCGCGGCGGCACAGGAGCACGAAATCACGCTCTGCAGGACCCCGCTCAACCAGTTCGAGGTCTCGGGCCGCCTTTACGCCCGTCTCCGGTAGACGGTCCTGCCGGGACCGCGCGAGCGCTCATGACGATCCGCGCCGACCTCCACATTCATTCGTGCCTGAGCCCCTGCGGCGATCTTGCGATGTCGCCCCGGACGATCGCCGACCGCGCCCTTGAGGCCGGCCTCAACCTCGTCGCGCTCACCGACCACAACGCCGCACGCAACGTACCCGCCTTCGCCGAGGCGTGCCGCGAACGCAACCTCCGCGCGCTCTACGGCTGCGAGGTCACCACGAGCGAGGAGGTCCACGTCCTCGCGCTCTATGCCGACGTGCAGACCGCCGTCGCCTTCGGCGACGAGATCTACGCTTCGCTCCCGCCGCTGGAGATGGACCCGGAACGCTACGGCGACCAGGTCGTCGTGGACACCGAAGAGACGATCGTGGAGACGCTCACCTCGTACCTCATCGGCGCGACATCGTTCTCGCTCTCAGAGGTCGGGCGGATGATCCACGATCGTGGCGGTCTCTTCATCCCCGCGCACATCGACCGCACCGCCTTCAGCATCTGGTCGCAGCTCGGGTTCCTGCCGACTGACGACTACGACGCCGTGGAGATGGTCGGCCCGCCGGGGATCTCTCGCGCGGTCCACCGCGGTTCACCCACGCAACCCGGGACATCGGCCGCGGCCGCCCGGACGCCGCCGATCGACCCCGGCCGCTACCCCGTCGTCGCCTTCTCGGACGCGCATCAACCCGACCTCATCGGTTCGAGCTACACGGAGTTCGAAGCGGACGAACCGAGCCTCGCCGCGTTCCGAACTGCGCTCGGGGAATGTCGGGTCCGGCCGCACGTTGGCCGGTAGGTCGACGAACGATTCCGTCCCACGCTCGATCCGAGCGTAGGTACATTTCCTACCATGAGACGGCTCCTCCCCGGAGCACTCCTGCTCTGGAGTTGCACGACGGCCGCCGCGGAGATTCCCCCCGCCCCGCCCGAGCTCGAGGCATTCGCTCGCTTCGTCATGGCCGAGAGCCCGCCGTCCGCCGAGATCGCCCGACGCGTCGCCGACCTCGATTCGGTCATCTCCGCCTACGCAGATCCGGCGGCACGCGAAGTCTTCGTCGCGACCCGCGCCCACCTCGCGGGCTTCGCCGAACGAGGCAACGGCCGCACCGCGGCGGCGGACGTGTGGTTCGTGCAAGCCGTGGAGAGCGCCGAGCGCGCGAACGCACTCGAACCGAGCAGCGAGGGCTTCCGCGTGCTCGCGGACGCGCACAACCAGCTCCTGGACATCCGGAACACCGGCTACAAGATGTTCAACGCGTGGCAGGCCCGCGACAACGCCGTGCGGGCCTACGAGCTCGACCAGTCGAACCCGCTCGCCCACCTCTCCGCCGCCGCCTTCTTCGTGAGCGCCCCGCCGATCGCGGGCGGGGACATCCAGCGAGGCGCCGAGCACCTCGAGCACGCGAAGCGCCTCGGCGCGGACTCGGAGTACGTGCGGTTCCTCATTGCCGTGTGGGAAGGCCGGCTCGCCGCGAAGCTCGGGAGAGTGCGCGACGCCGAACTCGCGCTCGCGCAGGCGTACGCGATCTACCCCGGAAACTGGTGGCTGATGGAGATCGCCGGCGAGCTGGGGGTTGAGGTGGGGGAGTAGGTTCCCCGCTAATACCTCTCCCCGCTCCGTGAAGCCGCCCCGCGGCTTCCTGGGAGCGGCCCAACCCGCTAATACCTCTCCCCGCTCCCGATGACATCCCGCGGCTTCGAACCCTGCTGCGGGCCCACGATGCCGAGGCGTTCCATCTCCTCGACCATGCGGGCGGCGCGGTTGTAGCCGACCTTGAGCCGGCGCTGGAGGTAGCTCGCGGAGGCCTTCCCGGCGGTGGTGACGATCTCGATCGCCTTCTCCATGAGCGGGTCTTCGAGCTCGCCCTGAACGTAGTCCTCGTCGTCCTCGTCCACGAAGATCTCGTCGTCTATGTAGTCGGGCTCGCCGAGCTGCTTCACGTAGGTGACGACGCGCTCGACCTCGTCCTCCGAGAGGAAGGCGCCCTGCATGCGAACCGGGAACGGATCCCAGGCGCTCGTGAAGAGCATGTCGCCGGCGCCGAGAAGCTTGTCCGCGCCCATCGCGTCCAGGATGATACGCGAGTCGACCTTGCTCGCGACCATGAAGGCGATCCGACTCGGAATGTTCGCCTTGATCAGACCGGTGATCACATCCGTGCTCGGTCGCTGCGTCGCGAGGACGAGGTGGATGCCGACCGCCCGGCTCATCGCCGCGAGGCGCGCGAGCGTACTCTCGAGCTCCTTGCCGCTCGTCGCCATGAGATCGGCAAACTCGTCGACCACGACCACGATGTACGGGAGCGGCTCGGTCGCGAGCTTCTTCGCCTTGATCTTCTTGTTGTAGCTCTGGATGTCGCGCACCTGGAGCGTGTCAAGCAGGCTGTAGCGCCGCTCCATCTCGTAGATGCAGTACTGGAGCGCCTGGAACGCGCGCTTCGGATCGGTGATCACCGGCGTGAGCAGGTGCGGGATGTCGTTGTAGAACTTGAGCTCCACGATCTTCGGGTCGATCAGGATGAGCTTCACCTCGTGCGGCGCGCGCCGGTAGAGGATCGAGCAGATGATCGAATTCACGCAAACCGACTTGCCGCTGCCGGTCGCCCCGGCGATGAGGACGTGGGGCATGCGGGTCAGGTCGACGATTTGTGCGTCGCCCGGGATGTCCTTCCCCAGGGCGATCGGCACCTGCATCCGCTGGGCCCGGAACTCTGCTTCCTGGAGCAGCTCCGCGAAGCCCACGATCGCCCGCTCCTTGTTCGGGATCTCGATCCCCACCGCGTGCTTGCCGGGAATCGGCGCGACGATCCGCACGCTCGACGCCGCGAGCCGCAGCGCGATGTTGTCCGAAAGGTTCACGATCTTGCTCAGCTTCACACCGGGCGCGGGCAGGATCTCGAACATCGTAATGACCGGTCCCTTCCGGATGCCGGTGACCTCCGCCTGGATGCCGAACTCGTCGAGCGTGACGCGGAGCGTCTCGGCTGCCTCGCGCGTCTTCTCGTCGATCTGCCAGTACTGGCCGTCCTTGTACTCCTGGAGGAGTCCGTCGATCGGGACGTCGTAGCGCTTGCTCCGCGGCATTGGGACCACCGGAGCCTCGCGGTCCGGCTCGAGGCCGAGCGCGTCGTCCGGCTCCTCCGAGAGGTCGAGGTCGCCGTCCGGCTCGTCGTCGTCTTCGTACTCGTCCTCTTCGTCGTACACGCTCGGCTCGACTCCTTCCTCGGTCCACTCGTCGTCCCAGCGCCGCGGGTCGAAGTCGTCCGGCGCCTCGCGGAAGCGACCGTCGTGGTACACGACCGAGAGCGGTTGCTCCGGCGCGG
>JBKHII010000048.1:0-24337 GCA_046538735.1 Spirochaetales bacterium
TGTGCCTGGGTCAGGCAGCGGTACCGAGATACCTGCTCGCGTGACTCACATCCCCCGCAGAAGCCGGATAGCGACTGCCGGCGTGCTCGTCAACAATTTCGGCACCAGTTTGGAAGGAGTACGACGCGCCGCGCGGCGCTACCTGCCGGAGGCCGAGTTCCTTCCGAAGAGGCTTCCGAGCCATCCGCGCTTCTTCCGTCCGGCGGTTGATCCCGACCGTCGTGCGCCACCGACCGACGATCCGCCGCCCACGTGCCGTTCGCCGGCGAAGGGCTCGGCCCCCGCGTTGCCTGCGCGGCCCGTCCCCGGCGGCAGCGCGCGCTGCGACGGGACGCCGGAGGTGATCTGCTCGACCTGCTTCTCACGAGCCTTGAGCGTCGCGTCCTTGTCTTTCATCTGCTTTTCCTGGCTCTTGAGGCGCTGCTTCTGCATGGCGAGCTTCTCCTTCCGACTTCGCGCGAAGTAGCTCGAAATGTAGTAGATGAATGAGTAGACAGCACCCGCGACGAAGCTCACGATCGCGATCACGACGATCGGGACTTCCTCGAACCGCCGGCCGAGCAGGTTGAACGAGGAGATCGTACCCACGTTCATGACGATGATGATCGTGAGCACGACGAGGCTCACGATGCTGAAGACGATCCTGCCCATTAGAAAATGACGGTGCCGGGGAAGATGAAGTGGAGCAGGCCGACGATCGCCCCCGCAAGCCCGATCGGACTCCGGTACTCCACGATTGCACTCGCCTGGGACGGCGGCAGCTCCTCGCCGACGCTCTCGCGTCGTCGTGTATTCGCGAGCAGAAGAACGCTCCCGGTAGCGATCCCGGCGATCGCGGGAAGAAGGTCGCCCGCAACCGGAACCGTATCGAACGGCGCGCGCACGAAGAGCTTGAGTATGCCCACAATCGCGGTGATGGCTCCCACCGTAAGGGCGAACTTCCGTCGTTCAGCGAGCTCGGCGAGCGGAGCGAAAGCGCTGAAGCGTTCGCCGAGGAAATCGGACGCAGCGAGCAGACCACCGAAGAGCAGGGTCGCAACGCTTAAGAGGTAGAATTGAGCCATAGGGCCTCCTCACGGAAGCAGCGGCGCGCGACTCGCGCCCGCTCCCACTATCAATATAGGGAATCGGCTCGCCGGATGTCAGCTGCGGACGCCCGGGCGCCCAACGATCACACGAACCCACGCCTCCGGTTTCGGATCCGAACGGTCGAATCCGCCGTACACACGGATCTCACGCAGGCCCTCGGCGCGCATGGCGTCGGTCACCTCGGAGGCGGTCAGGACGAGCAGGCGCTGGGAGACCTCGTGCTCGCCGAGCCGGGCGTGAAACGTGATCTCGTCGCGCGAGGTACGCTCGTAGACGCGGCGCATCACGAGCGGCCCGGACGAAAGGTCGGGCAACTCCAGTCTCTCTCCCGGCTCGAGGTCGCCGACCGATACGAACTGCACGACGAGCACGCCGTCGCCGCGAATCGCGGACCGAGCTGCACGAACAAACTGGTGTACCTCTCCCCGTTCCGGAAGATGCGCGATCGTGTTCCCAATGCAGAAGACGAGATCGAAGGGCGCGGCCGGATGACCGTGGATCTTCAGCATGTCTCCCACCGCAAGTCGGCTCTGATCGAACCCGTGCGTGAGCATGAGCTCGCGCCCGCGTTCGATCATCGGTTCGCAGAGATCCACTCCGTACGCATCCGCTCCGTGCTCGAGGAGCTTCCGCGTGCAGGCGCCGGTTCCGCAGCCGACGTCCAGCGCCCGTTCCGCGGCGCCCGACTCGCCGACGTCCGCGCTCGCACCGGTCAGGCTCGGAACCTGCGACCGGAGGAACTCGACGACGCGCTCGCTGCAACCGAAAAGCTCGTCGTAGTGGTCCGCAAGAACCGAGTAGAAGTCGGACATCAGGATTCGGCGTCGCCGTCGCGCAGCCGATCCGGAGACTCGAACGGCGCGCGACCGTCATTGCGCTGTGCGTAGAGCTTGAGAACGTGGCGTACCGTCCGGACTCGCTCGGTCATCACCCGGCGATCGTTGTTCACGGACCGGATGAGATCTGCGGCCGTCGTGCCCGGCCGTACCTCAACGCCGACCACACGCTCGCCGAGGAGCGGCTCGAGCCGGCCGATCCGGTGGAGGAGCGGCTCGAACGCCGCCATCGTCGCGCGCGCGCGCGCGACCACGCGAGCCAGATCGGCTGCATCCGGGAGCGAATCGGGCTCGGGCCGGACGCCACGACGTTGCTCGTCGATCCACTCGTCGATCACGTCCCGGCGGGCAATCAGCTCGCCGTAGGCGGCGACGAAGCGCTCACGAGCCGCGAGGTAGCGACGGCCGGAGAACCTGACGAGGTCCGGGATGCGCTCGAGCATGCGCTCGGTTCGCTGCGTCCGCCACTCCCGTCGGAACTCGGCAAGGCGACTGCGATGGTAGCGGAGCGTACGAAAGACGTGCTGCGACTCGTCGATCTCCACCGCCTCTCCCGGCGATGCGAAGAGCGTCCTCCCGGCGACGTTCGTCACTTCCACGAGACCTTCGTCGGCCCAGACGAGCAACTCGCCTGCCGGACCGGTCTCCACGGAGAACGTGGTGCCGCGCACGCCCATCGTCGCCGCAATCGTCCGGACCTGGAGGCTCGAGTCTCCCGCGAGCCGCCTCGCGATCACGCTGAGCGTACCGCCGACGAGCTCGAGCGCAGCGCTCTGCTCGCTTCGCATGGCGCTGAGATCCAGATAGAAGTGCGTTTCGGGTTCTACGGTCACGTCCGCATCGATGCCGGTTTCCGCGTCGATCGAGATCGCGAGCGAGCTTGCCTCGTCGGTTCGGATCGCATCGAAGCTCTCGAGCCGGAAGCCGAAGTCCACGTCGCCCACGAGCGGCTTCGCGTCGCGCACGACCTCCGGATAGCCGTCCACGTAGGTGACCGTGGCGACTTCGTCCGCCGGGAGAGGAGGACCGGCTGCGAGCACTGCGAGTGCGAGGATGAAGAGGGTCGGCCGCATGATTCCTCCTGGAGGCAACTATACCACGCGCGCCGGCCGGTGTGGCCTTGCCGGGAGCCGGTCCGTGTTGACACCGTCCGGCGTGCGCCGTACGATTCCGCAACCTATGGCAACAACGGTGAAGGTAGCGATCGTGGGCTGCGGCACGGTGGGCGGCGCCACCGCCGGTCACCTGCTCGGCAACGCCGACCTCATTCGCGAACGGTACGCGCTCGACCTGCGGCTGGCTGCGGTCGTGGACAAGCGCCTCGATCACGCGCGGGAAATCGGCCTGCCGGAGGAGATCCTCGGCGACGACCTGGAATCGATCCTCGCGCGCGACGACATCGGGATCGTCGTTGAGCTGGTCGGCGGGATCGACGTTGCCTTCGCGATCATCAAGCGCGCGCTCGAGGCGGGCAAGCACGTGGTCACGGCGAACAAGGCGCTCCTCGCGCACCGAGGCGAGGAGCTCTACGCGGCGGCGCACAAAGCGGGCGTCGCGCTCGCGTTCGAGGCGAGTTGCGGCGGAGGCATTCCGCTCATTCGATCGATCACGGAGGGGCTCGCCGGGAACCGTGTGGACGCGATCTACGGGATCGTGAACGGTACGTGCAACTACATCCTCTCCGAGATGATCGCACGCTCGGTCTCGTACGACGAGGCGCTCGCCCAGGCTCAACATGACGGGCTCGCCGAGGCCGACCCCACGCTCGACGTGGGGGGCTTCGACAGCGCGCACAAGATCGCGGTCCTCGCGTCGCTCGCCTTTGGGATCACCGTGGACTACGATCAGATACCGGTCGAAGGCATCGATACGCTGGACGTCCTGGACGTGAGTTGGGGACGCAGGCTCGGCTACGTCGCCAAGCTCCTCGCGATCGCGGAGCGCAGCGCCACGGGCGTGACGTTCCGCGTCCGCCCGTGCTTCGTGCATACCGGTCACCCGCTCGCCTGGGTGAGCGGTCCGTTCAACGCGATCAGCGTCTACAGCTACCCGACCGGACACACGATGTACTACGGACGAGGCGCGGGAGGCTCGGCAACCTCAGGCGCGATCGTCGCCGACATCATATCAGTCGCGAGCGGAGCCTATCCCGAGCTCTTCGAGAAGGGATTGTTCTGGCCCGACCGGACGGAGCTCGTCACGCAGAATGCACCCGGGACGATCCACGGGCGCTACTACGTTCGGGCGATCGTGGAAGACCTGCCGGGCGTGCTCGCGGAGATGGCCGCCCGCTTCGGTGCGCACGGGATCAGCATCGCCAGCGTGCACCAGGACGAGATCGCCGAAGGCGGCGGGCGCGTCGCTCCGGTGGTCGTGGTTACACACCGCGCTTCGGAGGACGCGCTTCGAGCGGCCGTCGCCGAGATCGACGCGATGCCGCACGTAAGCGAGCCATGCGCCGTCATCTCGATCATCGACGAGCCGAACGAAACTCTCATCGATCATTGACACGGCGTTTGTTATCTTGGATGGTAGGGAGCGCCGGTTTCTGAACCGGTTTAGCGTTCACGGACTCCGGCCCCGCCGGAGCGAAAGGCGGTACGATGAAGATTACCTCATACACGGTCGACCCGAAGATACCCGAGCCGCTGCGGCCTTTGCAGGAGCTCGCGAGCAACCTCTGGCTGAGCTGGAACTTTGACGCGGTCATGCTCTTCATCCGGCTCGACTACGAGCTCTGGTTGGAGTCGCATCAGAACCCGGCGCGCCTCCTCGGAATGGTCGGTCAGGCGCGGTACGAGGAGCTGGCGAACGACGACTCCTACCTCGCGGCGCTCAAGCGCGTCTACGAGAAGTTCCTCCAGTATCGGAACGGCGAAACATGGTATCAGGAGCCGTCGCGGGATGTCGTCGCGTACTTCTCCATGGAGTACGGCCTGGACGTGAGTCTCCCGATCTACTCGGGCGGCCTGGGGATCCTCTCGGGAGACCACCTCAAGACGAGCTCCGATCTCGGTCTGCCCCTGGTCGCCGTGGGCCTGCTCTACCGCCAGGGATACTTCCAGCAGTACCTCAACGCGGACGGCTACCAGCAGGAGAACTACCCGGAAAACGACTGGTACAACATGCCGGTCTCAATCTGCCGAGAGGAGAGCGGAGCCCCCGTGAAGATCTCGGTCCAGATCGGCGAGTCGGTCGTCGTGGCGCAGATTTGGGAGGTGAAGGTGGGGCGCACGTCGCTCTATCTCCTGGACACGAACATTGCGGACAACGCCGAACCGCTCCGCGGGATCACCTCTACCCTGTACGGCGGAACGAAAGAGACGCGCATTCAGCAGGAAATACTTCTGGGAATCGGCGGCATTCGGGCACTGCGGGCGCTCGGGCATTCGGCTGCCGTGGCGCACATGAACGAGGGGCATTCCGCCTTCCTGGCGATCGAGCGCATCAGGGAGCTCGTCCGCGAACGGAAGCTCACGGTAGCGGAAGCGATCCAGGCGATCAGGCCTACGAGCATCTTCACGACGCACACCCCGGTACCGGCCGGAAACGAACGGTTCACACCGGAGCTGATGCAGAAGTACTTCCACAGCATCGTGGACGGGCTCAATCTGAGCTTCCACGACTTCATGGCGCTCGGCCGCGAAGACGCAGACGACGCGCTCGAGCACTTCTGCATGACGGTCCTCGCGATCCGGCTCTCCGCGTACAACAACGCGGTCAGCGCGCTGCACGGCGAGGTGAGCCGTGAGATGTGGAAGAACCTCTGGCCGGAGCTGCCGGAACACGAGGTTCCGATCACGAGCATCACGAACGGCGTCCACATTCGCACCTGGCTCAGCCACGACATGACCGATCTCCTCGACCGCTACTTCGGTCCCCGCTTCTACGACGACCCTACGCACCTGGACATCTGGGAACGCATCGACCGGGTCAGCGACGAGGAGCTGTGGAGAACGCACGAGCGGCGCAAGGAACGGCTGGTCGCCTTCGCCCGCGAACGCTTGCGGGCGCAGTACGCGCGTCGCGGCGTATCGCACAGCGAGCTCACCGCGGCGAACGAGGTCCTCTCTCCGTACGCGCTCACGATCAGCTTCGCGCGACGCTTCGCGACCTACAAGCGGGCAACGCTCCTCTTTCGCGACCAGGAGCGACTCTACAGACTTCTCACGAACACCGAGTACCCGGTACAGATCATCTTCAGCGGGAAGGCGCATCCGCACGACGTCCCCGGGAAGAACCTGATCAAGGATATCTATCACTTCGCGCAGCAGCCGGAGATACGGCGGAAGATCGTTTTCCTCGAGAACTACGACATGGGAATCGCGAAGTACCTCGTCAGCGGAAGCGACCTCTGGCTCAACACGCCGCGACGACCGATGGAAGCGAGCGGCACGAGCGGAATGAAGGCGGCGATCAACGGCGTGCCCAACTGCTCGATTCTGGACGGCTGGTGGGCGGAGGGATACCAGTCATCGCTCGGTTGGGCGATCGGTAGCGGCGAATACTACGAGGACGAAGAAGAGCAGGACGAGATCGAGAGCAAGCTGCTCTACGATCTCCTCGAGCGCGAGATTGTCCCCCGCTATTACGACCGCGGCCGCGACGGACTGCCGCGCGATTGGATCGCGATGATGAAGTCTTCCATGCGGGAGCTCGGTCCGCAGTTCTCGAGCCATCGGATGCTGATGGAGTACACGGACCAGTTCTACTCGCCGGCGCTCGCGAACGCCCGACGCCTCCTGGAGACCGACTACGGTGGCGCGAAGGATCTCGCCGCCTACTTGGCCAGGCTCGACCAGTCGTGGGACAACATCGCGATCGTGGAGACGCCGACGATTCCGGACCGACCGTTGAAGGTAGACGAAACGCTCGAGCTCTCTGCGTCCGTGCGACTGGGCGGTCTCGCGCCGGAGGAGGTCACCGTCGAGCTCTACCACGGTCCCATGAAGAGCACCGGAGAGATCGACGGCCCTGCACGGGTCGCGATGCAGCCTTCGAGCAAGAAGGCGCACGGCGGGGCGCACGTCTTCACGGCGACCATCAGGCTCGGCTACGCCGGAAGACAAGGCCTTGCCGTACGGGTACTGCCGAAGCACCCCGAGCTCGTGGAGGAGCTTCTACCCGGATACGTGATCTGGGCGTAGACGCGTACGAACCGCTACGGGCCGCCGCGCGGCCCGTGGGCACGGCCTACAACGCGATCCAGGGATCGGCGAGCACGAAGAGAATCACCACGAGAATCGCCGGGATGAAGTCGGCCGTCTTGATGTGCTTGAGGTTGAGCAGGTTGATGCCAATCATCAGGATGAGCGCACCGCCGACCGCGGTGATCTCGCTCAGCATCAGCTCGCTCACCCACGGGCTGATCAAGCCGGCGAGCACCGTCAGACCACCCTGATACACGAGCACGACGATTGCGCTGAACGCCACGCCGATTCCCATGGAGGCGGTCAACAGGATCGCCATGAACCCGTCCATGACCGACTTCGTGAGGAGCAGCTGATAGTCGCCTTCCACTCCCGCCCGGAAACTCCCGATGATCGCCATCGCGCCCACGCAGAACAGAACGGATGCGCTCAGAAAACCGTACGCAAACTCGCTCGTTGAGCTCGACCGCTGGAACCGGTCACGAAGGAACCCGCCGAGCTTGAGAATAGCATTCTCGACTGCCCACCACGTACCCAGGAGTCCTCCGATCACCACGGACAGCGCCAGGTAGAGCACGCGCTGCATCTCGAGCGCCATCGACATGCCGATGACCAGCGTGATCACCCCCACACCGGAGTAGAGCACTTCCTTCATCTGATCGCCGACTCGGCGGTTGAAGACGAGCCCGATGAGCGACCCGATAACGACCGCCGCGGCGTTGATGATTGTTGCGACCATGGCCGCGAGTCTACCCGTCTCGCACCCCTAAACTCAAGTCACTTTCTGATCGATGTTTATAGGGAAGGGTTGAGGAGGAACAATGAGTCGAACGGCACAAGCGGAGCCAACTACCGGAACGAAGCGCAAGATCTACTGCGCCAACTGCAAGAACTGCAAGCTTGTACCGACATCGATGGGCGACGATACTCGGTACGTGCTCCGCGTGCGCTGCGCGGCCGGCAAGTGGCGAAAGCGCCTCGGCGACGAGAAGCTCTACAAGTACTTCACCGTGATTCGACGAAGCATGGAGGAGTGCGACGCGTACGAACCGATGGGCGATGAGAACGAGTTCCTTCAGGACCTCAAGCGCAACCTGCCCATCAACGACGAGGTGTACGGGTAGCGCTTCCCCGGCACCCTCGAGTCCTCGAATAGCCGCGCGCGGCGGCCGTTGAAACGGGCCGCGTATCGGTGTACATTTCTCCGTAATGAAACGACTCGGCCTCATCGCAATCGCTCTCGCAGCACTGATTGGCTGCCAAACCGTTCCTGAAGAGATACCGGAAGATCTGAGCCAGGCCGAGCTGATCCAGCTGGCCCAGGAAGCCGCGGATGCGGAGAACTGGGAGGCGGCGGCGGCGTACTACGAAGCGATCGTGGAGCGCTACCCGGAGGACCGGGCGGCGATCGCGACCGCACGCTACGAGATCGCGTTTATCGAGTACAAGCAAGGCAACCTGGACGCGGCGGAAGCCGGACTCCTCGAGCTCCTGGGCATGTACGATTTCGAGTCGGAGTCGCTGCCGGCGTGGCCGCGAGTCCTGGCTACCCGCGTGCTCGAACAGATCGAAGAGGAACGAGCTGAAGAGAGCGTCGGTACTACTGTGGAAGAATGATCGTGTGGATCTGCACGCCGCGCTCCGCGGCGGCGTCCTGAACGAGTTCGCGCGTGACCGATCCTCGGGGATGAGGATGGGGCGGCGCGTCGCCTACCAACACGACGAGTCTATCGTCGGCCTGCCATAGATAACGCGTCACCGCCGTATAGAGCGCCTCGTAGACCGCCTCGGGTATGTCGCGGCCACCGGCGACGCGGATGGTATCGACCGACCGCTGCACGAATGCGAGATCGTCCTGGAAGTCGACCCTCCGGGTGAGGTACTCCTCGAGATAGTCCCGGTAGTAGACCACGCCGACCCGCAGCGACTCCTTGTCGCCAACGTACCGCGAGAGCATCGGCACGAGATTGCTCTGCAGATAGGGAACGTTGTCCTCCATGCTCTGCGTCGTGTCGAGCGCGAGCACGAGGTCGAGCGACTCACCCTCCGATTCGGCAATGAGGCGCTCGATTGTAGCGAGCACGTCTTCGTCCGTCGTGCCCTCGACCGCGTCGCCGCCGTTGTCTTCGGCAATCTCGCGGAGTCGCTCGACCGCCTCGGGCATGTGCTCGGGTCGCTCGGTGACGCTCGGCCGCTGCACGACCCGCAACACGAACGGATTGTCCCGATAGGCGCCGGTGTAATCGGCGTACGGTTTCTCGAACGCGCGGATGCTGAGGTAGGTTCCATCCAGAACCTGGAGCTCGCCGCTCCTCGTCCACGGATAGCCGTAGACAACCACATAGGGGATGAAGATGCGGAACGCCTCTCCGAACTCCTCGTCCTCGACCGGCGTGGAGTCCACGAGCGAGTAGTCGCCGTCCGAATCGAGGAACTCACCGTCCAGGATCCGGCGCTCGTCCCCGTTCTCGGGGTGGTATTCAGGGTTGCGATAGGCGTACGTGGAGACGCCGTGGTCGGGCGCTTCGGTCGACTCGGTCAATAGAATCGAGCCGAGCCCCTCCCGGTTGCGAACGTAGAGGTAGTAGCCGCCCTCGATCGTCTGGTCGATGCGAACGTCCGATGGATCGAGCGAGAGGACCTGCGCGGGGAGATGGACGGCCCCGAATATCAGTGCGATTGCGACGACGACGCGTCGTGCGCCGAGCTTCAACGTCTCGAACCGACTCATCTTCTCTAGTATCGGCGAAAACTACAGCTCGATTACCGCGGGGAGCATTGGTCCGTCGCCTCGCGCCCGGACATCTTCAAGGTTCTCGAACAGCAGGTGCTCCGCGACGAAGCGGTCAACGAAGGTGCAGACGGTCACGCCCGGCGGCGGATCTCCCCCCGAGACGGAAACCAGCAACGAAAACGAGTCGTCGGAGTAGTAGTAGAGCCCCTCCGCGGTGGCTCGCAGCGTTCGTAACCCGCACCGCGCACGGTCCCAACCCGACGCCTGATCGAGCGGCTCGCGCGAGTACCGCACCTCGAACACGGCGTCTCCCGCGCGGTAGGTCGCATACCAGTGCGGCGTGAGATCGGGGGCAAGCTCGTCGATACCGCGGCGACGCTCGGGTCCCGTCTCCAGGTACGCAACGATCGGAACGTCGGGCCCGGGTTGCGCGTCGGCGGGGAGCGCGCACAGCAGGAGCACGGCGACCGGGACTACGGTCGGCAGAAGGACGCCGATCGTGAACGGGCGCGCGAACGGCCGCCTGCGTGCCCGAGGCGGTACGGGGGTCGACTCCGATCGCCGCCTGATGCGTCCGGCGCTATTCCACGGTGACACTCTTGGCGAGGTTCCTCGGTTGATCCACATTCCTGCCCAGCTCGAGCGCAGTAAAGTAAGCGAAGATCTGCAGCGGCACGACCATCAGATAGGGATACATCAGCTCGTGAGCACGCGGGATGAAGAAAACGTCGTCCGCGATCTTGGCGACTTCCTTGTCCCCGTCCACGGCGATCGCGATGACACGCCCGGAACGAGCCTTGATCTCCTTCATGTTGGAGATGACCTTGTCGCGCAGGCGGTCGTCCGGAATCAGGAAGACGCTCGGCGTTGCCTCGTTGATGAGCGCGATCGGGCCGTGCTTGATCTCCGCGGCGCTGTAGCCTTCCGCGTGGATGTAGGAGATTTCCTTGAGCTTGAGCGCGCCTTCGAGCGCGACCGGGTAGTTAATGCCGCGACCGAGGAAGAGGAAGTCCTCCGCGCGCGCATACTTCCGGGCGATCGGGCGAAGAGCTTCGCGTCGGTCCAGAATCTCCTGGACTGCGGCCGGCACCGCCTGCAGATCTTCGATGAACGAGAGACCGCTCTCGATGCCCAGGTGGCGCATGCGCGCCATCATCAGCGCGAAGAGATAGAAGGCGGTGAGCTGACTCGTGAACGCCTTCGTACTTGCCACGGCGATCTCCGGACCCGAGTGGATGTAGACGCCGCCGTCCGACTCGCGCGGAATCGTACTGCCCACGACGTTACAGATGCCGAGTACCCGGGCGCCCTTTCGTTGGAGCTCGCGCATCGCGTAGAGCGTGTCCGCGGTCTCGCCGCTCTGCGAGACCGCGAAGTGAACCGTGTTGCGCTCCACGATCGGGTTCCGGTAGCGGAGCTCGCTCGCGAGCTCGGCCGTCGCGGGAATCCGCGACAAGCCCTCGAGAAGGTACGAACCCACGATCCCGGCGTAGTAGCTCGTGCCGGCGGCAATGATCTTCACGCGCTCCACGTTCAGGAGCTCCTGGCGTGTCATGTTCAGGCCGCCCAGATGACCGGTCGCGTACTCCATATCGAGCCGTCCCTGCATCGCGCGCCTGATCGATTCGGGCTGCTCCAGGATTTCCTTCTCCATGAAGTGGGCGTAGCCCTCCTTCTCGATCTCCTGGAGCTCCCAGTTGATGAAGTCTACTTTCTTATCGACCGGCCGATCCTTGAGATCGGTGGTCTTGTAGCTGTCCGCCGTGATCGTTACGACTTCCCCGTCCTCGATGTAGATGACCTGTTTGGTGTGCGCCACGATCGCGGTGACGTCCGAGGCGAGAAACATCTCGTCGTGACCGATACCGAGCACGAGCGGCGAGCCGTTCCGCGCGCCCACGAGTCTGCCGGGCTCGTTCTCGTGCATCGCGACGATACCGTACGTTCCCTTGAGCAGCGCAGCGGCCTGCTTGAGCGCGCGCTCGAGGTCGCCGTCGTAGAGGCTCGCGATCAAATGCGCGATGACCTCGCTGTCCGTTTCGGTCGTGAACTGGTACCCGTCTTCCTCGAGCTTCTCACGCAGCGACGAGAAGTTCTCGATGATACCGTTGTGGACGATCGCGACGCGGTTCCCGCCGTCCGTATGCGGGTGCGCGTTCACATCGTTCACCTCGCCGTGCGTCGCCCATCGCGTATGACCGATGCCCGTCTCACCATCCACGCTCTCCGGCAGATGGGCGCGCAGATCGGCAATCTTGCCCTTCTTCTTGTACACGTGCAGTCCGCCGTTGGACCGCACGCAGATCCCGGCCGAGTCGTAGCCCCGGTACTCGAGCCGCTTGAGCCCTTCCACGAGTATTTCTGCCGCGGGCTTGGGCCCACAGTATCCGATGATTCCACACATCACGCGCCTCCCACGTTGGCGAGTTGCTTGAGTCGTTGCTTGTCGATGAGGGCCACGCCGTTGCCCTTGATTGCGATGACCCCGGCCTTGGCGAGCTCGTGCAGGTGCTGCTGGACGAGCTCGGTCGGCGTCTCAAGATTGAGCGATATCTGTTCGGCGGTGCGATCGAACGCGAGGTACTTCTCGTCCGGCTTGCGCTCGGCGAACCGGGTGTAGAGATTGAGCGCGATCAGGCTCCGCTGATTGTGCTGAAACATGAGCTGGATCTGGTTGTTCGCGTTCTGAAGTCGACGGCAGAGCTTGTCGATGATGTTGAGCGCGATCTTCGCGTTCTTCTCGATCATGCCCATGAAACCCTGCCGATCGAAGGCGAGAAGCTGCGTGGGCGTGATCGCCGTCGCGGTCGCGGTGCGGGCGATGCGAGACACGATGGCCATCTCACCGAAGAAATCGCCTTTTTCGAGCACGATGAGCTCGTGTTCCCGACCGCCGACGTTCTTTGAGATGCTCACCTGACCACCTTGAATGATGTACATGTGGTCGCCCTGATCACCTTCGCGGAAGATAACCTTTCCGGCGTCGAACGTCTGTCCATACTTCTCAAAGAGCGGATTCCCAGCCATGGATACTCCCGATTCGTGGTGAGTGTTCCCCGATTATAGCCCGGCATACCGCAGCTTCTCAAGTTAGGCATCCCTCCGTCCGTAGACAAGCGCCGCTGCGCTTTCGGTCGTCATAGAGCGTAGGAGGAGACCATGCGCAAAGTAGGACTACTCTGTGTCGCGATTGTGACCATTTCGTGCACGCCGCTGCCGCCGGTCCCCTTTCTCGAGGACGCCGACCTGGCACCGCCGGTCGTACTCGAGGTGGGGCTCCCCGACCCGGGACGGCTCCGCATCGTGCTGGACGAGCCGGTCGAGCTCGTTACCGGCCCGATCCCTTCCCACGGCCTCTCGCTCGAGGGCTCCGAACTCGAGGGCGACTCGCTCGTCGTCCGCTTCGTCGAGCCGCCGTCGCCGGAGACCGAGCACCACGTGGAGGCCCAGGTGCGCGACCTCTCGGGCAACCACCTCCGATTCGTGGTTCGCTTCTACGGGCTCAACCCGAATCTCCCGTCCATGCTCATCAACGAGTTCACGACGCAGGGATCGGGAAACCATCCCGATCTCGTGGAGATCGTCTCGCTCACCGCCGGTAACATCGCGGGCGCGTGCGTGTTCGAAGGCACGCCGGAGAACTGGGAGCAGCGATTCGTACTCCCGTCCGTGAACGTCTCGGCCGGCGACTACATCGTCGTGCACTTCAAGCCCGAAGGAATACCGGAGGAGGTCGACGAGACACGCTCCAGGTCCGCCTCCGGCGGCCGCGACGCTTCGCCCACGGCGTGGGACTTCTGGGTTCCCGAAGGCAGCGGGCTCTCGGGCAACAACGGGGTCGTCTCGCTCTGCCGGAACGCGCTCGGCGGCTACGTGGACGCGGTGCTCTACTCGAATCGTACGAGCGACTCGGACGAACACTATCGAGGCTTCGGGAGCCGGGACGTGGTCGAACGCGCGGACGCGCTCGCCGCGGCCGGTGCATGGGTGTCGCGTGCCGGGCAAAGATGCGTGCTCGCGCCGGAGGACGCGATCGATCCCGAGCCGAGCACGGCCACGCGATCGATGTCGCGCGACTCCGATTCGACCGACTCGAACACGGCGAACGATTGGCACATCACGCCCACGCTCGGGCTGTCGCCCGGCGAACCGAACACCGACGAGATCTACGAGCCGTGATTCCGGCGGTCGGGAGAGATGTCCTCTAGAGATGGTCCTTGAAGAGCTCCTCGATCGCCGGCTTTGGGACCGCGCCGACCTTCCGAGCAACCTCCTCGCCGTTCTTCACGAGAAGGAGGGTGGGAATGCTCTGCACGCTGAACTTCATCGCAAGCTCGCCTTCCGAGTCAACGTCCAGCTTTCCGACCTTGAGCTTGCCGTCGTACTCGGTACTGATCTCTTCGAGGACCGGAGCGATCATCTTGCACGGCATGCACCATTCTGCCCAGAAGTCGATCAGAACCGGCACGTCCGAGTTCCGGACCTCGGCTTCGAAGTTGTCCGCGGTGATGGTAATTTCGTTCGCCATGGGATCCCCTTTCGTATTCGGCATCGCAGTGCGTGCACCATGAATATCGCCAGGTCGAACGACATGGTCAAACGGTGCGGTGGCCCGGACACGTTGGCCGGGGGTCGGCTGTCGGGGCTCGGTCAGCGACCGGCGAGCTCCGCGACCTGCGCCTCGAGCGCCGCGGCGATCGCTTCGGGCGTCTCCTGGGCGTGCGCGGTGACCGTTCGAACGAAGGCGCTTCCTACAACCACCCCGAAAACGTGCTGCTCGAGCGCCACGACCTGCTCGCGATCCGAGATGCCGAACCCGGCGAGCACCTTCGCTCCCGTGCTCCGCAGCTGATCGAGGAAACGGAGGTTCCCCTCGCCGATCTCGGTGCGGGCGCCGGTGATGCCGCGGCGCAGCGCAACGTACACGTGCTCCGGGTTGCGCTCGGCGAGCAGGCTCAGCCGGTCGGGCCCGGCCGAAGTCACGGTGACCGGCATGATCTTCGCACCGACCTCCTCCGCCGCGTCCCACGCGCCCTCGTCGTAGTCCACGGGAACGTCCGGCAGGATGAAACCGGTCGCGCCGGCCGCGACCCCGTCCGCGAGGAATCGTCTCACGCCGCGCGCGTAGAGCAGGCTCGCATACGTCATGACGTAGATCGGAACCTCGCGGCCCAAGGAGCGCACCTCGTTTGCAACCTTGCGAACGAAGTCGAATCCGGCGTCTACGGTGAAGCCCGATTCGAGCGCCTCGTGGCAGGCGGTCTGGATGACCGGCCCGTCGGCGGTGGGATCGGAAAACGGAAACTGGACCTCGAGGAGAGCGGCCCCGCCGCGAACGAGGCCCCGCGCCGCCGCGAGCGCGCGCTCGGCGTCCGGATAGTGCGCTACGAGATGCGCCATGATGGTACTCATCGATTCGCCTCCTGCACGAGGAACTCGCGCCACCGCTCGCCGTCGAGCTCGCGCGCGGTGATGAAGAGATCCTTGTCGCCGCGGCCGGACATGTTCACGACGATCGCCTTGTCCTTCGGGAGCGTGGGAGCGAGGCGGATCGCCTCCGCCGCGCCGTGCGCGGACTCCAGCGCGAAGGCGACGCCCTCGTTGCGTGCAAAGAACCGCAGCGCCTCGAGCGCCTCGGCGTCCGTCGCGCGCGCGAACTCAACGCGGCCGGCCTCGCCGAGCGCTGCGAGCTGCGGTCCAATCCCCGGGTAGTCGAGGCCGGCGGAAACCGAGTGCGTGTCCTGGACCTGACCGTCGGGATCGAGGAGAAAGAGGCTCTTGTAGCCCTGTACGATGCCCGGCCGCCCGAGCCCGAGCATGCGCGCCGCGTGATCGCCCGCCGCGGTGCCGCGTCCGCCCGCCTCCACGCCCACGAGCCGCGGTGCCCCGCTCTCGAGGTACGGCGCGAAGAACCCGATCGCGTTGCTCCCGCCGCCCACGCACGCAACGAGCGCCTCGAGCTCCAGCCCGCGCGACTCGATCATCGAGGCAACCTGCGCCTGCGTCTCCCTGCCCACGATCGACTGGAACTCGCGCACCATGTCGGGGTACGGGCTCGGTCCGAGCGCCGAACCGATCAGATAGTGCGTGTCGGTGAAGCTGCCCGCCCAGTCGCGGAGCGCCTCGTTGACCGCGTCCTTGAGCGTGCGCTGCCCGCTCGAGACCGGCGCAACCCTGGCGCCGTAGAGCTCCATCCAGAAGACGTTCGGCTTCTGGCGCGCGATGTCCACCTCGCCCATGAAGACCGTGCAGTCGAGGCCCATCTTCGCGCAGACCGCCGCGGTCGCCACGCCGTGCTGCCCCGCGCCGGTCTCCGCGATGATCCTCGTCTTGCCCATGCGCTTGGCCAGCAGGATCTGGCCGACCGCGTTGTTGATCTTGTGCGCGCCCGTGTTCGCGAGCCCCTCCAGCTTCACGAAGATCTGCGCGCCGCCGAGCTCCTTCGAGCTGTTCCGCGCGTAGAGCATGGGAGTGGGCCTGCCCACGTAGGTGGAGGCGATCTCGTTGAACTCCGCGAGAAACTCCTCGTCTTCCATCGCCGCGATGAAGGCGGCCTCGAGCTCGTCCAACGGCGCACGGAGCACCTCGGCGACGTACCGCCCGCCGAACGCTCCAAAATAATCGTTGTACACCTTACTCATACCTCAACTCCTCGAAGAACCGGCGCAGCTTCGCGGCGTCCTTCCGCCTGGGTTCGGCCTCCACGCCGCTGGAGACATCCACGAGCTCAGGACGATAGGCCGACGCGACACTCGCTATGTTCCGATCGTTCAATCCACCCGCGAGCCAGAGCGGCACTCGCCGGCGAACCGCCGCCACGACCTCGGGCGAGACCCGCTTCCCCGTACCGCCGTACGCCCGCTCGTCCCGCGCGTCCACGAGCACGCGCGGACTCCGGTACCGGCCGACTTCGTCCGCGGCCTCCGGATTCCCGAGCCGCAACGCTTTGTAGTACGGAAAGGCCCGCGCGGCACACTCCTCCGGCTCTTCGT
Organism: Spirochaetales bacterium; assembly: GCA_046538735.1. Taxonomy (GTDB): domain Bacteria; phylum Spirochaetota; class Spirochaetia; order DSM-27196; family SLST01; genus SLST01. Next base: position 16,802 of record JBKHII010000048.1, read on the forward strand.
CGCCATGGAACTGGACCGCATCGATGAGACCGCGCTCGAGCAGATCGCCGACCTCCGCGGGGAGCGCGCCGTGGTCGCCGCCCGTCACGACGACCGCGACCTTGAGCGCATCGCGCACGCCGTCCACACCGCCCAGCTCCTCGAGCAACGCGGGCTCCACCCGGCGCGGCGAATCGGCGAAGTTGAACCCGAGCACGTCGGCGCCGAGCCCGATCGCAAGCTCCGCGTCCACGCGGTTCGTGATTCCGCATATCTTCGCGAGCGGGCGGTCCTCGCGCGCCCGTTGCATGAGCCGCACCCAGAAGTCCGCGCGCGGGTGGAGCGCGGGCGCCCCGTCGCCGCGGCGCGCACCCGGCGGCCGCTCGCCTTGGAGCCCGGCAAGGATGCCGCCGATCGCCTCTTGGTCGCGGACGGCGGCTTCGCCCACGAGGAGACCGCCGAAGCCGCTCGCCGAGACGAGCAGCGCGTCTCCGTGAGTGAAGACGCCGGACTCGAAGATGCAGCGGTGTCTCCACGTGATCCGGTTGCGGAGCCGGACCGGCGAGAGCAGGTCTACTCGGAAGGTCGCCAGGTCGCGCGCGTTGATCCCCACGAGCGGCGGCGCGAGCCTTCCGGCCTTCTCGAAGTCCTCCTCGTCGTGCAGCTCCACGAGCGCGGCCATCCCGAGCTCGGTCGCGCACGCGTGCATCTCGGCGAGCTCCTCCGCTCGGAGCACTGAAGCGATCAGCAGGATCGCGTCCGCTCCGGCGCGGTAGCTCACCTCCACGTCCTCAACGTCCACGAGGAAGTCCTTCCGAAGCACCGCGAGGTCGGGGTGAGCACGCTTGATTGCCATCAGGTCGGCAAGCGACCCCGCGAAATGGTCCTCCTCGGTCAGCACGGAGACCGAACGCACTCCCCGCTCGGCGTAGCGGCCGGCGAGCTCCACGGGATCGAGGTCGACGCTGATCGCGCCGCGCGAGGGACTCCGTCGCTTGATCTCGCAGATGAGCGGCGGCTCGCGAAGGAAGCGAACGAGCGGCGCGGCGCGCTCCGTGGGGACGTCCGCCCTGAGCGCGTGTCCTTCCGCGGCGATGCGCTCGCGGCGGAGCGCGACGATCTGATCGCGAACGTTCGGACGATCGTCGCCGCGTTCCCACGCACCGCCCGGAGGCGTCGGGTCCGGCCGGCCGGTAGCGTGCGGTCCGCTCACGCCGCACCCTCCGCCGCGGCGCGCGCGGCCTTCTCCGCGAGCGCCTGCGACGTCGCGACGATCTTCCCAACGAACGTCCTGATTGTCCCGTCGCCGAGCGCCGAGCGGACGCGTTCCACGCCGGCCTCGAGATCGGTCGCCGCGCCGTAGACGGTGAGCGCCGCCGCGGCGTTCACGATCACGGCGTCCCGGATCGCCGCCGGACCTTCGCCAGCCAGGATCCGTCGCGCAGTCTCCGCGTTGTCTGCAGCGTCGCCGCCGGTGAGATCGGACATCTTGTGCCCGGTGATCCCGAGATTGGCGGGATCGATGATCGCCTCGCGCGGCTTCCCGTCCTCGCCGATCGTGATCGCGCGCGTGGGCGCGGATACCGAGATCTCGTCGATCCCGTCCTGGCCGTGGACGACCATGACCCGCTTGAGACCGAGCATGTGTGCGGCCTCCGCGACAATCGGCACGAACTCCTCGGCGTAGACGCCGATGAGCTGGTACGCGGCGGCCGCCGGGTTCACGAGCGGACCCAGGAGATTCATGATCGTCTTCACACCGAGCTCGCGACGCGGAATCGCCGCGTGCCGCATCGCGCCGTGGTAGAGCGGAGCGAAGAGGAAGCCGAAGCCGTGCGAACGAATGAGCTCTTCGCTGGCAGCGGGCGGAAGGTCGATGGCGATGCCGAGCGCGCGGTAGAAGTCGGCGCTGCCGCTCTTGGAGCTCACCGCACGGTTGCCGTGCTTGGCGACCGTGGCGCCGCACGCCGCCGCGGCGAGCGCGGCAAGCGAGCTGATGTTGAAGGTGCCGAGCCCGTCGCCGCCGGTTCCGCACGTGTCGAGCACGGGGCGATCGACCGTGATCGGCGTGCGCTTGCGCTGCAGCACCGAGGCGCAGCCGGCGATCTCCTCCGGGCGCGGGCCGCGCGACGCGATCGCGACGAGGAAGCCGGCCACCTGCGACGGCGTGAGATTGCCCTCGGTGAGCTCTTCCATGAAGTTCGCGGCCTCCTCCCGAGTGAGCGTCGACCCGGAAATGAGTCCGTTCAGGACCGCCTTGGAGACGAACGGCTCCCTGCGATAGTTGAGAAAGTTCCGCAGGAGGCGCTTGCCGTTCTCGCTCGCGATGCTCTCCGGGTGGAATTGCACGCCTTCGATGACGTGCTCCTTGTGGCGGATGCCCATGATCTCGCCGTCTTCGGCGGTCGCCGTCACCTCAAACCCGTCCGGGACGGTCGCGAAGTCGATCGCGAGCGAGTGGTAGCGGGTAAAGGTGGCCGGGACCGGTATGGAGCGGAAGATGCCGCGACCGTCGATCATGATCGGCTCCGCTTTCCCGTGGACGATGCGCTTCGCCTGGACGATTCGCGCGCCGAATGCGTAGCCGATCGCCTGATGGCCCAGGCAGACGCCGAGAATCGGAATCTTCCCGGCGAACGCCTTGACCGCGTCCACCGAGACGCCGGCTTCTTCAGGCCGCCCGGGACCGGGCGAGATCACGAGCCGGCTTGGCGCGAGCTGCTCGAGCTGGGCAACCGTGACGCGATCGTTCCGCACCACGCGGATCTCCTCGTCCGTGAGCTCGCTCAGATACTGAAAGAGGTTGTGCGTAAAGGAGTCGTAGTTGTCGATCAGGACGATCATGCGTCCACCTCCACCCCGGCTGCGCGTGCAAGCGCCGCCAGTTTCTCCTGGGTCTCTTCGTACTCCCGCTCGGGCGTGGAGTCGTACACGATTCCGGCGCCGGCCTGGAGGACCATCCGGTCGCCGCGCTTGTAGCCACTTCGTAGCGTGATGCACGTGTCCAGGCTGCCGCCCGGCTCCAGGTAGCCCACGAGACCCGCGTAGAACCGGCGCGAGACCGGCTCGATCCGGTCGAGCACCTCGATCGCCCGGATCTTCGGGGCGCCGCTCACCGTCCCCGCCGGGAAGGTCGCACGAATGAGATCGGCTCCCGTCTTGCCGTCCGCGAGGTCGCCTTCAACCTGCGAGACGATGTGCATCACGTGGCTGTAGCGTTCGATCACCATCGATTCGGTGACCTCCACGCTTCCCGGCGTGCAGACCCGGCCGATGTCGTTCCTCGCGAGGTCCACGAGCATGAGGTGCTCGGCCCGCTCCTTCTCGTCGGCGAGCAGCTCCTCCTCGAGCTTCTTGTCCTCGTACCGATCGGCACCACGCCTGCGCGTGCCCGCGATCGGTCTGATCTTCACGCGCCCGTCCTTGAGCTTCACGTGCACCTCCGGCGAGCTCCCGAACAGCTCGTACGCGCCGAAGTTGAGATAGAAGAGGTAGGGCGAGGGATTCGACGTTCGAAGCCGACGGTACGCCTCCACGGCCGGGAGCTTCGTGTCGAGCTCAACGCGTCTCGAGAGCACCGCCTGGAGCAGGTTCCCCTTCACGATCTCGTCCCGGATCTCGGCGACCCCGTCCAGATACGTCTGACGGTCCGCACCCGCGTTCACGACCGTCGCCTCGTATCGCGACTCATGCTGCTGCAGGTAGTTGAAGTTGAGGTCGTTGATCTTCGCCTCGGTCTCACGAATCGCTGCGTCCAGATCGATCTCGTGCTCGTTGTAGTTGAGCCCGATCAGGTAGATGAGGTCGGTGTAGTGGTCGAAGACCACGAAGACGTGGCCGAACAGAAAGGACGCGTCCGGGAGCGAGAGCTCGTCCGGCTTGTGCGTAATCCGAATCGTATCGCAGTACGCGGAAAACTCGTACGAAAGGAAACCGATCCCGCCCGCCGGAAAGGGAAAGTCCTGGTGCGGGAGTGTGTGCTGATTCGCGAAGTAGATGAGAACGTCCAGGATGTCCTTCGCCTCGCTGCGCACGACCTGCCGTTTTGCGCCGCTGCGCAGTACGATCTCCCGCCCCTGCTGTTCGAGCCGGAACGCTTCCTTCACGACGAGGAGCGAGTAGCGTTCACGCCCCTTGTGAAAGGACGACGACTCGAGAATCGCGAGTGCGTCCAGCTTGCGGGCGAGGCCGTAGGGCGTGAACCGCTCCCCCGGCAGAATCTTGATGACCGTGTCGTTTCGTGCCATTCCTTACCCCACAAAAAAAGCCGCGCTTTCGCGCGGCTTCTCTTCGTACCGCGCCGACCAGGATTCCTCTCAGGTCGGCGGCAGACTGGTACCGGGACCTGAGCTAGGTCCACCACCAGTTCAATTGTGCTGTCTGTACGACAGTCGTGATCATTGACCGAACCTTACCCAATGCGCACGGTTTGGTCAACTCCCTTTTCGTTACCGGCTAGAAGACGGGGACCGGTTCCTTCTCCTCGATCGCCTCCTCGGCTTCGGACTCGAGTTCCTCGGTCTCGAGCTCAATCTGCGCCTTCGGCTTCCGTCCGAAGTCCACGTGCTCCGCCACGATCTTCACCTTGCTCCGCGGATTGCCTTCCTTGTCGGTCCACCTGTCCTGTCTGAGCCGTCCAACGACGCGAACGTTCCGTCCCTTCTTGAGCTCGTCCCCGCACCGCTCGGCGAGCTTGCTCCACGTCTCCACGTCGAAGTAGGAGACTTCCTCCTGCATCTCGCCGTCGATCCGGTAGTACCGGTTGAGCGCAACACCGAAGTTGCATACCGGAGTTCCGCGCGGCGTTGCGCCGAGCATCGGATCACGCGTCAGATTGCCTTCGACCAATACCGAATTCAGATCGTTCATGCTTCCTCCTTGCGGTGCGAACGGGCCCCTTTTCGATTCACCGCGATCGACATATACTACGGGGAGATTTGGCGTGGTGCTTCACTATTCCCCACACGGTTACTGTTCCTGCCTCTCGACGGCGAGCGAGTCTGTCGTGTGTGCTCATTCTCATCGTGATCCATACCACTCTCTCTACGGCTGCCTTCGGACAGGAGCCGTCGACCGCGTCTACCGGGGAACCGCAATGGCGACTCGTCCGACGGAGTAGCCGGATCGACCCGGACGATCCGGAGGTGTCCGATCTCATGGACGGCGGGTTTCTGCCGATTGGCTTCCATGAAACGGACGGTGGTGCCTTCTCTCTCCTGCTCGTGGCGAATAGCGGCATATCCGCCTCCGGCTGGCATCTCCGCGAGTATTCGGACTGGAACAGGCTCCAGGCACAAATCACCGACGCAATCCTGAGCGGATTGCTCCCTGTGGGCATCTCCAAGTCTCCGTCGGGACTGACAATTCTCTGGATCGAAACCGATCTCGCCGTCGGCGCTTGGCGCATCCACGCGATGTCCGCACCCACAGAAGAGCGCGCGGAGCGTGCCGTTCGCCGTTTCGAGACCATGGGTTTCGGCTTGTGGGGTCTCACTGTGAGCGACGATCTGATGTGGCTCTTGTTCCTGCGGCTCGAGCAGCCTCTCTTCGCTCACGGCCGAATCCTTACCTACCCCGATGAGGCCGATGCCGTCGAAAACGGAATAGAACGCAACTCGCGCGAGGGGTGGGTACCGGTGGGGCTGGCGTCCGAGGATGGTCGGTGCTACGTGGCGTATCGGAGGTGACGCTCCGTCCGTCCGACGCGGGTCCCCTCCACGCGACGCCTGCGCGGCGTCCCGCTACATCTTGCCGCTCCGCACGGTAGATGGTGGACGGCGCGTCGGGTACAATGTCTTCATGCGACGCTTCTTCACACTGCTTGTTTTCGGACTCGTCTTTGCGTCCTTCGGCTGGACGCAGGAATGGCAGCTGCGGCGGTTCACCGATCCGGCCGCCATGCGCGAGACAACGGACGAGTTGGTCGCCGACGGGTTCGTTCCCGCCTCGATCGACGTGAGCGAGGAGTTCGGCATTACGATGCTCTTTACGCGTCTCGACTGGTGGACGGTCACCGCTTATCGAGTCGAGGAGATCGCCTCGCTGTCTGATCTTACCGAGACGGTTAGCGGTCTGATCGAGGAAGGATGGCTGCCTATGGATCTATCGTTTCAGGACGATCAGTACGTGCTCCTCGCGGTGGACGCCGCCGAAACCCTCGATGGTTGGCGCGTCGTGTCGAGCGAAGCAGAGCTCGTGACCATTCAGTCCACGCTATCAGCCCACCGGAGCGACGGCTTCCAGCCGGTAGGGATATCCGCCACCGGTCGCACCGAGATCGCGTATCTGCTCCTTGGTATGCCCGAGCGCGATTTCGGTGTTCCAGCCATTCTGGGCGTACCACACGACCCACACAAGGCGGCAGAGGCGATCCAGTCGATGGTCGACGCTGGTTGGTATCCGCTGAGTATCACAACGACGAGCGAAGAAATCGTGGTCCTGTTCGTCGATTGAGGCTCGAGCACGCCGTGTCCTTCCGAATCGGCCGTCCGCCCCCTCACCTCAGCACGACCTCCAGAAGTACGATGTAGGCGTTGGGTTCCGGTGGCATTGCCACAACCTGACTACCCACGAGACCGTACACGGCGTATTCGAGCCTGAAGAAATGGGGAGATCTCCTCACGGTCGCAGAGATTGTTCCGCCGTAGATGGGACGGATGCTAATCGGAGAAGCTCCACGTAGAGCTGCTATCGAACGACGGGCGAGTATTCACATGAAGTGCACCAACGGTTTGTGACGGACTGTGCGGTGTCATCGCCGAACTTCGAATCGCAGTGGCGGGGACGTTCTCTTGAAGCGGGAGCCACCGGTTCTGGACTCGCGCGGACACGGGGCGACGCCGGGATCCGGATAGTCCAAGCAGCACCGAGCAAGGTGCGCGGGCGTCTGACGGACTCGAAGACTGATCGGTCGGATCGCATCAGGTTTGCTCTCTCTACAGCGAAGAAGCTGGTCCGCCCAATCGCGACGCCGTCGCCAACCGTAGAGCGCGAGGGAGCGCTGGTGCGCAGGCGACACCGAGTGATGGACGGGGTCCGGCGCTGCAAGCAGAGGATCAAAGGCCGTGCCCCTGTTCCACGGCCATAAGCAACCCGAGTGTCTTGAGCGGTGGACGCGTGATACCGGGAGAGGTCTTCGGGTCTTCGACCTGCCGGTCGCGACCGCGCTCTGTCCGGACAGGCACGTCCGAGAGCTCGAGTTCGGCATCACCGAGCAAAGACAGCTGGAGACGTGGCCGCCGTCACCGAGTCGCAGAAGTGAGAACAGGCGGCTTGCACGTGCCGAGAGATCCTGGAGCGCAGTGGAGTGCTTCAGAAGGCCATAGTCGCGGCTGCGCGGAGGCCGGCGATCATCCTCCGGCGATTGAGTATCGAGAAACGAGCCTATCGAAGTATGGCAGCCGGGGCAGACATGAGGCGCCTTGGGCCACGATACAGTCGCGGACACGAAAGGCGAGGCTTCTCTCAGTACCGAGTCGGCACCATTTGCGTGAGGGAACGAAATCGAGTAGGAGGCGGGGTCACCCCCGCCGTCCTCTCACACCACCGTACGTACGG
>JBKHII010000012.1:0-68166 GCA_046538735.1 Spirochaetales bacterium
CCGCAGAAGCCGGATAGCGACCGCCGGCGTGCTCGTCAACAATTTCGGCACCAGTACACAAAGAACAGGGGACCTTGTGATGGTCCCCCGTATTCACTCAACTCCCGTCCAGCCCTACTCGGCCTCGCCCTCGTCTGCCGTTTCGCCCCGAAGGTCTTCGGTTGCCTGCAGCTGCTGCTCGATGAAGCGGAGCACCTGCTGGTTTCCGAGACGGCGAAGCTCAGCCTGGCGCCGTTCCTGCTCACGCTGGTCGAGGATACCCCACAGATCGTCGTGCGGGATCGCTTCCTGCAGCTCGAGACGAGCCTCGTCGTAGACGAGCGTCACGTCGCGGATGTAGGTGATGAAATCGCCGCCCACATTCGAACCGTCGCGGTAGACGCGGAATCCGACCAGCTTCATCATCGGCTGAAGGTTCGGGTAGAGCGGATAGGTCTGCAGCTCGCGATCGCGGACGTCCGTGATGTAGTTGGGATTGTCCCAGATGAGCTGTCGCCAGCCGTCGAACTGGAGGTAGCCCATGAAGATCTCGTGCTGCTCGTTGTTCTCGTCCTGGAGAATGACGCTGATGCTGTGCGGGAAGTTCAGCCCGTACACGTTCAGGCCGACCTGCTTCAGAACGCCGACGTTCTTGATGACGCCGTAGCCGTCCTCGAACTTGTCGCCCTCTCCCACATCGTCGCCCTGGACCTCAACCACTTCGCCGTCAGCGTTGAGCTCGGTCCGGTCGGCGTATCCCTGAATCTCGAACGGAGGCTGGATCACCGCCCACGCGTTCCACGGCTCGGTCGGGAAGCTCACCCGTGCACCGAGAACCGGATCGCCGCCGAACGGCTCCGCGTCCTCGCGGACGGTCGCGAGGCGCACCTGCGAGTTTGCCTGCGTCAACGCCGACTCAGCGGATGAGTTGAGGTCGACTTCCCAGTTCTCGATGAACAGAGACGACTTCATCAGGTCGCGCTCTTCCTCCGTGAAGCTCGCGCCCGCAACCTCCGCGAAGTCTACCAGGGTGCGTTCATGCTCCTGCTGCGCAGCGTCGCCCTCGCCAACGGTCGTATCCGCCGTAAGCAGCGTGAAATCGATGAGCGTGCTCTCTGCAGCGAAGGCACCAACGGCAACCATCGCGATAACTAGTAGAATGAAGATCCGTTTCATCCTGCTCTCCTTTGTTTAGCCAGCAGTAGCGCCAAATATCAACGTTACTCCAAAGTATAGCGTCGCGTTTTTCTTTGTCAACGACTTTATTCCTTAACCCGCAGACCTTAACGACCGACAGGGCGGTACGCGGGCTCGAACGGAACGTTTCCCGCGATCGTGATCACGACCTCACGGATGCCTCTGAAATTGTAGCGGATCGACGTGCGCAACGCCTCGAGCGCGATGTCCGTCGAGACGTGCACCTCGGACCCTTGAAGCATCGCACTCTCGGAGAGGTCGAGGTAGACCGTCTCCCCGCGAAGCATGAGACTCGCGAGCTTCGTCTCTCGCGGGAAGATCCGGCTGTGCGTGATTCTCGTGGGTCCGAGCAGCATCTCTTCTACGAGAAGCTCGATCGATCGTTCGTCGTCCCGCACGCGCGGCACGAGGCGGCGTTCGGCCGACAACTCCACGGCAGTCGTTCCCGGGAAGAAGAGCGTTCGCCCGACTCGCCCGGGAGGCAGCGCAAAGAAGAAGACGAGCGCAATGATGAGGCTCGCTATCAACAGCGCTCCCGGGAGGTGAATCCGCAATACCGAGTCCTTCGTCACGAGTCGGGAGTATAGTTGAGCGTGGACAGATGCTCAAGCGTGTCCCGTACGTAGCGCACGCCTTGCAGACCACCCTTCAGCAGCGCTCGTGTCACGAGTCTCGACACATCGTTCCTCGGGGCGCGGTCACGGACGACGCGGAATCGGAGCAGACGATCGCCGGCGAGGGTCTCAACGGTCTCGCCGATGCTACGGTACGCCCAGTCCCGCTCGGCGGACTCGGCTACCACCTCCGGAAGCTCCACCTCGAGCGTCCCACGGCGCTGCGATCGCAGCACACGCCACGTCCGCATGAGGTCGCCGTTCACAGCGAATCGTGAAAGCCCGGAGTATGCCCAATTCCGGTACTCCACCGGCACGTCACCGTCCCGGTCGCCGGCGGTTTCGGCATCGGCGAACAGGAAGTGATCGGTTTCCCGATTGTCGGGTTCCAGCACGGCTTCGAGGAGTCGGACCGCACTCTCGGCGGCGGCAATCGCCTCGTCGCGCCCGTCTGCAACCGCGATCACGTTCCCGACCTTCTCCACGTTGTTCCGGGGGAAGGTCAGCTGCTCGCCGGGACTCCTCGCGATGAACAGCTCTTCTACACCGTCCGCCGAGCGCACGGCGTCAACACCGCGCACGTCGCGGAGTACGCCGGGTATCGAGATCACCGCCCGTTCCGCCGACGTGCGCTCCCACCGCGGGTGCGCGCGGGGCGGCACCTCGCCGAGCGCGACCCGGATACCGATCTCGCTCAACGGAACGCCGCTCGAGAGCGGATACGTCCAGCCGGACATGTAGCCACCCGAGAGCCGCGCGGCAACCTCCCCGATCACGGCGCGCCGCCCTGAAAGCTTCACGTCGCCCTTGGCTGCGCCGGGCCCGATCCCCAGCGCTCGGACGGCCTTGCGGAACTCGCCTACCACGAGGTTCTGCTCCTCCGTTCCGATGGCGGTGGGAATCGTATGCCCCACCTCGATGAAGTACGGCGGAAAGCGTATGTGACGGTCGGCAAAACCGGTGATCTGGATGTCGTCTCCGTATACCACGGCATCCAGGCTGAACTCCGGTCCGTCGATGTACTGCTCGACCACGATCCGTCCCGAGCGGCTGAACGCGACCGCTTCGCGCGCGTACCGCTCGGCCTCGTCCCAGCGGTCGGCGCGCACGACACCGCGCGCGCCCATGCTGTCCACCGGCTTCACGACGACCGGCAGCGAGACGCTCCCGGTCGCTTCGGCGCAGCCGGTCTCTTCGATCTGCCGCCGCGAGAGGACCGCGAAGTCCGGGACGTTCACCCCCGCCTCGCGAAGAACGCCTCGCATCCTGAACTTGTCGGTCGCATTCAGTGCCGCCTCGTGTCGCGTACCAGGCAGCTGGAGCTGTTCCACGACGTACGCTACCGTCGCCGAGAAATCGGTGCCGGCGGTGAAGACCGCGTGAAGTCCGCGTCGCTCCTTGATGGCTCGCGCGGCGTCCGCCATCGCGCGTTCGTCCTTGAGGTCCACCGGAAGGTACTCGTCGGCTTCGGAGATGCCGACCGCCTGCGTGTTGGCATCGGCGACGATCACGTGGAGGCCAAGCCGGCGCGCGGCTCTGATCGACGGGAGCTGCATCACCCCCGCACCGAGAATGAGTATCGTGCGACTCATGATCGCTCCTTGACCGCGTAGATCTCGAAGGTGTCTCCCCAGCCGAACGCACGCGTATGCAGCCGCGCGAAGCCTCGCGGAAGCAACCGGCGGCGGACGGCCGGATAGCGCTCCGGATGGTGCCCGGTCACGACGAAGCGACGCACGGAGAATCCGTACTCGGCCAGGAGGCGACGGGCCGACGCGCGACTCCAGATCGTGAAGTGGTCTCTCGGACTCCGCCGGTAGAACCCCTCCGGATCACGACGCGCCGAAACGCCTTCGCCGTGCGGGGTCGCAAGCGCGAGCACACCGCCGCGCCTCACGAGCCGGCAGAGCTTCTCGAGAAGCGCGGCGAGCGCATCAAAGTGCTCTACGACGTACCAGAGCGTTATGACGTCGAACTGCCCTCTACCGAGGTCGTCGGCGTCCACTTCGAGGATTCCGGCATTCACGGCACGAATCTCGAGCGAGTGGTTCACGTAGTTCACCGCTTCGGGAGCGACGTCGATCCCGACCGGATCGAACCCAGCGTCGCGGGCGGCAGCGAGAAAAGGACCGTACGCGCAACCCACGTCCAGAAGAGACGGCCGGCGGTCGCGAAGAGGTGCGCGTTGCCGCCCGGACATCACGCTGCGGATCTCGCGGATTCTGCGCACTCCCATCGCATAGATGTGGTCGAAGTCGTCCAGATAGGTCTTGCCGTACTGCGCCTTGTACTCGTCCATGAAGTAGGACTCGCCGTAGGTCTCCTCGTCGCGCGCGAATCGCTCCATGTAGACGAGCCCGCATCGGGGACAAACGAAGTACGTCTTGTCCTCGCTTCGTCGGACGGCGCGGCCCCGCTCGCCACGGTGTGCCGGACAACCGCGAACCGACGGCAAAGCGAGATCCTCGATGTACTCGGCGAGCGGCCGCCGCGACGCGAGCGCCTCCGGATCGGGCCCCGGCCACCGTCCGCTCTCCGGGCCGTGGGCGGCGTTCGTCGCGAGCGCGCGCGACAGGCGCCACGGAGCCGGGCGCCCGACTCCCGCGCGGTAGAATCCTGCCCGCGCGGCGAGTCGATCGTGATAGTGCGTGGGAGCAACGGTGATCACGCGCCGGCCGAGTGCGGCCGCCTCGTAGGCGGTGAGGCCGAAGCTCGTGATCACCCAGTCCGCGGACTCGAGGACCGGAGCAAGCGACGGCTGCGGCGGGATGACCCGAACGCCTGCGGCGATCGGCCCGAGCTCGCGCATGACCGGGCGCACGACGGTGACTCGATGGTGCGATCCGCCCGGAGCGAGCAACGCCGCGGTCTGCTCGGTCAGTCGTGCCGGATCCTCTCCGCCGAACGAGATCAGTACGTGGCGCGTTCCGCCGCTCGAGGTGGGCGGGTTCGCCTCGGCGCGTGGGAGATCGAGGAAGCGTTCGTCGGCGATGTTCGGGGTCTCCCCGTCAATGCGCGGCAACGTATCGATCAGATAGTCCGCGTATGATCGTCCCGGACCGCCCAGGTCGATCCCGATCGTCGGTGCAAACCGGGAGAGCTCGGTCGCTTCCGTGATCGAGACGTGGAACTTGTCGATCACGATCCGGTCCCACGATCGTTCCGGAACCGGTCCGTCCGCCTCCACGCGAAGGACTCGAGCCGCCTCCGCTTCGCGGAGTGCCTCCTCCACGCCTTCGGTCGGGTCGCGCACGAGGATCCACGCGTCCGGCACCAGCTGCTGTAGGCGGATAGCGCGCCGCAGATGACCGGAGCCGCGACCCGCCGCGGTCTCAGGCACGAGTAGCAGGGACATGCTCCTCACTCTCACAGCTGTGGCCGTGCTCTCTCAGACGAGACACCAGACGGATCACGGACGGAGGATCGCCGTCGAAAACGGACTCGCAGATCCGCACGATGGTCCGATAGTCGACCTCGGTGTCAAGCGTGACGCGCGCCCCAGGACAGCGGTAGGCCGGTGGCGAGAGGACTCTCCTGCAGGCGAAGCGATCGGGATTGCGGTAGAGATACGGAGTCACGTGCTCCCGGTCGTACGGATCGTCGGTCTCGCGAAGCGCGGTCTCGAGCGCCGCTGCGCGGACGACCTCGACTCCGGTACCGAGCGGCGGTCCGTCGAAGGCGGCGTAATCGGCACCCTCCCGGCGCAGGAGCACAACCGCGAGCCGCGCGAGCTCCCAGCTCACGAACGGGTTGTCGCCCGTCGCCCGGACGATCTCGTCCACGCCGTATCCGCGCGAGGCCAGCACGAAGCGCTCGAGCACGTTCTCCCCGGGACCCACGAAGAGCTCGAATCCGCACCGCGCCGCCGCGGGACGGAGCGACTCTGCGCTCCCGGAGTCGGTCAGGAGAACGTGGTGCGACGCCGGCAGCCGGCGCAGCGAGCTCATCGCGTGCTCCACGACGGGGCGCCCGCAGAGATCGAGCAACGCCTTACCGGGAAGCCGCGTGGACCCGATCCGCACCTGGAGGAAGACACCGGTCACTCGTCGACCTCCCATAACTCGGTGACCCTCCGGGCGTCCTGCGTGAAGCGATAGCAGTTCCGACGAACCCAGCTCCGGGCGTTCCGAAACTGCCGCACCGCCTCCGAGGCTCCGAGCCCGCTCCGCAGGACGAAGGGCAGAAGCTGCCGGACCGGGAGACGACCCTGGTCGCGCACGAACCGGATCGCCAGGTTCTTCAGGTGGAAACGCGCGTACGAGGCGTCCGGTGTCGTGTCGTCCGGCGGAAGCGGTTTGCTCGTCTGGATCCGGAGCGACGGCATCAAACGGATCGAATCGCCCCAGAGATAGGCACGCATCCCAAAGTCCAGGCGCTGCCAGTACGGATTCGTGATCGTCGTATCGTAGCCGCCCAGGAGCTCGAAGCGATCCTTCAAGAAGACCCCCGTATCGCCGTAGACGTAGAGCGACGGCGATCCCTCAGACCCCGGGGCCACAGGGACGGTGCGGAAGAGCGAACGGTAGAACGCCGGCGCAATGATCGACGGGATCGTCTCGTTGCGCTCGGTGCGCAGGACGGGAACCGCGCAGACCGCGTCGATCTCCCGGATCTTCTCCACGAGCCTCGGCGAGACCGTGGGAGCATACATGTCCGACCAGATCGTGAGAACGTACGGCGAACGCGCCTCCCGGATTCCGAGGTTGAGCTGCTCACCGAGCGTGACCGGCTTGCTCAAGAGCAGGAAGCGAGCCCGCGGGATTCGGGACGCGAGCTGCTCGACCTCGTAGTTCGGTTGCGGCCCGAGCACGACGACCAGCTCGTCCACGCCGCTCTCGGCGAAGGGAGCGATGAGCTCGGCTCGAATCGGACGATCGCCGCGATTGAGGAGCACCGCAGAAAGACCGATCCGTGATCGCTGATCGACTCCGCCGGCTTCGCCCACGACGGTGTACCGGATCTCAGAAGTTGAAGGTGTAGTACTCATCGCACGTCTCGCAGATGCCGCCGAACTTGCCGTTCACGTGCTCGCCGAAGCGCGAGCGTCCCGCCTCCCATACCGCATCGATCCCGTCGGTGAAGACGTTCCCCAGGTTCTCCTTCGCTCCGATGTCCTCACGGCAGAGCGGAACGGTCCCGTCCACGAGGACGTAGAGGTCGCGCTCGAGGTGCCAGCACGGGAAACGATCGAGCGGCGAGATGTCTCCGATCTTGCGCTCGGGCAAGGCGCCGCAGAAGTGGTCGTACTTCTCAACGATGATCCGCTCCGTCTGTTGTTTCCACTCGCGGTAGAACGCCTCGAGCGCCGGCTCGGTGAGCTCCGAGCGAACCGCCTGAACGTATGCCCGACTCCCCATTCTCGCCACCGCCTCGCGCGCAAACCGCTGTGCCTCTTCGAAGCCGTCGCCCCGCACGGACTCGTATACCGACCGGTCGTTCGAGTCCATCCCCACGATGACGATCAGTCGCTCGGTCTCCGTCGCGAAGAGCTTCTCCCTCGTCGCGAGCTTCCATCCGATCCCCGATGTCTCCACGAGAAGCGTGAGCGACTCCGTTCCCAAGACTAGATCGACGATCGACTCGATCTCCGGATGCAGCGAAGCTTCTCCCCACAGCGACACGTGGACAATCGCTTCGGGTGCGAACGCATCGATTCGCCGCACGAGGTCGGAAAACGTCTCCGCCGACATGACGCGTCCGGGCGCGAGCACGTCTTCGCGCATCGCCGGGTACGGCGAGTACGCGAGGCGCTGAACTTCCTGTTCGAGCACCTGTACCGAGACGAACCGGGGCAGCGTGCGGTGCTCCACGTGTCGCGACTCCACGTGCGCGGCCCAATCGTCGATCGCCTCCGGCGCTCCCGCGGCGAGCCTCCGGCACAGCGCCAGGTTCGCCCTCGTGGAGACGTTGAGCTCGAGCCGCAGCAACCGCTGGTCGACTCGGCTGAGCTCGGTCTCCACGTCCAGGCGATTGATATCCTTCTGCACGATCGCGAACACGCCTTCCCGATCGATGCGTGTGGACTCGTCGGCGAGCTGCTCGAGATGCGATACGGCGCGTCCCGAGAGGATCTCCGGCGCGAGACCGCGCGGGTAGCCGTCCGCGAAGGTGTACTCGGCGCGGTAGTCGCGATGCCGGCGGAGCATCCGTTCGGTGAGCTCGGCATTCAGGAACGGCCGATCGAGGTAGCTCACGAGGAGCTCGGTGTCCGGACCACGAGTGTACTCGCCGAGAAGAGCGACGAGCGATCGCTGGGTGAGCGGGGGGCCCGTACGTACGCGCCAGCCGTGCGGGAGCCCGTCGAGCTCCCGAGTGGTATAGACGACGACCTCGGAACCTGCTCCCGTCTCGGCGTCGGTTCCCGCGAGATCCCCTACCCGATCCACGTACGTCTTCACGCGCTCGATCGTCGTGCGTTCGCCGATCGGCGTGGCGAGGTACGTTTCGGACGCGTCGTTGTACAGGCAGACTATCATCGTTCTCCTTATCGACACCGCCCGCGGCAGCATCAAGCCGCAGGGTCCATTGAGTTTATCACCGCAGGAGGCTAAGCTGCCAGACGATGAACGGACCGGCCGGCAGACCGATCTCGGTCGCGGAGATGACGCGCCTGATCAAGGAACACCTCGAGGCTCGCTTCCCTCGCGTTGCCGTGGAGGGAGAGCTGTCGAACGTCCGCCCCTCATCGACCGGACACCTCTACTTCACGCTCAAGGACGACGAGGCGGCGATCTCCGCGGTCCTCTTTCGCGGACGTTCGGGAGGTCTGACCTTCGCGCCGGAGGACGGACAGCAGGTCGTCGTGCACGGGTCGATCGGTCTCTACGCGAAACGTGGAACGTATCAGATCATCGTGGAACGGATGGAGCTCGCCGGAGTAGGACGCATCCTCGCGATGCTCGAGGAGCGCAAGCAGCGCCTTGCCGCGGAGGGGCTGTTCGCCGCCGAACGCAAGAGGCGTCTGCCCATGCTCCCGCGCTCGATTGCCGTCGTGACCTCCCCGACCGGCGCCGCGCTCCGCGATATCATGCAGGTTCTCGGGCGCCGAAACGCCGGAATCAACGTTGTCGTCTGTCCGACCGCCGTCCAGGGCGACAACGCCGCCGAACGCATCGCAAGGATGATTCGGATCGCGAGCGACCACCGACTCGGCGACGTCATCATCGTGGGGCGCGGCGGGGGCTCGCTCGAGGACCTCCTCCCCTTCTCGGACGAGGACGTCGTCCGGGCCATCGCGACCAGTCGGGTCCCGGTGATCTCCGCCGTGGGTCACGAGATCGACTGGGCGCTCTCCGACTACGCAGCGGACCTCCGCGCGCCGACTCCGTCGGCCGCCGCCGAGGTCGTCGCCGCGAGCCGGGAGGAGCTCCTCGCTCGCGTTCACGAGCTTGGCCGGTCGATCGTGCGGGTCTTCCTGGATCGCTACCGGCACAGCAGGCTCCTCCTGCGGCAGTTTGCGCCCGAGGAACTGCACCGATCCTACTGGATGCTGGCGCAGCCCACGCTTCAGGAGTTCGACCGTCTGCGAGAGCTGCTCGCAACCTCGATGGATGCGCTCCTGCAGCGTTCGAGGCACAGGCTCGAGATCGCAAGCCGCGAGCTCGCGTCGGTCTCGCCGATGAAGATCGTCGCGCGCGGATACGCGATCGCTCGCGACTCGGGCGGACGAATCCTCACCGACGCGTCCGCCGTGCATCCGAACGACGCGATCTCCGTGCAACTGCGCGCCGGCGAGCTGGACGCGGTCGTCACGTCGGCACGACCGGCGCAATCCGAGTCAGGGAGAACAACCGATGAAGAGCTTTGAAGAACGGCTGCAACGGCTGGAAGAGATCAGTGAGGGCATTCGAGAGGGAGAGGTCCCGCTCGAGGATGCCGCGACGCTCTTCGAGGAAGGCGTGCGCCTCGCCAAGGGCCTGGACAAGGACCTCCAGCGGATCGAGCGCAAGGTCCGACAACTGGTCAACGAGCCGGAGTCTCCGGACGAGAAGCCGGTGCTTGAGCTCTTCCCCGAGCTCAGCGAGATGGCGGACGGGACGGACGAGGAATCGTAGCCGAACCTATCGACCGAGCCGACGCTCGAGCCCGCGAGAGAGCGTGATCCGGTCTCCAACGCGGATCCCGAGTCGACCAAAGGCGCCCTGATTCACCTCGAGCGCGTAGCGCGCGGGAGCGCGCGAGGGGACCGGTTCGAGCGAGAACGGCTCCATGTCGTGGATCTCGCGGATGATCCAGTTTTCGTCGATGTACGCGATCGAGAGCGGCAACACCGTGTTCTTCATCCAGAACGCGCGAGGCTCGCTCTGCTCGAACACGAAGAGCATGCCCTCGCGTTCGCCGAGCTCGGTCCGTTCCATCAGACCGCGCGCGCGACTCTCAGGCGTATCAACGACCTCTACGCGAAGCTCCGTTCCGGATATCGAGAGCGGGAACCGTTCGTGAGCAGACGTGCACGCCACGGCGACGACCGCGAGCACGGCCGTCCATCCCAGCAGGCGCGCGAGTGATTGCATTCTCATAGCTGCTCAAGGAACCGGTCTCGAGTGACCTCGTCAAGAGCCTCTTCCATCGCCCCCGACTCGACGATCGAGGTGAAGGTAGGCACGTCCACGTACTTCACCGTAAGCGGCCGCTCGAGCGAGATGCGAGTCTGATCGTTTTCCCACACGGCCTGGCCCGGGTCGAGTCGCGCCGGATCTCCGTACTGCCGGACGAGGCTCTCGTAGACGGAGAAGTAGTCGAGCCGCTCCCGGTTCAGCACCAGCGAGAGGATATAGAGCGAGTCTTCGTGAAACTGGAGGACGCCGCGGTTGATGAACGCGCGTCCTTCGGTCTCGATAATTGGGATCTCGGTCGTCGGGAGGAACTGGACGTCGGCACCGCCCCGATATCGGAAGCTCGCGTCCGCGAGGAGCGCAGCCCGCGCCGCCTCGAAGCTCATCCCGAGCTCGAGCGTCGAGAATCCTCGCTGCAGGTCCGCTGCCGTTCCCTGTCCGGTCTCCTGGCCTGCCAACGAGCCGACCGAGAGCACCGAGACCAGGGCGAGCGTGACCGCCGGCCGATACGTTCGTCTACGCAACATCGGTTCTATTTTCGACACATTCTTCGCACATGTGGAGCCCCCGCTGTATACTGGAAGCAATGTCGACGTTCGGCTCCAGGGCACTGCACCTTCTCGGGCTCTTCGTGACCCTCTCGCTCCTCGCGACCGGCTGCGCCGTCACGGCCGGCAGTACCTTCTCCTCGGTTGTCGCCGCTGAGGAGTCCGCCTCCGATGACGAGAACGACGACGACGAGCGCGACCCGCCGGAAGACGATCGCCCCCCGCTCCGGGTCCTCAGCGATCCCTCCGGTGCCGCAGTCTCGCTGGACGGCCGCCTCCGCGGCGCCACACCGCTGGACGTGGACGATATCGAACCCGGGACTTACCTCGTTCGCGTGGAGAAGGACGGCTACTACGGCGTCCGCCGCTGGGTAGAGGTTCCGCGCAACGGCTCGGTCATCCTCGAGGTCGACCTGGAACCGATCACCGGCTATCTGGACGTGGACGTCTCGCCGTCGCACGCCGAAGTCTTCGTGGACGGCAATCGCATCACCGACTTCTTCGCGGAGCTCCCGATCGGTCGGTACGAGGTCCGCGTCAGGCTCTTCGGCTACCGAAGCCGCTCGCAAACCGTGCGGATCAGAGAACGCGAGGTTGCTCGAGTCGCGTTCGACCTGGAGCCCGCCCCGTTCGAGATCACGAGTCTCTCCGCCTGGCGGGCCAGGTTCAATCCCGCGAACCCGGGCCTTGTGGGCACCACGCTTGTATCGTACCGGGTCTCGGCCCCCGGGAGCGCCCAGCTCTCAATCGTGGGTCCCGAGGGCGAGATCGTCCGGTCGGTACCGCAGGGACCTTTCTCCACGTGGGAGCAGGAGCACCGGTGGGACGGAACGGACGACCGAGGGCGCCCCGTGGACGACGGAAGCTATGTGGTTCGCGTGGAGGGGACCGGCAATGACGGACGGATCGACTCCGCGGAGACGGTCGTGGAGATCGACCGGTCGATCGTCGTACGCTACCGCTCGATCTGGGGCCCCACCCCGGGGCTCCTCTTCGTCCCCACTCGTTCCGCACTCCCGTCCGGACAGGTACAGGCGGCAATGCAGGTCGCCGGAATCGTCTCGCCCGTGACCGACCGGATTGCGTATCGGTTCCCCGGCAGACTCGGAGTGCGAGTCGGTCTCGGCGGCGGAGTCGAGATCTCCACATACGGAGGATTCGTCGCGCATTCGGACCCGATTGACGACCGCTTCTCCGGCGGCGGCTCGATCGCGTGGGACGGTCTCTCGGTCGGTCTTGGCCGGGTCTCGCTGGGAGCGGGGCTCGCGGCGGGCGGATCGGCTCAGACCGCCTCGCCGGACGGACGCATCGCCTCGCCCGATACCCAGACGAGCTATCCGGGATTCTACGTCTCGCTTCCGATCAGCATCGGAACCGGTTCTCTCGACTTCCTCCTCGCGCCCGAGTACCGGCTTACGCCGGCACCGGTCGCCTACGGAGACGGACCGCTGCCCGCCAACCGGTGGGGAAGTATCGCCTATCTTCGCACAGGGGTCGTCGCGGATCTCTCGACCGTATCGATTGGGCTCAGTGGAGCGGTTCGCAGCGAGCGGTTCAGCGAAGGCTTCGCCGTGGATCTGCCCGTTCAGATCGGGGCCGAGGCACACTGGATCGTCCCGGGCAGCTCGGTCGCGCTGTCCTTCTTCGTGGCGAGCGAGATCGAGTCGGCAAGCGACTTCTACCTCATGTCCGGAATAGGAGTCGGCGGTCTCTTCTGAGATGCCCTAAAGCTTCAGGTAAACGACCACGAGACCGACGAATACGACCAGGAGTATCCCGATCGCCAGGGGCCAGACCCAGTCGGGCGTTCCGCTGCCCCGACTCCGCCCGCCCGAGCCGCGCTCGCCGCGTTCCGGTTCGTAGTCGACTTGCTCGAACCCGTGCTCCGCGCCCGCATCGCCTCCCGCGTAACCGCAGTTCGGGCAGCCGTGGACGAAATCGCGACTCTCGCCAACGTAGGAGCAGACGGGACACCGCACGGCTTCGAAGAACCGTCCGCAGTGAGGACACACTTTCGCCGTTGGCTTCACCTCGTGATGACAATTCTCGCAGAAGAATCGGCTGCGCTTCACTCGCCGAACACCGCCGAGAATCGATCTCGCGACAAGACGAACTCCTCCCATGCCCCGGCTGCACTGCTCGCGGTCGCGACCTCAACCTGCAGGTCGGCCGGTGCGCGGCCCAGGTACTCCTCGAGCCTCGCACGCCACACCTGCGCTTCGAAGAAGAGGCCGCTCGCGACCATATTCCCCACGGGAAACGGTCGCGGCTGTCCGGGTAGCCACAGCAGAACCAGACTCGCGTCACTCCTCCGGTCACCTCCGGACGTCGGGAACTCGATCGTGCCCACGGGTACGGTCCCACCGGGTTCGTAGATGTAGACGAAGAACGATGTCCCGGGTGCGAGCTCGCTGTACACCGAAACGGCCACGAAGTAGTCGGACGCAGCGGCGTACGACTTCAGCCACTGCAGATCGGTTCCGCCCCGTCCCCACAGGAGACTATCCTCCAGTGCTATCGCCTCGCGTCCCCCGCCGAGATCGGTGAAGACGCCGAGCGGTGCACGGCTCCTTCCGCGCGCCAGCGCTGCCTCGCGACCGACCCAGTCAAGGTACTGGTCGTCCACGCGAGGCTCGGCGAGCACCGACTCGAACTCCGAGGGCGCGACCACTCGTTCGGAGCTCAAAGCCTCCGTGCGAATCCGCACGTACGTTCGCCCGCCATCGTCGGTCGCGGCCGCCCCGCGCACTTCCTCGGCCGAGAGCTCGAACGTCGGAAGCGAGAAGGAGCCGCGCCGGAAGGAGAAGCCGCTCAGGGCCGCCGCGCCGGAGATCGGAAGCACGCCGTCGGCGGGGACCTGCCGGTAGCCGCGGTCCGGCTCCACATCCTCGGTCACATAGAGCGTCGCTCCCGTCTCGTTGAACAGGTAATGCTCCTGTCCGTGCGCAGCCACGCAGCACACGAAGAAGACTGACGCGATCCACATTGTGCGGTTCATACTCATGCTATCGGACCTCCTCGCCGCTCGCTTCACTTCTTCCGGATCGCCAGAATCGTGAGGTCGTCGGCCTGCTCCTCCTCACGCAGGTGCGTGTAGTAGACGTACTCCTCCCGCGGGAACTTCTCGGACGCATCCGGCCGTTGCTCGTCCGGAACCGGGTAGTTGAAGTACCGGCGGTACGCAGAGAAGCGATCTCTGAGGAACTCGTCTATCGCTCGATCCACGCGTATCGGCTCGTCCACCGTCATGTCCGGAGTGAGACGAAACACCTTCTCGGCCGCGGTGATTGCCAGCACGGTGTTGCGGGCTGTGGGCTCGAGACCCTTGTAATCGAAGACGAGCCGCTCGTCCGGATCGTAGTTCCTGACGCGCTCGAGTGTGAAGGACCCCTGAGACTGCACCTGCTCAACGACCCGCACCATCCGGTCGGTCGAAAACTCCTCGGACGCGATGCGCGTGTTTCTGTCCACATCCACCGACGAGGGAGGATCCAGCGCGAGCGCTTCCTTCGTCAGCCGCTCGAATTCGTTCTCATCCACGGCCACCGCCTCGAAGTCGGCGTTGCGGATCTTCCTCGCGGACTCCTCGATCCCGTCCGTCGCCAGGATCATCAGGTCTCCGTGTTGCAGCTGGAAGTCAAACTCCTTGTACTCCATCCCAGGCGGGAAGAGGTCGCGATCGAACATGCCCGTTGCGGGCGCTTGATTGAGATTCTGTTCTTCGACGCGCCGCGTGGCCGCCCGGTAGAAACGTTGCTCGGTATCCCCGCCGTGCGTCATCCGAACTCGTCCCGTCTCGGTATCTACCACAGCGATCGTCATCGCGGCGAACATGTTCTGGAATCCCCGCTCCACCACCAGGTCGTTTACCGTGTTCACGAGGTCCGCCAGCCGCGGTTGCTCGTGTGTGGACCGCCAGTCACGGACACGATTCAAGAATATCGTCGCGACCTCGACCATAATGAATGCCGCGTTCACCCCATGCCCGGATACGTCGCACTTGATCAACGCAAAGGTGTGTCCGCCCTGCTCCACCGGCTTGTCCACCCACTCGAACGTGAAGTAGTCGCCCGAAAGCGCATCGGCACCCTCGTAGTAGCCGTGGAACTCAGCGCCCGCCACCTCAAGATGCGCCATCGTGAGCTTCCGCGCCTTGCCCTCAACGCTTCGCTCTTCGAGCGGGATGAACTTCTTCTGCAGGTCGGAGGTAACGATCAGATCCTTCTCGGCCTCTGCTGCCGCGGCCAACGCGACGGTCATCGTATTGATCGAGTCGGCAAGCTGGTAGAGCTCGTCTCGCGTCTTCACCTCGATCTGGTGATCCTTCAGCGTTGACTTGTCCTGAGTTCGCCGTATGACCTCAACGCCGCGAACCAGCTTGTTGATGGGAATGACAACGATCGTCGCAAGAATGATCGCGCCGGCGATGCCCGCCCCCAGCGCAGCGAGCGCGATGAGCGCGGTGATCCGCACGATGTCGCGGCGCGCCTCGTTGATCTGGTCAACGATCAGGTCGGTCGCCACTCCGAGTCGGACGGTTCCTCGGAAGTACGACAGCGCGGCAAGATCGCCTTCATCCATCCGCTCGATCGCCTCGCGGTCGAGCGGGAAGATCGAGATGTCCGGCTCGGCGACGCCTCGATAGAAGAGATAGTCGCGGCTCTCCGGATCGTACTCCGCCGCCACGAAGACGGGAAAACTCTTCACCGTGCTGCTCAGCTGATCGGCGAACTCCTCGGTCCCGGCGAGTTGCGTCCGCGCGCGCTCGATATCGGACTCGATCTCCTGGAACGAGTCGGGGATCTCGTAGACCGCGTTCGCCACCACCGCGCGCTCGATCGCTTCACGGGAGAGATCTTCCGAACCCTCGGTCTCCGGTCCTGCCGGTACCTGCAGCGCCTCGTACTCGGCAAGACGCAAGAGAAGCATCGCGTCCGCGAGCACCTGATCGAGTCCCGTCTCGATCTGTCGGTTCAGACTCCGAAGCGTGAGCTCCGCTCGCTCGCGGCGCTCCTCGAGCTCCGCCGGGTCACCGCCGGCCGCGCTCACCGTGTTGATTTCCTGCCGCAGCTCGTTCGTAATCGCAAAGGTCACCTCTCGCTCCCGCACGATGTTGTTGAGCCGCTCACCGGCGATACGATCCACGAGCTCTCCGAGCGTTTCTATCTTCCCGCCGATCGGATCGTCCAGCCTCGTTCGGCCCAGGTCAAGCTGTTCGTCCGCGGGAATCGGTTCCCGCTCGATACCCTCGGCAGCCCGAGACGAGAGGAGCTCTTGTCGCGTTTCCGCGCTCTGAACGCCGGCAACCTCCAACAGCGGATCGTTCGTCCCCCAGACGTAGTTGTACGAGCTCGGGAGGTCTTCGGTCTGGAACGTGCTCTTGGATCCCGTCACCGTCGCGTACAAGGCCTCGGGCATCGCGTTCACGCTGGACGGCAGTTCTCGCAACTCGAGCGTATTCACGTCCGGATCCTGCAGTGGTTCGGCCGCGCGGGAGACCATGCTCTCCATCAGGACATCCACGCGATCCTCCAGTCCGCGCAGCAGAACGAGCTGCTGGCTGTTCAGCGTGGCCGACCCGAGTCCCACGGCGATCATTCCAACGACCGCCATCACGAGGATCACCACGAAGAAGGCGAACTTCAGTCGGAGTCCGATTCCCTGTTTTCGCATCTCGGCTATCCTTTGTCTCCGCGCAGCGATGAGGCTGGGCTTGCTCGCGACCAGCGCGCGCGCCTCCAATCGAAGGCTCACTCCCTCTCGCGCTACCGTGACGAGCCGCGAGCCCGAGAAGATCGCCACTGCGAGCATCAGTGCAACCACGACCCAGGCGATCGCGCTCGCACTGCTGAGGAGGCTCACTCGCCCCGTGGTCATCGTGAACGGCGTTTCCCCGAGCACGGTAAACGCACCATACTTGACCGTCCCGTTCCGTTCGATCGCGAGTCGGTCGGCCGCGAACTCGACTCCGCGCTCCGTGTGGCGGAGTCCCACGAAGTACCGGCCCGTCTCGATGTTGTCCAGAAGCGGTCCGGCCATGTTGCGATTGTTGAACACCTGGTAGCCGGGACTCGAACGATCGAACACGTAGTCGTACGGCGGTTCGCGATCGCGATCGAGGATGACTCTGTCCACGATGCCGTTCGCCGTGAAACCGCGCCCCAGGATGTCGAGGTTGTACCTGCCGAGCGGATCGGGGACGGCGGCGATCGTGTAGATCTCAGTGACCGGAATGTACTTGTTCAACCGCACGTAGAGTACCGACGGTTCACCCACGTTACCCACGCTGTCTACCGCCGAAACGCTCAGCGCCCAGAGGCCGTTGTCGTAGTTCTCCCGACTGATCTGCGGCTCCTCAACGAGGTTCCGCTGCGGCGGCGCCACCACGGGCAGCGCCTCCGGCTCCACCTCCGCCGTCTCTCGATCCACGTAGACCAGGTCGGCGAAGTACCCGCCGATCACGTCGTCATCCGGTGGGCGCCACCGCAGCGTGAAGGTGTTCGATACGAGATATCCATCCTCGTCGAGCGGGGGCGGGACGAACGCCACGCGACCGGGCGGGGTCGTGTCTCGGAAGAACTCCGCGGTGCCGGGAGGCGACCAGTTCCCCGCCCGGTCGAGCGCCCGAATGCGCAGGTACCACTCGCCGTCCGAGTCCGCGCGGAACGCCGCCGCCCTCTCACGAACGGGCTCATCGGGGATCGGGACGTCCGCGTTCGGATCTCGGGTCCATTCGTACGCGTACGCGACGATCCCGGAGGCGTCTTCGCGAGGCTCCCAGGTGAACCGGGCCACAGACGACCTGCTACGCCGCCCGATGTCGAAGTTCTCGCCCCGTACGACGGGAGGAAGCGCCCGTTGGTCGGGCTCGAGATAGACGATTCTCGTGGGGAGGTCGGGGTCGTTCCGGGTTCGCCTGTGCCACAGAAAATGAACGTGCTCACCGATCCGCGCCGCCGTTGGGTACGTCGCGACTCCGAGCCCGGAATCGGGCGAGATGTCTCTCCACCGACCGCCGCGTTCCTCGAAGAGAACCGCGCGCCCGCCGCGTCCCGGATCCTGGTATGCCACCACGTACGCGGTGTCTCCAAGCAGAGCGGGGGTCGGCTGGTTATGCGGAATCCGAGCGTCGCCTCTGCGCAGGCCGGCGGCGGTGAGGACGTCGATCTCGCCGCTGATGTTGCCCGCGCCGTCAATGCTCGTGGCTGCGATCTGCCTCGTATCGTCGCTCTCGAGCCGCAGCCCGATCTCGAAGGTCAGGAGACGACGCCCGGCCGCAGTGGCAACAGCGGGGCGTCGCATCGCGAGGTCCTGGTACGCGAGAGCGCCTTCGGCGGGAAGCCCGCGCGCAAGAACTCGCAGATAGCGGTGCGGTATGACGAGCCCCGACTCCGCGAGCTCGATGACGTCCAAGTCCTCGCCCACGGGCAGGCCGGCGAGTCCGGAGATCTCGTCACCGGACTGCGGGTCGGTCGCGGACCAACTCCGACCGGAGTCGTCGGTATGGATCGCGTAGACCTGCGGTGTGTCCGGAACATCCGGCTCTCCCGGCTCCACGGGCGGGGGAAGGATGTTCTCTCCCACGAAAAGCAGAATGTCTCTCCCCCCGACCACGACGTGCTCCACGTCGCTTTGCGTTCCGGTGTGCAGCACGTCCGCAGGGATCGCAAGCAACTCGTCCCACGCCCGGCCGTCCTCGCTGTGGGAGTAGACCACGCGGTTCGAGGGCTCATCGAAGCGTTCCATCGCAAGAAACCAGCCGCCGTCTGCGGAGGGCGAGACCCGTGGCGACACCAGGCTGATGTCACCCGAGACGCTGTGAACCTCCCGGAACGTCTGCGCGCGGTCGGTCGAGAGCAGGACTCGGACAATGGACGTCCCGCTCTCGCCGGCACCGCCGTCGTAGTCCACGGTTGCCACGAGCACCTCGTTCCGATCGTTCAGCGCGATGCTGTAGACCGGGGGCACGGCTCTTCCCTCGTACCTGATTCCCTCGGCGATCACCTCAGGCGGCGACCACGAGAGGCCACCTCGCGTTGTTTGGATGACCACGTCGATCGTCCCACGGCCGCTCCCGGCATCGCGGATCCTCTGGTACGCAGCTATCCCGAACTCTCCGTTCGCCACCAGGTGCGGGAAACGCGTGTTCGCATCCGAAAAGAACGTGGGAGCCTCAAAGAAGGACTGCTGCGTCCAGGCGACTCCAGCGAGAGCCAGGAGCGCGGCGAGCAGGAACAGCTTGCGCACGTCGCTACCCTACTGCCGCCGCAACCGGCGAATCAAGTCGTTGTAGAGCGAACGCCAGTCGGGTATCAACATCGGATCCTGCAGCGTCGGGGTCGTCTCCGCCCGCGCCATGTACGCCTCGAGCTCGGCCAGCGCTCCGTTCAGATCGCCCTGCGCTACGAGACGGTTCGCCCGCGTCATAATCGCCTGTTCGGCCGGACTCGGGAGCCGGACGGTGGGAAGATACGACTGCATGAGCCCGATCAACTGCTCCGTCCGATCGTAGCCGGGGAAGATGGTCCGCGCACGCACCAGCTCCTCGTAGATGGCCGTCTGCTCGGAGACCGGCAGGTTCTGCCAATCTCCTCGCGCGAGAAGGTCGTCGATAATCTCGTCCGCTACCCGACGTGGATTCGGAGGCGTGCGCGGCGCCGGCGGATCCAACACGCGCTCGATGCCGGAGAGCAGGTCCTCGATCCTGTTCAGGGTGCTCGAACCCACGCCTCCTTCTTCGTCCGCGATCTGTCGGATCGCCCGGAGCTTCGATCGAAGCGCCAGGAGGTTGTCAAAGACCTCGCTCGATACTGAGCCGTCCAGGATGGCGCGCTCAACAGCCGCGCCGTCATCCTCGCCCTGCGTCACCTCCTCGAGCGACCGGGTCACGTAGTTGCGGACCACCGTGTCCGGACTCCCGTCGCCGGTGGCGATCTCGAGCCGAATGTCGAGGAGCCGAGCCTCGCTGTTCAGCGGCTGTTCAACGAGGAAGAAATCGAGCGCCGCCTGAGCCGTATCGTAGTTCCGCTCTTCGAAGGCCGTTCTCGCCGTATTCAGTATCTGACTCAGCCGTTCGAACCCCGGGATGTCTTCGGTGAGCACCTGCTGTTGCTGAGACTGGAGGATCCTGGCTCGCCGCAGCAGTGGCGTAATGACCGGATTCTGGATGAGCGGATAGACCGTTGCCCAGAGGGCTTCCGCTTCCTCGAGCAGGAGAATAGCCTCTCCCGGCTGCGGGTCCTCTCCGGCGGGCGGATCCAAGAGCGGCTCGGCCTGCTCGGCGAGCAGGTTCACGCGAGACAGAACGATATCGCGACGTGCGTCGTTCAGCCGTCCTGAAAGTCGATCGCGAAGCCGGTCCCACTCGGCCTCCACCTCGTCGCGGTACCAGTTCTCGAGGCTCGCGGTGAACAGGTTGCTCGCGTCTTCCGGATCGTTCGAGCTGAGCAGGTTTTCGGCATCGTCCAGGAGCAAGCTCGCTTCAAGGACCTCTCCGGCGTCGTTCCGCGCTTCCGCCTCGTTGATCTGCGCGTCGATCTCATCCACCCGGGCGAGCGCATCCTGCCGCAGCTCCTCCGCCTGGTCGATCTGCGCAAGCGACCGCTCAAGGAGCGATCGAGCGGTACCCAGGACACCTTCAGTGTCCGTCCCAACGGTCGCGGCAATCCCGTCTGCTCGAGTAATCACGCGCTGAATCTCGGCATCCGGAACCACGTAGTCGTCCTCGTCACGCAGCTCTCCGGCAAGATCGGCCGCATCTCCGCGCAACGCCCGGAGCGTTCCCGTCGCGGTACTCGTCACGCGTGTCCCGGAGACGGAGCCCACGAGCGATCGCAATCGATCGCGCGCCTCGGCGGCACGGGGACGAGGTGCGTTCGAGATGGGGTCGGTTGCTGCGAGATCTCGCTCCGCCGCACTCACGGCCGACCGATACGAGGCGAGCCGCTCCTCGAGGTTACTGAGCCGGATGTTGGCGATCCTCCGCACGACGACGAGCTCGTACTCGCGGACTCGTCCGATGCGATCGTCAATGTACGCCCCGTGCTCGGGGGCGGCTTCGGCGAGCAGAGCGTCCGCGGTCTGGTCGCCGTCGCCTCCGATCCGTGTGAACCTCCGCCACCGGTCGGCATGCCGATAGAGCTCGTCCAGTCGCGAGCGTATGTCCGAGCGTTGGCCGCCGAGCTCCGTCACGCTCGTTCGAGACGCGAGCGGCGTGGCAACCTGGTACGCCGACTGTCCGGTGGCAACGACCGCCTCGAGCTCTTCCGCCGAGGCGGTCCGCGCCACCGCTTCCGCCAAGGTCCGCACCAACGCTCCGTCGCCGAGCTCGGCGATGCGTTCTGCCGGCGGCACGAGTGTGGTCGCACTCGAACCGTCGCCCCGCGGCGGCAGGGTCAGATCGAGCGCCCGGGCAACGTCCAGGATCTCGATCGTCGTCCGGTACGAGACCGCTACCGACTCGAGCGTATCGGTCGTCTCCTGCACGTGCTCAAGAACCACCTGGTCGTCCCCTGGGGAGGTCCGGTTCTCCCACTCGAAGCTCCGGAGCTCCTCAACGGCCATGGCGTATCGGTCCGCGCCGAACTCGCGCGTCGCAGCGACCGGCCCATTCGCGACGACGTCCCACACGGACTCCACGACGTGGAGCACGCCCTCCTCTCTGCGGGCGTCGCCCGCATCGTTGACGGGACGACCGAGCACGATATCGTTCACGAAACGAATATGCCAGTTATACCGATACTCCTCACCGGCAACCGCGCGCTGGGCGTTCACGCCCTCTTGCTCCGCGATGACTTCGCTCGCCTGAAGGATGCTCCGATAGACGGCAGTGATCTCTCTCAGCAGCGGAAGATAGTCCTCGATCTGCTCTCGGGCGTTCTCGAATTCGCCGGCAGCGAAGGCCGAGATCATTTCTCTTGCCTGCCGCTCAGCCGGTTCGGCGACGGCAACGAACGTCGAGTCGGCGTCGGCGGCAGCCGCGACCGCGTCGGCGCGGACCGTCTCCCGCGCCGCGGCGAAACGCTCGCCGGTGATCCCGTAGTCGTCCGGATCGAAGCTCCGGATCTGAATCGCGATGCCGTCCGTCTCGAGAAGTGCCTCGATTTCCGCCTCGCCCTGCGCGACCTGGCTTCCCGCGTCTGCGTCTCCGTCGGGTGCCGCGGGCGACTCGAACCCGTACTCGCCAAGCCCGTTGATGTAGATCTCAACGGCCCGGACGTAGTTGCCTGCCTCGATCTCCACCAGCGCGGCATCCATGAGCGCCTCAAACCGGCGTCGGTCTATCGTAAGCAGGACCCGGCTCTGCAGCTCGCCAATGAGCTCTTCGTCCTCCGGGTTCGGGTAGGGAAGGATATCGTACATCTCGTCGATGAGACGAAGCGCCTGGAACGCGGTGGGGAGCACCTCGTCCGGCGGTATCTCGCCGGAAATCAGGTCTCGCAACTCGGCCTCCACCTGACGACCCTTCTCGATGTACGCCCGCCGGGCGTCTCGTATCCGATCGAATCGTTGTTCGGCGGCCGGTAGCTGCTCGTCGTCGGCGCGCACCGCATCCACGAGACTCGGAACGGCCTCGTCGAACTCGCGGATATTGATCCGCTCGTCCGCCTGCTCGAGACTCTCCTCGGGATCGGGCAGCTCCCTCCCGTCGTCCGATCCTACCTCCCCCATTCCCCCGGCGAAACCGGTTGACGCAACCAGAATGAGAAGGATCACCGCCGTAAGCGGCTTGTGGCTATCTCGTCGTCCGAGCAGGGCTTCCCCTCTCCAATTGATGTTACTACAGGTATCGACAAAAACCATCCGCACATGGACCGTGCCCGCCTTCCAAGTGGCGTTCCTGGAAGCGATTAGGGGCCCATGGATAATGAAACGCCCCTAAAGTATAATCAGTGGTGATGAGGCGCCGCTCTATCCTGCTCCTGGCAGTTCTAACTGCTCTTGCCACGGCCAACGTTCCCGCGATCGAGTTCAGCGACATCTACGCGACGCTCGGGACGGCCGATCGAGGGCGGAATGCGGGGCTCTCTATCTTTCCGACCCTCGTGATACCCACCGGCGGCGAGTTCGAAGGTATGGGGCAAGCGTACACGGCCGTCGCCCGGGACGCCGGCTTCTTCGATGCGAACGCCGCCGGCAGCTCCACGCTCGAGTTCACCGAGCTCACCTTCGTCCACAACAACTGGATCGCGGATACCTCGCTCGAAGGCGTCCTGTACACGCGACGATTCGGTGACCTCGGCATCGCCATGGGAGGCAAGTTCCTCCACGTTCCGTTCACCGAGTACGACGAGCTCTCGCGCCAGGTTGCGGGCGGGCAGTACAGCGAGGGCACGGCAGGGATCAATCTCTCGTACAACTTCTTGCGCTCCTTCGAGTTCCCGGGCATCGCGGTCGGTCTCACGCTCAAGAGCGCGTACCGCTTCATTCCCGCACAGATCGCGCCGAACCAATCCGCGGTTGGGTTCCTTGCGGACCTGGGTATCATTTCCCGATTCGATTTGCTCAAACCGTACTCGTCGCGTTCGCCGAACTTCGCGGTCGGCGCGACCGCGCGCAACTTCGGACCTCCGGTCAAGGGCGAACCGCTGCCGAGCCAGATCACCGCCGGGATATCGTACTCGCCGATTCGACCGGTCGTGATCGCCACGGACGTCATCCTCCCCGTCTCGCTCGCTCCGGGAGTCGGTGCCCCCGGTCTTTCCGGCGCAGTGGGAGTGTCCGTCCGCGTGACCCCGTTCTTCACGGTCCAGGCGGGAACCCTCCTCCGCTGGGAAGGAACCAGGGTCTCGCTCGGAACAACGCTCGACCTAACCGACCTGAGCATAGACGTGAACTACAATCTCGACCACGGCACGCAGTTCACGAACGTGGATCGGTTCAGCCTGCAGGCGCGGCTCAACTTCGGCGACGAAGGTCGCCGCGCGCTTCGCGATCTCGTGGACCAGTACTACCTGGAGGCGTGGCGTGCCTCTGCGATCGGCGACCTGGAGGTCGCAATCGAGTACTCCCAGAAGGCGTTGGGGCTCGATCCCACGTTCACACCGGCCCAGGAGCTCCTGACCATCACTCTCGATACGAGACGTCTCCAACAGGATCTCCGAGCGATTGATCTCGAGAGCATTGGAGAAACCCTGGACGAGACGGATCCGTAGATCAGGTTCCGGTCTTTGTCGTGTTCTTCAACTGCATGTAGACCGAGAGCAGGGGCACATCCACCTTGCGCGACTCGAGCCACTTGCGCATCGTGTCGTTTCCGCCGGAGCTTCCCTCTCGCTGCATCCGCTTGAGCCGCTTCTCGGTCTTGCGAAACTCCGTGGTGCGGAACATCTCCTCGAGATACGCCACCATTTGCTCCGCCTCGCGTTCGTGCCCTTCAACGACGAGGTCGCTCCCTGGACGCAGAAGCTCCTCTACAAGCTGTTCGGAGCTCCGGCCTTCCCGGGCGATCAACTCGTCCTCGATTCGCTTGACGAACGCACTCTCTGTGAACACGATCCCGTCCACTTTCGTCCGCAGCGCGATGCGTCGTTTCAACGCGCCTTCAGACTGCATGTCGCGACGACCGAGCAGGACGTACGCGAGGATCGAGACGCCGAACGAGATGGCGATCTCGTCCAGGAGCGGCACCGGATCACGTACGACGATCGAGAGGAAGAGGTAGACGACGAGGAAAATCACCGATGAGAGCAGAAACCGCGGTATGAACCGCGCATCCGCGACCCACGCGCGCACCTCCTGTTCCACCAGACGGTAGAGCTCGTTCCGGAAGAGCGTGAGCGACTCCACGCGCGGTTCGTTTCCATAGTGACCGCGAATCTCCGACCGCTCGAGCAGCGTGAACAGCTTCTCGGTTTCCCGGAAGGGATGGAGCAGCACCGCAGTGCCGTCCTTGCGATAGAGGTGGAAGATATGAATCGGCTCGCTCCGCTTCGCCATACGAGTGAAACATAACCGGCCCCTGACCCGGCGTCAAGATCGGTTCATTTCCTCCAATGATGAGAGTATCTCTTCCCGGCCGAACAACCGGGCGTACTCAGCGGCGTTCATTCCGAGCGAGTCCACCCGAGACGGATCCGCCCCTGCCTTGAGGAGCGTGTCGATCAGATCGACGTGCCCTCGCGACGCGGCGAGCATGAGCGCCGTCTGCCCGTCCGCGGTCACCTGATTCGGGTCTGCGCCCTGCGCGAGGAGCACACCGAGTACCGTTTCGAGCCCGAGCGACGCCGCTTCGCAGAGCGGGCTCACGCCGTTCTCGCCGCAGCTCCCGTTGGGATCCGCGCCGGCGTTGATAAGCCTCTGCACGACCTCGGTGGACCTCCCGCGTACCGCCGCCACGAGCACCGGAACGCCCTCGGTCGACTGGGCGTTCGGCGAGAGACCCACGATCAGGTAATCGTCAACCGCCTGTAGGTCTGCGTGAGCGGCCGCGCGGTAGAAGGCATCCGGATCGCGATCCCGACCGCCGAGTCTGGCTCGAGCCCGCTCGATAAGCGCTTCACCCTGCCATACGCTCCGCGCGGCGAGCACGTGGTCTTCGATGTTCAACCGCTCCACGACCGGGACGGAGAGATGCACCGTCGGCATGTTGCACTCGCCCACGACCGCCGCCGGCATCTCGCGCCCCGCGGCAAATCCGAGCACGTACGTGACCCAGTCGGAAAACGTCTCGAGCGGAGGCAACAGGAGGACGTGCGTGGATTCGTTGAGCGCAGACCGCAGCCGCCCGCCGTCCGATGCCGCCCAGTCGCGCGCGATGGTCACGCCGCGAGAACGAATCGAGTTCCCGCGAAGCGTCTGCATGATCTGTCTCACTTCGTCGCCGCGCTCGGGCGCCGAGAACAAGCCCACAGTCATCGCCACGCATTGTGACAGAGCGTGACGGCGTTGGCAATCGAGTCTGCTCCGACCCTCTGCGGCGCCGCGGTGACAACGCACCGTCTTTCCGCTATATTCACGGTCATGCTTCTGTTCACGGTGAAGAAGGCCTTTTTCGACATGTGGGACAACTTCCTTGCCGTCGTAATCATGAATCTCGGATTCATCGCGCTCCTCGCGATCCCGGTACTCGTGCCGCCCGCCGTGGTCGAGATCCACATCCTCCTCGCGCTGGGAACGACGATCGGCGGCGGTCTCCTCGTGGTCGTCTACTGCGGCGCGCTCGCGATGGCCGCTCGCGACATCGCCAACTACGAGCGCCCCGAGTTCAGGAAGTTCCCGCACTACCTCAAGGAGACGTGGGCATCGAGCCTCGTGCTCGGGCTCATCTGGACGGCGGTTGCCCTCGTCGTCAACGTGGGTTTTCCCGTCTACCTGGGCATGGGAAACCTCGTGGGCCTCGCCGCGGCCGTTTTCCTCTTCTGGGCGATCCTGGTCTGGGCGCTTGCCGGCCAGTTCTACTTCCCGATTCGTGCGCAACTGGACGACAAGATCACGAAAGTGCTGCGCAAATGCTTCGTGATCTTCTTCGACAACACGGTCTTCGCAATCGTGGTGGGTATCGGAACGATCGTCGTTTCTGCCGGCTCCGCCTTCACGGCGTTTCTCATTCCGGGTATCGGCGGGCTCCTCATCTGGCACCAGGTTGCCCTCAAGCTCCGCCTCTACAAGTACGACTACCTCGAGGAGCACCCGGACGCGAACCGGAAGGACATACCGTGGGATGCCCTTCTCATCGACGAGAAGGACCGTGTCGGAAAGCGGACGCTGCGCGGCATGATCTTCCCCTGGAAGGAGTAGGCGCTCACGCCTCGCGCGGGCGGAGCCCGAGACCGGCGAAGTGGACCGCGCCCACGGCCTGCCCGAACTTCGCGACCGTGTGGTCGGGATCGGCCTCCAACTCGCGCATCATCGGCGTGAACGCGGTGTCGCCGCCGATCGCGACGAGCTCCAGATCCCGCTCGCGCCGCGCCGCGCCCTCGCAGAGTAGCTCGTAGACGCGATCCACCATCACGAAGCCGCCGAACAGGATTCTCTTCCGAAGGCCGGTTCCCAGGATGCGTTCGCTCTCGCGGTAGACCTCGGCCAGGGCCTCGCCCGCTTTCCGGAACAGCTCGGCCACATCGTCGTCCGTACGCGCGAGCTGCATGAGCTCGGCGAGGTACGGCTTTCGCATATCGTTCGGCGAGTCCGGCACGACTCGAGCCCCGTCGCTCCGGTCCACGAGGTATCCCGACTGCCGGAACCGTTCCACGAGATCGGGACGCCGATCGGTCAGGATCGAGTCCGCGAGCCGGAAGAGACCGCCCTGCCCCATCAACTTCTGCGGCGTCCCGGGAACACCGGTGTTCCAGTTCCGAAGGCTTCGCAGGTCGTCCGCCGGAAGCCGACGCGCCGCCTCGTCGCCCAGATCGATCACCATGTTGTACGCCTCGAGCGGTATCTCAGGGATCGAACCGTCTGCGAGCACGAGACCGGTGCCGAGATCGGTGCCGAGCGAGTGAGCAAACACTCCCCGCGCCCGGGCCTCGGCGTGCGGCGACGCCGCGATCTCCACGGCGGCACTGAATGCCGCCATGGGGCCGTCGTTCACGCCCTTCACGACACCCCCCGCGCCGCAGAAGCACCGGAGGCGATCGCTGAGCAGTGAGAGCCGCGAGAACTGCGCTTCAAAGTCGCGCCGGGGGTTCTCCCGCATGGCCCGCGTCTTCGGGACCTCGCCCCCCACGATCCTGTTGCGAACAACGACGTCCGGGAACGAGAAGCCGACGCCGTCCAGCGGACGAAGGTCGCTCCCGCGCGCCGTCTCCACCAGCTCGGCTGCGTCGGTCATCTCCTCCAGACTCGCGTCTGCCCGAAACGCGCGCTCTACGGTGTCCTTGCACCGCTGACCCGCCGGGGTGGCGGACCCGCCTGGGCACTCCCGCGCAACAGACGCGCGTGCCCGGAGAAGCCTCACGATGGCGAGTATCGGATCCAGAATCTGTTCCACGTTCGCGTAGCCGGCCGGATTCCAGTCGTACTCCTTGAACGCGGAGATCCTCCCGTTCAGGGAGAGCACGGCCTTGATGCTGGTTCCCCCCACGTCCAGCCCGCAGACCGCTCTCCCCTCCAGACGCCCCGGCGCGCTCCTGAGCGCCCGGGTAGGTCGCGCAGAGAACGTCACGCTCGCCACGTCTCCGACTCGATGCGCCAAGTCTCGCACGGTGATCTCGAATCGTGACCCGCCGGGCAGCGCCCCCGCGTGAAGCGCTTCGTTCATGCGCTCGAGCATGTTCACGATCCGACCGTACCCGCAGCGATCGCTTCGGCTCCGGTCGAGCTGAAAGCGCTCTACGACACGCGCTACCAGCTCCACGATCCAGGCCCTGCTCGTGTCCGCGTAGATATCGAGCGAGTGCCCACCGAGCATTACGAGATGGTTGTACACTTCCGCGAGCACGTACTCCGAGACGAGGCGCATGCTCGGGTCGCTCCAGTCGTTCGTCTCCGGAAGCGGTATCTCGAAGCGAATCCTCGACCGCGCGTCCGGGAGGACGAGAACACACTCGAGCCGCTCGGAGGAGATCGAGCGGAGAGCCTCGCGTACCTCGGAGACGAAGACGGAACGACCGGCCGCTCGCTCCTGAACGAAGCCCTCGATCACGAAACGATACCCCTCCGCTTCCATCCGCTCGCGAGGTAGACGAGCGGCGTGTCGGCCAGCGCAACGATCGCCTTCAACACATAGGTCGTCACGACGATCTCGAGCAGCACCGGCGACGGAACCTGCCCGAGGAATGCGGCGAACGAGAATACCACGCTGTCGATCAGCTGGCTCGCGAGCGTACTGAGGTTGTTTCGGATCCAGATGCGCCGTGTCCCGGGCAGCAGCCGCTTCCAGAAGTGGTACGCCCAGACATCGTGATACTGGCTCACGCCGTACGCGACGAGCGACGCCAGAGTAATCCGTGGAAGCAACGTGAAGATCGCGACGAGGTGCGGCTGGGCGGTGTCCGCGGGGTCCGGTTCAAAGAGCAGCGCCATGTTCATCAGAACGACCATCGCGATGAGCGCAACGAAGCCAACGCCGACTGCGCGATTCGCCTCCTTGCGACCGTGATTCTCGGAAAGGATGTCGGTCACGAGAAACGACGAAGCGTACACGATATTCCCGAGGGTCGCGGTCAGTCCGAACAGCTCAACGTACTTGACGACCTGGATGTTCGCAACGATCGCGGCGATCGGAATCCAGACGTAGAGCCCGAGCTTGCCGAATAGACGGTATGCAATCAGGATGCCCGCGAAGTTGACCGCGAGCATCCCAAACCAGAGGAGCTCGTTCATGCTCATTCGCCCTTGCGATACGGCTTTCCGGCTGCGGCAG
Source organism: Spirochaetales bacterium (assembly GCA_046538735.1). Classification (GTDB taxonomy): domain Bacteria; phylum Spirochaetota; class Spirochaetia; order DSM-27196; family SLST01; genus SLST01. Next base: position 29,198 of record JBKHII010000012.1, read on the forward strand.
GTCCGACCGCCTTCCCGACCGCACCCGCAAGGACGACGACCGCGAGCACGTATGGAAGCATCTGCACGAACTGAGCCGGGATCGGTATCTGTCTCTCGAACATGATTCGGAACGTCTCGGCGTACCCGAAGAGCAGACTCGCGGCAACCGCACCGACCGGATGCCAGCGACCGAATATCATCGCGGCGAGCGCGATGTAGCCTCGCCCGCCGGTCATCTGCGTTACCCACTGCGCGGGATAGAGCGTGGTAGCGGCGAGCCCGCACATCACCCCGGACAGGATCACACCGGAATATCGCATCACCGTCACGTTGATTCCGAGCGTATCGGCCGCCTCCGGATTCTCACCCACCGATCGAAGCCGCAGGCCGAACTTCGTCTTGAAGAGGACGAACCAGACGAGCGCGGTGACCGGGATCAAGATGACCGCCATCGCGTTGATGCCGAGAATCTCGCCGGGAACGAACGGATTGAACGGGCTCTGCGTCTCCCGCCCGAAGATGTTCTGCGAGAGGAATCGCGTGAACCCGAGCGCGAGGATGTTGATCGCGACGCCCGAGACGATCTGATCCACTTTGTACGTCACGGTGACCACGGCGTGAATCCCAGCCATGACGATGCCCGCGAGAACGGCGAAGAGGAGGCCACCCCAGAAGGAACCGAACAAGAGCGAGCCCCAGACAACCGTGAACGTAGCGGTCAGCATGATGCCCTCGAGTGCGATGTTCACGACGCCGCTTCGCTCCGAGAAGACACCGCCGAGCGAGGCAAACGCGATCGGCGCAGAGATCTGGAGGCCATGCAGCAGGAAGTTGAACAGCATACCCATCAGGCGACCTCCTTCCGCCGAAGATTCCGCGCGTAGCGCGTCATGAGCTCGTTGCTCACCACGATGATGATAATCATCAGCCCGCTGATCACGTAGGTGACCGAGTTCGGAACGGATGTGTAGAGCTGGAGCCCGTACCCCGCCTGCCGCAGGAAGCTGAACAGGAGCGCGGCAAACACGACACCGAGCGGGTTGTTCCGTCCGATCAGAGCGATCGCGATGCCGTCGAAACCGAGGCCGGAGGCGATGTTGTACGTGTAGAAACCTCGGATCGCGAAGACCTCCTGCAGCCCGATCAGTCCGGCAAGTGCGCCGCTCGCGAGGAAGGCTCCAATCTGAACCCGCCGGACGCGTATGCCTGAGTACCGGGACACATCAACGGATTCTCCAACCGCGCGTACTTCGAATCCGGAACGAAGCCGGTACAGGACGAACCAGACCGCTGTGCCCATCACGATCGCGACGATCAGGCTGTAGTCGAGGTAGACATAGTCACCAACGTTCCAGCCGAGCGCCCGGAAGACTCCGTTCAGCCGACCGAAGAGCGCCGTCTCCGCGATCTTCTCGGTCTGCGGCTCCAGGCTCGCGCCCTCGCCGAAACCGGACAACGGCCTGTTCACGAGGAAGTTGATGAGGTAGATCGCGATGTTGTTGAACATGATCGTGGTGATAACCTCATGGACGCCCCGCGTGACCTTGAGCACGGCGGGGACGGCCGCCCAGAGGGCTCCGCCGATCATACTGGCGAGTACCACGACCGGAATGTGAAGAAACGGAGGCAGCCGCAGATAGATCCCTGCCAGCGCGCCGATGAGCCCCCCGAAAAAATACTGGCCCTCGGCGCCGATGTTGAAAACACCGGCCTGAAAGGCGAAGGCAACCGCGATTCCGGCCAGATAAAGCGGAATCGCCTGACTGAGAACCGCGCCCAAGCGCGACGGATTTCCGGCGGCCATCCGCACGATCGCGCTCACCGCTCTCGCCGGCGTCTCACCCACGAGCACCACGATGATCATCAGGATGAGCATCGCGGCCACGAAGCCGATCACCGGCGCCAGGATGGCAAAAAGCCGCTCGCGGTTACGAGTGGACAGCGCCATGCTCGGCCTCCCCGGTCATGTAGTACCCGATCGTCTCCTTGGTTGCCTGATCCCGGTCGACCTCGTACACGATACGACCCTTATACATGACGAGAATGCGGTCGGCAAGTGCCAGCGCTTCATCCAGATCGGCGGATACGAGCAGAACCGCGCGCCCTTCCGTCTTCGCCGCCACGATCTGCCGGTAGATGAACTCGGTGGCGCCGATGTCCACGCCGCGCGTGGGCTGGCCGGCCACGAGCAGCGCCGGTTCGCCGGCCATCTCCCGCGCGATGATCACCTTCTGCTGGTTGCCGCCCGAGAGCGCGTGTGCAGGCGTCGTCTCGTTCGGCGTGCGCACGTCGTACGCGGATATCGTCTCGCGCGCGAACGACCTGATCGCATTCGTGTTCCGGAAACCAAACTTCTCAACGAACGGAGGCCGATGATGCCTGCCGAGCACGAGATTGTCCGAGAGCGCGAACGGCATGAGCAGCCCGTATCGATGCCGGTCCCCGGGAATGTGCGCGATCCCGCCTTCCCGGCGACGCCGAACGTCCCACGACAGGATGCTCTGGCCCTTCAGCCGGATATCGCCGCCCGTGGGCCGGCGGTCCTCGGTGATCTGGAAGACGAGCTCGCTCTGTCCGTTCCCCTCGACCCCGGCAATCCCCACGATCTCCCCAGCCCGGACGACCAGACTCACACCGTCCAAAACCTGGGTTCCACGCTCGTCGACCGCGGAAAGCTCTTCGATCTCGAGCACCGGTTCTCCGGGCTCGGCGGGCGGATTGCTCACGTCCAGGATCACGGGTTTGCCGACCATCGACTGGGCGATGTGCGCCTTCGTCGCTCCCTCGCGCGGCATCGTCTCAACGACCGCGCCACGGCGGATCACGGTGATGCGGTCCGCGATTCTGAGTACTTCGTCGAGCTTGTGACTGATGAACACGACTCCCTTGCCCTGGTCGGTCAGCTCGCGAAAGCTCTCGAAAAGGCTGTCGATCTCCTGCGGTGAGAGCACCGCAGTCGGCTCGTCGAAGACGAGCACGCTCGCTCCCCGATAGAGGATCTTGAGAATCTCCACGCGCTGTTGAATACCGACCGGAAGGTCGCCCGCGGGGCGATCCAGGTCCACGTCGATTCGATTGCGCTCCATCAGCTCGAGGATTCGTCGCCGTGCGGGACGTTTGTCCAGAGAGAGCTTGCCGAGAAGCCGCTTCAACGGATCGGCGCTCTCCTCGACCGCGATCGCGGCCTCCTGCGTCCCGCCGGGCACCTCGCGCTCCGATCCCAGGATCACGTTGTCCAAGACGCTGAAGACCGGAACGAGCATGAAGTGCTGGTGCACCATTCCGATCCCTTTCGAGATCGCGTCTCGGGGCCCACCGATTTCCACGGGCGCGTCGTTGATCGAAATCTCGCCTCCGTCAGGCTTGTAGAGCCCGTAGAGGATCTTCATCAGCGTCGTTTTCCCGGCTCCGTTCTCGCCCACGAGCGCGTGAACCTCGCCGGCCTCGAGATCGAAGGAGACTTCGTCGTTCGCGACGACCCCCGGGAAGACCTTCGTGATTCGGTCCATTCTCAGTAGCGACACCGCTTCCTCCCGACCAAAAAAAAGCGGGAGCCGAACGGCCCCCGCATCTCAGTCACCCTTCTAGAGGTTCTCGTTGGCCCACTCGGTCAGCTCGGCGTCGTCGTCCGGCACCGAGATCTCACCGGCGACGATCTGCTCGCGAATCGCGTCGATCTGATCCATGTACGGGGAAACGAGATCCTCGTTGTACTCGTTCACCGCGACGCCCACGCCGCCGTCCGCGACCCCGAACGTCCGAACCCCGCCTTCGAGCTCGCCGTCGTTCGTGATGAAGTCGCTCCCGACCTCGAACACCGACCGATCCACGCGCTTGAGCATTGAGGTGAGGATGTGCTCGGCGAGCGCCTGCTCCTCTGTGCTGTCGCTCTCGGCCAGAATCAAGCCCTGATCGGAGTCAACTCCGATTACCCAACGATCCGCATCGGCGGCGGCGCTGAAGAGGCCGCTTCCCGAAGCTCCCGCAGCATGGTAAACGACGAACGCGCCCCGATCGTAGAAGTTGCTCGCGATGCTCGAAGCAGTCTGCGGGTCGCTGAACGCCGTGGGATCCTGCCCGATGTACTGCCCGAAGAGCATGTCGGGATCGCGCAGGCTCTCGTTCGTCCACATCGCGCCTGCGAAGAACCCGCCGTGGAACTTGTGAATGAGCGGAATGTCCATGCCGCCGAGGAAGCCGATCGGCGAGCCGGCAGCGTTGTCCGCCACGAACAGGCCGGTCAGCGCGCCAACGAGGAACGAACCTTCGTGCTCGGCGAACGTGATCGACGTCACGTTGGGCAGGTCCACCGTTGTGTCGATGATGCCGAATTCGGTCTCGGGGAAGTCTTCCGCGACCGTAGAAAGCGAATCGGTGAACGCGAACCCTACGCCGAAAATCAGGTCGTACCCGTCCTCGGCGAGCACACGAAGCAGCTGTTCGCGATCCTGTCCGCCTGCCTGCGGCTCGAGGTAGGTCAGCTCGATCTCGGAACCGAAGTCGACATCGTCCGGATCGTCCACGATGTAGCCGTTGAACTCCTCCGCGAGCATCGTCAGACCGCGGTAGGCGCTGTCGTTGAAACTGTTGTCGCCGCGACCACCAACGTCGAACACGATGCCGATGCGGTAGTCGGGCTCCGCCTCGGCCGCCTCGCCCTCGTCCCGGGCGCACGACGCCAGAGCACCGAGCAGCAGGAGCGCGGCCAGGAGAGCAATGATTGAGCGCTTCATGATTTCCTCCCTTGGAAATTGGGGGACGTCCGCAACGGACGGCCTCTCGTTCACGGTACTCCTGCCGAATTGCACTGTCAAGAAACCATTACAGAACATCAGTTCGTTTGTTGTCGGCCAGGCGTCTGCGCAGGTAGTCGAGGTCGAGATCGAGCGTGGAGGCGAGATCCCGAACCTGCGTCGCCGACAGCAGGTTGAGCTCCACGAAGAGATAGACGATCGCGCGCTCGGCGATGCAATCGACCTTCAGCGCGTTCAGATGGAGACCGTCGGCGGCACCGTATCTCAGATGGAAATCGGCGTGAAGCTTGGATCCTTCGATCGAGCCTCGGACTCGCTCGAGCTCCTCGCGCAGCGGCCCGATGTTGCCGCGGCTCGCCTCCTCGCCGAGCGGTTTGAGCACGAGGTAGGTGTACTCCTTCCCGGGCAGGAAGTGGTGCTCGTCGCACCGTGTGCAATAGTTCGGTTCCCGCGGATCCTCCTTCTCCGTATCGCCGCCGATGATGATCAGCGGATCGAAGTAGAGCGCGGGGCACTCGGTGCCGCTCACCCGGTAGTACCGGTACGTATAGAAGCTGTCCGTCATGCACGACTCATGCTCGCAGTACGCGGTCAGCGGGAAGACGTCCGTAGAGAGCTCGAGCAGCAGTCGTGCGGTCGCGTTGAAGATCTCGCGGCGGAAGTTGAGGATCAGCGTGGGGAAGATGAACACGAGCCCTCGTTCTCTGCTCTCGCGGTTCACGACGTAGGCTATGCGCTCGTCGTAGAACGATGCTTCGTCGATGATCCACGTGCCATGGCCGGGGTGATCGGCGATGAGCTGCTCGAGATCGAAGCTCGTACCGATCCGAGCGATGTTGTCGCCACACCGCTCGTATCCGCCACGGTACGCGAGCGCGTCGTCCGGATACTCGGTGAAGCGCGACGCATCGAGACGAGAGCGCACGACGAATACGCGTCTGCGGTCGGCACCGGCGGTCTGCGTACGTTCGGAAAGCGCGTCGGACTTCTGGAGAACGACCCGCGAATCGCGCCATACGCGAGACGAATACTCGGTCTTGCCCGATCCCATGGGCCCGATAACGAGGATGCGCCGCGCCGGACGCCCGAAGTCGAAGTGGTTGAACGCGTGATGGATGCGAAACTCGGGGAATCCCAGGCTCTTCAGGAAGTCGACGGTGTCCCGGTCGTGCACGGCGTGGTCCATGAGGCTTTATACCGCGGGTCCGCGAAGACGGACAAGCGCGCCGCCCGGCGGACGGGCTCCTCGCTTGACGCACCCTCCTCCGCATGGGACGATGACGCTATGGGCAAAATGGTTATCGCTTCCAACCGGATGTCCACGTCCGTCTCCCGCGGAGCGCGTGGCTTCGAGTACACCCCGAGCGTTGGAGGGCTCGCGACCGGTCTCTCGTCGCTTCACGAGCAGGAGGACAGTCTGTGGATCGGCTGGAGCGGTCTACCGTCCGACACGTTGACGGACGATGAGCGCTCGGAGATCGCCTCAACGCTCCAGCGCGAGCACAAGAGCATTCCCGTCGATCTGTCCACGGACGACCTCGACCGCTTCTACTACGGATTCTGCAACAACATCGTCTGGCCGCTCTTTCACTACTTCCCTACCTACGTCACCTACGAGGATAACCTGTGGGAATCGTACCGCGAGGTGAATGAGCGCTACTTCGAGCGTGTCCGTCAGTTTCTCGAGCCCGGCGACGTCGTATGGGTCCACGACTACCAGCTCATGTTGCTCCCCGCGCTCGTCAAACAGCACCAGCCGGACGCGCAGGTCGGATTCTTCCTGCACATCCCGTTCCCCTCGTACGAAGTCTTCCGCCTGCTTCCGTGGCGCGAGGACGTGCTCCGCGGGCTGCTCGGCGCCGATCTGATCGGCTTCCACACGTACGACTACGCGCGGCACTTCCTCTCGAGCGTTCGTCGGCTCCTCGGATACGATCACGACCTTGCGAGCGTGAAGTACGAGAACCGGCTCGTACGCGTGGACGTCTTCCCGATGGGCATCGACTACGAGAAGTACGCCGGGGCCGCGGAGCTTCCTGAAGTCAAGAAACAGATCGACGAGGTACGCGCGGACCGCCCCGCCGAGAAACTCATCCTCTCGGTCGACCGTCTCGACTACACGAAGGGCATCCCCCAGCGGCTGCGATCCTACGAGCGTTTCCTCGAGAAGAACCCCGACTACCTCGGCAAGGTGAGCATGGTCATCATCGTGGCTCCTTCTCGCACCGCCGTACCGCAGTATCAGGAGCTCAAGCGCGAGGTGAACGAGCTCGTCAGCCTCATCAACGGGCGGTTCTCCAGCATCTCGTGGACGCCCATTCACTACTTCTACCGGACGTTCCCCTTCGAGCACCTCTCCGCGCTCTACACGGAGGCAGACGTGCTGCTCGTCACCGCGTTGCGCGACGGCATGAATCTGATTGCGAAGGAGTACATCGCGGCGAAGCGCGACGCTCCGGGGGTGGTCGTCGTGAGCGAGACGGCCGGCGTCGCTCGAGAGCTCTCCGAGGCGATCGTCGTCAATCCCAGCAGCGTCGAGGACATCGCGGACGGGCTCGCCACCGCGCTCAACATGCCGCGCGACGAACAGCTCGCGCGCAACAAGCGCATGCAGGCGCGTCTCGAGCGTTACGACATCCACTACTGGGCGCGGGACTTCGTGACGAAGCTCGCAGCCTCGGTAGAGCATCAGCAGAGCTTTCTGGGCATGCGCCTCGCGCGATCGACCCGGCGGCGAGTGATGGAGCGATACGCCGCCGCCCGCAAGCGACTCATCTTCCTCGACTACGACGGAACGCTCCTTGCCTACATGGACAATCCCGATCGGGCCGTCCCCGATGAGGAGCTCAGGCGGCTGCTGTCCACGCTCTCGTCAGACCCGAAGAACGAGGTCGTCCTCGTGAGCAGCAGGGGCCGGGACTTCATGAACCGCTATCTCGGCGACCTGAAACTCGCTTTGATCGCGAGTCACGGTGTGTGGATCCGCCGGGACAGCGCCGCATGGCACGAGCTCGTCCCTGTTGACGAGGGGTGGAAGGACGAGCTGCGGCCTGTGATGGAGCTCCACGCGGACCGTACGCCGGGCAGCCGGTTCGAAGAGAAGGAGTACGGTCTCGCGTGGCACTATCGCGGGAGCGAACCGGACCTTGCCTTCATTCGCGTGGCCGAGCTTCGCGACGCGCTCTTGAGCATAACGTCCAACCACAATCTGACCATCTTCGAGGGCAACCGCGTCCTCGAGGTGAAGAGCTCGCTCGCGAGCAAGGCGCAGGCCGCGGCGGTATGGCACGAGAACGGTGACTACGACTTCGTGCTCGCCGCGGGCGACGATCAGACGGACGAAGAGCTCTTCGCGTCGCTTCCCGAGAGCGCGCATACGATTCGCATCGGGCTCGGGCCTACGAACGCGAGCTACTTCCTCGAGAACCCCACGGAGCTGCGGGCTTTCCTGCGCGAGCTCAGCGGCTGACCTCTCTCAGCGGCTGACGGGCTTCAGCGGGTCGCGTCCAGAACGGGATTGCGAAGCACTCCGATTTCGGAGATCTCCACCTCCACTACGTCTCCGTGCGAGATCGGGCCCACCCCGGAGGGCGTTCCGGTCAGCACGACGTCGCCGGGATACAGAGTGAAGTTGCGACTGATGAAGCCGATCGTCTCGGCGACGGAGAAGATCATGTGCTTCGTGTTGGAGTGCTGAACCGTCTCTCCATTGAGCCGACAGCTGATCTCCAGGTTCTGAACGTTCGCGATCCGGTCCGTGGGGACGATCACCGGACCGATCGGGGCGAACGTGTCGAAGCTCTTACCGCGGAACCAGCCCGACCGGTCGCCGTTCTGGATGTTCCGCTGACTGACGTCGTTCATGCAAGTGAATCCGAAGACGTAGTCGAGCGCCTCGTCTGCCTCCACGTTCGAGCACTCGCGGCCGATGATCAGGCCGAGCTCGGCCTCATGATCGGTGCGCGGCTTCTCGAAACCGTAGCCGGCGACGATTCGGGGAATCACGATCGGTTCTCCGGGGCCCACGAGCGAGCTTGGAAGCTTCGGGAATAGCACCGGCTCGGACGGCTCGTCGTGCGTGAACCCCTGGACGCGCACCGACTCGCTTTCCGCGATGTGATCGCGATAGTTCAGCCCGAGCGCGATGACCTTGCTCGGAGCGACCGTGTAGGTCTCGTTTCCCCCGGCGACGGGCAGCTCGATCGCACGCGCGCTCAATCGGTCCCCGATCTCGGATCATCCGCCGACGCGTCATCCCCGTCGATTTCCGCGATACCGGCGTACGCGAACAGCTCGCACTGAATCCAGATGAAGTTCTCGTTCTCCGAGGGAACGAGAAAGCGGGCACTCTCGGTCTCGTCGCCGTCCTTGGTGAACACGGTCACCTTCTCCACCGCGAGCACCGGGTAGCGCTTGCCACCCTTGAAGAGCTTCGCCATACCAATGTATGCGCTCGACATGTGCGGAAAGAAGTCCTGAAACGCCTTCTTCAGATCATCCTTTACCCTTACGTAGAAGACACCAGTCTGCATAACTTCTCCTTCGCCGCCGCCACTATCGTCGTCACCGTTCACAACGGGCTCGTTGTCGTACTCCACGGGCACCACCCTTTTCACTATGTTGCGTCTGATGCACCTGATCGCTACTCTACCACAGCTCGAACCGTCACGAGAATAGGCGACCGGCGCGTCAAGGAGGCACAATGGCTGCGTACCGCTTTCCAATCGACCGCTTCGGCGGAGACCGGCGACTCGACCGCGTCAGACGCGAGTCTGCGGACCGATCCACGCCCTGTCTCTACGTGGACCTGGACATCGTCGCCTCGCAGTACGACCGGATGCGCGTCGGGCTCCCCTTCGCGGACGTGTTCTATGCGGTGAAGGCGAATCCGATGCCCGAGGTACTGACGCTGCTCGCCGAAGGCGGCTCGGGGTTCGACGTCGCATCCCGCTACGAGCTCGACCTCGTTCTCTCACTCGGCGTCTCACCCGATCGAATCAGTTTCGGCAACACGATCAAGAAGCGAGCGGACATCGCCTATGCGTACGAGCGGGGGGTACGGCTCTTCGCGTGCGACGCCTACGACGACGTGCTCAATCTCGCAACGCACGCCCCGGGCGCGAAGGTCTTCTTCCGGGTCTTCACCCAGGGAACGGGCTCCGACTGGCCCCTCTCGCGGAAGTTCGGCGCTCACCCGGACATGATCCTGGAGATGGCGCTCCTCGCCGCCGAGCGCGACCTGGTGCCGTACGGCATCTCGTTCCATGTCGGCAGCCAGCAACGCGACATCGGAGAGTGGGACGACGCGCTCGCGCGCACGAAGCTTCTCTTCGAAGTGCTTGCCGAGCACGGAGTCGAGCTCGCGATGGTGAATCTCGGCGGCGGCTTCCCCGCAGATTACATGGACCCCGCGCAACCCTTCGAAATCTACGCGCAGGAGATCACGCGCTTCCTCGAGAACCGTTTCGGCCGGTCGTTGCCGCGCGTTCTCGTGGAACCCGGGCGCTACCTCGTGGGCGACGCAGGCGTCATCGTCTCAGAGGTCGTGCTTGCAACCCGCAAGGCGCGCAATAACCTCCACCGATGGGTCTACGCGGACGTCGGGCTCTTCGGCGGGCTCATCGAAACGATCGGCGAGGCGATCAAGTATCCGATCTACTTCGACCGGCAAGGCGAGGCGGAGGAGATCATCCTCGCCGGGCCCACGTGCGACAGCATGGATATCCTCTACGAGGACCACAAGTGCACGATGCCCACGGGGACGAAGACCGGCGACCGCCTCTACATCTTCGCGACGGGAGCGTACACGCACACGTACAGCTCCGTCGCGTTCAACGGCTTTCCGCCGCTTCCGGCCGTGGCGTTGAGCCGCGGATAGCGCTCAGCCGAGCGCAACGTCCAGCGTCATCATCACCGCGAACCCCACGAGCGTGAACACCGTCGCGATGTCCGTGTTCTTCGCAAGCTGCGACTCGGGGATCAGCTCCTCAATCACCACGAAGAGCATTGCGCCGGCCGCGAAGGCGAGCGCGTACGGAAGCAGCGGCCGGACAACGATCACGGCGAGCGCTCCGAGGACGCCCGCAACCGGCTCGACCGCGCCCGAGAGCTGCCCGTACCAGAACGCCTTCCGGGTGCGCATCCCTTCGCGCCGCAGCGGGACGGAGACGCTCGTGCCCTCCGGGAAGTTCTGAATCCCGATCCCGATCGCGAGCGCGATCGCACCGCCGAGTGTCGCCTGCGGGACGTCGCTCGCCAGGGCGCCGAACGCCACGCCCACGGCCAGACCTTCCGGAATGTTGTGCAGCGTGATCGCGAGCACGAGCAGGACACTTCGCTTCCACGTCGTGCTGACACCCTCGGCCTCCTCCGTCGGATACCCGATGTGAAGGTGCGGCAGCACCTTATCGACCGCCAGGAGGAAGGCACCTCCGGCGAGGAAACCGATCACCGGCGGCAACCATACGATCCCTCCCTGCTCCTCGACCATTGCGATCGCCGGAGCGAGGAGCGACCAGAAGCTCGCCGCGATCATGACGCCCGCGGCAAACCCCATCATCGCATCAAGCACCTTCCGATCCACGCTCTTGAACAGGAACACGAGCCCGGCGCCCGCGGCGGTCAGCCCCCACGTGAACAGGGTCGCAAGAAGCGCCTGCACGACCGGAGCGAGCCCGGCAAACCAATCCATCATCGAACACCTCCCCGGCTCCCGCCCGATCGCCGACGCCCCCGCGGTCGCCCGATCGCGAACAACCAGATGAGAATTGCCCCGGCAATGAACCCACCGATATGCGCCGCGTACGCAACGCCGCCTGCCTGCGAGCCTGCGCCGAACGCACCCACTCCGCTGATCAACTGGAACGCGAACCAGAGGACGATCGCGAACCATGCCGGTACCGACATCAGGATGCGCAGCAGGATCACGCGGACGCGCTTGCGCGGAAAGAGGAGCAGATACGCGCCAAGTACCGCGGATACCGCCCCCGAGGCTCCGAGCATCGGCGTGGTCGTGCTGCCTCCGAGCGCGTACGTCGCAAAGACGTGCGAGAGCGTCGCGATTGCACCGCAGAGCAGGTAGAAGAGCGCGAACCGCACGTGCCCGACCCGATCCTCAACGTTGTCCCCGAAGATCCAGAGGTAGAGCATGTTCCCGACGATGTGCGCGAATCCCCCGTGCATGAACATGCTCGTGATGAGCGTGATGTAGACCGTGATCGGGGTAGGCCCGAGTCCTGGAACGCGATACCGACTTCCGGTAACCGGATCCGAGTAGACACGGCCCTCGGTGATGAGATCGCGACCCGTCACGATTTCCTCAGGGACCGCCGAGTACGAGTAGGTGAATTCCGCGTTCGCGCCGAACTGCTGCAGGAACGCGAAGACCACTACATTGACCAGCAGAAAGGCGTATGTCACGTACGGCACCGTCGTGCGGTCTCGATTGTCGTCGCCAATCGGCAGAATCATGCAGCCAGTCTACACGAGGAACGCAGCCCGCTCAAACCACGTATATTGTTCGTATGGAGAACCAGGTTGAGATAGTACATGCCGACGATTCTCTCGTCGTCGTCGCCAAGGCGCCCGGAGTCCCGTCGCAGGACGACCCATCCGGCGCAGAATCCGCGCTCGCCCTCTCGGAACGGGTGCTCGGCCGAACGCTCCACCCCGTTCATCGCCTCGATCGACCGGCGAGCGGGCTTCTGCTCTTCGCCGCCGCCGCGGACGCCGCCGCGAGCCTCTCGCGGATGCTCCGCGACGGCAAAATCGAGCGTCGCTACTGGGCGATCGTTGAGGGCTCCGTGGAACCCGAGCATGCGGAGCTCCGGCACTACCTCCACCACGACCGGAAGCGGAACAAGAGCTACGTCACCGCAACCGGAAAACCGGCGGTCTCTCGCTATGAGATCCGCGCGAGAGCCGAGCGATACACGCTGCTCGAGGTCGAGCTCGAAACGGGCCGCCACCACCAGGTGCGCGCCCAACTCGCCGCGATCGGCTCGCCGATCCGTGGCGACCTCAAGTACGGCGCGCGTCGGAGTCTCCCGACCGGCGGTATCGGACTGCTCGCCGTTGGGCTTGCGTTTCTCCACCCAGCCGACGGTACGGTGCGCCGCTTCGTCGCCTCGCCACCGGACGACGCACTCTGGAACGCGCTCACCGACGGTCTCCAGCCGCTCTGGTCTACTCGGCCCGAAAAGGACTCCGCGTCAGAGTAAGTCGTTTCAGAGCGGGATCTACGCGCACGCGTCCGCCGATCGGCACGATCAGCTTCGGATCCGTGTGCCCGATATCCACGTTTGCGATGATGGGCATGTCCGGGCGCCCGAACTCCTCACGAACGATCGAGAGGGCCACCTTGTGCAGCTTCTCGTTCTCCGCGGCGGTGTAGTCCTTCGGACGACCCAGCAGCAGCGCCGCCGCGCGCCCGAGGATGCCCGAGACCCCGTAGTTGCGCAGCATGTATCCCACCCGCTCGGGGCTCGGCTTCTCCTCCGAGGTCTCGAAGAAGAGCACGACGTCCTCGAAGAACCGCGGCGGCGGCCAGTACCGGGTCGCCTTGAGGAACTCCACGACCTCGATGCAGCCACCCCAGAGATGCCCCTCGACCGGACGCTCGCCCTGCAGGACGGTCCAACCGTCTCCCGCGGAGTGAAGCTTCTGCACGCCGCCCGCGCCGTCGCCGCTCCATCCGGTGTAGCCGTGCGTGAACGCCGGATACGGCGCGTACTCGTACCGGTCCCACTCCCCGAAGAGAAAGCCTCGGAGGTGTTGCATGAACTCGACCGGCAAGTCCCCGGCCTGCGAGAGACCGGCCATCACCGACGGCCCGTAGAAGCTCACGAGACCGGCACGGCGGGCGAACAGGAGATAGGTCGTCGCGTCGCTTCCGCCCATGATGAAGCAGGGTCGGCGAGTGAAGATCGACGGTTTCAAGTACTCGAAGAGGCGAATCGACTCGTAGCCGCCGATCACCGCGACGATGCCGGCAATATCCGCACGTCCGAGCGCGTCGTGGAGATCCTGCGCTCGGAGCGCCGGCGAGGCGTAGAGCTCGTCAGACTTCATCCGGGCGGTCGGGAACTCGACCGGCTCGAGACCGAGCTGCCGCAGCGTATCGAGCCCGCGCCGGTAGACACCGGGGAACGCCGGCGCCGGACCGGACGACGGGGCAACGATCGCGATCCGATCGCCCGATCGCAGGCGCGGCACCGGACGCGCCTCCAGGGGCCAGAACTGAGGCAACTAGAACGAAATCTCGAGCACGGACGCGTCGTCGGACATGAGCCAGAGCGACACCGGGAACTGCACCATCCACACGTCCGGCAGCTCGATGACCGTAACCTCCGTCGTCACGCCACCGGACGCGATCCGGGCGGATCGGATACGACTCACGAGCATCTTGGAGACGAAGACGCGGTACTTCGCACCGCCGAGGAAGGCCGCGGCGAACTCTTCGCCCTGCCCGCCCTCGCCCGCCTCGGCTCCCTCACCGGCCTCGTTCCCGGGCGCAAGCGGGATCGTCATTCCGTTCCTCGTGACACGCGGAACGAACGCCGCCTCATCTCCGCGCAGGGCCGCCAGCGTGCTGCGTGGAGCGCTGTAGCTGAGCTCGAAGCCGTACTCGAACTCGTCGTTCACCCGCCGGTAGTCCGCGTCGATTCCCGGCGGCATCTCCTCGAGTACCGTGTCGCGATCGAGCTCGAACTCCTCTTCGAACATCTCGTCCGGATCCTCCGGGTCGTCCGAGAACTCGTTCGCCATCTCGAACGCGGCCTTCTGAAGCGTGAGCCGCAGATAGACGTTGATGTCCGATCCGGATCCCGAGATGTACTGAACAACGTCCACACAGCCCGCCGTGAGTCCCACGACGAGCGCCCCGAGCGCAACCAGTCTCAGCCGGCCCGTTGTCGTTCGCTTGATCATTCGTCTTCCTCCTTCGTCACCCGTCTGGTGCTCCGCTCAGCCGCTTTCACGACCGCGGTCGCGAAGGATGCATTCGGCGCGCGCGTTGTCGCTGAAGCGGACGACGACGATCCTCCCGGCTGCGTCCGAGACGGCGTTCAGGTGGAGGACGTTGACGTACTCGCAGAGAAGGCGCTCCAGAAGCTCGGAGAGACTGCCGGTCTGCTGAGGCGTGCGCAGCACGAGCACCTCTTCGCTGCGTGCGGGAATGTCGAGCGCCGGCACCGCGATCACGGTGAAGAGCCGACCAGGTTCGTTCTCCAGGTCCACGACGAGCAACTGTACCGTCACGGGTTCAGGCTATCAAGAAGCGCCGGGGCTGTGCAATAATGGCCGCGTGTCAACGTACAAGGAGATCGCGGATCGCTCGGGCGTCTCGATCGGCACCGTGTATCGCGTACTGCACGAGCGGGGACGCTACTCGCGCCGTACGGCCGAGCGAGTACGCAGCGTCGCCGAAGAGCTCGGATACACCCGGAACATCTACGCGAGCAACCTTTCGCGGTCGCGCACCTATCGCATCGCGCTCGTGATCCCGGAGCCTTCCCACGACAACAGCTACTGGGCCCAACCCCACGAAGGAGTCGTGGCCGCGATACACGCGCTCAGGCACTACCGCATCGACCACATGGACGTCTTCTACGACGAGCACGATCCCGACTCGCTCCTGCGGCGCCTTTCGGAGCTCGCCGATATGGAAGCGGACGCGGCAATCATCGCCCCAACGGTCGCCGCCGATCGCGCCGACCTGCTCGCTGCAGCCGGCATCTCGATTCCCCACGTACTCATCGATACCGAGGTTCCCTCGCCTGCTCGTCTCGGCTTCGTGGGCCAGGACAGCTACGCGAGCGGACGCTCGGCGGGTCATCTCCTTCGCCTGCTCGCGCCGGGCGCGCGTCGCCTGCTCGCGATTCGCAGCGTTCCCGCCTCGCAGCACATCGAGCAGCGCATCGCCGGCATGCGCGACTACCTCGCCGAACACGGGAGCCTCGTCCCCGACCGCATTGACGTGGACTTCGCAGACCCCGAAGCCGCGCGGGCCCGGATCGGTGCCGCGCTCGTCGCGGACGGCCGCCCGGACGCGTGCTTCGTCTCGAACTCGAACGCTTCGCTGTGCGCGGACATCTTCGATGAGATCGGGCGGGAACCGATTCCCCCGATCGTGGGGTACGACCTCGTCCCGGCGAACGTACAGGCGCTTCGCTCGGGCAGGCTCTCCGTCCTGCTCTCGCAGCGACCCACCGAACAGGGACGCCTCGCCGTGGATATCGTCTATCGAAGCGTGATTCTCGGAGGTCCGCCCGTGGGCGACGTACGCGTTCCGATCGACATCGTGACTCCGGAGAACCTGGATGGTTACCTGTGAGCGCCGCCCGGGAATAGCTTCGCTCAGGGACCGCGCGTGACGAGGCGGTAGTACCGCTTCCCGTCCGAGACCTTCTCCAACGAGCCGGCATTCGCCTCGACCATCCGCCAGGACGCCGCGTTGTCCTCGTTCACTGTGATGAGCACCCAGGAGATACCGATTTCGCGCGCGCGGACGAGCGCCTCAGCGAGCATCCGTGTCCCGTAGCCCTTGCCTCGCTCGGATGGACGAATCGAGTACCCGATGTGTCCGCCGGAGACGCGCAACGCGTCGGTCAGGTGGTGCCGGATTTTGCATATCCCAACGGGCCGGCCGTCCACAAACGCCCAGAACGTGGTCTGCGGGACCAGCCCGCGACGCAATCCACGACCGCGGCTGTTGTCCACGAGCCGACGCAGGAACTCGTCGAACCGGCTGAGCGGCGTCTCGTACCCTTCGTTGTGGAACCCGTTCTCCCCGGGGCCGATCTCCTGGATCATCGACCAGATCTCAACCCCGTCCTGGAGCGTTGCCGGGCGCAGTACCACGTCCATGCGTCCCGTCTCTTCGCCCATACCTTATTCTAACGGCGTTCGCTCCGGTCGGCCAACAAGACGGCCGCGTGCGCGAGGAGCTTCTCGGCGTAGTACGGATCCGTCGCCCAGCGTCCGGTCAGTTCCCGAACCGTGGGAGCCGAACCGCGCGCAACGAGACCGAAGCGTGGATCGGCGAGCGGCGTCGCAAGCGGCTCGGCGTCCGCGTACGCCTTGATGTGCTGTACGTGCGCCGCCACCCCGGTTCGCATATTAGGAAACGTCAACCCGGGGTTTCCGGAGGACGTGGCGCCGAGGCCCGCGTAGTTGTACTGCACCGCGCGCACGCTCCCGGTGAAGCGCAGGTAGTCGGTTTCGTGCACCATCTGCGCGAGCGCAACGGCCAGACTCACGTCCTCAGCGGCACAGAACTCGCGATAGTGTCCATACAGCGTGCGCAGGTAAATGCTGTCCGCTTCCGGATTCCCGTTGGACACATGGCGAGCGAACCGTTCGAACGAGACGTCGTGCGTCTCGGCGAGTCGCAGGTCGTCGATCGCCGCGCCGCGGGCGTCCGCGAACGCGAGCCATCCGGTCGCGAGCACGATGCAGGCAAGCACGGGTCGATTCACGCGCACCCTGCACCTCCGCCGCGAGACGACCGTCGATATCGCTCCAGCAGCTCTCTCATGGAATCCTCGTCTCCGCCGAGATCCGGGTGCAGCTCGAGCGCGAGCCGCCTGAACGCGCGACGATACTCCTCCGGCGACGCACCGGCTCCGATCCCCAGGTACGATGCGAGCTCCCGGTCCGCCGCGACCGTCCGGGCTTCCTCGCCGGCCGTTTCGGCCCAGAGCGCCAGCAGGTAGTCTCGAAAGGCTCGCTCACGGGATCCCCGATCGAAGGCGACGAGCATCATGAGCGGATACTTGACGCGCCTCCCCGGTTCGAGCGAGAAGAATCGCTCCCATACCTCGGCCGCCGAGCCGGCAGGGCCGCCGTGGAACCTGCGCTCGAGTCTCCGGAGATCGCGTAGCTTTCTCACCACATCGGCGCGGTTCAAGTCGACGCGAGCTCCGAGTCGAGACGGCGCGCCACGAAGCGTACGCATCGGGCACAGACGTCCTTTGCGTCCGGAGGAGCCGCAGCGACCGCGGCGGGGTCGTTTTTGTCGTAGCCGAGCACATCGATGCAGCGCGCGCTTCCGAACTCCGCTTTGAAGCGCTCCACCAGGTCCGCCACCCTCGAAGAGGCATCTCCGTAGCCGGCGGACGCGCGCGCGAACGACAAGACGATCGATCCCCCGTTGAGCGCACCGCACGTCTCCTGTCGTCCGCCGATCCCTCCGCCGAGGCCGGCACCGATGTGCGACGCGGTATCGCGATCCAGCCCAACGGCGGGCAAAAACGCCTCGAGAATCGACTGCGCGCAGTTGCAGCCGGACGCGAAGTACGATACGGCTCGCTCGGTCAGGTTCATCGTCTATCCTCCCTATCGCGACGTTTCGGCTTCCAGGTACGCCCGAAGCGCTGCGATCATCATTGACACATCGCCGGAACCGCCGGTTTCACGGATGCTGTGCATCGCGAGCAGCGGCAGTCCTACGTCCACCGTCTGCATTCCGGTGCGGGCCCATGTGATTGGACCCACGGTCGAGCCGCCCCGCATGTCCGAGCGATTCGCGAGGCGCTGCATCGCAACACCTGCCCGCTCGCACGCGCGGAAGAAGGCTGCGCCGGACACCGCAGTCGTCGCGTAGCGATACATGGCGTTCACCTTCAGAACCGGTCCGCCACCGAGCACCGGAGCGTAGTCGGGGTCGTACTTGTCCGCGTACGCCGGATGGAGCGCGTGCGCCGCGTCGTTGCTCACCACGACCGAGCGCTCCATTGCGACCGCCACGTCCTCTTCATCACCATCGGCAGCCATGACGAGTCTTCGAAGCACCGATTCGACCGTCGCCGCCTCCGCCCCCTCGCCTGTCCGGCTTCCGATCTCCTCGTGGTTGTAGAGCAAGAGCACCCGCGGCGCATCTCCGCCGGCCACGAGGAAGGCTTCCAGACACGTGAAACAGCCGGCGAGGTTGTCGATCCGGCTCGACGAGTAGAGCGACCGGTCCGAGCCGAGGAGCTCGCCCGGCGAGGGATCGTAGAGCCATGCCTCGATCTCGGCGATCTCCGACGCGTGCATTCCGGCACTCGTCGCAACCAGGCGACGGAAGTCCTCGGTCGCGCTCGCGTCCGGGGCGCCGGGTTCAGCTGCGAGAAAGCCGACCATGTGGTCCTGGGCGTTGTACGAGAACCCTTCGTTCACCTTCCGATTCAGATGGATCGCCAGATTCGGAATGACCGCCCGCGAGTCGAGCGAGAAGAGCCGGACCGTTCCGTCCGCCGCGACGACACGTCCGGCGATACCCAGATCGCGGTCGAGCCATGTGGAGAGAATCGGGCCTCCGTATAACTCGGTCGGCAGGGCGAGGTACCCCTTGCGCCACGCGAGCGCGTGTTCCTTCACCCGCAAGGCAGGGCTGTCCGTATGCGCCGCCAGTATTCGGACCCCGGCGCGGACATCTGCGCCACGGAGATCGACCGCGAGCACCGCACCGTCTCCCACGCGAACGAGACCGCGCCGTAGTTCGGATCGGTTCCAACGGGAACCTCGGGGCCACTCCTGGAAACCCTCCGCGCGGAGTCGCCGAACGACCTCCGTAGCCGCATGGTACGGTGTGGGCGATGCTCCAATAAACCCGAGCAGCCGTTGTACGGCGTCGTGATCGAACGAGGACGCCATCTGCTACCCTTCCATGAGCTTATCGATGTATTCCTGAAGCGACTTGTGGACGTACTCGCGGATCTGCCGTCGGGCCTTCGCATGAGGGTGATGCCGGAAGAGGATCACGTAGATCGACTTGTCGTCCTCGCGGCGACCGAGTACGACGCCGTCGACTCGCACCAGGGTGGCGCGGAGCCTCAGCTGGATATCCGGAAGCGAAGACTTCGGCGCCAGATCCACGGGCTTGTCGAACCGAATCGCCATGCCGACCGAGCTCACGTCCAGGATTCGACCCTCATGGCGTTGACCGGAAACGTCCACGTTGAAACCGGTTCGCGTATCGTTCGCGCACCGCGCACGGACGTACTTCCGCCTTCCCCGGGCCTCGTTCGCTTCGAGCGCCTGCAGAATAATGCGGGTACTCTCCTGGACGCCGAGCTTCACCTTCACGAAGCCGCACTGCACCCCGATCTCCATGAGGTACCTCTCGATGAGCTTGGCCTCCGGGTTGTAGCTCAGGATGCCCACTCGGATATTCGCGAAGGTCTTCTCCGATACGAGGCGCCGAACGTACTGCTCCCACGTCTGGCCCGCGAGGTCCGCGTCGATATTCACAAAGACGATGGAGTCGGGAAACTTCTGGAAGACTCGCAGCGCGCGTACCGGATCCTTCAGAACGTAGAGCTCGTATTCTGCGGCAAGGATCGCGTGGATCAGCTCCTCCCCCACTACGCTCGGCGGGTTGAGGAGAAAGACTTTCTTGCCGGCTGCATCAACCGCCATAGATCATGACCATATCACTGCCGCGCCCGGATAGACAGACCCCTACGTGAGATCCCTGCTGAAGAGCACGAGCTCGTCGCGCAACCGCCACCCGGCATGCGCCCAGAAGCCGCGTCCGGCGCCATTCTCGGAGTAGACCATCGCGTGGCACTTCACGATGCCGCGCGTTCGGAGCGCCGCGAGGGCTCGATTCACCAGCTCGGTGCCGATCCCGGCATGCTGGCGCTCCGGAGCGACCGCGACGTGGTAGAGATAGCCTCGCCTGGAGTCGGTGCCGCACAGGATCGTCCCCACAAGCCGTTCATCCTCGACCGCACACCAGCAGAGACCTGCGTTCGCTCGCAGGAAGCTCCCCAGCGAGCCCGGATCATCCGCGCTCGAGAGGCCCACCCCCGGCGTCGCCCGCCAAAGATCGAGACAGCGTTCCACGTCCACGCCTTCGAGTTGCCGGTAGCCGAGTTCTCCGGTGCCGCTCCGCATGCGCGCGCATTATAGTGGACGAGCCGCAGCACGCCAACCTCCTTCCTGTTGACCGCTCCTCGTGATGATGGTACTTTCCGTTGGCAACGGGCGCTTAGCTCAGCTGGGAGAGCGCTTGCCTTACAAGCAAGATGTCGGGGGTTCAAATCCCTCAGCGCCCATCGACCGGCTACCCGCGGATGCGGGTGGTCCCCCATCTCGTCCCGCCCTTTCCATGAGCAACGTTCTGAGGTAGCTTTTCCTCACCGCTCGCACCGTCACAGGAGAATCAATGTCGCTCGGAAACACCCGAAACATCGGCATCATGGCGCACATAGACGCCGGCAAGACGACTACGACCGAACGTATTCTCTACTACACCGGACGCAGTCACCGCATCGGCGAGGTAGACCGCGGCGACACCGTCATGGATTGGATGGTTCAGGAGCAGAACCGCGGTATCACGATCACGTCGGCGGCGACGAGTTGCTTCTGGAGAGACCACCAGATCAACATCATCGATACTCCCGGACACGTAGACTTCACCGCGGAGGTCGAACGCAGCCTTCGCGTGCTCGACGGCGCCGTCGCGATCTTCTGCGCCGTGGGCGGCGTGGAGCCGCAGTCGGAGACGGTCTGGCGGCAGGCGAACACGTACGAGATCCCGCGAATCGCATACGTGAACAAGATGGATCGCATCGGCGCCGATTTCGCGTCGGTCCTCGACGAGATGCGCGAGAAGCTTGCCGCGAACCCGGTCGCGCTCCAGATCCCGATCGGGCGCGAGAGCACGTTCGAGGCCGTCATCGATCTGCGGACGATGGAGGAGATCCACTGGTCGCAGGACAAGCAGGGAGCCGACCTCACCCGGACGCCGATTCGGGACGAGATGAAGGATGACGCGGCGCAATGGCGAGAGAAGCTCATGGACGAGCTGAGCCACCACTCGGACGAGCTGACCGAGCTCGTGCTCGAGGGGGCCGAGATACCGGTGGAGCTCATCGACGCGATCGTGCGCGAGCGTACGCTCGAGCGAGACATCGTGCCGGTCCTCGTGGGTGCGAGCCTCCGCAACATCGGCGTGCAGCCGCTTCTGGACGCGGTCGTCTCCTACCTCCCGGCTCCCGAAGAGCTCGCACCGATCGTGGGCCACCACCTGAAGAAGGACGAGAACGTGGAGATCGAACGATCTGCGAACGGTCCGGACGTGGCGCTCGTCTTCAAGATTCAGACCGAGCGGGAGGCCGGAGCGCTGAGCTTCGTGCGTGTCTACAGCGGCAAGATCAAAGCGGGTTCCGCCGTGATGAACCACAACAAGCGCAAACGCGAACGGGTGAACCGATTGCTCCGCATCCACGCGAACCGAACCGAGCAAGTGGACTCGTTGCAGGCCGGCGAGATCGGAGCGATCATCGGATTCAAGCTCGCGCAGACGGGCGATACGATTGGAAGCGAGGGGTTCCCGGTCGTCCTCGAGCGCATGCACTTTCCCGAGCCGGTCATTTCCGTTGCGATCGAGCCGAAGACGCTCAGCGAACGCGACAAACTGAAGTCCGTCCTGGACACGCTGGCCCGCGAAGATCCCACCTTCTTTGCGAAAGAGGACGAGGATACGGGCGAGCTCATCATCTCCGGGATGGGCGAGCTTCATCTGGACGTTCTCGTCACGCGCATCATCGACGATTTCAACGTGGGAGCGAAGGTCGGCAATCCCCAGGTGACGTACCGCGAGAGTATCTCCAAGCCGGTCGAGCACAGGGAGAAGTTCAGCCGTGTATTCGCCGGCAAGGAGAACACCGCAGACCTCACGCTCAAGGTCGAGCCGCTCCAGCGCGGCTCCGGGAACAGGTTCACCAGCACGATCTCCACGGATACGCTCCCCGAGCCGCTCTTGCAGGCGATCGAGCGCGGCGTCCACGGCGGCCTCTCCGGCGGCATCGTACAAGGCTACCCGGCGTTCGACGTAGGCGTGACCCTCGTCTCTGCCGTCTACAACGAGACCACGTCCACCGAGTTCGCCTTCGAGGCGGCGGCAAACATGTGCCTGGACAACGCGTGCCGCGAAGCGGGACCGATTCTTCTGGAGCCGATCATGAAGGTCGACGTCATCGTTCCCAAGGAGTTCATGGGCGATGCGATCAACGGAATAAGGATGCGCGGCGGACTTGTCCAGAGCGTGGAATCGCGACCGAGTGCCGAGCATATCCGAGCAACCGCGCCGCTGGCCAAGATGTTCGGCTACTCTACCGCGCTGCGATCGGCAACGCAGGGACGCGGCACGTACGCCATGGAGTTCAGCCATTTCGAGAAGAAGGCGAGTACATGACGGCGCCGCGCCGCTTCGGCGCGAACGCTTGCTTGACAGCGATTTCGAGCGCCCACTATAGTAGGACGGTCCTAACCAACTCCAAATACACAGCGCACCCAAGGAGCACCTGATGAGTATCACGACCGATTCTATCCGCAACGTCGCCGTCGCCGGCCACGGCACGACGGGAAAGACGGCTCTCGTGGAGTCGATTCTCTTCAGCGGCGGCGCGATTGCCCGACCTGAGACGGTGGAGAGCGGAAAGACCGTATCCGACTTCACCGACGAAGAGATAGCGAACAACTTCTCCATCCATACCGCTCTCACGCATCTCGATTGGAACGACCGCAAGATCAATCTCCTCGATACACCCGGCGCCTCCGACTTCATCGGCGAGGTAGTCGCCGCGTTCCGAGCGGCCGAGAGCTCCATGATGGTGGTGGGCGCTCGCGCGGGCGTTCAGATCGAGACGATCAAGCTGTGGCGGCGCCTCGATCAACGCAACATGTCGCGGTTCGTCTTCGTGAACCGCATGGACGAAGAGCGCGCCGACTTCGCGAACGTTGTGAACGACCTGAGCGAGAAGTTCGACAAGACTTTCGTTCCGGTCGTGATTCCCATCGGTTCCGGACCCGACTACCGCGGTATCGTCAACCTCATTGAGATGAAGGCGTACATGGTGCCGGAGGCCGGCGCGAAGGAGCGGCCCGTCGAAGTACCGGACGACATGAAGGTGGCTGTGGACGAGGCGCACGAGGTGCTGATCGGCGCGGCGGCCGAGGGCGACGAGGAGCTCGAGATGAAGTATCTCGAAGAGGAGACTCTGAACGCGGACGAGGTGAGACGCGGAATCCAGGAGGGCCTGAAAGCGAACAAGATCGTCCCCGTCCTCTGCGGATCGGCGCTTCAGAACTCCGGTATCGTCTCCCTGCTGAACTTCATCGCGAACAATGCGCCGAGCCCTGCGGGCGCTACGGAACAGGCCACGAAGGGCGACGAACCGATTACTGCGACGATTTCTCTGGATGAACCGTTTAGTGCACTCGTCTTCAAGACGAGCATCGATCAGTTCTCCGGCAAGCTCAGCTACATCAAGTGCATGACGGGCGTCCTCAACGGTGAAACGGACCTGTACAACGTCCGAGAGCAGAAGAAGGACCGCGCCGGGAAACTCTACACCGCCCTCGGCAAGAAACTGGACGAGGTATCGGAGATCGTCGCCGGCGATATCGGCGTGATGTCGAAGGTCGCCACGGCGCAGACGAACGACACGTACACGACCTCGGACAGTCCCGTCTCCTACCAGCCGCTGCAGCTTCCGCAACCGGTCCACTCCGTCGCGATCGAAGCGGAGAACCGCAAGGACGAAGACAAACTCGCCCAGATGATCTCTCGCATGGCGGACGAGGACAAGACCTTCGTGGTGAAGTACAACCCCGAAACGAAGGAGACGGTCGCGAGCGGCATGGGCGAGTTGCACCTCAACATAATCCTGGACAAGATCCGTGAGACCCAGAAGATCGAGATCACCACGCGCGTCCCGAACGTCGCCTATCGCGAGACGATTCAGGGTAATGCCGAGTCCGAGTACACGCACAAGAAGCAGTCGGGCGGCCACGGACAGTACGGCCGGGTCGTCATCAGAATCCGCCCGCTTGAGCGCGGCGGACAGTACAAGTTCGAGAACCTGATCAAGGGCGGCGCCGTCAGCAAGGGATACATCCCGGGAATCGAGAAGGGTCTGCACGAAGCGATGGAACAAGGCGTCCTCGCCGGCTACCCCGTGGTTGACGTGGGCATCGACCTTCTTGACGGAAAAGAGCACCCCGTGGACTCGTCCGAAATGGCGTTCAAGCTCGCCGCACGCGGAGCGCTTCGCGACGCCATGTCCAGGGCAAAGCCGTCGCTCCTCGAACCGGTGATGAACCTCAACGTTTTCATCGAGGACCAGTACCTCGGAGACGTCCTGGGCGATCTCTCCGGGAGACGCGGTCGCGTCATGGGCCAGGAACAGCTCGGCGGCGGCATCATCGAGATCAAGGCACAGGTACCGCAGGCTGAGCTACTGAGATACGCGATCGATCTGCGGTCCATCACCTCCGGAACCGGCGGATTTGAACTCGAGTTCAGTCACTACAGTCCGATCTCGGGCAAGATTGCGGACGACGTGATCGCCGCCGCGAAGGCCGAAACGGAAGCCGAGGCGTAGACGCCCTCAGGGGTGTGCCCCGCAAAGAGGTGCCCCGAGGGGCACCTCTACTCCTTCGCTACCTCACGAGCTTCGCGCACTCTGGTGTCCATCAGCGCGGTCACCCGAGCGGCCTCGTCGCGCACGTTCCTCACGAAACCGTCGTCCTCCACCGACCCGAGGGCAGCCTCCATCTCTTCGGACCGAAGATACGTTGCCCGCCGGAACGGATCGCGGAAGTCCTTCTCGCGCGACTCGATCACCGCGTCTCGAACCCGCTCCTCGATACGCCTCGCTCGCTCCAGACAGTCGATCCACGAGGCGACCGACAACCGATCGACTCCAGAAAGGCAGCAGAGCACTCGATAGGCGTGCCGCTGCTTCTCCAACGCGTACCCGTCCCACCACTCGTCATACCGGCGATGCACCTCGTCCCACGTCGACACCTCTCCGCCGGCGATCTCCTCGCGCAGGGATCGAAGATCGTTCTCGCTCGTGATCTGCCCACCCAGATTCGTCCACCCAACGGTGCGCTGCCCTCCCAGGCCGGTGGCACCCATCAGGACGTCTGCAATCCGGGATCCCGCATGATCGTGGAGATGCTGCAGCACGTTCCGCACGCCGTAGCGAATCAGCATCTCCTCGTACGCGCGATCGCCTTGCTCCGGTTTGAGGATCACAACCGGACGACGCGATTTCTCGACCCCGTTCGCGACGATCCTGGACCCCTCCGCCGCGGCGCGCCATTCGGACAGCAACCGGCGCGCACGAATGATCTCCTCCGCCGTATCGGGTGCGAGATAGTCGAACTCGATGTGCTGTCGCTCGGCGACTCGTCGGTCCCGGTTGGGAAACTTCCACGAGTTCCTCGCGAGCGCGTACATGTTGTAGAGCCACCAGTACGCAGGCATCACCTCGAGGGTGCCGTCCGTCTCGTTGTTGTGGACCAGCGAGAACGGGAGCGGGACGACCATCTCCGCCGGGTACGCCCCTTTCGCAACGAGAACGAAGGAGGCGAATCGGCTCGAGTGCTTGAGGCTCGTAGACAACCCCGGCCAGAACCCGCGGCCGGCGACGACCTCGCCGTCGTTCGCCCGGCTGTTGTGGTTCGATCCGATCGTTGCTCCCGCCGCGACGTTGCTCTGTCCCTCGATCAAGGCGGCGATGAGGAACGAGTTGTTGTGATGCTGCTCGTGCGAGGGAAAGAGAAGGCTGTGCTGGACTTCGCATCCCCCTACGGTGGAGTTGTCCCCGATCACCGAGTGAGCTACCCGGCTGCCGTACTCGAGGGTGCAGTGGTCCCCGAGTACGAACGACGTCGCGAAGCTCCCGTGTGAGATCCGGGACCCGCGGCCGACGATCCCGTTCTCCACCACCGCGAGGTCTCCGATCCGCGTGGGTTCCTCCCGGGACGACCTGATCGTCAGATTCCTCAACGCGGCCGCGCCTTCCACGACGCAGCACTCCCCGAACGCAACGTCCCGAACGATCCGAGTCGACCGCACGACCGAGTGCGACCCCACGACCCCGTACGATCCGGCGCGCGCGCCGAACTCACGCTGCGTCATCTCGACGAGTCGCTCCTGGAGACGCTCATCGTCACGGAACCTCGCCCAGAGGCACGCGTCCGCCGGAATCATGCCGTCGAAGGCGAGGACGGCGCGCGAGCCTGTCTCGTTCACAACGGCGATCCAATCGCGACGAGCCTCGTCTTCCGCCTCTCCGATGATCCCGTTGCCGAACCTGGAGGTCTCGGTCGAGAGCATCTCGTCAACGTCCGAAACGATGCATCCGTCCTCGACCACGTATCGCGCAAGGTAGCGCACGCGCTCCAGGACGCAGTCGTCGCCGATTTCGCAGTCGACGAGCCGGCACTGATCGATACCCACGGACCACGCCCGTCCGGCGTGCGCGATTTCGATGGCGCGTACCGCGCCGATCCGGACGGCACCGCGAAAACTGCTCGAACGCACTCGCTCGGGGTCGAACAGGTCGGTCACGAGAACAGCGTCCCAATCGTCGGCACGGTTGCCGTTGTCCTCAAGCGTCCGTCGCTCGATCTCGGTCAACCGTCGCCACGTCCGATTGTCTGCTTTGGTCACGCTTCGCTCCGGTATGACGTGCCGGGTGGATACACGAAGGGCGCCGGAGTAGACGGCGCCCCTCTCAACGGAAACTCGTTGCTACGCCTCGAATGCGCGAAGCATCCAGATCGCCTTCTCGTAGAACTCGAGCGAGTCCGTCAGCGCTCCTGCCGTTGCCTCGTCGCCGCCCGCCTGGGCCTTCTCGATGCCTACCCGCAGACTCGCGACCATCGTGCCGAAGTCCGCCAGCACGATTTCGCCGGCTTTTGCACCGCTCACCGCTTCGGATGGAAGCTCCTTCAGCTTCGCATGCTTGAGGAAATCCGCCATAGACGCCGGCGGTCGGTGTCCCAGCATCAGCACGCGTTCTGCGATGCTGTCCAGCTCCTCGGCGATCGCGTCGTAGTACTCTTCGAGCTTCGCGTGCATACCGAAGAACTGCTTCCCCTCGATGTTCCAGTGCAGGTTGTGCAGCTTCACGTAGAGCACGTGAAGATCGGCCAGGTAGGAGTTCATCCATTCCACGACGCTCTTGTTCTTCGCTTCATCCAAACCAATGCTGTTTGCCATTGTTCCTCCCTATGTATTCGCGAAGAAGGTAGTCTTCAGCCACCCGCTCGTCAATCGAGGGTTCCTGCGTCCATGTCGCGCTCGGTTATCGGAACGTAGCTTCGGCGCGGCATCACGCACTTGTACGCGGGGCGAAGGATTCGGCCCCCGGAGACGAACTCCTCGAGCAGGTGCGCGCACCAGCCGGCGATGCGAGACATGGCGAAGATCGGCGTGTAGAGCTCGCTCGCGATGTTGAGCATCGAGTAGACGAATCCGGAGAAGAAGTCCACGTTGGGCGCGATCACCCGATCGTAGCCCTTCACGGCCCGGAAGGCTGCCGGCGTGAGTTGCTCGATCAGCTCGTAGAGGTGGTACTCCTCGGATCGACCCTTCTCGGCGGCGAGCTCGGACGCCTTCTGCTTCAGGAGCACCGCACGCGGATCGCTCACCGTGTAGACGGCGTGTCCCATTCCGTAGATGAGCCCGGACCCGTCGTGCGCCTCCTTGCGAAGGATGCGTTCGAGGTACGCCTGCACTTCCTTCTCGCTCGACCAGTCTTTCACGTTCGCCTTGATGTCCTCCATCATCACCATCACGCGGTTGTTCGCACCACCGTGCTTCGCTCCCTTCAGCGATCCTACCGCGGCGGCCACCGCCGAGTAGGTATCCGTCGCGGCGGAGGAGACAACGTGGATCGTGAACGCCGAGTTGTTTCCTCCTCCATGTTCGGCGTGCAGCACGAGCGCGAGGTCGAGCGTTTCCGCCTCGAGCGGACTGCACTCCCGATCCGCGCGCATCATCTGCAGGAAGTTCTCGGCGGACGAGAGACCGGGCTCCGGAGCGTGGATGAAGAGACTCTCGTCGTTGAAGTAGTGACGCTTCGCCTGGAACGCGTACGCGACCATCGCCGGGAATCGGGCGATCAGCTCGATCGACTGGCGAAGGATGTTGCGAACCGATCGCTCTTCTGCGTTGTCGTCGTACGAGTAGCTGACGAGCGTACTCCGCGCAAGCTTGTTCATGATATCCGCGCTCGGCGCGCGCAGAACCATGTCTTCCGTGAAACCGGTGGGTAGCGGTCGTTTCTCACCGATCAGCGCGCAGAACTCCGCGAGTTCCTCGTTCGTTGGCAGTGTGCCGAAGAGCAACAGGTAGACGGTTTCCTCGAAGCCGAACCTACCGTCGGCCTGAAACCCCTTGGCGATCTCGCTGACATCGTAGCCGCGGTACGAGAGACGGCCGGGCGCGGGTATACGTTCGCCCTCGTCGATAATGTAGCCGTGAACCTCGCCGATCTCGGTCAGTCCAACAAGCACACCGGTTCCGTCGTTGTTTCGCAGCCCCCGCTTGCAGTTGTACCTGAGGTACTCCTGGGGGCTGATCACCGTCATACGCTCGGCGCGACCGATGTGCGCGTCCAGAAAGCGGTCTTCTCGTGTATTCATATTCCTATCCGTTCGATATTTATGCGTGAAATCGCGCATACATTACCATGTACGCGCCGCCGTGAGAAGCGAGGGGCATCCTGCCTAAGCCTTGCGAACCAGATAGAGCTCGTTGATCGGCCGCCCGGCCTCCCGCCCCTTCGTCTCGAATGCCGTGCGCGGCCGCCACGCTTGCGGCGGCGCGAAGCCTTGGTAGGGGTTTTCCAGTCCGGGCGTCGTCTCCAGGACATCGAGCGCGGCGTGCGCGTACTCCGCCCAGTCGGTCACCATGTAGAGATACCCGCCGGGCCGCAACCGCTGCGCCATCGTCTGCGTCAGAGCCGGACGGACAATTCTACGCTTGTGGTGCCGCTTCTTCGGCCACGGATCCGGGAAGAAGAGGTGAATGCCGTCCAGCGACGACGGAGGAACCATCTGCTCGAGGACGAGGATTGCGTCGTCGTGGATGATGCGAACGTTCTCGAGCCCTCGCTCCTCGATCCGTGAGAGGAGCTTTCCCACCCCGGGCTTGTAGACTTCCACCCCGAGGTAGTTCGTCTGCGGAAAGTTCTCCGCGAGCTCGGCGGTCGCGGCGCCCATCCCGAAGCCGATCTCGAGGACGAGGGGGCGATCCGGCACGGGAAAGAGCCGAGTCGGATCGACGGGTCGCTCTTCGCGCCGCACGCAGTAGCGATCGTGCAACCGTTCGTACGACCTCCGCTGGTGGTCGCTCATTCTCGTCGCGCGCTTCACGTAGCTCTTGATGTGGTCTCTGTCGCGGTAGTCGCTCACGCGCCGTGCTCCGCGATGTACGCTCGAACGTCGGCTATCGTCCGTAGCTCGAGCAGCTCGGACGCGAAACGTTCGGCCTCCGTGACGGAAACCGCCGCTACACGCTCTCGGATCCGACCGATGCGTCCCGGATCGGCGCTCACGCTCCGCAGACCGCATCCGATCAGAAACCGGAGAATCGCCTCGTCCGCGCCGGCCTCACCGCAGATCGACACCGGACAACCCTCTGCGTTCGCTTCGGAGACGATGCGCGAAAGCGCGCGCAAGACCGCCGGGTGGTACGGGTGGTAGAGCGACTCGACCTGCTCGTTGGTGCGATCTACCGCGAGGAGGTACATCACCAGATCGTTCGACCCGATGCTCAGGAAGTCTGTTTCAATCGCGAGATCGTGCGCGCACGCGACTGCAGAGGGGAGCTCGATCATCACACCGAGGAGCGGATTCGGGTTGTGTGGGAGGCCCTCGTCCGCGAGATCGACCAGCATCGCATGGACTCGCTCGCGCGCGAGCCGAAACTCGTCCAGCGAGGCGATCATCGGAAAGAGAATCCGAAGATCGCGGCCTTCGCCGGCCCGAAGCATCGCGCGTAGCTGATCGTTGAAAAGATCGGGATGCGCGAGGCTGAACCGGATCCCGCGCAGACCGAGGAACGGGTTTCCCTCGAGATCCTGCGACTCCCGGAAGAGCTTGTCTCCTCCAATATCGAGCGTTCGCAGGACGAGCGGTCCATGATCCATCCGCTCGGCGATCTTCCGGTAGATGCGGTACTGCTCGGCTTCGGACGGAAAATCGTTTCTCACGAGGAACGGGAACTCGCTTCGGTAGAGCCCGATGCCCATCGCGCCCACCCGCGTCGCCGCTTCGGCGTCGTGGAGTATGTTCACGTTGGCGAGCAGCTCGATCGCAGCGCCGTCTGCGGTAACCGCGGGACCGGGCGCGGCGTGCCCGTCCTCGCGCGCGTGTGCCGCGCGTGCCTGGTCGAACTGCGCGATGACCGCCTCGGGCGGATTGCGATGTATTCGGCCCTCGTAGGCGTCGACCGCTACGAGATCGCCGTCGTGGAGATCGGCCTCGTCCGGCGCGCGCAGCAGGACGGTCGGTATCTCGAGGCTCCGCGCGAGAATGGTCAGATGCGCCGTGCTCCCACCTCCGGTCAGGACGAGGCCCTCCGCATGCTGCGCGGCGAGTCGTACCAGCTCGGAGGGATAGAGCTCGTGCGCGATCACGACGCATCCGCGTAGGTCACCGTGCGCGTCCGAGTCACCGCGGAGATTCCGCAGCAGTCGCCGCCCAAGGTCGAGCACGTCGTGGCTCTTCTCGCGCGTGCGCGGATTCCCGCTCGACGAAAGGAGTCCCACGTAGCGGTCCACGACCTTCCGGACGGCGGCTGCCGCACGCGCTCCTTCGCGAATCGAGCGGATCATCTCCCCGGAGAACTCCTCGTCGCGCAGCATCAGGAGGTGCGAGGCAAAGATCAGACTCGCAATGTCCGAGATCCGCTCGTCCAGCTCCCGATGCATCGCCTCCAACTGCTGGTCCGTCCGCTCGAGCGCGCTCAGGAACGCGGCTTCCTCGTCGCCGCCTTCGGGTGCGGCGAGCTCATCGTCAACGTGCTCCACGGGGCGCAGATGGACGATTGCGCCCACGGCAACTCCGTCGCTCGCCGGCCGGCACTCCACCGTATCGCCAAGCGCAGAGCGCCGATCGATCCGTGGTCGCGGGCCGGAATGGAGCTCCATCAGGATCTCGATGTTCTCGAGCGTCGCCGCGAGTTGGCCGGCGATCGCCTGCAGCGCGCGCGTGTCCTGCCGCGTGAACTGGTCCGGCCGGCGATGCTGGACGACGAGCGCGCCGATCCGGCTCAGCCCTCTGCGAATCGGGACCGCGAGAAAGCTCTCGTACTGCTCTTCCCGGGTATCGGGGAAGTACTTGTACGCGGGGTTTCGCGAGGCGTGCGCCTCGCGAATCGGTCGGAGCTCCTTCACGGCGGTGCCGGTGATCCCTTCGCCGAGGTCCAGGTGGACGCTGCCGACCGATCCCGGCTCGAGACCGCGGCTCGCTCTCAGGACGAGGCTGCCGGTGGTGTCGTCGAGGAGATAGATGCTGCAGACGTCGCTCTCCATGTGGTCGGCGATGCGGTCGACCACGTCCTGGAGTAAACCGTCGATATTCGTCCGTTTCTCGAAGAGGCTCGAGAGCTCCGCGATGCTCCACACGAGCTCGATGTTGTCCCTGCTCCTGGCCACGCCCCATCCTACCACGTTCTCGCGCGCGGCTGAACGCCTACGCGACGAGCGTTGAGAGCCGGCCGCGAATGAACTCGCTCTTCTCCTTGAGGCCGATGCCCTCGGTGTCCATGACCAGCACGGCCGGTCGCCGGGGATCGAGCTTCACCTTGCCGCCGGAGCTCTGGATGAGCGTCACAACGCGGTCCGCGCTGATCTTCGCGACCTTGCCGAACTCGACCTCGAGCGTACCCTTCCGCTCCTTGAGGCTCGCGATGTGGAGTTTCCGGCAGAGAACCCGGATCTCGGCGAGCGAGAGCAGGCTGTGCACCTCGTCCGGCAGCGGACCGAACCGGTCCTGCAGCTCGCCGGCGACGTTCTCGAGCTCCTGGTCGGTGGTGATGCTCGCGACGCGTTTGTACACTTCCATTTTCTCCGCCGGCTCGGAGACGTAGCCGTCCGGGATGAAGCCCGAGTACTCCAGCTCGAGATAGACCTCTTCCTCCTGCTCCTCGGCATCCTCGTCAAGGCGACGGATCGCCTCGTCCAGCAGTCGGAGATACATGTCAAAGCCGACCGAGAGGATGTCGCCGCTCTGCTCGCGGCCGAGGAGGTTCCCTGCGCCGCGGACCTCCAGATCCTTCAGCGCGATCTTGAACCCGCTTCCGAGCTCGGTGTAGTCGCTGATAATCTGCAGACGCTTCATCGCGATCTCGCTCAGCACGCGCTGGTCGGGATAGAGCAGGTAGGCATAGGCAAGACGACCGCTTCGGCCGACGCGACCGCGCAGCTGGTAGAGCTGGCTGATGCCGTACATGTCCGCGCGGTCGATGATGATCGTGTTCACGTTCGGAATGTCGATTCCGTTCTCGATGATCGTCGTGGAAACGAGCACCTGGAAGGCGCCGTGAACGAACCGGTGCATGATGTCCTCGAGCTGGTGCGCGCTCATCCGACCGTGCGCCTTGTCGATCATGACCTCCGGCATCAGCTCCTGCAGGTACGACACCACGTTGTTGAGCGTCTCCACCCGGTTGTGAAGGAAGTAGATCTGCCCGCCGCGCTCGATCTCGTTCCGGATTGCCCGAGTGACGATCTCTTCGTTGAACTCCTGGATGACCGTCTGAATCGGCAGGCGGTTGTGCGGAGGCGTCTTGATGATCGACATGTCGCGGATCTTGAGCAGCGACATGTGCAGCGTGCGCGGAATCGGGGTGGCGGTCATCGTGAGCGAATCGATCGAGGTCTTGAGCTCCTTGAGCCGCTCCTTGTCCTTGACGCCGAACCGCTGCTCCTCGTCGATCACGAGGAGACCGAGCTCCTTGAACATCACGTCCTTCGAGAGGATCCGGTGCGTGCCGATCACGATGTCCAGCTCGCCTCCGGCAAGCTCGGAGATCACGCGCTTCTGGTCCGTCGGCGCGACGAAGCGCGAGAGCATACCAATCTTCACCGGGAAGTCGCTCATACGCTCGGTGAACGACTCGTAGTGCTGCTCCGCAAGAATCGTCGTTGGAGCGAGGATCGCCACCTGCTTCCCTGCGGTCACCGCCTTGAACGCGGCGCGCATCGCGACCTCGGTCTTTCCGT
Organism: Spirochaetales bacterium; assembly: GCA_046538735.1. Lineage (GTDB taxonomy): Bacteria > Spirochaetota > Spirochaetia > DSM-27196 > SLST01 > SLST01. Next base: position 62,954 of record JBKHII010000012.1, read on the forward strand.
ACCCCACGTCGCCGCAGACGAGCCGGTCCATCGGCTGCGGACGTTCCATGTCCGCCTTGACCTCATCGATGGCGCGAAGCTGGTCCTCGGTCTCCTCGTACGGGAAGGTCGCCTCGAACTGAACCTGCCATTCGGTATCCTCCGGGAAGGCGAACCCTCGCGCGCGACGCCGGCGCGAGTAGAGCTTGACGAGCCGCTCGGCAAGATCCTCCACGTTCTTCCGGACCCTGCTCTTGCGGCTCTCCCAGCTCTTCCCACCGACCTTGTCCATCCGGGGCGCCTCACCGTGGCTCCCGATGTACCGCTGAATCAGGTTTACCTGCTCGATCGGTATGTAGATGAACTCGTCGCCCGCGTACTCCAGATGGATGTAGTCGCGCTCGTTGCCGGCCGCCGCAATCCGCTTGATGCCGTTGAATCGACCGATGCCGTAGTTGACGTGGACCACGTAGTCGCCCGGAGACAGATCGACGAAGGTATCGATCGCCCTGCTGTGGACCTGCTTGACCGACTTGGGCGCGCGTTTGCGTCGCCCGAAGATCTCGTTCTCCTCCACGACCATGAGCCGCTGGTCGGGAAGCGAGAACCCGCCGGAGATGGATCCGGTGACGACGCTCACCTCGTGATCGGACAAGAGGTGACGGATGCGCGAGCTCTGCGTCTCACTGTCGGCGACGACAACGACGTCGAACTGCGCTTCCTGCAGGTTCGCGAGCTCCTCCTTGAAGAAGCTCACGTTTCCGAAGAAGCTTCGCGGTGGATCGCAGGGCAGGCGCAGCACGTTCCCGCGATCGCTCTCCGAGAGAAGCGGAAAGAGAACGTGCCGCTCGAGCGAGTCCCGGGCGCTCTCGAACGGGCGCAGCAGTCGCGACGGCCTCGGCACGTCCCTGCGCACTCGCTCACTCGAGTAGAGCCCCTGGTACTCCCGTTCGAGCGCGTCATGGCTCGCGACAAGCCGTTCGCTGTCCGTGAAGAGCGTCACCGCGCCCGGCGGAAGGTACTCCGGAAGGTAGTGCGGCTCCTCGTCCGCGAGCGGGAAGTAGGCCTCCTCCCCTTCGACCCAGCGCTCCTCAGTCAGCTGCTCGATGAGCGGCTCGGGATTGCGGAACTCCGCGAGGCTTCGCATCTGCTCGGTCGCCGTGGCGACCTCGCGCTCATCCCAAACCACCTCGCGCTCCGGATGCAGGATGAACTCGTTGATCGAGCCGACCGAGCTCTGCGTATCCGCCTCGAAGAGCCGGATTTCCTCGATCTCGTCCCATTCGAAGACGATCCGGATCGCGTGCTCGTCACCGGGCTGGAAGAGGTCCACCACCTCCCCGCGGATCGCATACTCGCCACGGACGCCGACCTTCGGTACCCTGGTGTAGCCGTACTGCTCGAGCCGTCTTCCGAGGTCGACCGGATCAAAGCTGTCGCCGACCTGTACCTGTGTGAGTCGCGCGGCGTATCGCTCTCGGTCCGGCACCGGCGACAGGAAAGCGCGCATGCTCGCGACCACGATCTTTGGCTGACGGGTGACCAGCTCCCCGAGCGCGCGTGCGCGACGGCCGAAGACCGGGGCGGTGCGCGCAAGCGCCCGGTACGGCATGCTGCCCCACCAGGGGAAGTGGAGCGGTTCTGCGCCGAAGAGCTCCAGATCGCGAACAACCGACTCAGCTTCCTGCTCCGTCGGGACGATAATAGAGAGGGGAAGTGAGACGCGCTGCGTCACCTGCCGGGCGAGGAAAGCAAGGTACGCACCACGCGGACCAACGACGGTGAACGGATACGGCCCGCTCCGCAGCCGGTCGAGCAGCGCTTGCCACGGCCGGTATCCCTTCAAGGCTTTGGAGAGCCGGTCCGAGAGGGGCGTGCTCACGAAAGACTCCTGGAAACAGGGAGGAGACTGGTGATTGTACTGAGACGAACTCTGCTGCTCATCGCGCTACTCTGCCTTGCGGCCATCATGGCAACGGCACAACCGGTCGATCTCCGCATCGCATACGAGGACAAGGAGATCTACGTTCCGGGAAGCGACGTCTTCATCAAGCTTACCATCCGCAACGACTCCGGCGAGACCTACCGGTTCAAACTCGCGGAGAATCGGATGTTCAGCGTGGATCTGGAGGTACGCACGCTCTCGAATCAGGAGCTACCACCCGCGCCGCAATTTACAACAGAGCGTACATCCAATCAACAGATCTACTACCGGGACGTCGCGCTCGAGCCCGGTGAGGAGTTCTCCTTCGTGGAGAACCTCGCCGACTACGTCCTCCTCGATGCCACCGGCGTCTACGTGGTCCGAGCCGTCTTCTATCCCGATCTCGTTAGCGAGTCGCCGGTTCTCGACGCGAGAAACACGCTGAGCCTCACGATCCATCCCGATCTCACGCAGGCTGAGATCGTACGCGAGCAGATCGACCAACAGACCGGCGTCATCCTGGAGCGCGAGGCGCTCCCTCCGAACGAGGTCGTTGAATACACGATCGACGCGCTGCAGCAAGGCGCATGGAACCGCTTCTTCCTCTACATCGATATGGAAGGGCTCCTCCTCTCCGACCCGGCGCGAGCCCGAACCTACCGGCGAATGAGCGAACCCGACCAACGGAGCAGGCTCGAGCTTTTCGAGGAGCAGCTACGCAATCAGCTCGAGGACCCCCAGCTTTCGGCGGTGCCGAACGCGTACGAGATGGTCCGCACCACGTATGACCCCTTTGAGGGATCGGTCATCATGGATCTTACGTTCACCTACCCCACGTTCAACGAGCTCAAGCGCTACACCTACTTCCTTCAAAGAGAAGACTCGGTGTGGTACATTCATGATTACGCGGTCACAAATCTGGGAACGGAGTAGCAACTCGTGAAGATTCTCCTCGTCTCGGAACGGGACGAACTCAAAGCTTACATCAGACGCAACTTCATGCCGCGCGGCGCGGAGATCATCCAGTACTACAATCCCATCAAGGCAATGGACAACCTGGACGAGGTCGAGCCGGACGTTGTCCTCTTCAGCGCCCAGGACTTCCCCCGGCACTGGAAACCGTTTCTCATCTTCCTTCGCGACTCGAAGGCGCGCGAGCAATGCGTTTTCGTCATTCTCACCGGCGACGAGTTCGACCACGAAGAAGCGGACAAGGCGCAGGCGCTGCAGGTCAACGGCATCGTTCACGAACGCCTGGAAGATCACGCCGAGCTTTCCCGGCTGAAAGAGCTCGTCAACCGCTATCGGGACATTGGCGACGCGCGCGCGGAGAAGCGCCTCGTTCCCACCGACGTTGACGCGGTCGCCTTCGTCTTCACGCATCCGGTCCGCCTTGAGCTGTCCATCGGCGAGGTGGAGGACCTCTCGGCCGCGGGAGTCTCGCTCGTTCCTGCCGACCGCAGGAAGACCATGGATATTGAAGTTGGGGCGAGGATCGACGTCTGCACGCTGCGAGTCGGAGAGAACGTACTCTCCTTCCCCGCGACCGTCGTCCGCAACGAACGAAGCATCAGTCTCTCGTTCCACGAGCTCAGCCCCGGCAACCGCGCCCTTATCCGCAGCTATGTTGACGACCATCCCCAGCGCGAGCTTGACAGGATCTCCTCCGCCGACCCGATACCCGTTGAATCCGCATGACCGATCAAACGCGTGACAGCGAGCAGCTCGCCCCCGTCCCGCGCTACATGACCGAAGGCACCGGTGAGATCCTCTGCACGCTCTGCGCGCATCTGTGCCACATTCGCCCCGGCCAGGCGGGACTCTGCCAGGTCCGGACGAACGACAACGGTCGGCCGTGCCTTCCGTACTACGGCAAGGTTTCCGCGCTCCACGTTGACCCCGTGGAGAAGAAACCGCTCTATCACTTCCACCCGGGAGCCGAGCTCCTGAGCATCGGCTTCCTGGGGTGCAACTTCCGCTGCCCCTTCTGCCAGAACTACTCGATTTCCCAGTCCACGACCGCACGAACCCGCGACACGCTCCCGAGCGAAATCCCCGCTCTCGCCCGCGACGCCGGCGTGCTCGGCGTCGCCTACACCTACAACGAACCCACGATTCACTTCGAGTACCTCATGGAGGCCGCCGAGCGAGTCCGCGACGCCGGCCTCGCGAACGTCGTAGTCACGAACGGACACCTCACCAGGAAACCGGCACGCGAGCTGCTTGCACGGATGGACGCCGCGAACGTGGATCTCAAGAGCTTCAACCCGGAGTTCTACTCCCGGGAGCTTGCCGGCGACCTCGAGGCGGTGAAGGACTTCCTGCGCATCGCCGCGGAAGAGACGAGCCTCGAGGTCACAACGCTCCTCATCCCGGGAAAGAACGACTCCGATGACGAAGTAGAGGCGATCGCCTCCTTCGTAGCGAGCCTCGATCCCGACATTCCATTCCATCTCTCGGGCTACTATCCAACGTACCAGTACGTCGTGGAGGCCACGAGCCCCTCAACAATCGAGCACGCGCGCGATATCGCGCGCGGGCATCTGAACCATGTCTACCGCGGAAACGTCTCCGGAGACTCGTCAACGCGCTGTTCCTCGTGCGGCTCGACCCTGGTGCAGCGGTCAGGCTATCGGACCGACCCGATCGGACTCCGAGGCGACACCTGCGCGAAGTGTGGCGCGCCCTCGCCCATCCGCTGGTTCCGAAACGCTTGACACGACAACCGCCCGCCGCTATCTTAGGCGAGCATTTTGCATTCCCCTGTAGCTCAGTTGGTAGAGCGGGTGGCTGTTAACCACCAAGTCGTTGGTTCGAGTCCAACCGGGGGAGCTTGATTGGACAGGCAGTCGGGGACCCCTCGGCTGCCTTTTCTTTGGTGCGCCCGGCATGATGAGACGAAGGGACTCGGCTCTCTCGGTGGGCTCGGCGTCTCGATAGAGCTTGGCGGCGTCCCGAGCAATCTTCAGGAGCTTGATCCTCGATTCGATGTAGTTCTCGTCGACCTTCTGGTGACGGGTGGTGTTTACAGCTGCCCCGGTTCCGTGGACACGGAGTTAAGCAGCGTGTATGAATACGCGGAACGGAAAGAACGAATGCAGAGAGACGAAGCTCGTAGACGAAGGAGTTCAAGATCCAAGCAGTGGAGCTGTTGAACTCCGGTGGCAGGACCGGACACCAGATCGAGGAAGAGCTGGGCATCGGAGAGGGAACGATCTATCGCTGGCGGCGCCAGCTCGAGCAGAACGGCGAGCCGGCGTTTCCCGGCAACGGCAATGAGCGCGACAAGGAACTTGCTGAGCTTCGGCGC
>JBKHII010000100.1:0-5632 GCA_046538735.1 Spirochaetales bacterium
GCTCTCCGCGTCCATTCTGGAGATCGCGATCGAGGTGGGGTTCAACTCGAAGACGTCCATGAACCGCGTCTTCCGGAGCCTCGAGGGAGTCACGCCGAAGGCGTACCGGACGACAACCCTGGAATCTAGTCGCGATCCTCCGCAGGGTCTGCGTCCCACGCTTCGCCCGCATCGCTCTCGTCCATCGGGAGCGCCGCCGCCCGGTCGGTAATCTGGCTCGAGAACGAAATCCGCGGCGCCCAGCGCGGTGGCTTGGCCGGGATGAGGAGCTCCTCGCCGGTTGCCGGGTTCCTGCCGACGCGTGCCTTCTGCGGGCCCCGCTTGCCAAGGAACACGCGGCCGAGCCTGCCGAGCGGAACACGCTCTTCCATGAGCATGCCCGCCTCGGCGACCGAAAAGTAGTCGTCTATGATCTCGCGAACCGCCGTCTGGCTGAGATCGTGGCGTTGCGCTACGTACTTCACCATGGACCGCAGCGTGAAGTGCTCCGGCGCCTCGCCCGGGAGCGTAACGCTCCGGTTCATCTTCGCGAATCCGTTCGTGAGGAAGATGGTGGCTTCGCGCAGGCGTTGCTCCTGTTCGGCGAGCGAGAGGTCGGCCGGGCAGACGACGATCTCCAGGACGTTCGACGTCTTCTCGATCGAGCTCCCGCGAAGCGCGACCGGCGTGTCGCGAGTGACGGCGTCCGCGAGTGCTACCTGGGCTTCGCGAACCGACTTGGGAACGTCCGCGCGGAGTTTGATGCTCGCGTACTCGAGACTGCGGCCGGACTCGCCGAGCGTTCCGAGCGAGATGAGCGACCCCGAGTAAGTGAGGATGAGCAGGCCGCGCGGATCGTCCGCCTCGAATCGGTCGGCCTGCTCCATGGAGAGGAGCGCGGTCTGGTCGAGGAAGAGGCGATGCTTGGCGACCCAGTTCTCCGCGATGAGCTCGAGCGATTCTTCCGTGTCCGGAAGACCGGACGAGGCGGTGATCGACCGCAGGTGCTCGCGGATCCGTTCCGGTAAACCGTCGATATGACTCATGACCGAGACTATATCACGCGATCGATGCGCGGCGTAATGCGCAAACTGGAAGTCCGCGCGCACGCGCACTACACTCCGGATGAGAAACCAAAAAAGGGAGACGATTATGGGAGAGTATCTGGATCAGGTTCCGGCACGGATTCACGACCACATTCGCGAGATCACGAAGACGTCCGGAATGCCGGACACCGACGAGTCGGTCGAGGAGATCGCGCGCGCCTGGCTCGAGAAGAAGGAGATTTTCGAGGCAAGCACGAGCGACATGAACATGGAAGAGGCGCTCGAGCTCGCCGCGGACGACGACCGCGGTGCGCTGATGCTGACCTACTCGGGTTCGCTTGTCACGCTCGGACCGCTCGTTGACGGCACGCGGCGGGCGGAGTACGCGAGCATCGGGCTCCGGCAGGACGTGCCGGACAGCGCGGAAAACGACGAGGCGGTGCTCGCGGGCGACGTGGCGATCGACGGACCGGTTGCGTTTACCGAAGGGCCGTTCAAGAAGAGCTCGCCGATCTTCCGCATCGCGATCCTGCCCGCCGGCGAAGATCCGGAAGAGGATCAGGAGCAGTTGAGCTCGGCGACGCAGATCATCACCGAGAGGTTCGTTGAGGTGAATCGGACGCTCGTGGCCGAGTGAACGTATCACACGACCGCCGGCGGTCTCGTCCCGCTCAAGGCGGCGGACAACTCCTCGCGTGGGGCCGGGTACGAGATCGACCCGGGGACGATGGAGGTGCGTCAACCGTACCCGGCGACACGCCGAGCAGTCTCGGGCCGAGCGCCCGAATGAGGAGGAGACCAATCGGCGCGGTGACGAGGATCGAGAGGACGGCGACCGCGAGTATCACTGCGCCGCCTTCCACTCCCATGCTCATGGGAATCGTTCCGAGCGCCGCCTGTACGGTCGCCTTCGGCACGTAGGCTACGAGCGCGAACAGGCGGTCGGACCAGGTCAGGCCACGGTCCGGCACGAGCGCCGCCAGCACCCCGACCGACCGCCCCGCGATTCCGATACCGATGACGGCGAGCCCACGGGCGCCGGCATCGATTGCGACGGAGACGTCTACCGCGAGCCCGATCAGCACGAAGAGCAGAATCTCCGCCGGCACCCACACCTTGGATAGCTTGCTCGCCATCTCATGGGCGACGTGCTCGGTCCGTTCGAGAAGGACAAACCCAACGGTCATTACTGCCAGAAGAGCCGCGAGAGGAACACGCTCGCCGAGCTCCACGACGAGGAGGCTCACCACGATCAGCACAAGCGCCTTCTCCGTGGCTCGGATGCGTTCGAAGGTGTGCGCGAAGAACCAGGACGCCGCGAACCCGAGGACCACACCGAGAACCAGACCGTTCACAATCGCCAGCGGAAACGAGACGAGAACCACCCCAACCGAGACCGAGCCGCCGACGGCGAGCCCCACGGCGGCGGTGAAGATCGTGATTGCAACCGCGTCGTCTGCGCTGGCACCGGCGAGCACCAGCGTGGGCACCTCGTGATAGCCTCGCTGCTTGAGATCGAGCATGGACGGAACGACGACGGCCGGAGAAACCGCGGCGAGAATGCTGCCGCCCACGAGCGCCGAGATCGGCGGCAGATCGAAGAGCCACACGAACGCGAAGGTCGCGGCGACCGTTTCGATGAGGCAGGGGATGATCGCCATTCGGATGGCCGATCCTCCAACCGCACGCAGACTCGCCTTCCGAATGCCCAGACCGGCCCGGAGCAGAATTACGATGAGCGCAGTCGTCTTGATGAATCCGGAAAGCTCTTCGATCTGGGACGGGAGCGGAGGAACGAGCCGGACCACGTCTCCTGAGAGCGCAGCGTAGAGTATGCCGAAGATCAACATGCCGAGGATGGACGGCAAGCGAAGGGCCTGGGTTCCCCGACCGAGCAACCACGGCCCGATGACAATCAGCGCGAAGGCGATCGTAAGGGACATGCCGCAGGATCGTGCGAAACGCGCCGGGGGTCAAGGCACCGACGTCTCCGGTCCGACTTGAACCGCCGGCCCGGAGGAGTCTTTTCAGACGCGAGGGTCCGGTCTTCCGGAGGTCGTCGCCCGCCACGCCTCCACCGTATGGCACGACTGGCCGCTTCCGCGGTAGGCGCGCAGTCGCTCGAGGTCGGCGCGGAAGCGTGCGTTCTCGGCGCGAAGCGACTCGAGCACGCCGCGCGTCAGACCGACGTGCGGGGACGACCAGGCGAACGCGTAGTGAACCCAGTGACCGTCGCGGCTCGCGACGGCGATCCCCGCGCCGCGGAGCCGGCTCAGATGGCGCGACGCGTTGGACTGGTTGAGATCGAGCACCGCCTCGATCTCGCACGCGCATAGCTCGTCGGCCTGCTCGAGGATGTTGACGATGCGAAGGCGCGTCTCGTCCGCAAGCGCCTTGAGCGCGTCCAGCGTGTCGGTGCCGGTGGAGCGCGCCGTGCCGGCCACCCTACGCCTCCGCTCGCGCTTCGAAGGCGGCTCTCGTCCGGTTCGTGAACCGCACGAGACTGAGCATCACGGGCACCTCCACGAGCACGCCCACGACGGTCGCGAGCGCCGCCCCGGATGCGAGCCCAAAGATGCTGATCGCCACGGCGACCGCGAGCTCGAAGAAGTTGCTCGCGCCGATCAGCGCGCCCGGCCCGGCCACCGGATGCGGCAGCTTCCAGAACCACGCCCATCCGTAGGCAAGCGCGTAGATGAGATAGGTCTGGATCACGAGCGGCACGGCGATGAGGAGGATGTGCAGCGGATTGCCCAGAATGATCTCTCCCTGAAACGAGAAGAGGATGATTAGGGTCAACAGAAGGCCGACGGTGGTTACGCCGTTGAACTTCGCGATGAAGACCTTCTCGAAGTAGTCGAGCCCGCGGCGCTTCACGATGAGCACGCGCGAAATCCAACCGGCGGCGAGCGGGATCACGACGAACAGCGCCACCGAGAGGAGCAGCGTGTCCCAGGGTATGCCGATGTCGCTGATCCCCAGAAGGAGCGCCACGATCGGGGTGAACAGGACCAGGATGATGAGATCGTTCACCGCGACCTGAACGAGCGTGTACGCCGGGTCGCCGTCGGACAGATGGCTCCAGACGAAGACCATCGCGGTGCACGGCGCCGCACCCAAGAGCACCGCGCCGGCGAGGTACTCGGTTCCCAGAGCCGGATCGATCCACGGGCGGAAGACGACCTTGAGGAAGAACCAGGCGATCACGTACATGGTAAACGGCTTGATGAGCCAGTTCGTTACCGTGGTCACGGCGAGGCCCTTCGGCTGCTTCGTCGCACGGACGATGCTCGCGAAATCCACCTTGAGCATCATCGGATAGATCATGAGCCAGATGAGCACGGCGACCGGGAGCGAGACCTGCGCGTACTCGAGGCGGCTGAGAAGCTCGGGCACAGCCGGCAGGAACTGACCAATGAGGACGCCGAGGGCGATGCAGGCGATGACCCAGACGGTGAGGTACTTCTCGAAGAAGCCGATGGTGCGCTTCGGGGCGAGCGACGGTATGGACGGTTCGGACGACGGTTCGTGTGCCACAGATGCTCCTTGGATCCTTAGATGAGCATATAATCATATAAGTCGACGCGTGGGTCAAGGCGGCTTCGGTCCCCAGATGGGTGGCGCGTGAGTACTCGTCACGCCTCCGGTTCCGGCTTCGCGAGCACGAGCTCGACGGGGATCCCCCACATGCGCCGCACACGCGACTCGGCGATCTTGAATCCCCCGCGTTTCATCGACCGTGAGGCGAAGATGGGACGACAATCGAGCAGCGACGGGGCAAGCGAGCGCACCCATTCGTAGAGACGACGCACCGGGTAGGGGCCGCCGCGCTTCGACATCGCTACGACGCACGCGCGGCCACCGGGACGGATGACTCGCAGGCATTCGGCGACCACGCGCGGGATCTCCGGCGTATCGAAGAGCTCGAGCGTGAAGCTCATGAAGAGCGCGTCGAAGCGGTCGGCCTCGTACGGCAGATGATACGCGTCTCCGGTCGTCAGATCAGCGCGCGATTCGAGCCCGGACCCCTCGAGCTTGCGTCGGCTCATCCGGACCATCTCGGGCGATATGTCGATCCCGCAGACGCGACCCTGCCGGCCAACGGCGCGCGCGAGCTCGAGGAGCGCCCGTCCGGTACCAAACCCGATCTCGAGCACGCACTCGCCGGGTCGAACGTCGAGGAGCGAGAGGCCGTCCGCGACGAACGGCCACTCGCTCGCGGTGACGAGATCGTAGGTGTGGCTCAGTCGATCGTAGTTTCGGGCGGCCTCTCCTCGGGGGCGATGAACCCGTTCGATCGTCGTGTTCTCAACCGTTCGCATCGGTGTGTCCGTCCCCCTTACCACTATACGCGAAGTCCGGTCGTGAGGATCGTCTGCGAGTCGCAATTGACCGGGATCTGCGTCAAGAGTAGTCTCTTCGCAGAGATGATAGCCCACGTTCTGAACGAGGACTTGGCGATCTGTAACCTCGATGCGTCCACCGGTGACGATGTCATCGCGGCGCTCGTTGAGCGTATCTGCGCGACCGGTGAGGTTAACGACTGCGACCGGGCGAAGGCCGATGTGCTGGCGAATGAGCAGCGCTCCTCTACCGGCATGCAGCAC
>JBKHII010000101.1:0-5492 GCA_046538735.1 Spirochaetales bacterium
GAGGTGCGATAGGCGGGTTGGTTACTCGGCCGCGGCGCGGGCGAGCTCGATCACAAGCGGCGCCTGGACGTCGATGACGGCCTGGAACGAGGGTTCGTCGATACTGCTGTGGGTCGAACGGAGCTCGTTGAGCAGGCGATCGGCCTGGTCGTAGTTGCCCTGGAGCACCTCGTACATGAGCATATTGAGGAGCGCGGTCGCGTGGACGGCCGGCGCGGCGCCGGAATCATCGATGACCGGATTGAGCAGCTCCGCCGCGAGATCGTCGTTCTCTGCAACGCCGTCGCGAACGAGGGTGTCTGCGACATTGACCGCGAGCCGCGGATCCCTGCGCGCCGCGCGGATCGCCTCATCCAGATTCTCGCTTTCGTCGAACACCGCAGACGACACGAGCCGACCGTTCTCGAAGAGGACGAAGGCGTCGTTGTATGCGCCCATCGTGGAGCCGAAGAGATTGATGGCCGGCTCCCGAGTCGGCTGGCCGGTCTCGCGGTTGACCGCGACGTTCGTCGCGACCACGACCACGTATGCGGCTCCCTCGCGCTCGAATGAGTCGTTGAGCGGTGCGACGCGGAGACGAGCCACGAGCGGGGTTCCGTCGGTTCGATACCCGCCGAGCGCGATCTCGGAGACGGTGTAGGCTTCTTCCGGCGTCTCGGGAAGCCCGGAGAAGAAGCGTCGCATCATCTCCACCTGCTGTGCAGTCGTCGTCTCCTCGAGCAGGCCCAGGTCCGCCAGGACGGACATCGTCGCGTACGCCTGGAAGAACGGTGGCACGTTGTAGACGGTCTCTACGAACGCCTCGGATCGGAACGCGGCTTCGCCGTCTTCGAACGAATCGAGATCGAAGTTGTCGTCGTTCGTGAAGTAGGAGGACCGACCTGCGGAGGCGAACTCCGCGTAGCGCCGCTCCATCTCCTCGAAGTCGCGCGTTGAGTAGTTATTGACGCGGCGCACGCCGACCTGTCGAATCGTCGACTCGTAGTAGGAGAGCCAATCGCCGATGTACGTGATCTCGCCCGCCCTGACCTGGATGGGCTCGGCGAATCGCGCGTTGTCCGAGAGGTCGATCGTGGTGTTCTGGATCTCCACGGCGACGATCCGGTACGAACCGGGCTCCACGGCGAACAGCTGGACCTGGTCCTCGGCGGTGAACGCGAGATTGTAGCCCCTTGGTCCGGCGATGCGGAGGTAGCCGTCGTGATTTGCCTCTTCCTTCACGAGGCTCGCGAGCACGTAGGCGCTGCCTGCCTCCGGCCCTCCCGACTGAACGGACGTGGCGAGCGTCGTGCACGAGGTGACGAGCATCGCGGCAAGCAACGCGAACGCTACCGCCGCTCCTTTGAGATATCGCATGGGCGACTCCTTCTTGGGATAGAATGGCGTTGAGTTTTTTGAGATGACCGAGAGGGTAGCACGGACTTTGTGCTTCGGCAAGGTGTCCGGCGGGAGTCAACCGTCGACCTCTATCCTTTTGTGATCAGAATCACATCAAAGCCCCGCAACTTCTCATCTCCTCTTGATGCTTTCGGGAGAAACTCATATAGTGTAGGAAATGCCACATCCCCCAGAGGTAATCGCGTCTCAATTGCCGCTGGATTCCTAAATCTCAAGAGAGGTGCAACATGCCCAAGAAAATGGTGACGATTGACGGCAACGAAGCCGCCAGTAACGTCGCATACGCGTTCAGCGAGGTCGCGGCGATCTACCCGATCACGCCCTCATCCACGATGGGTGAGCTGGCGGATGCGTGGGCCGCTGCGGGAAAGAAGAACATCTTCGGTGAACCGCTGCGGGTCATCGAGATGCAGTCCGAGGCCGGCGCCGCCGGTGCGGTTCACGGTTCGCTTTCGGGCGGAGCGCTCACAACCACCTTCACGGCGAGCCAGGGCCTCCTGCTGATGATCCCGAACATGTACAAGATTGCGGGCGAGATGCTGCCGACGGTGTTTCACGTGTCCGCGCGATCGATCGCGGCGCAGTCCTTGTCCATCTTCGGCGACCATTCGGACGTGATGTCGGCGCGGATGACCGGCTTCGGCCTGATCAGCTCCGCAAGCGTGCAGGAAGCGCAGGACATGGCGGCGATCGCCCACCTGTCCGCGCTCGAGAGCAAGGTCCCCTTCGTCCACTTCTTTGACGGGTTCCGGACCTCCAACGAGGTGCAGAAGATCGAGCAGATCGACTACGAGACGCTCGCGAGCATGCTCGACATGAAGTACGTGGAGCAGTTCCGCGACGGCGCGATGCGCCCGGATAGGCCGATCCTGAAGGTCGGCGCGCAGAACCCGGACGTCTACTTCCAGGGACGCGAGACTGTCAACACGTTCTACGACGCGACCCCGGCGATCGTTGAGAAATACATGAAGCTCTTCGCCGAGAAGACCGGCCGCGAGTACAAGCTCTTCGACTACGTTGGCGATCCCAACGCGGAGAAGGTCATCATCGCGATGGGTTCGGGCGTGGAGACCATCGAGGAGACGGTCAACTACCTCGCGTCGCAGGGTGAGAAGGTCGGCGCGATCAAGGTCCGGCTCTTCCGCCCCTGGTCGAGCGAGCACCTGCAGGCGGTCCTCCCGAAGAGCGTGAAGAGGATCGCGGTCCTCGACCGAACGAAGGAACCGGGCGCGCCCGGCGAGCCGCTCTACCTGGACGTCAACGCCGCGCTGCAGAACTCGGGGCTGACGATCATCGGCGGCCGCTTCGGGCTCTCGAGCAAGGAGTTCACCCCGGCGATGGTCAAGGCGGTCTACGACCACCTGGACGGGAAGTGCTTCCACGACTTCACCGTCGGCATTACCGACGACGTCACGCACAAGTCGCTCGAGGTCGGCGAGGATCTGCCAACCGAGCCCGAGGGCATCACGCGCTGCAAGTTCTGGGGCTACGGCTCGGACGGTACGGTCAGCGCGAACAAGAACAGCATCAAGATCATTGGTGACGACACCGATCTCTATGCGCAGGGCTACTTTCAGTACGACTCGAACAAGTCGGGCGGCTGGACCGTGAGCCACCTCCGCTTCGGCAAGCAGCCGATCCAGAGCGAGTACCTGCTGCGCAGATCGGACTTCATCGCGCTGCACCGCCACCAGTACATCGGCATCTTCGACATCCTCGAAGGCATCACCGAGGGCGGCACCTTCCTCGTGAACATCGGCACCGACCCGGAAAAGGTGTTCGCGAAGTTCACCGAGGACATGCAGAAGACGATCATCGAGAAGAAGGTAAAGGTCTATACGATAGACGCTTCCCGCATCGCGAAGGACGTGGGTCTCGGCGGCCGTATCAACACGGTCATGCAGACCGCGTTCTTCAAGCTCTCCGGCGTGCTTCCCGCGGACGAGGCGATCAGCCTCATCAAGAAGGCGGTCGAGAAGCAGTTCAAGAAGAAGGGCCAGGAGATCGTTGAGATGAACTGGCGCGCAATCGACGCCGCGGTGGACGCCATCCAGGAAGTGCCGATCCCGAGCGAGCCGGTGGACGGCGCATCGATCAGCGCGGTCGTTCCGGAAGACGTGGAAGACGCGTGGGTCAAGGAAGTCGTGGATCCGGTGCTGCGCCTCAAGGGCGACACGGTCCCCGTGAGCAAGATGAGCGTGAACGGCGCGGTGCCGATCGGCACGAAGCGGCTCGAGAAGCGCGGCAAGCGCGGAAGCATCCCGGTGAAGTGGATGCAGAAGAGCGACCTTATCAAGGACCTGGACGTTCAGTTCGACACGGCGTACTTCGAGTACCCGGGCAGCTGCCAGGGATGCGGTGAGGTCGGCTACGTCTACATGGCGACGCAGCTGTTCGGCGACCGAATGATGATCGCGAACGCGACCGGGTGTTCGTCGATCTACGGCGGAACCTTCCCGACCACCCCGTACGCCGCGGACGAGAACGGGCGCGGACCCACGTGGGCGAACAGCCTCTTCGAGGACAACGCCGAGTACGGATTCGGCATGCGACTCGCCGTGGACTCGAACCGCGCGCAGCTCAAGACGAACGTTGAGAAGCTGCTCGAGGTCGGAACCGACGCGACACTCGCGAAGGCGCTCCGCTGGAGCCTGGACAACTGGGCGGACGTGAGTGCGCAGGCGAAGGAAAACGCGACCACGATCCGCAACGCGCTGCCCGGCGCGCTCAAGGAAGCGAAGGGCGACGCGAAGAAGGTCGTGGCGAAGATCGTGGAGCTCCAGGACTACTTCGTGGACAAGAGCGTGTGGTGCTTCGGCGGAGACGGCTGGGCGTACGACATCGGCTACGGGGGTCTCGACCACGTGATGGCGAGCGACAAGAACGTCAACGTTCTCGTGATGGACACCGAAGTCTACTCGAACACCGGCGGCCAAGCGTCCAAGGCGACTCCGCGAGGCGCGATCGCGAAGTTCGCGGCGAGCGGCAAGCAGCTTGGCAAGAAGAACCTGGGTCTCATGATGACGACCTACGGCACCGCCTTCGTTGCCAGCGTGAACATGGGCGCGAACCGCGACCAGGTGCTTCAGGCCTTCATCGAGGCAGAGCGCCACAACGGTCCCTCGATCATCATCGCCTACTCGCCCTGTATCGCACACGGCTACGACATGAAGCTGACCGGTCAGCAGAGCAAGGCCGCCGCCTCGAGCGGATACTGGCCGATCTACCGCTACAATCCGGACCTCCGCGCAGCGGGCCAGAACCCGTTCGTCTGGGAGAGCGAAGAGCCCTCCACCGACTTCCACGAGTACACACAGGCGGAGATCCGCTACCGCGCCCTCGAGCTCTCCAAGCCCGAGGAAGCGCTGCGACTCCGCGAGCTCGCGGCGGAGGACAACAAGCGCCGCTTCGAAGATCTCAAGAAGCTGGAGCAGGAAGGCTAAGTTCGACGGTTGGTCGGGCGGCCCTGCGGGCCGCCCGGCGCTTCGCGCCGGACGCGTTCGCGTTCGGCGGCAGCGGATTGATGCCCCGGGGTGACCCGGGGCTTTTTTGTGGGCGGGGTACGAAGCGTGAGACTCGACCCGCCCGGCTCTATGGGTTCGGGACAAGCCACTCAACCATGAGAATCTCTACCCAGTCGTGATCCGCAACAAGATCATCGATCTCCCAGACCTCAGCCACCGCCACCGACGCCTCCGGACGGAACTCGTTTGCTCCCGACGATGGAGATTCTCGAGTCGTCACGAGAAGTACGACCGGCCTCCCTCGCGGAATCGGCCGCGGCATCGTCTCGCCGGTCGAAACGTCCATGCCGCTGCGATGGTCGTAGCTCTTGGCCATCTCCGTAGACCTCACGTCACCGTCGTAGGAAGCACTGAGCTCATACGTCAGCATGGGCTCATCCGAGTCCAGGACTCCGACGGCGTAGCGGAGGCGGTGTTCCGCTCTCCGCCCATTCAGGTCGATTGAGGTGCGGTCCAGGACCTCACCGTTTCGGTAGACGGTGAGAGAGAATCGCGACGGCCCGGCCATCCCGGTCACCTCGTACTCCTTCGAGATCGAGTCATGGGACCAAGCGTCATCCACAAGCCGCA
>JBKHII010000013.1:0-65643 GCA_046538735.1 Spirochaetales bacterium
CTCGGTCTGTCGGGCCCGTAGAGGACTTCCAGCTCATCGCCGGGCACCTCCAAGTGGGTGCGCCCTGCCGGGCGCACCAAAAAAAGGGGCCGCCCCCAAAGGAGCGGCCCCTGAGATTCGAAACGTACTCGCCTAGCGGTTTCTGATGACCGCCTGCGCAGCCGCCAACCGTGCGATGGGTACGCGGAACGGAGAGCACGAAACGTAGTTCATGCCCACGCGATAGCAGAACTCCACCGACTTCGGCTCGCCGCCGTGCTCGCCGCAGATACCGATCTTGAGCTCGGGCTTCGTGGATCGGCCCTTCTCAACGCCGATTTGAACGAGTTGGCCCACGCCGGTCTGATCGAGCACCGCGAACGGATCCTCTTCCAGGATGTTCTGGTCCAGGTACTCGGGAACGAAGGAGCCCACGTCGTCACGGCTGTACCCGAAGGCCATCTGCGTGAGGTCGTTGGTACCGAAGCTGAAGAAGTCGGCGTCCTCGGCGACCTGGTCGGCGGTGAGCGCCGCGCGCGGAATCTCGATCATCGTACCCACGTGGTACTCGATCTTCTGCTTCTTCTTCTGAAGCACGTCTTCGGCCACCCTGATCGCGTTCGCGCGGAGGACCGAGAGCTCGTTCTTCGTGCCCACGAGCGGAATCATGATCTCGGGGATCACCTTCGTGCCGGCCTTCGCGACCTCGCATGCCGCGGTCATGATCGCCTCCACCTGCATGTCGTAGACTTCAGGGTAGGTGATGCCGAGGCGGCAGCCGCGGTGACCAAGCATCGGGTTGAATTCCTTGAGGCTCTCGATCTTCGCCTTGACCTTGCCCGGCGAAATGCCGATCGCGGTCGCGAGCTCCTTGATCTCCTTCGCATCGTGCGGAACGAACTCGTGGAGCGGCGGATCGAGCAGTCGGATCGTAACCGGCAGACCTCCCATCGCCTTGAAGATGCCCTTGAAGTCCTTCTTCTGGAGCGGAAGTATCTTCTTCAGCGCCTTCCGGCGCGCCTCGAGATCCTCGGCGAGGATCATCTGGCGGAAGTTGAAGATCTTGTCTTCCTCGAAGAACATGTGCTCGGTTCGGCAGAGGCCGATACCCTCGGCGCCGAACTCTCGCGCGCGCTTCGCATCGGCGGGGGTGTCCGCGTTCGTCCGAACGTTGATGCCCTTCTGCTTGAGGCCGGGTCGAGTCACGTTGAGGCGAACCTCGTCCGCCCACTTGAGGAAGGCATTGAGCTCGCCGGAGATCTTCGGCTGGGAGAGCGGCAGGAGTCCGGGGAACACCTCGCCGGTCGTACCGTCGATCGTCATCGGCTGGCCCTGCTTCACGGTCCGGCCGTTCACGGTCAGCTTCTTCCCGGCAATCACGACGTCCTTACACCCGGCGACGCACGGCTTGCCCATGCCTCGCGCGACAACCGCCGCGTGGCTCGTCATACCGCCGGTCGAGGTCAGGATACCTTCCGCGGCGTGCATTCCTTCGATGTCTTCGGGGCTCGTTTCCTTCCGGACGAGCAGCACCTGCTTGCCTTCCTTCTTCCAGGCGGCAGCCTCTTCGGCGGTGAATACGACCACTCCGCTCGCGGCACCGGGACTCGCGTTGAGACCCTTGGCAACGGCTTTGTGCGACTTCTTCGCCTTGGGATCGATCTGCGGGTGGAAGACCTGGTCGAGCTGATCGGGAGTGACGCGCGTGATCGCCGTCTCCTTGTCGATCTTCTTCTCGTTCACGAGGTCGACGGCGATCTTGATCGCGGCGGCACCGGTTCGTTTTCCGTTTCGGGTCTGGAGGAGATAGAGCGTACCCTGCTGGATAGTGAACTCCATATCCTGCATGTCCTTGTAGTGCGCTTCGAGGCGGTCCTTCAGGTCCACAAGCTGCTTGTAGATCTTCGGATCCTTCTTCTCGAGCGTCTTGAGAACCATCGGGGTCCGGATCCCGGCAACGACGTCTTCGCCCTGAGCGTTCATCAGGTACTCGCCGTAGAAGACCTTCTTTCCGGTCGACGGGTCGCGTGAAAAACAGACGCCCGTGCCCGAGTCGTCACCGAGGTTACCGAAGACCATCGACTGTACGTTGACCGCCGTACCCTTCACGCCCTTGATCTCGTTGATCTTTCGGTACGAAACCGCACGCTCGTTGTTCCACGAGCCAAAGACCGCGTCAATCGCAGCCCAGAGCTGCTTCTTTGGATCCTGGGGGAAGTTCTTGTTGGTGTGCTTCTTGAAGACCTCTTTGTACGCTTCTACCACGCCCTTGAGATCATTGGCGTCGAGCTCCGTGTCGAGCTCAACCTTCCGACGCTTCTTGATCTTGTCCAGCGCGGCCTCGAAGTGCTCGTGGTCTACGCCCATGACGACGTTTCCGAACATGTTGATGAAGCGGCGGTAGGCGTCCCACGCGAAGCGAGGATTCCCCGACTTCTCGGCAAGACCCTTCACCGCCTTGTCGTTCATCCCGAGGTTGAGGACGGTGTCCATCATGCCCGGCATTGAGACGGCGGCGCCCGAACGCACGGAAACCAGCAGCGGATCGTCGGCCTGACCGAGCGTCTTGCCCATCAGCTTCTCGAGCCTGCTCAGGTTCTTCTCGACTTCGTCGGCAACGTTCTTGGGAATGCTGCTGTTGTTGTCGTAGTAGAGCTCGCAGACTTCGGTCGAGATGGTGAAGCCAGGAGGGACCGGCACGCCGATGCTCGACATCTCGGCAAGGTTCGCGCCCTTGCCTCCGAGGAGACTCTTCATCTCCTTGCTACCTTCGGCTTTTCCCTCGCCGAAAAAGTAAACGTACTTCATGATAAGAAATACCCCCAAATGTGTATTTTGGAACGGAAGACTAGCGGAGTTAGACTAAATGGAAAGCCGGCAGCGTGTCAACCTAACTACGCTGCTGGCCTTCTATGTGAGTTTCTTTGTCGACGGTCGACTCGCGGTCGTTCGTGCCTATGCTATGTACGCCTCGAGCCGCCCAATCCGACTCGGGTGCTGCAGACGCCTCAACGCCTTCTTCTCGATTTGGCGTATGCGCTCCTTCGTTAGGTTGTACCGGTCGCCGATTTCCTTCAACGAGAGCGGGCTTCTGCCGTTCAGACCGAACCGATACTGCACGATCTCGCTCTCCTTTTCGGTAAGCGTGCTCAGAATCTCGTTGATGTCGTCCTTGAGGGCCTTCTCCACCATCTGCGAGTCGGGCGACGCGTAGCCCTCGTCTTCAACGAAATCGCCGAGAATGCTGGAGTCCTTCTCGTTGTACACAGGCGTCTCGAGCGAAATGAGCTCGCGCGAGATGTTGATCAGATCGGAGACGTGATCGGGATCCATATTGAGGGTCTGCGCGATCTTGCGAATCTCCGCCTCTTCCCCGTGACGGCCGTGAATCTCTTTGCGCGCCTTCTCGATCTGCACGAGCTCGTTCGCGCGGTTGAGCGGAAGCCGAATCATGCGGGACTTCTCGCAGATCGCCTTGAGAATCGCCTGCCGAATCCACCAGACGGCGTACGAAATGAAGTGGTATCCCTTGCTCACGTCAAATCGTTCGATCGCGTTCATCAGGCCTATGTTGCCCTCGCTGATCAGATCGGAGAGCGGCAGCCCCTGATTCTGGTACTTCTTCGCCACGTTGACGACGAATCGGAGGTTTGCCTGCACCAGCTTCTGTTTTGCCGCCTCGTCGCCCTGTTCGGCGAGCGTTGCGTAGTGGGTCTCTTCCTCGCGCGTCAACAGAGGAATCCTGTTGATCTCCTTCAGGTAGATGGAAAGCACATTCTCATCGTCCCGGGACGAACGCGCGTAGGCGTTGTTTTTTACTGCTGCTGTCGGCATGAATACCTCCTCGGTACTTCATGCAAGCGCCATGCCAAACAGCGCGGTTCCGCGACGACCGGCTAAGTCTTTGCAGGTGAAGTCATTGCTTCGCCGCCGTCAGAGCCCACGGCGCCGCGACCTCGACCGCGAGAGCCAAATTGACACAGCGACACCAACAGCTCACATAACTGGGTCAGAATTTCCCAATGAGGGCCTCGTCGGTGCCGGGCGTGCGCCCGTGACACATTCGGTACGGGAGCCCGCTCCCGCAGGGGCAGCGATCGGCGGGTCCCACGCGGGTCCCGTGGCAGAAGTCGACCGCGACGTCCTCGGTCTTCAGCGCATCGGGGACCGAAAGGAACGGAAAGACGATCACGGTCTCGCGAAAGACCCTCATCTTCTGCGCGGCGGTCATCCCGGAGATGTCGAGCGAGGAGCGAATACGCGCCCAGTACTCGTCGATGAGCTCGGCAATCATGTCGATCTCGGCTCGTGTGCCGAGACGGTGCGATTGCTTCGATCGAACATAGCGTGCGAGCTGCACGCCGTAGAACGCCTGCTGGTCGTCCGCGATGCTCGTCTCCTGGCGCGCCATGCCGTACGAGTTCGTGACGCGAGAGAGCTTCCTTCGGGCGATCCCACGCTTCCAGAACCGGGCCGACTCGACCCAGCTCCCGACGGCGCGATTCCGCATCCCGGTCTTGCGAAGCGATACACCGAGGAAGTAGAAGAGATCGGAGAGAGCCCGCCGCCTCGTCGCGGTCGAGGTGAGCGTTCGTCGCCGGTCGGTCGGGATGAGGGCGAGGGCTCGCTCGAAATGTGCCATAGCTCGCAGCGGTCGGTGTCTCCGCAACCATCGAAGACCGCGTCGGTATTCAACAAACCAGGTGCGCATGCTCTGCCCGTAAGCTACTCACCGCCCGACTGCGCGGTAAAGGGCGGCTGGAGAGCCGGGGCCGCGGGCGAAAGCCGGCGATTCTTGACCGCGGATATGACCGCCGGTATATTACCGTTGAATCTACGAGCATCATCAAATCGCGATACCCTATCCAGGAGGAAGAGATGAAGGTGAAGCCTATTGGGGACCGAGTACTACTGAGCATCGAAGAAGGCGAAGAGAAGACCAAGAGCGGCCTGTTCATCCCGCAGACCGCCCAGGAGAAGACTCAGACCGGTGTCGTGGTTGCAGTCGGTGACGACAAGGATGCGATCACCGTGAAGAAGGGCGACAAAGTCATGTACGACAAGTACGCCGGTACCGCCGTCGAGATCGAGGGCAAGGATCATCTGATCATCAAGATGCCGGACATCATCGCCGTCATCGAGTAGACTCGCCCCACACGAACTGAAGGAGCCGCCCCGCCGGGGCGGCTTTTTCGTGCCGGCACGTCCGCATGAACCTGTCGATGCCCGATCGCCGGGCCGAGCTCACGAGTACAGGAAGCGCTCCACGTCTTCGATCACCCCGCGCCACTCGCGCGTGGACGACTGCGTCTCGGGGAGCGACTGCAGAAAGAGCGAGCCGTAGCGCTTGGTCACAACGCGAACGTCCGTGACCACGACAACGCCTCGATCGGTGCCGCGGCGCATGAGCCGGCCGAACCCCTGGCGGAACTTCATGACCGCCTCCGGAAGCGCGAGGCCCGCGAAGGCGTTGCCTCCCCGGGCTTCGATCGCCTCGGTGCGGGCGAGCAGGATCGGGTCGGTCGGCACGCGGAACGGCAACCGACAGAGCACGACGACCTGTAGCGTCTCGCCCGGCGCATCCACGCCCTGCCAGAAACTCTCGGTAGCGAAGAGCACGCTGGACGTGTCTTCCGTGAACCGCGTGAGCAGTCGCGCACGATCGTCGTCCCCCTGCCGCATCGCGGCGACGCCGATCGCGGCCAGACGATCGCGAAGCGCCGCGTGCGTCGCGCGGAGCATCTCGTACGACGTGAAGAGCACGAGCGCCCTCCCTTCGCTCACCTCGAGCAGCTCGCCGAGGAATCCGGTCAGGAACTCCTGGTATCGCTCGCTCGACGGCTCGGGCGCGTCCGTGGGAACCGCGACGAGCGCGTGCTCGCGGTACGGAAAGGGCGACGGGAACTGCGCGAGGTCGGTCCCGCGCGGAATGTCCAGAAGGCCGACGCGTCCCCCCCAGTAGTCGAAGCTCCCCGCGACCGTAAGCGTCGCGGAGGTGAAGACCGCCGTTTCGAAGACGTCGAAGACCGCCTCGCGCATCACGCCTCGAATATCGAGCGGACTCGAGATCAGGCGGGGAAAGCGCCGACCGTCCGAGCCGCGGCGGAGCTCAATCCAGAAGACGCGATCGGAGTGGTTCTCGAAGTCGGTGAAGTCGTTGCAGAGCGTGACGAGCCGCTCCACGCGGCGAAGAACGACACGCAGATCGTAGAACGGACCGCCCTCCTCGCCGTCGTCGTCTTCCATGACATCCGTGAGGGCGTTCGCGAGGATGACGAGTCGGGTGTGGAGCTCGGAGATCGGGTCAAGAATCGCCGCTCGCGTGTCTTCGGGCGTCGCGGGCGTGAGCCGCAGCGTGTAACCGTCGACCTGATCCCCGATCGCCCCCTCGAGCGCTTCCGCGGCCTCGTCCACCTTGCGTAGCTCGTCCGCAGCGCGAACGACTTTGGCGGGCTCGGCTCCGCGACGCCTGACGGCCGCGAGCAGCCCGTACTCGCGTCCGCTGCGGACGCGCCGCAGCCTCCGGCTGTGCTTGACGACGCTGTAGCGCGAGAAACTCTCGCTGAAGAGGCTCGTCGCGCTGTTCTCGATGCTGTGCGCCTCGTCGAAGATGAGACGCTGGAAGGGCGGCAGCACCGCGCGCGCCTCGAAGCCGATTCCGCGGACGCGGAGCGCAAGATCGATGAAGAGCAGGTGGTGGTTCGCCACGAGCACCTTCGCCGCGGCGGCTTGCCTGCGGGCGCGAAGAAAGAAACAGTTTTCGCGCAGTCGGCACGTGAGCTCGGTGCAGGAGTCCGCATCCGAGTTGATCCGGCCCCAGACCTCGTCGCTCACCTGGAAGGGGAGCTCGCTGCGGCTCCCGGTGTCGGTCGTCTGCGCCCAGTCACGGATCGCCTGGAGGTCGGGGTCAAGCGGGTCGTCTGCGGCGGGCTCCTCGTTTGCGGCGGACTCCTCGTCGGCGGTCGCGAAGAGCGAGTCCTCCTCGAACGCCTCTCCGAGTCGCTTGCGGCAGAGGTAGTTGCCGCGCCCCTTCACGAGCATGACCGGCACGTCCACGCCGAGCAGCCGCTGGACGGTCGGAATGTCCTTCTCCACGAGCTGCTGCTGGAGGTTGATCGTGGCGGTCGAGACGACGATCCGCTCGTCGTTCGCCGCCGCCCACGCGAGTGCGGGAATGAGGTAGGCGAAGCTCTTGCCCACGCCGGTTCCCGCCTCAACGGCGACGACCCGGTCGTCGTTGAACGCGCGCGCCACGAGCTTGAGCATGTCGATCTGCGCTTGCCGAGGCTCGAAGTCGGAGAAGAGGTCGGAGAGCCCGCCGCCGTCGTCGATCGTCGCGGCGAGCTCGTCCGGATCGAGCCTGACGAGCCTCTTCGGTTCCACCGGTTCGCAGACGACGAGGAGCTCGGTGACGTCGTTGTTCACGATGTACGAGCCCACGCCGGTCTCCGCGAGCTCGGCGGCGACCGAGACGTCCGCCCGACTGGGTTGCAGGTGTCCGCTCGGATGATTGTGGACGACGACCTGACCGCGCCGGAGGTGCTCCATGGGCGCGGCGACCATATCGGGCACGCCGCGCGCGACAACGTCCGCAGAGACGATCCGCATCTCCTCGTCCACGTCGCAGACGAAGATCACCTCCGAGCCCTCGGATTCCCCGATCGCGGCACGCATCGCCCAGACCGCGCCGGAATCGATTCGTTTTGCTGCGTCCATCTGCGATACCTGTCGCGCGATCGGTCAGCCGACGATTGCCGCGACGAGCCCGGAGAGCAGCCTCACGACGCGTTCGCGAATCGAGGCGCCGACTGCAACGACTTCCGCGTGGTCGAGCGGCTTCCCGGACATGCCGGCGGCCAGGTTCGTCACGGTCGAGATTCCGAGCACTCGTACACCGTAGCTTCGCGCGACGATCACCTCGGGCACGGTGGACATCCCGACCAGATCGGCTCCAAGCCGAGCGAGCATGGTGATCTCAGCGGGGGTCTCGTAGCTCGGCCCGGTAAGCGCGGCGTAGACGCCGGACTTGAGACCCGAATCGATCGACCGGGCGAGCTCGGCGAGCCCGGTGTCGTACGCGGTCGTCATGTCCGGAAAGCGTGCCGCCGCTGCGGGATCCTTCGGACCGATGAGCGGGCTCGTGCCCATCAGGTTGATGTGGTCCGTGATGACGACGAGATCGCCGGGCTCGTACCCGGTGTTGATCCCGCCGGCGGCGTTGGTAACGATGAGCGTGGAGACTCCAAGATCGGCGAGCGTCGCGACCGGAAGCACGACCTCGTCCATCGGCCGGCCCTCGTAGAAGTGGAAGCGACCGGCCATTACCGCAGCGTCGCCCGCGATCGTAAGCGTTCCGCGATGCCCGGCGACCGACGGAGTACCGAATCCCTTGATTTCTCCATACGGGATGGAGACGACGTCCGACGAGCCCGGGAGGAGATCGTCGATCACATCCGAGAGCCCGGACCCGAGCACGATGCCCACGCGAGGTGCCGAGCGGATCCGACCACGGATGCTTGCCGCAGCCTGCTCTACGCGTCGCCTGAAGTCGTCTTGCATGAGCTCAGAGTAGCGACATTCCGCCGCGGGCGCAACGCACGTTGACAGGCGCCGCGGCTCTCATTACTGTAGCCGGGATTCGGAGGAGCAATGAGCGATCGCATCAGTGTTGCCGTTCTCGGCGCCACCGGCACAGTCGGACAGAAGTTCATTCGGCTACTCGAGGGCCACCCGACGTTCGAGGTGATCGAGGTCGTCGCGTCCGAGCGATCGGCAGGCAAACGGTATGCCGACGCCGTCGCATGGAAGCAGGAGACCGCCATTCCCGCGGGCGTGACCGATCTCGTGGTCAAGGACCTCAGCGCTCCGCTCACGAGCACGATCCTCTTCTCGGGCCTCGACTCGTCGGTCGCCGGAGAGGCGGAAACGAACTACGCGGCCGCCGGCCACACGGTGATTTCGAACTCGTCGAACCACAGGATGGACGCGCACGTCCCCCTCATCATCCCGGAGATCAACCCGGATCACTTCGAGCTGGTCAAGCATCAACCGGGTCCGGGCGCGATCATCACGAACTCGAACTGCTCGTCGATGTTCCTTGCTATGGCGCTTGCTCCGATTCACCGGTCGTTCGGCGTGAGACAGGTGCAGGTCTCCACGATGCAGGCGATTTCGGGCGCCGGATACCCGGGCGTCGCGAGCATGGATATCCTCGGAAACGTGGTTCCCTTCATCAAGAACGAGGAGGAGAAGATGGAGGAGGAGAGCGCCAAGATCCTCGGCACGCTCGCCGGGGATCGCGTGGAACCGGCTCCCTTCGTCGTGAGCGCGCAGTGTAATCGCGTACCCGTATTCGACGGCCACACGGAGACCGTCTCGTTCAAGCTCGATCGGGAAGCGCCGATCGGCGGAATCAAACGCGTCCTGCGCGAGTTCCGCGGAATGCCGCAGGAGCGTCGACTCCCGTCTGCGCCCACACAACCGATCGTGGTCTCGGATGCGATCGACCGTCCGCAACCGGCTCGTGACATCTGGGTAGAGAACGGCATGGCAACGATCGTGGGGAGGCTGCGACCCTGCCCGGTTCTCGACTACAAGATGGTAATCCTCGGGCACAACACCGTGCGGGGCGCCGCGGGCGCGGCGATCCTCAATGCCGAAGCGTACGTGAGCCTCGGGTATCTGAAGTAGATGGTCGTCATGAAGTTCGGCGGTTCGAGCGTTCGAAACGCCGAGATGATCCGCCGTGTCATCGAAATCGCCCGGAGCCGGCTCGATCAGGCTCCCCTGCTCGTCTCTTCGGCGATGGGCAAAACAACCGACACGCTGCTCCTGATCGCCGCCAACGCCGAGGCGGGTGATCGCGAGGCGGCGTTCGCGCTCGTTGAGAAGCTCGAACACCATCACACGAAGACCGCCGCCGAGCTCGTCTCGGACCCGGCGCTGCAGGAAGCGGTCGGAAAGCTCTTCGGCGAGCTGCGAAGCCTGACCCAGGGAATCTACCTCATCCGCGAGTGCAGCCCCCGCAGTCGCGACGCCGTCCTCTCGTTCGGCGAGCGCCTGTCCACGCTCGTGATCACGGCGGCGGCTCGATCGCACGGCGTGGACGCGGAGCTCCTGGACGCCCGGACGCTCATTCAGACCGACGCGGAGTTCGGTGGGGCCGCACCCGATCTGGTCGCCACCACCCGGATGACACGCGAGCGGGTCCGCCCGAGACCGGACCACCTCTTCGTCACGCAGGGATTCATCGGCTCCACGCCGGACGGGGTCACGACCACGCTCGGCCGGGGCGGCTCGGACTACACGGCAACGATTCTCGGCGCCGCACTCGACGCCGAGTCGGTCGAGATCTGGACGGATGTGGACGGGATCATGACGAGCGACCCCCGTGTCATCGAGGGAGCGCGCACGATACCGCACATCTCGTACGACGAGGCAGCCGAGCTCGCTTACTTCGGGGCGCGCGTCGTTCATCCCGCCACGATTCTGCCGGCGGTGAACCAATCGATCCCGGTCTGGGTCAAGAACACGTCGGCACCCGGCCGTCCCGGAACGCGGATCCACGCCGATACGGACGGCAGCGGAATCCGCGCGATCGCGTCCAAGAGCGGGATCACGCTCCTCACGGTCCGGTCGTCGCGCATGCTCAACGCGTACGGGTTCCTGCGAGCGCTCTTCGCCGTCTTCGACCGGCATCGTGTATCGGTCGACCTCGTGGCGACGAGTGAGGTTTCGGTATCGATGACGGTCGAGCGCGACGTGAATCTCGCGCCGCTCGTGACCGATCTCGAGGAGCTCGGCGAGGTGAGCGTTGAACGCGAGAAGAGCATCGTCTGCCTCGTCGGTCGTGGTCTGTTCCGTGAGGCCGGCGTCCTCTCGGACGTCTTCGCGGCGATCGACCCGGTTCCGGTTCGCATGATCTCGCTCGGCTCGTCGGACATCAACCTGAGCCTCGTCGTCTCCCAGGCGGATACCGATCGAGTGCTTCGTTCGCTCCACGAGCGTCTGTTCAGTCGGTGAACAGCTTTTCATCTTCACCGCCATCGACTACAATGCTCTGCAGAGGACGCTGTGGATATTTTTGACCGACTTGGGAATCTGTTGCGTACAATCCTCGACGACGACGATACGATGCAGGGTTCCGCCGGCGGCTTCCGCGACCCCGACGAGGCGCGAGCCTGGGAAGAGCTCGAAACGTACATGCGGTCGGAGTCCACGAGCGCCGGAGAGCGGGCCCGCGGAGCAGACGACTTCGCGCGGCGTCCCGGCCCCTCCATGCCCGAATCGCTGAAACGCGACTTCCGAAACCTGGAGGTCGTGATCGGCGCCCCGCTCACCGAGGTTCGCAGCTCCTATAAGCGGCTCATGGCGGCTTTTCATCCGGATCGGCACTCGGCCGATCCCGAGAAGCTTCGTGCGGCAACGGAGATCACGAAGAAGCTCAACCAGAGCTATCAGCGCATACGGACCTACTACGAAGGAGAAAGGGCAAGCAACCAATCGACATGACACCGCTGCAACTGCTCATTATCATCGTTACGGGATTGGCTGTGAACGCCGCGCTGACCCCGATCATCATCTATTTCGCCCATCGATACCGGTGGTACGACGAGCTCGATCATCGGAAGATCCACACCGAAGACACTCCTCGTATCGGCGGGATCGGTATTCTCGTCGGCTTTCTTGCGGCGGTCATCGCGGCGCTGATCATGGGCGCGTCGTCGTCGATGCCGCTGCCGTCTGCCGTGGGTGACGATGCAACGGTCGGCCGGCTCCTCCTCTTCTTCCTCCCCGCGCTCGCCGGCATGACGTTGATGCATCTCCTCGGCCTGATCGACGATTTCCGGAATCTTCGTCCCGTGGGCAAGCTCCTCGTTCAGCTCGTTGCGGCCACGCTCGTGACGATCGGTCCGTTCAGAATCGAGAACCTCACGATTCCGTTCGTGTGGTACCAGCTTGAGCTGGGGCTCTTCTCGTACCCCGTCACGATTCTCTGGATCGTAGCGGTATCGAACGCCCTCAACTTCATAGACGGCGTGGACGGTCTCGCCGGGGGCACGGCGGCGATCGCAACGCTGTTCTTCGCGATCATCGCGCTCGTCAGCGGGCACGCGATCACGGCGCTTCTCGCCGTGGGCCTCTTCGGCACCACGCTCGGCTTCCTGCTGTACAATGCACCACCGGCGAAGATCTTCATGGGGGACTCGGGGAGCTACCTCCTCGGCTACGTCCTCTCGGTGTTCCCGCTCATGCTGATCAACGAGACGCGCGTGAGCCTGCATCTGATTCCGTCGGCGACGATTCTCGCGGTGCCGCTCCTTGATATGGTCACCTCGGTCTTTCGGCGGCTCGCTCGCGGGAAGCATCCCTTCAGCGCCGACCGCGACCATCTCCATCACAAGCTGATGGACCTGGGAAACGGCACGTGGCGCATTCTCGCCATCGCGTATGCCGCGTCGGTCTGTCTCGGTGTCGTGGGTGTACTCTGGTACGTGGTGCCGCCGGGGCCGGGAACGATCATCGCCGTCGCTGCGTGGGTGGTCCTGATCGCGCTCGTCGTGTTCATGGCTCGAACACGAAGGCGACTGGTCGGAGAGAGCTCCAGGTAGCTACGATTCCATGCCGTACTCGGCAAGCTTCCGATGGAGTGTCTTCCTGCCGATTCCGAGCACCTCCGCGGTTCTGCTCTTGTTCCCGTTGTTCGCTGCCAGGTTCGCCCTGATGAGCTCCTTCTCGGCTTCGGCCATCGTCGCCCCAAGGTGAATCCGAACGTAGTTGCTCTCGCTATCGGCGGCAATTGAAGGAGGTAGATCGTCCGGACTGATGATCGGACCCTTTGCCATGACGACCGCGCTCTCGATCGAGTTGCGCAGCTCGCGCACGTTGCCCGGCCAGCTGTAGTTATAGAGCAGCGCGCGAGCCTTCGAGTCGATCCCTTCGACCGCCTTGCCGTTCTCGGTGGCGAACTCCTTGATGAACGCAGAGACGAGCAGCGGTATGTCCTCCTTGCGCTCGCGCAGCGGAGGGATGTGAATGTTCACGACGTTGAGCCGGTAGTAGAGATCCTCCCGGAACGTCGCGCGTTCGATCTCGCTCTTCAGATCCTTGTTGGTGGCGGAGATGATTCGGACGTCCACCTCGAGCGTCTGCTCGCCACCGACGCGCTCGAACGTCTTCTCCTGGAGCACACGCAGGATCTTGATCTGTACGCTGGGATCGATCTCGCCGATCTCGTCGAGGAAGATGCTGCCCATGTGGGCGAGCTCGAATCGTCCGCGCTTGCGCGCGACCGCGCCGGTGAACGCACCCTTTTCGTGGCCGAACAACTCGCTTTCGAGCAGGCTCTGGCTCAGTGCGGCGCAATGCACCTTCACGAACGGCTTCTCCTTACGGTTGGAGAGATGGTGAATCGCGTCGGCGATCAGCTCTTTGCCCACCCCACTCTCGCCGGTGATCAGCACGGACGCCTTCGTGGGCGCCACCTGTCGCACCACGTCGAAGATGCGGTTCATCTCCGCGCTCTTGCCGATGATGTTCGCGAACTGCCGCTTCTGGTCGAGCTCGTCCTGCAGCGCCCGGTGCTGCAGCGCAAGCTCGCGCGTGGAGAGCGCTCGCTTCACGAGCAGGCTTAGGCGGTCGAGATTCACCGGCTTCGTGAGAAAGTCGTACGCTCCGTCCCGCATTGCCTGCACGGCGGTTTCGATCGTTCCGTGGCCGGTGAGGATGATGACGGGAAGCGTTGGATACGACTCTACGACGCGACGCAGCAGCTCTTCTCCTGAGACCCGCGGCATCTTGAGATCGGCTATGATGAGGTCGATCTCTTCGCTCTCGAGCATATCCAGCGCCTGCCGGCCGTCCTCGGCGAGGAACACGTTGTGTCCGTCCAGCTCGATTGCCTTTCCGAGCCCGGCGCGGATGTTCTTCTCGTCGTCAACGACCATCACGTTAAACTTCATCCTCGACCCCTTTCCAGCTCAACAGGTGGGTTTCTCGTTGAGGAATCGGGAAGAGAATGCTGAATGCGCTGCCCTTCCCCTCTTGGCTGACGACCGAGATGTCCCCCATATGCTCCTTCACGATCTTGTAAACGAGCGTCAGTCCGATCCCCGAACCGAAGTCTTTCGTCGTGAAGTACGGCTCGAAGATCTTGTTCAGCACCTCCTCGCTCATCCCTTCTCCGGTGTCGCTGATCCTCAACAGCACCTCGTCGCCCTGCTGCCTCGTGGTCACGGTCAGCGTCCCCCCGTTCGGCATCGCAGAAATCGCATTCTTCACGATGTTGAGGACGGCTTGCTTGAGGTACTTCTCGTCTATCCGAAGAACCGGGAGATCCTCGGCGAACTCCTCCACGATCTCGACGTTCGCTTCATCGAGCTCATAGCGAACGAAGTCGAGCAGGTCCCGGATGATCGGATTCAGCTCCCGGTCCTCGAGCGTCGTGTTCATGGGACGGACCGCGAAGAGGAAGTCCACGACGATCCTGTTCAGCCGCTCCACCTCCTCGTTGACCACGTCCACGAACTCGTGAATCGAATCGGCTCGGTCGTCGTCGATCGCGCCGAGCGCCTTCTGGATGAGCTGCATGTGAATCCCGATGGACCCGAGCGGGTTCTTGATCTCGTGCGCGACCCCTGCGGCCAGCGTCGTGAGACTGGCCAGGCTTTCGGCGCGTCGGAGCCGTGCCTCCCGCGCCCGCTTTTCGGAGACATCTTCCACATGGACGATCGTCCCGGAGATCTCGCCCGCTCGCACGAGCGGACTCACGGTGAACGCCAGAATACGCGGCGAGCCCGCCCGCTCCATCGTGAACTCGCGATCCACGACCGATTCCTGGTTCAGGAGCGTGTCGTGGATGAACGAGGCGATCTCGTCGTCCGCGATCGCCTCCCACAGCAGCATATCCCCGCCGTCGCGCGCGGTGAGCGGCACGAGACGTTCGGCGGATTTGTTCACCATGACGAGGAGGTGTTCCTTGTCGGCCACCATGAGCCCGTCGTTCAGCGAGTCGAGAACCGCCTCCACTCGATCATGCTCGCGCGCCAGGTCGCGGATGAGCATCCGTACCTGTTCCACGTCAAGCTTCTCGAACTTCTTGAGCGCGCGTTCAACGAACTTCTTCATGAGTACCTCACGCGGCGCGCCTCATCGTGTAGTACAAGCCTTCGAGCGCTCGCGAGGGCGCAACGTTGTACGATTCCACCCGATCGGAGGCGCGGTCGAGCTCGGCTCGCCAGACGCCGAGCACCCGTGCCGAGACGCCGCGTCCCGACCGGAGCAGCGAGCGCATGAGATCGCTCAACTCCTCCGCGAAATAGCGAAATCCCTCGCTCGCTCCGAGCGAGGTGATTGTACCGTCGATCTCCTCCAGCAATGCCGACTCGATCTCCTCGCCGGCGAGGCAGCTCTCGAGGAACCGCTCGGCAAGCGGACGCAGTCCCTGACCGTCTACCGCGATGAAGTAGTCGCGGATGCTCGGCGGATCAGGAGGCGTATCGCGAAAGATCCGCTCGATGACCCGCGAGCTCTCCTCGGCGCCTCGCGTGGAGAATCCGTACGCGCGGGCGCGGGAGAGGATCGTGGCCATGACCGCGCCCTTCCGCTGCGTCGTGAGCAGGAAGTGGACCCCGGGCGGCGGCTCCTCCAGCGTCTTGAGAAGCGCATTGCGCGCCGACTCCTGCAGCCGATCGACGTTCTCGATGATTGCCACCTTCGCGCGGCCGGAAGCAGCGACATGGGACCAGTGCGACAGCCGCCGAACGAGGTGCACGGGGACTGCGTCCAGCGGCTGCGCCGCCGCGATCTTCTCGCAGAGCGCGACAACCGTATCGAGACCCTTGGCGTAGTCGCGGTCGGGCGGGGGCTCGCTACCAGGTAGGTAGGGACCAACTGCCTCGTCAAGCTGCGCGAGCAGCGGCTCCACCTTCTTGAGCCGAGACTCCTCGCCTTCCCACAGCACCGCATCGAACCGTCGCGTGAGCTTTCGAACCGCACGCTCGAGGAGATAGCGAAGCGGCGCCCGGGCGTCGCGCTTGAGCGCCGCGGCGGCAACCGCGACTTCTCGCCGGAAGTACCTCCCGCCGAGCAGGAGGGTGTCCGGCTGCAGCAGGTGACGCTGCTGCGTGCAGCTGCGGCACCCGCAGCGCCAGGGCACGTCGGCGTCCGGGCCGGTGCAGGTCAGCACGCGCGCGAGCTCGAGCGCGGTCGAGCCCTTCCCGGAGTAGTCGGGGCCGTGAAAGAGAAGCGTCGGCGGCACGATCCCACTTCGAGCCTCGGTCGCGAGTCGTTCTACCACATGATCCTGTCCGATTATGTTCTCAAACATCAAATCCGGCCGGTACTCAGAAATTCGGCAACGAAGGGTAGGAACGGCAACATGATTCGGGCAAAGAGGCTTCCGGCGACGATCGCCTCCGGATCGAAAAACGGCTGGATCTGAACGAGCATCAGAATGATGAACACGACGATCAATCCTTCCATGATGCCGAGAAAGAACCCGAGCGCGTGGTCGAGTTGATCCAGGTGGATACGCTCGATGAGTCGGTTGAGGGCGCTCTCGAAGACCTTCACGATGAGATACACGACGAGAAAGAGAACGAGAAACGCAATGACCTGACTCCAGATCGACGGTCCCATGTGCTCGTCGAGGAGCTGCGCGACCGTACCGCTGAAGAGCACGGCCACGACGATGCCGAGCAAGAGCGCACCGGTGCCGAGCAACTCCCTCACGAATCCGCGAATCGCGGCGCGAAACGCGAGAATCACGACCACGATCGTGAACACGATATCTATGCCGGCGAACTCCATCATTCCTCCCCTCGCATGTACGCTGCAATCAGATCGACGATGCGCTCGGTAGCGTCGAGTCGCACGACCGTTCTCGCCCGCGTCCCCATCTCTTCACGCTCACCGGGGTGGTCGGCGTAGTAGACCAACGCGTCCGTGATCTCGGCCGCGAGCCGCTCCGGATCCGTGAATGCGCGAGCGCCGCCCGCGGCCTCGAACACCGCGGCGTTCCGCACCTGGTCGCCGCGCGAACCCTCGGAGAGCGGCACGAGCAACATCGGTCGCGAGAGCGCAGCCGCTTCCCACAATGTGGACGCACCCGCGCGACAGACGAGCATGTCGGCGGCGGCGAGCACGTTGGGAAGCTCCTCCGCGAAGAAAGGCGCGGAAACGTAGCCCGCGTCTCTCCTCCCGTCGAGCGCGTGAGCCCCCGTCTGGTGCACGATCCGCCACCGCGATTCGACCCGCGGGCGCACGAGTGAGACCAGCTCGTTGATCTGGCGCGCTCCGAGGCTTCCGCCCACGAAGAACACGACCGGTCGTTCATCCGCAGCCGAGAAGCCGAGAGCTTCGAGCCCCGCGTCGCGGTGTCCGCGCAGGACATCAGATCGGATCGGGTTTCCCACGACCTGCACGCGCTCCCGGATGTTGCGCGGGAAGTAATCCCGCGTAGACTCGTACGGGACGAGCACCCGCTGCGAGAACCGCGCATTGATCCGCGTCGCGAGCCCGGGATCGGAATCGCTCTCGTGGCTCACCACCGGGACTCCGCACAACCACGCCGCCACGACCGGCGGGACGCTCACGAAGCCTCCCTTTGAAAACAGCACGCGGGGTCGAAGTCTGCGGATCAGGCGAACCGACCGGGCGACCCCTGCGGCGACCCGAAACACGTCCGAAAGGTTGCGCAGCGAGAGGTACCTCCGCAGCTTGCCGGTGGGAATACCGTAGAACGCCACCGAGCCGTGCCGGACGATCGACCGCTCCATCCCGCAGGTCCCGCCGACCCATGCAATGTCCGCCTGCGTCCGGTCGCGGACGCCGTGCGCAACTGCGAGGCCGGGGAAGACGTGACCGCCTGTACCACCACCGGTGAAGAGAACCAACCGACTCTCTCCTGTCTCTTGCTTTCCGTGCTTTCTTGCGATATCTCAAGATATCATGCGACATCGAGTAGCGGCAATCTTCGCAGCATTCCTTTTGTTCACCTGTGGTTTCCAACTCGTTGCGGTAAAGGCAGATACCGACGATCAGATCGCAGCACGGGTAGAGCAGCTACTTCCCGGTCTGACCGCCGCGGAGGTAGCCCGGCTCATCATCGACGGCGAGCTCTCGATCCCGTACGGGCTCGAACCGGGAAACGAGGTATCCGTGCGGCTGGCCCCGGCCTACGCCCGCCAGATCGAAGGAGAGCTCCGCGAGCTCGACCCCGCGATCGGCGTGGAGGTGCTCTTCCTCGTGGACGCTCCGGATGTCCCGGACGGTATCACGGTCGAGCTCTTCCGGACGATGCAGTCGGTCAGCACGATGGAGGGCATCGAATACTATTCGGCGAGTCGAGATCGGATGCGGACGCTCTTCCACGAGTCGTACGTGATCAAGGGCCCGGACGACCGGACCAGACTACCGGATCCCGAGGTCGACCGCGTTCCGCGGCTCGATCGCCTCCACATCTATCAGCGCGACTCAAGCTTCGGGGAGAACGTGCTCGATCTGACGTACACGACCTCACCAGAGGCGGCGCGGCTCAGCATGAGAAACCTGACGCAGATGTACTACCTGGGGTTCATTCCGGCGGTGGGCCCGCAGCAGCTTGCGCTCAATCTCGTCGTGTATCCCTTCGGCGAAAAGCTGCTCTTCTACGGGAACAGTGCCGCCAATCCGATCGCTCTGTTCGGCATGGAGGCACGCGTCCGGCGCAGTTTTCAGAACCGGCTCGCGGCGCTCTATCGCTGGTTTCTCGAGCAATGGAGCTGACGGTACTCGGCCGGCATCCTAACAAGATTCTAATCGATTCCTCACACGGATTTCACGGGACTCCGGTTTCTTACAGGCAAGAATCATTGCATCCGTAAGGGAGGATCAAATGAAGAAGGCAGTTACCGTACTCGGGCTCGTGCTCATCGCCACCATGGCGTTCGCGACGGGTCAGCAGGAGATGGCGGGAGACGAGGGTGAGTCGATTCGTCTCTCAATGGGCGGCTCAACGACCGTTGAGCCGATCATCACGAGCGCGATGGAAGTCTACCGCGACGAGATCGACCCGAATGCCGAGCTGAGCTACGACGCACCGGGCTCCTCGGCCGGAATCCGCGGGCTTCTCGACGGCACCTACGGCCTTGGTGCGGCCAGCCGCTCGCTCAAGGACAGCGAGCTGGAGGCGGGCGTGGTCCCCACGCAGATCGCGACCGACGGCCTCGCAGTCATCGTGAACGGCTCGGTTCCCGTGGACAACCTCTCCATGGAGCAGATCGCCGCCATCTTCGTGGGCGATATCACAAACTGGTCCGAGCTCGACGGTCCGAATGAGGAGATCGTGGTCGTGAACCGTGACGAGGCCTCCGGCACGCGCGGCGCGTTCCTCGAGATCGTCCTTGAAGCGGTGTACGGCGACGACGCAGCGTTCACTCTGGACGCGCTCGTGACCGAGTCGAACGGCAACATGGCCACGATGGTCGCCCAGACCCCGTTCGCAATCGGGTACGCATCGCTCAACGTACTTCCTCGCCTCCGCGAGACCGGCGGCAAGAGCCTCTCGGTCAACGGCATTGAGGACACGGTGGAAAACGTCCTCAGCGGCGAGTATCCGATCGCTCGCCCCCTCAACGTAGCCACGGTCGGTGAGCCCACCGGCGACGCAAAGGCCTTCATCGATTTCCTCCTCAGCGAGCGAGGTCAGGAGATCGTCGCGGAGGTCGACTACCTACCGGTTCGCTGAGGCCGGATCTCGTCCCGCGTAGACCGCCCTTCGGGGCGGTCTTTCTTTTGCGCCACAGCCAAGCGATCCTAACGGTTTTCTAACAGTCTTCTAACAGAATCGCCACAGATCCTACGTACCCTTCTCAAACCGCAGGGAGAAGAGAGTGAGAGTCCGCAGAGTTGTTGAGAAGATCATCGAGTACCTCTTCCTGGCGAGCGCCGCGCTCTCCGTGCTGAGCGTCATCTTCATCACGGTCTTCATCGTGATCGAAGGGTTGCCGCTTTTCCTGACGTCGAGCTCCGGTTACCCCCCCCCGACGGTGTGGGAGTTCTTGAGCGGCGCCGAGTGGTTTCCAACGAACGATCCGCCGAAGTACGGAATCCTGCCGTTCATCGTCGGCTCGCTCTTTGTGACGGCCGGCGCGCTCGCGATTGCCGTCCCGATCGGGATCGCGGTCGGCATCTTCATCGCCGAGATCGCGAAGGGCTCATGGCAACGCGTGCTCAGAAGCGTCACTGAGATCCTCGCCGGGATCCCTTCGGTTGTGTACGGGTTCTTCGGCGTGATGATGATCGGGTTCTTCCTGCGCAACTTCAACGACCCGATCATCAACTACAACGCGTTCTCCGCGTCGGTGATCCTCGCGATCATGACCCTGCCCACGATCATCAACATCACCGAGGTCTCCATACGCTCGGTTCCGCGCGACTACGCGGACGGATCGAGCGCGATCGGCGCTACGCACTGGCAGACGATCGTGCGAGTACTCGTACCGGCGGCGCGCTCCGGGATCATCAGCGGCGTCATTCTGGGTATGGGACGCGCGATCGGGGAGACGATGGCGGTCCTGATGGTCGCGGGCAATCAACCCACGATCCCTCAGGAGGGATTCCGCTCGCGCGTGCGAACGCTGACGATGGCGGTCGTCAACGACATGGGATACGCAGCGGACGAACACCGCGTCGCGCTCTTCACCACCGCGATCGTCCTCTTCGCCTTCATCATGCTCTTGTTTCTCGCCACGAGAATCATCACTCGACGATCGGCGATACAGGTGAAATAGATGGCGACTCAGACACAAGCGCTCGACCGACAGAACCAAGCCCGGGTGACACCGCACACCGTCCGAGTTCGAAGACAGCAGGCGATCGCGAAGGGCGCCATCTGGGGTGCGGCCGGCCTCGCGATGGCGATCCTCGTGCTCATCGTCGGCTACATCATCTTCAACGGGTTCTACACCCGTACCGTCCGCGATTACCCTGTGACCCCGTACGTGGAGGAGCGCATCACCATCGCAGACCAAGTGGAGATGAGCATCGTGGTAGAACGCAGCATGCGTATTCGAGACGTGACGTACTCCACGCTCCGGGAAATCTTCACGGGACAGCTCCCGTACCTCGGCTATCTCACCGCGCAAAACCGGCGCGCGGAACCGATTATCTACGCAGGGAACGGCTTCGCGGACTCGGTAGAGGAGTTCGTCACACCGGCCGGCATGGACTTCGGGACGTACGGCGCGAACAACCGACTGGTCGAATCGGTCCAGGCGATCGAGGACGCGATGCGGAACGAGCCCGGCGCGATCGCGCTCGTCCCGGCATCGATGGCGAAGGAGATCGGCGGCGCCAAGGTCATCGGCTTGCGACAGGCGAGCGTTGTCGTCAACGAGCAGATCATGGAACTGCAGGCCGGCCGCAGGCTCTCGTATCTGACGGAGGAGCAGGTCGCCGGGCTCCTAAGCGGCGAGATCGGCGCGTGGTCGGACGTTGGAGGACCTCGCGTAGAAATCGAACCGACAGACCCACAGGAAGAGGAGCCGGCCGCCTATCAACCGCTGCAGCCGGTTCCCGTTCTGGCGAAACAACAGAAGCTCCCATGGGCGTACGCGGACGATGCGACGAGCGGCCGGGACATCGCGTTCGGACCGAACGCGGTTCGCGTCGACTCGCTCGAAGCGTACGCGGAGATGATTCGCACCACCCCGGGCTCGATCGGGATCGTCCGCGCGAAGGAAGCGCTCGACCTCGACCTCCCGATCGTCCCGATCGAGCACGTCTCCCACTGGCTCAATCTCAGACCGGCGCTTCTTGTGGAGCCGCCGAGCCGAGCCGGGGCGGTGGGCGGACTGAGCACGATCATCATCAACACGCTGGTGATGGTTGCGTTCGTCCTACTGATCGCGGCTCCGATCGGAATCGCGGCGGCGATCTACCTGGTCGAGTATGCGAAGCAGAGCCCGCTCGTGAACCTGCTTCGGCTCGGGACGGACACGCTCGCGGGCATACCATCGATCATCTTCGGGCTCTTCGGGCTCGTCTTCTTCTCGCAGATGCTTGGATTCCAAACCGGTCTGATCTCGGGAACGCTCACGCTCACGATCATGATCCTCCCCACGATCGTCCGAACGAGCGAAGAGGCCCTCAAGTCGGTGCCCGATAGCCTCCGCGAGGGCAGTCTCGCCTTGGGAGCCACCAAGCTCCAGACGATCGTCCGTGTGGTCCTCCCAGCCGCATCCCCGGGAATTCTCACCGGAATCATCCTCGGCATCGGGCGCGCGGTCGGAGAGACCGCCGCGATTCTCTACACGCTCGGGAGCAACCTTGCGCTCATCCGGAGTCTCAACTCCCCGATCCGAGTCTTGACCGTGCACCTCTACATGCTTATTCGCGAGAACGTTTCGTTGCCGAACGCGTTCGCGGCCGCGACGATCCTCGTCGTGATCGTCTTCTTCGTCAACTACACGACGACGAAACTCATCGGCCGGCTCAATCGGGCCGCCGGCCAATAGGGGAACACTCATGAGCGATACCAACACCGGCGACGGCAGAAACACGCAGAGCACCGGCCTCGGGGCCGAGGGCAGCTTCGTGAACGTCCGCGACAGCATGGCGGACGCTCACCCGAACGAACCGAGCGGCGACCCCGGCTCGCAACACGTCAAGTTCCGGGTTCGTGACCTCGATCTCTTCTACGGAGACTTTCAGGCGCTCCGCAAGGTCAGCATGGACATCGCCGAACACGAAGCGACGGCGCTCATCGGTCCGTCGGGCTGCGGGAAATCCACGTTCCTGCGAGTTCTCAATCGCATGAACGACGTCATCGACTACGTGCGCATCGACGGCGAGGTTCTGTACGACGGGGTGGACATCTACCAGAGCTACGACGTCATCGAGCTCAGAAAGCGAATCGGTATGGTGTTTCAGAAGCCGAACCCGTTTCCCATGACCGTATTCGACAACATCGCGTACGGCCCGCGCATCCACGGTCACAAGAAGAAGAGCTACCTGGAGGAGGTAGTCGAGCAGAGCCTGCATCAAGCTGCGCTCTGGGACGAGGTAAAGGACCGACTCCACAAACCGGCACTCGGACTCTCAGGCGGGCAACAGCAGCGACTCTGCATCGCCCGCGCGATTGCGGTCGAGCCCGACGTCATTCTCATGGACGAGCCCACGAGCGCACTCGACCCGATCTCCACATCGAAGATCGAGGACTTGGTGACCGAGCTGAAGAAGAGCTATACAATCGTCATCGTAACGCACAACATGCAGCAGGCCGGCCGCGTGTCCGACCAGACATCGTTCTTCTACGAGGGAGTGATTGTTGAGACGGGAACGACTCGGGATATCTTCTTCAACCCGAAGGAGGCACGCACGGAAGCCTACATCTCTGGACGTTTCGGTTGATGACCGGACGATTCCACACGGAAGGGGTCACGCATGGAAACAAGAATCGCCTTCAATCGGCAGTTGAACAGCCTTTACCAATCCATTCTCAAGATGGGCGCGCTCGTTGAGGAGGCGATCAACAAGGCGGTCGAGGCGCTCAAGACGGACGATGCCGAGCTCGCGAGGCGCGTCATAGAAGAGGATGTGCCGATCGACGAGCTCCACATGAGGATCGAAGACGAGTGCACGCAGATCATCGCGCTCGAGCAGCCCGTCGCTACCGACCTCCGCGAGCTGATTACCGCGACCAAAGTCGGCGCCGAGCTCGAACGCATCGGCGATCACGCTCGCCACGTTGCACGAGTCGTCGGTAGGCTTCCGGCCGATCTCGTGGCGGTGGCGCTTCCGAACATAGAGCGCATGGCGTATCTCGGCGGGTCGATGGTTCACGACTCCTTGACCGCCTACGTGGAGCAAGATCCCGAGAAGGCGCGAGAGGTAGCCGCCAGAGACGACACGATCGATCGCACGCATAAGGACCTGTACCGGACCCTCCTGGAAGCGATGCGCGATCACCCCGAGTGGATCGAGCACGGAGTCGAGCTCATGTTCCTCAATCGATTCCTCGAGCGGCTCGGGGACCACGTCACGAACATGTGCGAGTGGGTCATATTCGCGAAGACCGGCGAGCACGTGGAGCTCAACACATAGAGGGAGACGGGCAAGATGGCGCGCGGGCGGATACTCGTCGTAGACGACGAACACGACATACTCGAGCTCATCAGGTTCAATCTGGAGCGAGACGGCTACGCGGTCTTCACGGTGGACACCGGCGAAGCTGCGCTCGCTCAGTCGGCCCGGCTCAAGCCCGATCTGGTCATCCTCGACCTGATGCTTCCCGGCCTCGACGGAGTCGAAGTGTGCAGGCGCCTCAAGAAGGGCGAGGCAACCCGCTCGATACCGATACTCATGCTGACGGCGAAGGCCGAGGACATCGACATCGTGACCGGTCTCGAGGTCGGGGCGGACGACTACGTCACGAAACCGTTCAGCCCCAAGGTGCTCGTCGCCAGGGTGAACGCGATCCTTCGCAGACGGGAGGACGCCGGATCCGCCGGCTCGGACGATACGATTACGGTCCACGGCATCACGATAGACGTCGCTCGCCACGAGGTCTGGATGGATGGCGAGCAGATACACCTGTCGGCAACCGAGTTCGCGATACTCCTGTTTCTCGGCCGGAATCCCGGCTGGGTCTTCTCTCGAAACAAGATCATCGATACGGTGAAGGGCAAGGACTATCCGGTAACCGAGCGTTCGGTCGACGTCCAGATCCTCGGGCTACGAAAGAAACTCGGACCGAAGGGGAAGCTCGTACAGACGGTCCGGGGCGTTGGATACCGTCTCCTGGCGGAGTAGATGAAACGGACCCTCGGTTCGCGCGTCTACACCTCCTACTTCATGAGCGTCGTGATCGGACTGGGTGTCCTCGCGGTTGTTGCTTCAGCGGCACTCTCGCAAGGGGCTCGCCGGCGGGTTCTCGGTGAGCTCGAGGAGCTCGCGCAGTTCGCCTCGTCGGTCGTACCGGTCCAGCTCGTCCGCGAAGATGCCACGTCATTGAGCTTCGCGGGCGGACGAACGCCCGGAGCGACTATCACGGTCGTGCGCGCGGACGGCAGCGTCGTCGCCGGAGTCACCGACTACCCGCCCCTTCCCCTCTCGCTCGCCGAGATCGATCCGCGAGCGTTGCCCGTATCAGGCATCGAACGCAGGAACGCACCGGGCGGCGCATTCTCATGGGCGCTGAGCGCCCTGCGTGTTGAACGAGACCAGACGTTCTACATCTACGTGACGCGCGCCTACGAGCGTATGGACCGCGGCACGCGAGCTACCTTATTCCTCATTGTGGCGATTGCCGCGCTCTTCACACTGGCGCTCGCCCTCCTGATCCGCCGCGTGCTGAGGTGGATCAACGAGCCGATCTACGCGATCCAGGGCGCGGCGCGACGGTACGCCCGCGGGGACCTGGAAGCCGTCCTACGCGCGGAGGGTCCACCCGAGCTCGAGCAACTCGCGAGCGACCTCAACCTCATGGCCGAGCAGCTTCGGAACCGGATTCAGGCGATCAGCGACCAACGAAACCAGCTCGAGGCGATTCTCTCGAGCATGCTCGAGGGCGTCGTCGTCCTCGACGAGGACCGCGGTATCGTGGGAATGAACGAGGCTGCGGGACGCCTCCTCGGAGCGGCGCCGGCGATCGCACGCGGCCGAACGCTGATCGAGTACCTCCGGAACGCTCAACTCGACGAGCTCGCCGGTCAGGCGCTCGACAGCGACGAGCCTGTTGAGCGGACCGTCACGCTCTATCGGGAGCGGCCCATCCACGTTCAGGTCCACGCCACGCCGCTGCGAGGGGAGAGTGACCCGAGGCCAACGGGATCGCTCCTCGTCCTCAACGACATAACGAGGATCAAGCATCTCGAGGAGCTGAGGAAGGACTTCGTCGCGAACGTGAGTCACGAGCTCAAGACTCCGATCACGTCGATCAAGGGCTTCGTTGAGACGCTGCTGGACGGCGCGCTCTCGGACCCGAGCCACGCCGAGCGGTTCCTCAGGATCATCCTGGACCATACGAACCGCCTTCATCTCATCATCGAGGATCTCCTGAGCCTCTCGCGTCTCGAGCAGGACGACCAACGGGTCACGTTCTACCGCTTCCCGCTCCACACGCTCGTTGAGGCGAGCTTGGAGGTGTGCCGACCGCGCGCGGAGGAGAAGCTGATCCGAATCTCGCACTCAGTCCTGGGAAACTCAACCGCGTGGGGAAACCCGAACCTCCTCGAGCAGGCGCTCGTGAACCTCCTTGACAATGCGATCAAGTACTCCCCGGAGAACAGCCACGTGGAGATCGCCGTGGAGACAACGGACGATCAGCTCACGATCCAGGTAAGCGACCAGGGACACGGTATCCGGTCTCAGGATCTTCCCCGGGTCTTCGAACGCTTCTATCGCACGGACAGGGCACGCAGCAGAGAGCTCGGCGGAACGGGACTCGGGCTCGCGATCGTGAAACACATCGCCCTCGCGCATCACGGAGAGGTCGACGTTCGCAGCGTCCTCGGAAAAGGCAGCACCTTCACGATTCGGATACCACAGGAGACGCCGCCGCCGGACGCTTGACTCACATGAGCACTCCAAGGACGACCTGCGCTCCCCCGATAAGGCTTCCCAGCAACGCGCCGAAGAGGTTGATCCATTTGAGGTGCCTTGCGATCACCATAAGCAGCAGCTGTTCCACGCTCTCCATGTCCAGGCCCTCGATCTTCTCGACCACCATCGAGTAGACGTCGAGCCCGGCGATCACCTCCGGCACGCGGCGCTTCACGAGAACCAGAAGTCGATCGCCGAGAAACCGGTCGATGCGGGTCTTCTGGTCGTCAGTCAAGGGCAGAATCCGTCTCAGGGGCTCGCGCTCGGCCCTGCCGAGGTACCTCGTCGCGAACTCCACCACGCGCTCGGCAAGCCGATCCGCGTTCCCCTCCTTCGCGATCCACCCGTCCGCGACGGCGACCGCGCGTTCCGGGAGCTCGCCCGCGTCCAGCCCAAGGAGGCTGCCCACGAGATCGCCCAGGGTCCGCTCCCGGTGACTGTCCACGAATCGTGCGACTCCGTCGCCGATACGGCTACGAACGTCGTCGCGCCCGAGCAGCTCCACGGCCAGGGAGAACAGGCGCGTGACGAGCTTCTCCGCGTGAAGACCGAACCGGTCGAGGAGCGTCCGGATACCGGTCCGACCCAGCTTCCGAATCTCCTCCCGGACCGACTTGATCAGGCGATCGCGGTTCTCCAGATTTCGCCCTGCACGCTCGGCGCTCGCGATGACATCGTCCACGATCGCCGGCATGCTCTCGCTCAAGTTGCGGTCGTACTGCGTCGCGGAGACGAGGAATCTCTGAAAGATGTTGAGTCGCTTCAGGACTCTGTTGAGAAGATCCCGACCGTGTACGGACAGCTCACGACGAGTCGCAGGCTCGCGCAGGAACGCGACGAGCGCTTCGAGCGCCGGCTCGTAAACGCCGGGAACCACCCCCTCGAGCCGGTCGATCGACTCCTCGCCGATGATCTCTGCGAGCGGCGTATCGCGCTCGAGGTGACTCGCGACCCACCGCTGAACCGCCTGCTCGGCAGCCGCGGCAGTCGGACCCTGGGCGAGCGATACGACCGCGCCGTCTACCAGCTCGGCGAGCCGTTCGGGCTGGGGAAGGACCTGATCCGCACGCATTTCGAGCGCTCCGTGCGCGATCGTCTCGGCAACACGATGAACGACCGACGAGAAGGCGTCGGAGTGGAAGTAGGACGACAGGAGTCCCTGCGCCGCCTCAGCGATTGTGCCGCGCACGTCGGACTCGGGCGTCGCGTCTTCGGCACCGCCCGATTCGCCCGGACTCCCATCAAGGATGTCGCTCGTGAACCGCCCAACGCTGGACACGACCACGTCGCCGAACGCCTGATCGTTGAGGCGGGACAGCAGCACATCCTCCGTGAGCAACTTGGTGGAAACCATGCGGGCGATGCTGTGCGCGAGTTGCGATCGCTGTCGCGGGATGATGCCCGGCGTGAGCGGAATCCGTATCCCGAACACCCGCTTCTCGGTAAGCGGCCGGAACAGCATCCGTATCGCGAGCGCGTTCGTGACGTAGCCGATGACGGCGCCGACCAAAGGAGGCACCACGTACGGAACGAGGTCCAGAACCGTATCCATGACTACTCTCCCGTCCCCAATTGCGCGGATGCGTGCCGGGCACGGTACTCGGAGCTATACGCCTCGAGGGTGTCCTCCGTCACCCATCCGGACGCCTGTTCATTCCGGAGCTCGTACCAATGACGCCTCTCTCCGTCCACCTGCTCCGCGGCGGGATTGATGGCGGTGATCTCCGCAACGTCGCCCCGGCGAAGGTGGCCGGAAATCGGTGCGCCGCCTTCCGGTCCGGCGCGCAAGCGGACGTAAGCCTCGGTGACGACCGCCCACGTCGGTCGCAGCACGATCACGGGCGTCGCCGGCATCTCCACCTCCGGTCCACCGGGCTCCTCTCCGCACGAGGCGAGCATCGCAACCGCGATCGCCGCGGCCACGAGCGCGAGTCTGCGGGAACCGCGCAAACGAGTAGGTTGACCGGCCGCGAACGGCCGTGCATGCTGC
The DNA here is from genome assembly GCA_046538735.1 of Spirochaetales bacterium. Classification (GTDB taxonomy): domain Bacteria; phylum Spirochaetota; class Spirochaetia; order DSM-27196; family SLST01; genus SLST01. The sequence continues at coordinate 28,553 of JBKHII010000013.1, forward strand.
AGGATAGTGAAGCGTATTGCCATTCTCGTTGTGTTCGCCGCGCTGGCGGTGCCTCGTCTCGCTGCGGACATAGCGGTGACGGCGGGAAGCCGGCAGACCGCATTGGTGGTTCAGGTTACTCCATTCAACGTCGGCGCGCAACTCTTGAGCGAGATCGCGCTCGGGTTCGACCACACGTGGGTCTTTGGGGAAACCGACGGTAGTCTCCACGCGCCTTCCGCGCGGAATCGTGCCGCCAACGAGGTCACGCTCTCCGGCGGACTCGCCGTCGGCTCCGTTTCGGCAAGCGCGCTCGTGCAGGACGGCTCCCTCTACCGCGGGCTCGCCACGCGCACCATCTGGCTCGCCGGCGCGTGGCGGTCACCGGGAGGCGCCGGCGCGGCGCTCGCGGTACGCGCAGTTGCTGCCTCCTACGCGATGACGACACGCCTCCTCTTCTATCCCGAGATCGAGGTTGCGCCGCTCTACCGCCTTCGAGTGGGCGACTCGGCGTACATCGACTGGTCGGTCCCGATCTTCCGGCAGTTCCGAGCCGACCTCACGATCTCAGGAGGCGTTGGCATATCGGGTCGACTGGGACTGGAAATATCACCTCCCTAGTCATACATTGGTTGGCAATGAGCCGTCGCATTGGGCGCACGCACCGGATCGGGTCTCGCCGCCTGAAAGCCCCCCCGAACTCAACCACTCTCGCCACCGGCCGGGCTCGCACGCGCCGAGCGGCTCGCCTCGCCGCCGTCGGATCGCTCGTATGCGCGGCGTTCTTCGGTTGCGGCGCGTTCGAGTCGCTGCCGACCGGCTACGCCGTCGTCTACGGCGTGTCGGACTACGAGGTGATCAATGATCTCGCGCAGCCCGACGACGATGCCGAGGCGATCGCTCAGATGCTGCAGTCGCAGGGCTACCATCTCGTCTCGGACGGGCCCAGAATCAACGAAGCCGCAACCGGTGCGAACCTGGAAGCCGACTTCGCCGAGCTCCGCGAGATTGCCGAGCCCGATTCGCGGTTCTTCTTTTACTTCGCGGGGCACGGCTACGGCGACGGGATGGAACGGGAGTACGAGGGGAACCCGCCGCTCCAGGAGCTCATCGAAGCAAACGCCGAGCAATACGGTGACAGCGAGCCGATCGGCAGCGGCGGCATGCCCGAGTTCATCTTCCTCCACCATGCCGACCCATACGGCGACCCGATCGGGTCGGAGAACGATATCGTGAGCGATGATCGGCTCGCCAAGCTCTTGAGCACAGTCCGATCAGAGCAGCGCGTCGTCGTGCTCGACTCGTGTCACTCGGGAGGATTCCTCGGAAGCGGTACCTCCGTGGACGCGCTCCCGCAAGGCTACGCGGGCGACTCCGGTGGTGTCTCGGCGCCGGACATCGTGAACGCGGTCACGCTCTACTTCGACCCGGACACGGAGAGCGATGTCACCGAGCGACTCGCGATAGTCATCTCCGCCGCCGGTGAACAGGATCTCTCCTACGAAGGAAGCGAATTCGGCCTGCCGAACGGCGCGTTCACTCACTTCTTTCTGCAAGCACCGGAGCACGCCGACAGGAACCGAGACGGCTGGGTGACGACAACCGAGGCGTACCTCCACGCCGCCCACGGAGTGGCGGCCGCCGCCAATCCGGATCTCGCGTCCCGCTATGGCGACGAGTACCAGTTCATGCCCCGCATCAGCGGCGGCGCGGTCGACTTCGTCCTCTTCCGGGCGCGATAGCTCCCGGGGCGCGACGCTACGTCGCCCCGATGCTCTTCACCTTCTCGATCTCGTCCCGGATGACGGCGGCCTGTTCGAACTCCAGGTTCTTCGCGTGCTCGAGCATCTCGCGCTCGAGGACCTTGATCAGCTCCTTGCGCTGCGACGGAACCATCACGTTGTAGCCCTGTTTGAGGAGCTCGATCGACTGCTGCTCGTTCCGGCGCTGCTCCTCCTTCTCGCGCGTGAGAATGTCCCTGATCGCCTTCGATATCGAACGCGGCGTGATCCCGTGCTTCTCGTTGTACTCGAGCTGGATCGCGCGCCGGCGCTCGGTCTCCTGGATCGCCTCGGACATCGCGTCGCTCATGCGATCGGCGTACATGATGACCCTTCCGTTGACGTTGCGCGCCGCGCGACCGATCGTCTGGATGAGCGCGGTGGCCGACCGGAGGAACCCGATCTTGTCGGCGTCCAGGATCGCGATGAGCGAGACTTCGGGAAGATCGAGCCCCTCCCGGAGCAGATTGATGCCCACAAGCACGTCGAACGTTCCTTGCCGCAGCTGGGTGAGAATCTCAACGCGCTCGATCGTCTCGATCTCCGAATGGAGGTAGCGGACCTTCAGCCCGAGGTTCGAGAGGTAGTCGGTGAGATCCTCGGACATCTTCTTCGTGAGCGTGGTCACGAGTACGCGCTCGTTCGCCTCCACGCGCTTGCGAATCTCGGCGTACAGATCCTCGATCTGCCCCTCGCTCGGCTTCACGACGATCTCGGGATCCACGAGCCCGGTCGGGCGGATGACCTGCTCTACGACCTGATCGCTCTTCTCCACCTCCTCGTCGCCGGGCGTGGCGGACACGTAGATGACCTGATCGAGCAGTGACTCGAACTCCTCGTACACCAGCGGTCGATTGTCGAGCGCCGAGGGCAGCCGGAACCCGTAGTCCACGAGCGAGAGCTTCCTGCTCCGGTCGCCGGCGTACATACCTCGGACCTGAGGAACCGTGACGTGACTCTCGTCGATGAACGCGAGGAACCGATCGGGGAAATAGTCAAGGAGCACCGCCGGCCGCTCGCCCTCGCCCCGGCCGCTGAGATGACGGCTGTAGTTCTCGATCCCCGAGCAGTAGCCCATCTCGTGCATCATCTCGAGGTCGTACTCGGTCCTGCTCTTGAGGCGCTGCGCCTCAACGAGCTTCTCCTGCCTGAGCAGCTCCTCGTGGCGCGAGTCCAGCTCCTCCTTGATGCGATCGATCGCGGTCCGGATCTGATCCTGCGGCATCACGAAGTGTTTTGCGGGGTAGATCATCGCGACGTCCAGCTCCTCCAGGACCTCGCCGGACACCGGATTGAAGGTACGGATCGACGCGATCTCGTCCCAGTCGATCTCCACGCGATACGCGAACTCGGCGTACGCGGGGAAGATCTCGATCACGTCGCCGCGAACGCGGAATCTGCCGCGTTGCAGCACGTCGTCGTTACGCTCGTACTGGAGATCGATCAGCTTCCGGCGGATCCGCGAGATATCGGCGTCCGAACCGGAGTCGAGGCGCAACCGCATCTCGCGGTAGTCACGCGGACTCCCGAGGCCGTAGATACACGAAACGGTGGCCACGACGATCACGTCCGGCCGTTCGAGGAGACTCGTCGTAGCGGAGAGCCGCAGGCGCTCGATCTCATCGTTGATCGACGCATCCTTCTCGATGTACAAGTCGCGGCTCGCAACGTACGCCTCGGGCTGGTAGTAGTCGTAGTACGAGACGAAGTACTCGACCGCGTTGTCCGGGAAGAACTCCTTGAACTCACGGAAGAGCTGAGCGGAAAGCGTCTTGTTGTGACTGATCACGAGCGTGGGGCGTTGCACCTGCTCGATGATCTTGGCCATCGTGTAGGTCTTGCCCGATCCGGTCACGCCCTTCAACGTCTGCGCGTGCCGGCCGGCCTCCACGCCTGCCGCGAGCTTCTCTATTGCCGCGCTTTGATCGCCCGCCGGCTCGTAGTCGGAGGCAACGCGAAAGGGTCGTGCCATGGATCTCCCCCGCTCAGTCCAGTCGAAGCCGGCTCGGGCGATCCACGAGGGTGATCTCGGTCTCCCGTTCACGGCCGTTGCGGATGTAGACGATGCTCACGGTATCCCCAGGTCTCGTATCCTCGAGCGCCTCGAACAGGTGCGCGAGCGTCGCCACGCGGGTGCCGTCCACTTCCACGATGACGTCGCCTCCCAGGTAGATCGTCGTACCCCGGCTCTGAATCGCCTGCCGCGGGTCTCCGCCGCGCAGCCCCGCGGCCGCTGCATTGCCGTCCGGTTGCACCTGCGAGACCAAGAGCCCCTCGTCAACCGGAAGGCGTGCGTATCGCACGAGCTGCGGGAAGAGCTGGACCGGACTCACCTCGATCCAGCCGCGCCGCACGGTCCCGAACTCGATGAGATCGGGAACAACGCGCCTCGCTGTGTCCACGGGGACCGCGAAACCGATGCCGATCGAGCCACCGCTCTGCGTGTAGATCATCGTGTTTATGCCGATCATCTGGCCGCGCGAATCGAGGAGCGGTCCGCCCGAATTGCCCGGGTTGATACTCGCGTCGGTCTGGATCAGACCGTTGATGATGTAGCTGTCCGAGCCGCGGATGCTCCTGCCGAGCCCGGAGATGACGCCGGTCGTGAGCGTCCGACCGATCGCGAAGGGGTTTCCGATCGCCAGCACGGTCTGTCCCACTCGCAGATCGTCCGACGTGCCGAGCGGGATGGTGCTCAAGTCACGGCCGTCCGGATCGAACTTGAGCACGGCAAGATCGTTCTCAGGATCCACGCCGACGATCTCGCCGTTGAGCGTAGTGCCGTCCGCGAGCGTGATGTTCACCTCGGCAGCGCCCTCGATCACGTGATTGTTCGTCAGAACGTAGCCTCGCGTGTCGATGATGCTGCCGGAACCCGACTGCCCTTGCTCGGGGACCGCCTCGAAGAACCAGTTCAGCGTCAGACGTTGCGTGGAGATGTTCACGACGCCGTCGTTCCGCATCTCGAAGACACTGATCGTCTCGAGCTCACTCTCGGTGAGCTCGCTCGTCCGGCCGATCGGCATCACGGCACCGTCCGAATCGGTGCCGGTCTGAAGCTGGAAGCTTGGCTCCACGTCGGGCGTCGCAACCTGAACTCGCGACTCGTCCGCCCCGCCGATCCATCCGAAACCGATCGCGAGCAACAGCACGATCAGCGCCGTCGCGCCGGAGAAGAGAATCAACTGACCACGACTGTAGAGCTTCATTGCGACCTCGCCTCACAATATAGCTGCGGCAATCGCACGTGCCAAGGCTCGGGACTCGCTACGAGTCGTCCGCCTCCCACAACGGACGGACCTCGCCGTACCGGCGGTACGAGACCGCCTCAAGCACATGCGTCTCGTCAACACGCGCCGTTTCCGCGATATCGGCGATCGTGCGTGCCACGCGCAGCACCGAAAGCGACGCCCTCGTGGAGAGCCCGAACGCCTTAGCCGCGTGCGCGAACGAGCTGCGCGCCGCCGCGGTCAGCGAGCACGCCACCTGAGCCGACTCCGCCGTGAGGCAGGCGTTCGGAACGCCCTGGCCGCGAGTCGACCGTCGATATGCAACCGCCGCTCGAACGCGTGAGGCGATCTCACCGGACGAGTCGGTCGGAGGCAGTTGCTCGAGCGGCTTGGGCGCGACCGGGAGCCGGAGGTCGATCCGGTCGAGGAGCGGGCCGCCAAGTTTCCTCCAGTAGCGGTCGACCTCGGAGACGCTGCAGAGACACACGCGGTCACGGCGGCCGAGCATCCCGCACGGACACCGGTTCGTCGCGAGGATGAGCTGGAGCGCGGCCGGGAACCAGTAGTTGCCCCTCGCGCGCGCGACGCGCACGCGGCGATGCTCGAGCGGCTCCCGCAGACCCTGCAGCACCGGACGGCGGAACTCGAGCGCCTCATCGAGGAAGAGCGTACCGCAGTGCGCGAGCGCGACCTCGCCGGGTATCTGCGGAAGGCGGCCACCGAGCAGCCCTTCGGTTGACGTGTTGTGGTGCGGCGCACGAAAGGGCCGATGCCGGAGCAGCCCGACCGGACGTCCGGGCTCGGCGGCAAGCGAGTGGATTCGCGTGACCTCAACCGCCTCCCGTCGGGAAAGCGGCGGCTGAATCGTGGGCACGAGCGACATCGCCGCGCTCTTGCCGGCCCCGGGCGGTCCCACGACGAGGACGTGGTGCCGCCCGGCGACCGCGATCTCGAGCACGCGTTTCACATCGCTCAGACCGCGAAGCTGCGCGTAGTCGGTCAACGCCCCCGTGCCCGCCGGGAGCGCAGCGCGCTTCGAGGTGTCCCACGCATCGCTCGCCTCGCAGTCGGTCGCGAGGGAACCATCGGTGGCGATTCGGTCGATCGCTACGGGCATCTCGGACAGCGAGCCTATCCCCGCCACGCGGTCGCCGGCGACCGCCCGCGCCTCATCAACGTTGGTCGCCGGCACGACGAAGGCGGCAACGCCGTTGTCCGCGCCTTCCGCGACGGCGGCGAGCACTCCGCGCACCGACCCGACCGTCCCGTCCAGGTGGAGCTCGCCGATCACCATGACCGGCTCGTGAGAAACAGAACGCAGCTGCCCTGCACTCGCCAGGATGGCGGCGGCGATCGAGAGATCGAAACCGTTTCCGATCTTCGGGACATCGGCCGGGGAAAGGTTGACGAGGATTCGCTTCTGCGGGAACTCGAACCCGCTGTTTCGAATCGCAACGCGGGCCCGCTCCCGGGCTTCCCGCACCTCGCTCGCCGGCAGTCCCACGATGTCCATTCCCGGTATGCCCAGGCGGCAGTCAACCTCAACGGTTACGATGTGCCCGTGGTAGCCGCCCGGGGCGTACGATAGTATCGTCACTCGCGCCTCCGCTTCCACATACGCAGCAGAAGAGGCCGGTGCTTCTCTACCTGGTCCGCGCGCGCTCGATGCGCCCGATCTCCTCCTGGACGAGCCGGTCGCACCGCTCGTTCAGCTCGTCACCTGCGTGCCCCTTCACCCACTTCCACTCGGGCCCCACGAGCGTCGCCAGCTCGTGCAACCGGATCCAGCGGTCCCGATTCTTCACCGGTTTCTTCGCCGACGTCATCCATCCGTTCTTGAGCCACGTCTTGATCCACGTTGTGATCCCGTTCTTCACGTACTGCGAGTCGGTGTGAACCGTCACGCGCCGTGGCCTGTTCGACTCCTCGGCGATCGTCCGCAGGGCCTGGATGACCGCCTCGAGCTCCATCCGATTGTTCGTAGTGAGGCTCTCGCCCCCGGCCATCTCCACCACGCTCGAATCCGAGCGAACCACGAACGCCCACGCTCCCGGACCGGGATTTCCATGGCATCCGCCGTCGGTATACACGTCGATTATCTGCACGCCGCATCGTACCACCTTCGCCCAACCGGGCCAAGGTTGACCGCGGCTCGGGCCGCGCGGTAGCATTCGGTCATGGTTCATCAGTTCGAGCTGAAGAGGAGCCCAAAGAGTCTGCTCCTTCCTACGATCGCAGTGCTGCTCGTGCTTGCTGCCTTTGCGGTCATGGTGTTCTTCGATCCGCTCCTCGGGCTCTTGGCACTTGCTGTCGCAGGCTACATCTCGTACCACGTCGTGAAGTTCTTCACGAACACGATCAAGAGCCACGTTCGCACGTCGGAAGAGGGGATGGTGTGCGCCACTACGATGGGAACGGAGAGCAAGATCGCCTGGGACGAGATCACGCACGCGGGTTGGTACACGAGCGACAGCGGCTACCGCGAGCTCTACGTCTACGCGGAACAGGACGACCGGCTGCTGACTATCCCGCCACACTACGAGTCGATGGACGAGCTCGCACGCGAGATACTCGATCGCACGGGCCTCCCCCCACTCTCGCTCTCCGGAGACGACGTTGACGGATTGGCGGATGCCCTGCGCCCGCACGTCGTTGCGGAAGGCGAGATCGTGGACGAGGATTCCGACGCGAATGAGGAGCAGATCGACGGTTGACTCAGGCTGCGCGCCGCGTGGCTACCGGGCGGCACCCTGCGGCTGTGACACGTGGGGCATGATCGACCGAAACGCGGTCTCCATCGAGTCCACCGACCGCGGCATACCGAGCAACGCGTACCCGGGCTCGCCGCGAAACACCGTCGGCATGAGCAAGGAACGCTCGAAGAGTGCAAGCTGTTCCGATGAACAGAGGCCACGGAAGTACTCAACGACCACCAGCGGTTGCTTGATGAAGAGCACCTGACGCTTGGCAAGAACGTTGCGGAAGAGTCCGCTGCTCTTCGTGATCCCGAGAGACTCCGCGCAATGCGGGTCGATCCCGAGCTGGTACGATGGGATGAGCCCGTGCTCGGACGCGACGTAGAGCATCCCGATACGAGCGTTCCAGAGTCTTGTGAAGCGAACGAGAGACTTCAGCACGCCTCCCTCGTTGTCCGCATAGCCTCGGAGAAATCCGTCGTAGTCGAAGCCCTGCTCGGTGAACCGGAAGACCGACGTTCCGATAGCCCTGCGACGAGGCCGATTGCTATCGTCTCCGCCGCCGAATCCCGGCAGCAGCTCGTCCGACCCGCTCCCGAACAGGATCTCGATTCCCGAGCCTTCGCCCTCCTCGGGCTCTCCCACGACCGAGTCGACAAGATCGCGCATCTCTGGGTCCTGAAGCCCCGCGCGATCACCGTACGCCTCACGGCCGATCTCAACAATCCCCTCGGATTCAACGAGAACCTGCCGGTCAACGTGAAGGCGATCAAGCACCTCGGTCAGCGGTGCGATTTCATACTCCGGGTAGACGCCCTCCCGCGCATCCGTGAACCGCACGAGATCCCGCCGCTCGTCGCTCTCGGGGCGGAAATCGCCTCCCGGATCGGCTTCGGTCTCATCGGGTGATTCGGCTGCAACGAGCTCTTCCGTCTCCTCCAGATCCTCTTCCGGCTGCGGTTGCGGGAGCCGGATCTCAATCCCTCGACCGAAGGAGAAGAAGCCGCCTCCGAACGTAGTCGACGCTCCGGGACTCATCGGCAGCTCTTCGGGCGCCACCGGATCTCCGCCGATCTCCTCGGGCTCGAGCTCCTCGAGTTCTTCCTGGTCCGGAACGCCACCCGTCTCGGTCCTGGCGCGCTCTGTGACCTCGCTCCGGCCTGCCGGTTCCCCGATCTCCTCCACGGAGTCGACCAACTCAGGCTCGTCGAGCTCCTCCACGAGCTCGGCATCTTCGACCTCGTCCAGCCCTTCGGTCTCGTCCCAGTACGAAACCTCCTCCGGCTCTTCCGCTTCCTCGGCCTCGCCAATCGTCTCATCCTCGAGAGCCGGCCGCTCGTTAGCACGGATCTCGGTCTCGTCGAAGACAGGCTGCGGCAGCTCCGGCACCTCCTGCTCGGCCAGCCACTCGAGCTCGGCCTGCTCATCGAGCGTGTCCAGCGTCACGTCTCCAGTGCGCGCCTCGCCGGGGGGTTCTCCGGCCTCGTCCAGCTCACCGACGTCTTCGGCTTCCGCCTCCTCGTCGAGCTCCTCGAGCTCGGCGTCGATCAGCTCCTCGACTTCCTCCAGCTCCTCGGCGTCGCTGAGCTCTTCGAGCTCCTCGGCGTCGCTGAGCTCCTCGGGCTCGCCGGGCTCTTCGAGCTCGTCCGCCTCCTCGGCTTCCTCCCCCTCCTCGGCGTCGCTCAGCTCCTCGACTTCCTCCAGCTCCTCGGCATCGCTGAGCTCCTCGGGCTCGCCGGGCTCCTCGAGCTCGTCCGCCTCCTCGGGCTCCTCCGTCTCCTCGGCGTCGATCAGCTCCTCGAGCTCCTCGACTCCCTCCGGCTCGCTGAGCTCCTCCGGCTCGTCGGCCTCCTCGGCTTCGTCAGCGTCATCGGCGTCGATCAGCTCCTCGACTTCCTCGGCGTCGCTGAGCTCCTCGGGCTCGCTCAGCTCTTCGACCTCTTCGGCTTCCGGAGCCTCCTCGAGCTCGGAGACCTCCTCAGCGTCCTCAACGTCCTCAGCCTCTTCAGCCTCCGAGACTTCCTCGGCCGGCTCAACCTCTTCAATCTCGTCGACTTCTTCGACTTGCACCGGTCGCATACCGGCGAACTCAGAAGGTGGGGTGGGAGCGGCATTCGCGGGGGCAGGCGTGGCGCCCTGCTCCGGTGCCTGCGGAATCGCGACTGCTTGTGGCGGTGCTTGCACGTTCATGTGAGCGATGCGCTCGCTCAGTTGGTTCACGATCTCTTCGATTCGGTCCACATCGAGCGACACCGCAGGGCGCTCGGCTGCTCGACTGCTGAGCACGCTGATGATCTCGTCCCAGCTCTCGTTGATCAGCCGGTCGACCTCCTCTTCCTCGGTGGGTTTCACGCGCCCGATTCCGCGACGAATCTCGCGTCGGACTTCATCGCGTCTGTCTTCGAGCTCCGACTTCCAGCGCCGGAAATCGATCTCCTGGCGGTTCTCCATGTACTCGCGCAAGAGGCTGATCTGGAACCGCTTGACGCGGTCCTTGATTACGACGATGGCGTCTTGCCGAACGTTGAGGACCAGGAAGGCGATGAGGAATGTCGTCAGAAAGGCACCGGCGAGCAGCGTGTACTTGAGCAGCTGGGGCATCTCCAGGCGGCTCGAGGGTTCGAGATAGACGATGAGGCCGTTCGTCTCAGACTCCACCGCAAACGCCTCGTACGAGAACGCAACCGTCTGCCCATCGTCGCCGGCCTGTGCCGAAGCCCCGTTTCCGGTCGCAATCGTCTCGCGGCCGTCCAGATCGGCAATGTCCGCCCAGGACGCGTTCACGGCGTTCGAGAGGTCCGCCGCCAGTCGGACTGGAGCGTTCACGAGCGCTCCTCCCGACCGAACGACCCTGACGGCATTCCCGGGCTCGATGAGCCCGTCCCGAATCAGAGTCGTGCGGAGATCGGAGGTGTTTACGTAGAAGAGAGCGACGCCCTGGAGTACACCGGCGGTGTCCACCGCGGGTAGTCGGTAGATGAACTGATTGTTCTCCGGCTCAAGAAGAATCTCGGCGTCCGGAAGCGCTTCCCCGGCGGGCAGCGCGTCCTCTTCGGGCAGCGTCTCGTAGTACGCGAGCGCTGCGAGCGAGACGGGCTCGTCTGCGTCCACCTGATCAGGTCGCAGGTATGTCCTTCTGGTCCCCTCGGCAGTGAAGTCGTCCGGATCCGAGCTGTAGTGAAGCTCGGTCGCTGCAACGTCGATGATGCGTACGACGTCCAGGGACGATCGCTCCTGCTCGATCGAGTCCAGTCTGTATCGCCGCTCCCGGATCTCCGCGGCAGACGCGTTGATTCGGAACGCAGACCGGACGGCAGGCTCGTTCGTGAACCGACGGAAGCGCTCGATATTCGCGGTGTGGAACTCGTCGAACAGTCTCGATACTCGCTGAGCCCGCTCCTGTACCGCCTCCTCCACGCGCGGGACGTAGAAGCGCGCTTCGAGCACCTGGAATCGCTCTACCGAGGCGATCACAGCGAGGACGCTGAAAACGACAACTGAGATGAGGAGACTGATTGATATCTTCTGAGCTCCGCTCATACCGGGAAGAGCGTCCTCCAACTATGGCTCATCGTATTGAGTATCGGCAGGATCGGCAACTCGCGTGACAGATCGCTCGCTGGACCGTCCCGGTCGCACGACAAAAAAGGCCTCGCCGCAAGGCGAGGCCGTATCGGCAGCACATCGAACTGCCCTGTGCGTTCTGTCACGCCTACTCGGCGTCCTTCTTCTCTTCGTCGGTCGCCGCTTCCTGCGCAGCCTCTTCGGCCGCCTGTGGCTCCGTTTCCTTCGCTTCCGGTTCCTTCGCTTCCGGTTCCGCCTTCGCCTTCGCCTTCTTCTTCGGCGCCGGCTTCGCCTCGGAACCCGCCTTCTTCTTCGACTTCGGCGACTCCTGCGTCTCTTCCTCTACGAGTTCGAGCAGCACCATCTCGCTCGCATCGCCGGCGCGAGGGCCGACCTTGAGCATTCGGGTGTAACCGCCCGGCCGACTCTTGAATCGCGGACCAATCTCCACGAAAAGCTTGGCGAGAATCGCCTTGTCCTTGATATCTCGAGCCACCATGCGTCGGTTGTGGACGCTATCGACTTTGGCGCGCGTGATCATCTTCTCGGCCGTTCGTCGAATCTCTCGCGCCTTTGCCTTCGTCGTCTGAATCCGCTCGTACTTGAAGAGCGAGGTGACCATGTTTCGATGGAGCGCTTTTCGGTGCGCCGGCTTGCGGCCGAGCCGGTTGAATCCAACTCTATGCTTCATTCTCTTCGTCCTTCTTCTTCTTCATCCGGACAGCCTGACGGAGCTGGCTGTAGTCGGTCATCCCCAGGCTCAGGTTCCACTCGTTGAGCTTCTCCTTGATCTCCTGAAGCGACTTCTTACCGAAGTTGCGGGTCTTCGCAATGTCCTCTTCCGTACGAGCCGTGAGGTCGCCGATCGATCGAATGTTGGCGTTCTTCAGGCAGTTGCTCGATCGAACGCTCAACTCGAGTTCCTCGACCGGTGTCTCCAGCAGCTGCCTGATTCGTTCCTCTTCCTCATCGACGTCCTCGTCGCCTACGATGTTTTCTTCGTCGAAGTTGATGAAGATTGTGAAGTGGTCTTTCGTGATCTTGGCTGCCTCGGCGAGCGCGTCTTCGGGCTTGATCGTCCCGTCCGTCCAGACCTCCAGCACGAGCTTATCGTAGTCCGTCCGTTGACCTACGCGGGTGTTCTCCACTTCGTAGCGCGCGCGGCGGATGGGAGAGAAGATGGCGTCTATGGGGATCGTCCCGATCACCTCGATGTACTTCTCGTTCATCTCTGCGGGCACGTATCCTCGACCGAGATCGATCTGGAGCTCGATCTCCACGTTCGCGCCGTCCATCATGGTCATGAGCGTGAGGTCCTTGTTCTTGACCTCGATCGCATCGTCGACCTCCAGATCCGCACCGCTCAGCGTTCCCTTTCCCTTCGCTTCAACGATGATCGTCTTCTGCTCGGTGTCCTCCGGAAGCGAGATCTGCAGCTGCTTGAGCCGGTTGATGATGTCCGGAGTATCCTCGACCACGTTCGGAATCGACTCGTACTCGCTCGAAAGCACGTGCGCGGTTCCCTCGGCATCGTAGCTCGTAACCCGGATGGCGGTTACCGCATACCCCTGGATGGAAGAGAGCAGGATCCGGCGCAGCGTGTTACCGATCGTGGTACCGTAGCCGCGTTCGAACGGATAGGCTACGAACTTGCCGTAGAACGGGTTCACTTCACTATGTTCGAATGTGATGCCCTTCGGGCGCTTGAAACCCTTCAGCAGGTTCTTTCGTGCCATAGATGCTCCTTCTTACTTAGACGCGACGGCTCTTGCGCGGACGGCATCCGTTGTGAGGGATCGGCGTGACGTCTCGAATGCTTTTCACCCAGAGTCCGAGATTCCCCAGACTCCGAATCGCGGACTCGCGACCGACACCGGGCCCCTTCACGAACACATGCACCTCGCGCAGACCAACGTCCATCGCTTTGCGCGCCGCCGTCTCGGCGGTCGTCTGAGCGGCGTACGGCGTGGACTTCTTTGCGCCGCGAAAGCCGAGAGAGCCCGCGCTCGCCCACGAGATGCCGTTGCCGGTCAGGTCCGTGATCGTCACGATCGTATTGTTGAAGGTCGCCTGGATGTAGACGTTGCCCTCGAATACTGAACGCTTTTCCTTCTTCTTCTTTGTCGTCTTTGCCACAGACTACTCCTTAGACGGCCTTCTTCTTGCCGGCGACGGTCTTCTTCCGGCCCTTGCGCGTTCGCGCGTTCGTGCGGGTGCGCTGACCTCGGACCGGCAGGCCTCGTCTGTGCCGCAGTCCACGGTAGCAACCGATGTCCATCAGTCGCTTGATGTTGAGCGAGGTCTCCGTCCTGAGTCGCCCTTCGACCTTGTAGTCGTTCTCGATAACGTTCCGGAGCTTGTTGATGTCCTCGGCGGTCACGTCATTCATACGGGCCGTCTTGTCAACACCCGTCTTCTCACAGATCGCCTCGGCGCTCGATCGCCCGATCCCGAAAATGTAGGTCAGTGCAATCGCGACCGGTTTGTTCGGCAAGTCGATGCCGGCTATACGAGCCATACTACTCTCCTATCGCTGTCGCTGCTTGTGCTTCGGATTGCTGCAGATAATGCGCACAACGCCACGGCGACGAATGACCTTGCACTTGTCGCACATCGGCTTGACGCTCACTCTCACTTTCATACGTCACCTTCCTACAGGTTCCGAGAGCGGATCCGACCACGCTTGGTCAGGCCCTCATGATGATGCATGCGCAAGGAGCCCTCGATCTGAGACATCAGATCGAGATCGACTCCAACCATAATGAGCAGCGACGTGCCTCCCATCAGGAATGCTACCTCCTGCGGGAAGCCAAACAACTGCTGCAGGATCGTTGGAATCACCGCGATGAACGCGAGGAACAGCGATCCAGGCAAGATAATGCGGTTCAGGATGCGAGTGAAGTACTCCTCCATCTTCTCGGGCCGAATACCCGGGATCGATCCGCCGTTCTCCCGGATGTTTTTCGAGATCTCCACCGGATTGAGCGTCACCTGCGTGTAGAAGTACGCAAAGAAGATGATCATCAGGGTGTACGCGATCAGGTAGGGAGCGCCGCCGGGGGTGAACCACCGAGCGAAGCTCGCAAGCCACGGCACGTTCGCTCCGAGGCTCTCGGCGATCTGCAGCGGGAAGACGATGATCGAACTCGCGAAGATGACCGGGATAACGCCGGACGGATTGATCTTGAACGGAACATAGGTGTTCTGCGCACCGTACATGCGTCGACCCACTACCCGCTTCGCGTAGTGCACGGGAATCTTCCGCTGGCCGCGCTGCTCGTAGATCACGAGCGCGATCACTCCGATGAACATGCCCAGGACTACGATCACGAACACTGGGTTGAGATCGTCGCGTTGAACGGCCTGGATGAGCGTCCAGAAACCGCGCGGCATTCGAGCCACAATACCCGTGAAGATGATCAGAGAAACACCGTTTCCGATACCACGCTGATTGATCTGTTCACCGAGCCACATGAGGAAGACCGTTCCGGTCGTGACGGTCAGAAGCGCCACGAAGGTGAATAGAACCGGCGGCATCATGATCGCGTTCGAGATCGTGGTAGCGTACGCGCGTACCGCGAGCCCCTGGATGACGCAGATAACGACGGTTCCGTACCGGTTGTACTTCTGAATCCGCTTGCGACCGCCCTCTTCCTGAGAGATCTTCTTCAGCTTCGGAAACACCAGCAACAGCAGCTGCATGATGATCGTCATGCTGATGTACGGCATGATGCCGAGCATGAAGACAGAGAAGTTCGTGAACGCCCCGCCGGAGAAGAAGTTCAGGTAATCGGTAACCGTGAGACCGCCTTGAGCGCTCTGCGTCAAGAAGTACGCCTGCAGCGCGCTCACGTTGATCCCCGGGATCGGCAGGTGGGAACCGAGACGATGAATCAAGAGAACGCCCACAGTGAACAGGATTCGGTCGCGGAGTTCCTTGATCCTGAAGATGTCAGCCAGCGGATTGCTCGCCATATTACTCGCTATCCTTCGTCGTATCGTCGCTCTCCGCCTCCGACTCGTCGGCCGGGGCGCTCTGCTGCGATTCGGCCTTCTCCGCAGCCGTGCTTTCCGATGCGCGGCCTTCGGGCGCGCCTTCCACGGTGCCGCCCGCCGCCTCGATCTTCGCCCGCGCGGATTTGGATACCTTGAGGCCCGAGACGGTGAGCTTCTTCGTGAGATCTCCCTCGCCGAGTATCTTCACGAGCTGCTCGTTCGCCCCGATGATGCCTTTCTCTCGGAGCGTTTCGAAACTCACCGTGTCACCCTTCGCGAATTTCTTCTCAAGGGTGGACAGGTTGATCGCGGTGTACTCCTGCTTGAACGGGTAGTTCGAAAAGCCACGCCGCGCGATACGGCGGTAGAGCGGCATCTGCCCGCCCTCGAACCCGGGCCGCACGCCACCGCCGGAGCGGGCGTTCTGACCCTTGGTTCCCTTGCCCGCAGTCGTACCGTTCCCGCTGCCGGGACCTCGACCGAGACGCTTCTTCTGTTTCGTCGCCCCATCCGGGCGCTTCAGGAATGCCATTACTCAATCTCCTCGAGCCGGATCATGTGGTTGACGCTCCGGACCATTCCCCGAATCGCGGGATTGTCCGCTTTCTCAACCGTCTGATGCATCTTCCTGAGACCGAGCGCGCGAACCGTGCTCCGGTGCTTCGGGAGCGCGCCGATCGGGCTCCTCACGAGGGTGATCCGCAAGTGTGCCATTAGCCCCACATCTCCTTCACCGCCTTGCCCCGGCCCCGCGCGATCTTGCGGGCATCCATGAGGCTCTCGAGCCCCTGAAACACCGCCTTCACGATATTCACAGCGTTCTGGCTGCCGAGCGATTTGCTGAGAACATCGTTGATCCCGGCGACCTCCATGACCGCCCGAACCGGACCGCCGGCGATGATACCGGTTCCGGGAGCGGCCGGCTTCATGAGCACCTTCGCGCTCTTGAACTCGCCCTGTATCCAGTGCGGGATGGTCGCCTGTCTGAGAGGGACCTCGACCATGCTGTTCTTCGCTCTTTCCACGCCCTTGCGGATCGCTTCAGCAACGTCGTTCGCCTTTCCGTATCCATACCCAACGCGGCCGTTCTTGTCACCGACCACGATCAGCGCTGAGAAGGAAAAGCGACGACCGCCCTTCACGACCTTGGCGACGCGGTTCAGCTTGATCAGTTTCTCCGTAAAATCTCGTTCCTGGTCCACGACCGCCTCCTACTAGAGCGTTATCCCTGCTTTGCGCGCGCCGTCGGCGACCGCTTTCACGACGCCGTGATACAGATGACCGTTCCGGTCGAAGACCGCCTCGGTGATCTTCTGCTCCTTCATTTGCGCGCCGATCGCCTGGCCGATCTTCTCGCCGTCGGCAACCGTCGGCTTGAGGCCCTTCGTGTCTCCGCCCCGGCTCGACACGGACACGAGTGTCCGGCCTGCCGTGTCGTCGATAACCTGCACGTAGATGTGCTTGTTGCTCTTGAAGACACTCATCCGTGGCCGCCCCGCGGTCCCGGCGATCTTTCGACGAATCGACATCTTCCGGCGCTTTCGTCGCGCGCGCTTCTCAATCAATCGCTTCATCTACCTACCCTATTTCACGCCGGCCTTACCGACCTTGCGGCGTACGTACTCGTCCTCGTACCGAACGCCCTTACCCTTGTACGGCTCCGGCGGCCGAACCGACCGAATCTCGGAGGCCACCTGACCGACACGCTGCTTGCTGATGCCGCTCACGATCACCTTGGTGGGTCCGTCGCACGTGATCGAGAGTCCCTCGGGAATCGGATACTCGACTGGGTTCGAGTACCCGAGATTCAGCACGAGAACCTGCCCCTGCACCTCGGCGCGATAGCCGACGCCATTGATGAGGAGGCTCTTCGTGTAACCGTCGGATACTCCAACGACCATATTCCTCACGAGGTTCCGGTACAGCCCGTGCTTGCTCTTTGCAACCTTCGTCTCGTTCTTGCGAGATACGACAACGTTGGTGTCCTGTACCTCGATCGTCACCTCGTCCGAGTACGTCTGGGAGAGCTCGCCCTTCGGGCCCTTCACACTGACCAACCCGGGCTTCACGTCGACGGTCACTCCGTTGGGAATTGCGATCGGAAGTACTCCTATTCGTGACATAACTCTCTCCTACCAGACCGAACAGATCAGCTCGCCGCCAACTTTGCGCTCGAGCGCCTTCCGTCCGGTGGTAACCCCTTCGGATGTGGACACAATCAGGGTCCCATAGCCGTTGAAGACGCGGGGCATCTTCTTGTAGCCCGAGTACACGCGCCGTCCCGGAGTGGAAACCTTCTCAAGCCCCTTGATGATCGGTTTGCCGCCGTCGTCGTACTTCAGGAAGATCCGGATCACGGTCATATTGCCTTCCGTGACCTTCTTGAAGTTCTTCACGTAACCCTCGTTCTTGAGGATCTTCACAATCTCAAGCTTCAGCTTTGACGTGGGAATGTCCACCTTCTCGAACTTCGCGAGGGCGGCATTCCGAATCTTCGTCAGCATGTCTGCTACGGGATCAGAAACGCTCATACACCTCTCCTACCAGCTCGACTTCGTAACGCCGGGGATCATTCCCTCACTGGCGTACTTGCGGAAGCAGACACGGCACATCTGGAACTTGCGCATGTAGCCACGCGGGCGTCCGCACACCCGACAGCGCCGCACGATGCGCGTGCTGTGCTTGGGAGTCCGCTGAGACTTGATTATCATTGACTTCTTGGCCATCGCTGGTGTCGCCTCCTACTTCCTGAACGGCATGCCGAGCTTGTCGAGCAACCGCTTCGCTTCCTGGTCGGTCGTCGCCGTCGTGCAGATCGCGATGTTCAGTCCGCTGATCCGCTCGATCTTGTCGTAGTCGATCTCGGGGAAAATGATCTGCTCGGTAACGCCGAGCGCATAATTGCCGTGACCGTCAAACGAGTTGGGGTTCACGCCCCGGAAGTCCTTGACCCGCGGCAGCGCCACGTTCACCAACCGGTAGAGGAACTCCCACATCCGGTTTCCGCGCAGCGTCACTCGAGCGCCAACTTCCATTCCCTGCCGAACCTTGAAGTTCGCCACCGACTTCCTCGCCTTCGTCTTGACCGCCTTCTGGCCCGCGATCAATCCGAGCTCCGCTACCGCGGCATCGAGAAGCTTCTTATTCTGAATCGCCTCGCCAACACCCATGCTCAGCACGATCTTCTCGAGCCTGGGAAGCTGCATCGGCGTCTTGTAGCCGAACTCCTCGGAGAGCTCCGGTGCGACTCGCCCCTGGTAGACCTGCTTCAGTTCCGGTACGTACTTTGTCTCTGCCATCGGTTCTCACCTACAGCGCTTCACCGCTCTTGCGAGCGATCCGCGTCTTCTTGCCGTCCTCCACCTTCATCCCGACTCTCGTGGGTTCACCGCTCTTCGTGACGGGCATCACGTTGGAGATGTGGATCGGCATCTCGATGTCCATGATGCCACCACGATCCTCCTGACGCTTCTTGCGCATGGCCTTCTTCGCGAGGTTCACTCCCTCAACGAGAACCCGCTCTTTGTCGCGGTCAACACGGAGCACCCGGCCGACTTTGCCTTTGTCCTTGCCGGCTATGACCTTCACTTGATCGTCTCTACGTATTCGATACTTTGCCACAGCTCAAGCTCCTCTACAGAACCTCGGGGGCCAACGACACGATCTTCATGAAATCCTCATCGCGAAGCTCCCGGGCCACCGGACCAAAGATGCGCTTCCCCTTCGGGTTCTGCGCGCCGTCGACGATGACACACGCATTGTCGTCGAACCGAATGTAGGTTCCGTCCAACCGCTTATACTCTTTCTTGGTCCGCACGATCACCGCACGTTCCACGTTTCCCTTCTTGACCGGAGCCCCGGGCAGCGCGTCCTTGACGGCAACCACGATGATGTCGCCGACTCCGGCGTACTTTCTCTTCGAACCGCCGAGCACCTTGATGCATTGCACTCGCTTCGCACCGCTGTTGTCGGCGACGTTCAAAAACGTATTCATCTGAATCATCGCGCTACCCTCTAACGTGCCCGCTCAACGATCTCGAGAAGCCGCCACCGCTTCTCCTTGCTCATCGGTCGCGCCGACACGACGCGAACGGTGTCGCCCGTATGAGCCTCGTTCGCTTCGTCATGCGCCTTCAACCGCTTGCTGACGGTCATGTACTTCTTGTACAGCCGGTGGACCGCCCGATTGGTCACCTCAACGACGATGGTCTTGTCCATCTTGTCGCTCACTACGCGTCCCTGGTAGACGAGTTGCCCCTTCCTGGGCTTCAGGACATTCTCGGTATTCGCCATCGTTTATTCCTCCGCCGCCTTCGCTACGTCAGCGTGGTTGTAGATCAACGTGTTCAGGCGAGCGATCTGACGCCGCAATGTCCGCTTCTTCAGCGGATTGTCTACGTGCCCAACCACCATGTTGAACCGCAGATCGCGGTACTGCTGCTTGAGCTCCTCGCGCCTCTGCAGAAGCTCCTCGAACGTCAAGTCCTTGAATGAATCACGCATCAGGCAACATCCCTTCGCGAAACGAACTTCGTCTTGATCGGCAGCTTGCTCGATGCGAGCTTCATGGCCGATTCCGCAAGCTCGTTGCTCACGCCGGCTATCTCGAACATGACCGTGCCCGGCCGGACGGCAGCAACCCAGTACTCCGGAGCGCCCTTGCCCTTACCCATCCGGGTCTCAGCCGGCTTCTTCGTATAGGGAATATCCGGGAAGATCCGAATCCACACCTTACCGCCACGCTTGATGTGGCGTGTCATCGCGATACGAGCCGCCTCGATCTGGCGATTGGTGATCCACCCGTTCGATGCGGACACGAGCCCGTGCTCGCCGAAGGAGATCGTGTTCCCGCGCGTGGCGACGCCGAGAAGCGTCCGCTTCACCCGTCGTTGCTTCTTTCGAAACTTCGTTCTCTTTGGACTCAGCATTACTCGCTCCTCGAACCGCTACGCTGACGACCGCCCTTTCGAACGAGCAGCCCTGCGTCTTCCTTCGATTCCCTTCGAAGCACCTCGCCGTTGAAGATCCACACCTTCACGCCGATCGTCCCGAATGTCGTCTTCGCCTCGGCGAATCCGTAGTCGATATCGGCGCGCAGTGTGTGCAGCGGGATGCGACCCGACTTCTGCGTCTCAACACGCGACATCTCGGCCCCACCCAGGCGCCCCGCGATCCGGATCTTGATCCCGGGAACTCCGGCTTTCATTGCGGCGCCGATAGCCATCTTCAGCGTCCGCCGGAACGAGCTTCGAGTCCGAAGCTGCCGCGCTACATTCAAGGCGACGATCTGAGCGTTCGTCTCAGGCCGCTTCACTTCCTTGATCTTGATCTGGATCTTCTTGCCGGCCGCCTTCTGAAGCGCCGAACCGATCTTCTCTATGTTCGAGCCCTTCGTCCCGATGATCACGCCGGGCCGAGAGGTCTGAATCATCAAGGTGATCCGCTGCGGATGTCGAATGATCTCCACATCCGCTATCTCCGCGTTCCGGGTCTCGGGTAGGCCGTCGAGGATTCGCCTCAGCTTCAGGTCCTCGTGCAACGTATCCGCGTACTCACGTGGATCCACGTACCACTTGGACCTCCAGCCCTTGTTGATTCCAAGTCGCAGGCCGTACGGGTTTACCTTCTGTCCCATCTATTCCCCCGATCGTCCTATCTCGTCGACGACAGCCGTGATATGACTCATTCGCTTGTGCAAGAGATCCGCTCGCCCGCGCGCGCGGAACCACACGCGTCTCAGACGCGGTCCCTCGTCGATCCTGAGCTCCTTGACGTAGAGCATGTCCTCGTCCAGATCCTTGTTCTGGACCAGGGCATTCGCGGCCGCCGACTTCAGAACCTTCTTGATCAGTCCCGCACCCTTCTGCGGCAGATTCTCCAGAATCGCCACCGCTTCGACGTACGGACGTCGGCGCACCGCGTCCGCCACCGGTCGAACCTTGAAGGGAGAAACGAGCAGATACTTGGCAACCGCACGATAGCCCGTCGTCGCCGCCATACCTACCTCCTCGCCTTCTTGTCGCTTCCGGCGTGACCGCGGAAGAGACGCGTGGGCGCAAACTCGCCCAGCTTGTGACCAACGAGGTTCTCCGTCACGTAGACCGGCACCCACGTCTTGCCGTTGTATACGCTGATCGTCAGACCAACCATCTCAGGTATGATCGTGCTGGTCCGCGAATACGTCTTCACCATCTTCTTCTGGCCGCTCTTGTTCATATCAACTACTCGCGAGTAGAGGCTCTTCTCAATGAACGGACCCTTCTTGATTGATCGTGACACGACGCGCTCCTATTTCCGTCGCTTGACGATGAATTTGCTCGACGACTTCCGCTTCTTGCGGGTCTTGTAGCCCTTGGTAGGTTGTCCCCACGGGCTCACCGGGTGCCGGCCGCCCGACGTGCGTCCCTCACCACCGCCGTGCGGGTGATCGACCGGGTTCATGACAACGCCGCGAACCTTCGGACGACGTCCAAGGTGACGCGATCTACCGGCCTTCCCGAGGCTGACGTTCATGTGGTCTTCGTTTCCAACCACACCGATCGTCGCCTTGCACCGCCGGAACACGAGACGCATCTCGCCCGACGGGAGCTTCAGCGTCACGTAATCCTTGTCCCTCGCAACGACAACGGCTCCCGTTCCGGCAGATCGAGCCATCTGACCGCCTCGGCCGAACTGCAGCTCCACGTTGTGAACCGTGGTGCCCAGCGGAACGCTTTCGAGCGGAAGGCAATTGCCCACCGTCGGCGCAGCGTTGTCGCCCGAGATCACCGTCGCGCCTCGTTCGAGTCCCCTCGGCGCGAGGATGTACCGCTTCTCGCCGTCTGCATAGACGATGAGAGCGATGTTCGCGCTTCGGTTCGGATCGTACTCGATCGCCACGACCTTGCCGGGAATGTTGACCTTGTCGCGCTTGAAGTCGACGGTTCGGTAGAGCCGCTTGTGGCGCCCACCCTTGCGACGCACACTGATTCTGCCGGCCGAATCGCGTCCGGCGCCGAAACCAGATCCCTTTCGAAGGCGCTTCTCCGCTTCCTTCTTGTCGAGATCCGTGTAGTCCAGCGTCGTCCGGTATCGCAGGCCCGGCGTCTTCGGATTGTACTCCTTCAGTCCCATATCAAGCTCCCTCGAAGATGCCGATCGACTCTCCGGGCGGCAACGTCACGATCGCCTTCTTCCAGCCGGACGTGTACCCTTTCCGGTATCGCAGCCGCTTCGGCTTTCCCTTCACGTTCACAACTCGACAGTCGGTCGGATGGACGTTGAAAAGCGTCTCGATTGCACTCTTGACCTGCAGCTTGTTCGCGCGTGGGTCAACGCGGAAGGCGTACATGTGCTCTTCCCGCATCCGGTTCGTCTTCTCAGTCAGCAGCGGTTCTATGATGACCTGATCCGCGTCCATGCCTTACTCCTCACCGCCGTAGAACTCGTTCAGCTTCCGTGCGGCACTCTCCGTGACGACGACCTTCTGTCCGTAGAACAGATCATGCGCTCGCAGACGATTGAACGAGAGATACTTCAGCCACGGTATGTTGCGCCCCGCGCGCTTAATCATCGCGTCATCATCCGCGAGAACAAGAACCGTGCGCACCTGCTCGGTCAGCGGCCCAAGGATCTGAGCCAGATCCCTCGTCTTGCCGCTCTCAATCGAGAAATCCTCCACGACGATGAGGTTCTCCTCTTGGGCTTTCTGACTCAGCAGGCTCATCATCGCGGCCCGTTTCATCTTCCTCGGCAGCTTGTAGGAGTAACCCCGCGGCCGCGGCCCGAAGGCGACACCGCCACCTACGCGCACCGGGCTCTGATACGTACCTGCCCGCGCGCGTCCGGTACCCTTCTGCCGCCACGGCTTCCTGCGACTACCGATGACCTCGCCGCGAGTCTTCGTCTTCGCGGTTCCGACTCGATCGTTCGCCAACTCGTTCCGAACGGCGTGATAGATTGCACCGTCCGAGACTTCCCGACCGAACACGGCATCCGAGAGAGTGATCGATCGAAGCTCTTTTCCCTTTGTCGAAAGGACTTTCGCGTCCATCTCTTAACCCTTCTTCTTCGACGCCTGCACGAGAACGTATCCGTCCCGGTTGCCCGGTACCGCACCGCCCACAAGAAGCATCTGCCGCTCGGCGTCCACACTGACGATCCGCAGGTTCTGCACGGTTCTCCGCACACCGCCCATGCGACCGGGCATCTTGGTGCCCTTCAGCACGCGAGACGGCCACGCCGCCTGCCCCGTGGATCCGTTTGCGCGGTGAAACTTGCTACCATGGGTCTTGCGACCACCACCGAATCCGTGGCGCTTCATAACACCCTGGTAGCCCTTACCCTTGGACGTACCGGTCACGTCCACGAAGGCGGAGTTCTCGAACACCTCAACGCCGAGCGTTTCTCCGATCGAGCATTCTCGATCGAAATCGCGCATCTCCACGAGCCGGCGCTTGGGATCAAGGTCGTTCTTCCTGAACTGTCCCACGACTGGAGCGGTAAGCCGAGTGGGCTTCACGTCCGACGCTCCGAGAACCACGGCGCTGTAGCCGTTCTTCTCCGGCGTACGCTGATCAACCACGAGGTTCGGCTCAATCTTGATCACTGTCACGGGCATGAGCTCTCCGAACTCGTTGAAGACCTGCGTCATGCCGACTTTCTTTCCTATCAACCCAAGCATTGTTTCTTCCTGTGCCGCCGAGAAATGACTCGGACCTACTGCTTGATCTCTACGTCAACGCCGGCCGGGAGCTCCAGCTTCATCAGCGCGTCCATCACCGCGGACGTAGGTTCCATGATGTCAATCAAGCGCTTGTGGGTTCGCATCTCGAACTGCTCACGCGACTTCTTGTTGACGTGCGGTGAGCGCAAAACGGTGTACTTGTTCACACGCGTCGGCAGAGGGATCGGGCCCGATACCTTCGCACCCGACTTCTGCACCGTCTGCACGATCGACTTCGCGCTCTGGTCCACGAGTTCCGTGTCAAAACCACGGAGTCGAACCCGGATCCTGTCGCTTGCCATTCTGCCTCCAATGATAGAAGAGCCTCACCTCTCGGTGAGGCTCCTTCGCCCTATTCGATGATCTCGATGACCTGGCCGGAGGCTACCGTTCGACCACCCTCACGGATAGCGAACCGAAGGCCCTTGTCCATGGCGATCGGGTGGATCAGCTCGGCGATGATCTCGGTGTTGTCACCGGGCATGACCATCTCCTTGCCCTCGGGAAGCGCGACCGTTCCGGTAATGTCGGTCGTTCGGAAGTAGAACTGCGGACGGTAGCCGGTGAAGAACGGGCTATGACGACCGCCTTCGTCCCGACTCAGCGCGTAGATCGTGCCCTTGAACTTCGTGTGCGGCGTGATGGAACCCGGCTTCGCGAGCACCTGTCCACGCTCGACCTCGTTCTTGTCGATGCCACGCAGCAGCGCGCCGATATTGTCGCCCGCCTGCCCTTCGTCGAGGAGCTTGTTGAACATTTCGACGCCGGTCACAACGGTTTCCTTCGTGTCCCGGATACCGATGATCTGCACCTTGTCGTTCACGTGGACAACGCCCTTCTCGATACGCCCGGTCACGACGGTACCGCGACCCTGAATCGAGAAGATGTCCTCGATCGGCATCAGGAAGTCCTGGTCGACCGCGCGCTCCGGCAGCGGGAAGTACGTATCCATCGCCTCGAGGAGCTCGAGAACCGGCTTCACCTTCTCGTCGTCCGCCGGATTCGACATCGCCTCGAACGCGCTCCCCTTAATGATGGGGATCTCGTCGCCCGGGAACTCGTACTCCTTCAGGACCTCGCGAACCTCTTCTTCGACCAGCTCGATGAGCTCGGGGTCGTCGACCTGGTCGGTCTTGTTCAGGAAAACGATAATCGCAGGCACGCCAACCTGGCGCGCGAGCAGGATATGCTCACGAGTCTGCGGCATGACCGAGTCAGGAGCTGAAACGACGAGCACCGCACCGTCCATTTGAGCGGCACCGGTGATCATATTCTTGATGTAGTCGGCGTGTCCCGGACAGTCAACGTGCGCGTAGTGGCGCGCTTCGCTCTCGTACTCAACGTGACGAGTGTTGATCGTGATACCACGAGCCTTCTCTTCGGGAGCATTGTCGATCTCCTCGTAGCTCATGACCTTTCCGGAGCCCATCCGCTGCGAGCTGATCATCGTGATTGCCGCAGTCAGAGTCGTCTTACCATGGTCTACGTGGCCAATGGTGCCGACGTTAATATGGGGCTTCGTCCTCTCAAACTTCTCCTTAGCCATTACGCCCTCCTTGGGTTTTGCCACGAACCCGTGGTCCGTACATAACTCTATCTTCGCGATTCCGACCGTCGACACGCGGCGGCTTGAATCCTTTGCGAACTCTGTGATGTGGAATGAATAAGGTGGGATCGGAACGCCCTGCGGCGTTCGAAAGACGCGAAGCGAGCGGGTGCATTTCACCCACTCAGACGTCGCGACCACCTTGTCATCCCGCGGCACTTTCGTAAGCACAGGACCGCGTGCCTGACGGTCCTGCTGAACCAGCTCTCCGGGAGAGACGACCGGTTTGGTCTGCGCTGATTGAGACGGAAGATCTCAACCAAAGCTGTGAAAGAACTCTGCGGCATCACAACCGCCGCGCCACCGGCTACCGGTGGTTCTTCAGGCTCTCTACCACCTGTAGTGGCTGAATGCCTTGTTGGCTTCGGCCATCCGGTGAGTATCTTCCTTCTTCTTGAAGGCGGTACCCGACTGATTAGCCGCATCCATCAACTCGCCGCTGAGCTTCTGACTCATACTGCGGCCGCTTCGTGCGCGGGCGGCGGCGATCAACCACCGCATCGCCAGTGCTTCACGACGCGAATCGCGAATCTCGACCGGAACCTGGTAGGTCGATCCGCCGACGCGACGGCTCTTCACCTCCACAACCGGCTTCACGTTCTCGATCGCCTTGAGGAAAACCTCAAGCGGCTTGGCGTCGCCCTTCCGCTCGATCTCGTCCATCGCACCGTAGAATGCGTTCTGCGCGACGGACTTCTTACCGTCGAGCATCATGCGCGACACGAACTTCGCAACAACTGTGCTCCCGAATCGGGGATCGGGAATCGTCGGCTTTCTCGGAACAATACGTCTCCGTGGCATTGCGTACCTACGCCTTCGGTCGCTTCGTCCCGTACTTGGAACGAGACTTTCGCCGATCATCCACACCGAGTGTGTCCTTGGCTCCACGAATGATGTGGTACCGCACACCCGGCAGGTCCTTGACTCGGCCCCCACGAAGCAGAACAACGGAGTGCTCCTGCAAGTTGTGACCGATTCCGGGAATGTACGCCGTGACCTCGATTCCATTCGTGAGCCGCACACGGGCGACCTTGCGAAGCGCCGAGTTCGGCTTCTTCGGGGTGAAGGTCATGACGCGGGTACACACACCGCGCTTCTGCGGACACGCCTCCAGCGCCGGAGACTTCGTTCCCTTCTTGATAGCCCTTCGGCCTCTTCGGACCAACTGGTTTATAGTTGGCATGCTTTCTGAACACTCCCTTCAGTAGTCGTGAGCACGTAATGTACCAATGCGCTCCGGTGATGTCAACTCTTCACGCAACGGCGCCCGGCGCTTTCGCGCCGCCGTTGAATCGCCCTACTGCTCGAGCAGCTCGGCTTCTTCCTTGGCCTGTTGCTCCTCCAACTCGCGTTCACGCGCTCGCTGCTCCAGAATCTGCTGCATGTGCGCGTCCAGGTCGTCGCGGTGCTCGTCGAACAGCTTGATGTTCTTGTAGTCGCGAATACCGGTGCCGGCCGGAATCAGGTGACCGATGATCACGTTCTCCTTGAGGCCGCGAAGCAGGTCCGTTGAGCCGGCGATCGCCGCGTTCGTGAGAACCCGCGTCGTCTCCTGAAAGCTCGCCGCGGAGATGAAGCTGTCGATATTGAGGCTCGCCCGAGTAATTCCAAGGAGCAGCGGACGTGCGACGGCAGGCTGACCGCCCTCACGCATCACTTTCCGGTTCTCCTCGTGGAACTTGTACTTGTCAACCTGCTGACCAAAGATGAAGTTCGTATCGCCAACGCCAACGATCTCCACCTTGCGCATCATCTGACGGATGATGACACCGATGTGCTTGTCGTTGATGTTCACACCCTGAAGCCGATACACCTCCTGAACCTCGTTCACGAGGAAGGCCTGCAGAGCGTTCTCGCCCAGGATGAACAGGATGTCGTGCGGATCGATCGCTCCGTCGCAGAGCATCTCGCCCGCCGCAACGGTATCTCCCTGTCGGACGAGCAGGTGCTTGCCCATCGGCACGAGGTGCTTGAACTCACGGTCGTACTCGTCACGAACGATGATCACTCGCTTGCCCTTCACGATGGGGCGGAACTCGACCGTGCCCGCTACCTGCGCGAGCACGGTGCCGTTCTTCGGCCGGCGGGCCTCAAAGAGCTCGGTCACTCGCGGCAGACCACCGGTGATGTCCCGAGTCTTCACGCTCTCCTGGAGAAGCTTCGCAAGCGTCCGGCCGGCCTTCACCTTCTCGCCGTGTTCAACGTTGAGGTACGCGGATCCCGGCAGGTAGTACGTGGCGAGCTCCTCGCCCGAGTCGTCACGGATGATGATCCGCGGCTGCAGGCTCTCGAGCGTGAACTCCGATATCTTCTTCTCAACGTTGCCGGTGTCTTCGTTGATCTCTTCCTTGAGCGTCGTTCCCTGAACGATGTCCTTGAATTCGACCGTTCCATTGTACTCACAGATGATCGGCTCGCTGAACGGATCGAAGAGCGCGATCGGCTCCTCCGCGGCGACCGTATCGCCCGGAGAGACCAAGACTTCGGCACCGTTTCGGACCTCGATCTGCTGGTCCTGGGCAACGAGGAGGAGAAGGCCTTCCGGCTCCTTGACCGCAACGTACGCGTTCGCTCCGGCCTCGATCGTTTCCTTGCCGCGCTTCACGATCGGCTGACCCTTCGTGACTTTGTCGCCGTCCCCGACCTGCAGCTTGTCCTTCTTCTCTATCTCGAGTTGCTCGAGAATCCGGGCGACGGTTACCGTACCCTTGCGAGTCAGCAACTTTGCTCCGGTGGAGAGCTCTACGGTATTACCGTGCACCTCGCGAACGAGCACCGGATACCGAAGGTACGTCCGGTTCTCTTCGCTCGTCTTTGTTGCAGCACCGCCGATGTGAAACGTCCGCATCGTCAACTGCGTGCCCGGCTGCCCGATACTTTGCGCCGCGATGATACCGACGGCTTCGCCGATTTCTACCGGGCTATTCGTAGCGAGGTTGCGGCCGTAGCATCGTCTACACACCCCGTGGTGCGCCTCACACGTGAGTACGGTCCGGATCCGAACGCTCTCGATGCCCGCGACCTCGATCGCCTCGGACTTCTCGTCCGTGATCTCCTCATTCACGTCAACGATGATGTCACCGGTAATGGGGTGCCTGACCCGCTCGAGCGTGTACCGTCCCACGATACGGTCGGAGAGGGTCTCAACGACCTCTTCACCGTCCTTGAGCGCGGTGATCTCGATGCCGTTGATCGTCCCGCAGTCGTCCTCGGTTACGACCACGTCCTGCGCGATATCTACGAGTCGTCGGGTGAGGTACCCCGCATCCGCCGTCTTGAGTGCGGTATCTGCGAGACCCTTCCGCGCGCCGTTCGTGGAGATGAAGAACTCGATGACCGAAAGCCCTTCCTTGAAGTTGCTGCGGATCGGGAGCTCGATGATGTCGCCTGACGGCTTCGCCATCAGACCACGCATACCGGCCAACTGACGGATCTGGCTGCGGCTACCTCGCGCTCCGGAGTTTGCCATCATGTAGACCGGATTGAACCCGAAGTTGTCCTCCTTCAGGTTCTTCATCATGACGTTCGTCAGATCCTCGTTGGTCTTCGACCAGACCTCGACGACACGGTTGTACCGTTCCTCGTTCGTGATATGACCGTGGAGATACTGGTTCTGGATCGCGCTGACCTCGTTGTTGGCCGCGTCGATCATGGTGACCTTCTCGGTCGGAACCTTGATATCGTCAATACCGATCGTCGCGCCGAAGAGCGTCGCGTAGCGGAACCCGAGACGCTTGATCGCGTCCAGCAACTTCACCGTCACGTGGGGACCCTTCCGGCCGTAGACGTCCGCGATGAGCGTCCGCAACTCCTTGTCGCCCATCGGCTCGTTGACGTACTCGATCTCCTCGGGCAGCTCCATGTTGAGGATGAGGCGCCCGGCGGTCGTCTCGATCATCTCGCCGTTGAATGGAACCTTGATCAGCGCCGCGTATTCGATACTCTTCGCGTCCAGCGCGAGCAGCACCTCTTCGGGACTGCTGAACACCTTCCCCTCGCCACGACCACCGTCGCGATGGCGCGTCAGGTAGTTGATGCCGAGAACCATGTCCTGGCTGGGGAACACGATCGGTCGTCCGTTCGCGGGATCGAGGAGGTTTCGCGAGCTGAGCATGAGCGTCCAGCATTCAATCTGCGCCGCCTGCGTGAGCGGCACATGGACCGCCATCTGGTCCCCGTCGAAGTCGGCGTTGAACGCGTGACAGACGAGCGGATGGAGGCGGATCGCCTTCCCGCCCACGAGAACCGGCTCGAACGCCTGGATTCCCAAGCGGTGAAGCGTCGGCGCTCTGTTCAACAGAATCGGATGCTCTTTCACAACCTCGTCCAGGACGGCCCACACCTCGGGCGTCTCCTGCTCCACGAGCGTCTTCGCCTTCTTGATGTTGTAGACGACGTCCTTCTCCACGAGCTTCTTCATGATGAACGGCTTGTAGAGCTCGAGCGCCATCTTCGTGGGCAAACCGCATTGGTGCAGCTTCAGCTCGGGACCGACGACGATGACGGAACGGCCGGAATAGTCGACGCGCTTTCCGAGCAGGTTCTGTCGGAATCGACCTTGCTTACCCTTGAGCATGTCCGAGAGGCTCTTGAGCGGCCGATTGCTCGCGCCCTTCACGACGCGCTTCTTCTTGCTGTTGTCGAACAACGCGTCGACCGCTTCCTGAAGCATGCGCTTCTCGTTGCGGATGATGATGTCGGGCGCGTTGAGCGCCATGAGTCGCTTGAGGCGGTTGTTGCGGTTGATGACTCGACGATAGAGATCGTTGAGATCGCTCGTCGCGAAGCGTCCACCGTCCAGCTGCACCATTGGTCGCAGCTCGGGCGGGATCACCGGAATGACGTCGAGAATCATCCACTCCGGCTTGTTGCCGGAGTCGCGGAAGTTCTCCACGATCTCAATCCGCTTGAGCAGCCGCTTGTCCGCCTTGGCGCCCTTGTCGATCATCTGCTGCCGCAAATCGACCGAGAGCTCGTCCAGGTCAAGGTTCTCGAGCAGCGTGCGCACCGCCTCCGCGCCGATACCGGCGGAGAAGCTCATGCCGTAACGTTCCTTCGCCTCCATGAACTCCTCTTCCGACAGGAGCTCCATCGGCTTGAGGTCCGTGTCACCCGGATCGATGACGATGTATTTCTCGTAGTAGAGAATCGACCGGAGTGCCGCGATCGTGAGATCGAGCAACAACCCCATCCGGCTCGGAACCGAGCGATAGTACCAGATGTGGGAGACCGGACTCGCGAGCTCGATGTGACCCATTCGCTCGCGACGGACCTTGAAGTGCGTGACTTCAACGCCACAACGGTCGCAGATGACACCCTTGTACCGGATGCTCTTGAACTTGCCGCAGTAGCACTCCCACTCTTTCGTGGTACCGAAGATGCGCTCGCAGAACAGACCGTCCTTCTCGGGGCGCAGCGTTCGGTAGTTGATCGTCTCAGGCTTCTTGACCTCGCCATAGCTCCACGCTCGGATCTGATCCGGCGAGGCGAGCTTGATCATGATATTGTCGAAGTCCTGAATGTCTCTCATTATTCCCCCGATTAGAAGTTGCTGCCCTGACGGTTGATGAGTTCCTCGTCCCGCTCGGTGAGCGGAATCTGCTTGCCCTTCCCGTCCCATATCGAGATATCGAGCGCGAGTCCGCGCAGTTCCTGCACGAGGACGTTGAAACTCTCGGGCACGCCGGCACTCGACGACGGTTCCCCCTTCACGATGCTCTCGTAGATCTTCGCCCGACCGTTCATATCGTCGCTCTTGATGGTGAGCAGCTCCTGGAGCGTGTTCGCCGCGCCGTACGCTTCGAGCGCCCACACCTCCATCTCGCCGAGTCGCTGGCCGCCGAACTGCGCCTTGCCGCCGAGCGGCTGCTGCGTAACGAGCGAATACGGCCCGGTCGAGCGCGCGTGCATCTTGTCGTCTACCAGGTGGTGTAGCTTCAGCATGTACATGTAGCCGACCATGACCTCATTCTCGAACTGCTCGCCGGTGCGCCCGTCGTAGAGCGGCAACTTCGAGCTCTCCGGCAGGCCCGCTTCCTTCAGCTTGTCCGCGATCTGCTGGTTCGTCGCGGACTCGAACACGGGCGTGGCGTACCACTCCTCGAGCTTCGATGCCGCCCAGCCGAGCTCCGTCTCGAGGATCTGCCCCAGGTTCATCCGGCTCGGAACGCCGAGCGGGTTGAGACAAATCTCCAGAGGCGTGCCGTCCGCCATGTACGGCATGTCCTCTTCAGGAAGCACGCGTGCGATGACGCCCTTGTTTCCGTGACGTCCGGCCATCTTGTCGCCTTCCTGCAGCTTTCGCTTCGTGGCGATCAGTACCTTGACGACCTCATCGACTCCGGGCGAGAGATCGTCGCCCTCGCTGCGCTTGAGACGCTGGACGTCGATGACGGTTCCCTCAACGCCGTGCGGGACACGGAGCGAGGTGTCGCGGACTTCCTTCGCCTTCTCACCGAAGATCGAGTTGAGAAGCTTGAACTCGGGCGTCGTCTCGGTCTCGCTCTTGGGAGTGACCTTGCCAACGAGGATATATCCGCTGCCGACCTTCGCGCCGATGCGGACGATACCTTCCTCGTCGAGCTGATCGAGCGCCTTCTCGCTCGTGTTCGGAATGTCGCGCGTAATCTTCTCGGGACCGAGTTTGGTCTCGCGGACGTCTACCGTGAACTCCTTGATGTGGATGCTCGTGAAGATGTCTTCCTTGACGACCTTCTCCGAGATCAGGATCGCGTCCTCGTAGTTGTAGCCGTTCCAGGGAACGAAGCCGACGAGCACGTTGCGGCCGAGCGCGAGCTCTCCCTGGTGTGTTGCCGGACCGTCGGCAATGACCTGCCCCGCCTTCACTTTCTGGCCGAGCTCAACGACGGGCTTCTGGATGAAACAGGTATCCTGATTGGTACGCTGGTACTTGATGAGGATGTACGTATCGACGTCTTCCTTGTTCTTCGCATCGTCCGGCTTGATCTGCACGATCTGCGAGGTCACGCTCACGACCTCGCCGGCACGCTTCGCCTTGACGAGGACGCCCGAGTCGTACGCGCACTTGTCCTCCATGCCGGTTCCTACCCGAGGAGGCTCGGGGAAGACGAGGGGCACCGCCTGACGCTGCATGTTGCTACCCATGAGCGCGCGGTTCGCGTCGTCGTGCTCGAGGAACGGAATAAGCGACGCGGAGACGCTGATGATCTGCTTCGGAGAGACGTCCATGTAGTCGATCTGCTCGGGCGGCTTCGTCGTGTAGTCGCCGTTGCGGCGCACGCTCACGAGCGGATTCTCGAACTTCCCGGTCTTCAGATCGACCTTCGCGTTCGCCTGCGCGATGTAGTGCTTTTCCTCGTCCATGGCGGAGAGGTACTCGATCTCCTTCGTCGCCTTGCCCTTCACGACTTTGCGGTACGGCGTTTCGAGGAATCCGTAGTCGTTGACCTGCGTGTAGTTTGCCAGGCTGACGATGAGTCCGATGTTCGGACCTTCCGGCGTCTCGATCGGGCACATCCTGCCGTAGTGCGTGTAGTGAACGTCTCGAACCTCGAAGCTCGCGCGGTCCCGCGACAAGCCGCCCGGGCCGAGCGCGTTGAGACGCCGTTTGTGCGTCAGCTCTGAGAGCGGGTTGACCTGATCCATGAACTGGGAGAGCTGGGACGAACCGAAGAACTCCTTGATCGCCGCCACGATCGGCTTGATCGAGATGAGATCCTGCGGCTTGATCGTGTCCGTCTCCTTCAGGCTCATTCGCTCTTTGGCGATGCGCTCCATGCGCGTGAAGGCGGTCTTCAGGCTGTTCGCGAGGAGCTCGCCGACGCTTCTGATGCGTCGGTTTCCCAGGTGGTCTATGTCGTCCACGTTCGCTTCGCCGATGTACACCTTGATGAGGAAGGCCATCGTGTTCACGATGTCTTCCTTGGTCAGGAGATGACTGTCGGTGGGCTCGGGATAGTCGAACTTCTTGTTGAGCTTGTACCGACCCACGCGACCGAGATCGTAGCGACGCGAGGTGAAGAACATGCTGTTGAAATCCTTCTCCGCGCTCTCCATCGTGATCGGCTCGCCCGGAAGAAGCACCGCGTAGACCGCGCTCAGCGCGTCTTCTCGCGTGGGCTCGTCCACGTCCGCGTCGTCACGGGTGAACTTGCTCTCTTCACGCTCGAAGCAGTTGAGGATGATCTCCGAGTGCAGGCTCTCCGGATTGGCGACGTCCAGCACCTCGATCTCGGTGACACCGGAGTGGATCAAGTCGTCGATATCGTGCGGGTGGATCTTCTCGCCTGCTTTGTAGAGCTTGCGTGTCGCCCCCTCACCCTCGGAGCTTTCCTCGGTCACGTACACCGCGCGGGCAAGGATCTGTCCGTTGAGCGCCTCCATCGTCTCGCGCTTGTCCGAGACTTCCATGGTGGCGGTCTTGTAGAACAGCTCGATAATCTGCTCGCGCGTATCGAACCCGAGCGCCCGCAGAAAGAGGGTCCCAAGGATCCGCTTCTTGCGGTCGATTTTGGCGTAGATGAGCTCCTTCTTCTGATCGATCTCAAACTCGAGCCAGCTACCGCGATACGGGATGATCCGTGAGCTGTAGACGCCCTTCTCGTGCGAGAAGATGACGCCGGGCGATCGATGGATCTGACTGACGACGACGCGCTCGGCGCCGTTAATGATGAAGGTACCGCGGTCGGTCATGAGCGGAATGTCGCCCATGTAGATGTCCTTCTGCCGGATCTCTCCGGTCTCGAGGAAGACCAGGTTGATGCGCGCCTTGATCGGAATTGCGTAGGTCAGGCCCTTCTGCTTACACTCGGCCTCGCTGAGCTTGATGTTCTCTTCGTCCAGAACGTAGTGGTCGTACTCCAGCCGCATGTCGCCGTTCTGGCTCTCGATCGGGAAGATCGACTGGAACACCTCCTCGAGCCCCTGTTCGTTGATCGGTTCGCCGCGCTGCATGACCTCGCGCTGGAGGAACTTCTCGAACGATGCGATCTGGATCCCCACCAGATCGGGCAGGTCCATTACCTGTGTGGATTGTGTTCCAACTGTGATACGTTCGATCTTGGTCAACCGATCAAGCATGTATTCCTCCCAGCGCCGCAACCAGCGGCGAGCGTCTCTCCGGAGCACGCTCCAGAGATACAGAAACCATTGAAGACAGGCACTCTTGTCCCGTCCTCAATGGTGAGTCGTGTAGTATGTACGTCGTAAGCCCGAACTCGATGCTTACTTGACTTCGACCTTGGCGCCGGCCGCCTCGAGCTTCTCCTTGATCGAGTTGGCCTCGTCCTTGGATACGCCTTCCTTAACAGCCTTGCCTCCGGCCTCAACGAGCTCCTTCGCTTCCTTCAGGCCGAGACCTGTGATAGCGCGGACCTCTTTGATGACAGGGATCTTCTTCCCGTCATCGAAGCTTGCCAGAATGACGTTGAACTCGCTCTGCTCTTCCTCAGCAGCTGCTTCGCCGCCCGCGGCTGGAGCCACGCCGGCTGCAACTGCAACCGGAGCCGCAGCGGTAACGCCAAACTTCTCTTCCATCGCCTTGACGAGCTCGCTCACCTCGAGCACGCTCATGTTGGCAATGGCCTCCAGAATGTCTTCCTGCTTGAGTGCTGCCATATTACCTTCCTCCTTCATCTGTATTGAACGGCGATAGCATGCAACACTTCTCTCGAAGACTAACGCCGTCTCTCCACCCGTCCCGACGGAACGGGAATTGGATACCTATTCTCCCGACTTCTTGTCCGCAACCGCCTGAAGCACACGCACCAGCTTCTGCGTCACCCCGTTCATCGCGTAGACGAGGTTCTGCAGCGGCGCGTTCATCGTGCTCATCAGCTGAGCCAGAAGCTGATCGCGACTCGGAAGCTTACTGAGCGCTTCGGTCTGCGATGCGTCGAAGACCCTTCCGTCAACGATCGCGCCCTTGATCTCTACCGACGTGTCCCTCGCATAGTCGAAGAGGATCTTCGCGATCGACGCCGCGTCGTCCTTCAGCAG
This sequence comes from Spirochaetales bacterium, assembly GCA_046538735.1. Lineage (GTDB taxonomy): Bacteria > Spirochaetota > Spirochaetia > DSM-27196 > SLST01 > SLST01. The sequence continues at coordinate 64,087 of JBKHII010000013.1, forward strand.
CGCGAGCGCGGTCGGCCCCACGAGCAGGTCGGTAACATCCGGCATCTCGAGCTGCTGGAACGCGAGCTTCGCGTATCGGTTCTTCACGACCTTGTACTCCGCTTCCTTCTCGCGAAGCTTCCCGCGAAGCTCGGTGATCTGGTCGACGCTCAGACCCCGGTAGTCGGTGAAGATGAAGTCCTTGTTCTCTCCGAGCCTGCTCTTGATCGCCTCGAGGGCGTCCACTTTGTGCTGTTGTATCTTCGTTACGTGTTCAGTAGCCATGGTCACCCCTACTCTCCGCCGCCGGAGGCGATCTTCACGCCGGGACCCATCGTCGAGGAGACGGCGACGGTCTGAACGAACTCGCCCTTCGTGTCCGCCGGCCGACGCTTTTCGACTTCGCTGATCACCGCGGTCAGGTTCTCGGCGATCTGCTCCGGCTCCATCGAAACCTTACCGACGGCAAGGTGAACGACACCGGTCTTGTCCGAGCGGAACTCCACGCGCCCTTTCTTGAGCTCTGCGATCGCCGCGGCAAGATCGAACGTCACGGTCTGCGTCTTCGGGTTCGGCATGAGCCCGCGTCGACCGAGAATCGGTCCGAGGCGTCCTACGTCCTTCATCATGTCCGGCGTCGCGACCGCCACGTCGAAATCGAGCCACCCGTCCTTGATCTTCTCGATCAGGTCGTCATCGCCCACGTACGCGGCGCCGGCCTGCTTCGCCTCTTCCGCCTTCTCGCCCTTCGCGAAGACAAGGATCTTCTTCTCGGCGCTGAACTGGTTCGGGAGCACGAGCGTGTCGCGAACCGTCGCGCTCTTCTTGAGATTCAGGTTCATCGAGAGCTCGATCGTCTCGTCGAACTTCGCAAAGGCGATATCCTTCAGGAGCTTCACCGCCTCGACCGGCTCGTATCGACGTTGCCGATCGATCTTGGCGAGCGCCTCTCGATACTTCTTCCCGCGCTTCATCTATGCCTCCACCTCAACACCCATGCTGCGGGCGGTACCGGCGATGATGTTCATCGCTGCCTCGATGTCGTTCGCGTTGAGATCGGGCATCTTCTGCTCCGCGATCGCGCGAATCTTGTCGCGGGAGATCTTTCCAACCTTGGTACGGTTGCTCTCCGGCGAGCCCTTGTCGAGGCCGATCGCCTTCTTGATGAGCACCGCCGCCGGCGGCGTCTTCGTAATGAAGGTGAACGATCGGTCGGCATAGACCGTGATGACGACCGGAATCAGGAGACCGGGTTCGATATCCTTGGTCGCATCGTTGAACTGCTGCACAAACTGCGGAGCGCTGACGCCGTGCGGCCCGAGCGCCGGCCCAACGGGCGGCGCCGGCGTAGCCTTGGCGGCAGGCACCTGCAACTTGATGATTGCAGCTACCCTCTTCTTAGCCATACGAACTCCTCTGTGGTCCAAACGCCCCGAAGAAACCAAGCGAAGCGAAGGTTTCCTTCAGAACCAACGGCCCCGCGCCCGCCAATCCCCATCCAGCCCTGCAGACCGCAAGACCAACGAAGAAACCAAGCGAAGCGAAGGTTTCCTTCAGAACCAACGGCCCCGCGCCCGC
>JBKHII010000049.1:0-22232 GCA_046538735.1 Spirochaetales bacterium
CTAGTCGACAACGGGACTGCTCCCACGGGCCGCCTCCAACCGGGGCGGCCCTTCTTTTGTCCGGCCAACATGATAGTATGGACCCATGAGCGATCGCCGCACGATTCAGATCCTCGATCCATCGGTCGCACGCAAGATCGCCGCCGGCGAGGTCATCGAGCGGCCGGGCGGCGTCGTCCGCGAGCTGCTCGACAACAGCCTCGATGCCGGCGCGAGCCAGATCGACGTTGAGCTCGCCGAGGGCGGGAACGCGCAGATCCGCGTCGTGGACGACGGCTGCGGCATGGATCGCAACGACCTGGAACGGTGCTTTCTTCCGCACGCGACGAGCAAGATTGTAACAGACGACGACCTCCTCCGCGTCCGGACGCTCGGATTCCGCGGCGAAGCGCTGAGTAGCGTCGCCGCGGTCAGTCGCCTCGAGATTGTCAGCGCTCCCGCGGGCGGGGTGCCCCACCGGGCTCAGGTGGAGGCCGGTCGGCTGATCGAGATCGCGCCCGCCGCCGGAGCTCCGGGCACGCGGGTAACCGTCGCCAACCTCTTCTACAACGTCCCCGCACGCCGGCACTTCCTCAAGCGAGCGGCCGCCGAGTACTCGGTCGTGCGCTCGGTTTTCCTGGACAAAGCGCTCCCCTTCCCCGAGGTGGGGTTCCGTCTCACCACGAACGGCGAGGTGAGGACGATGCTGCCGCCGGCCGGCAGCGTCGAGCGAATCGTCGCGGCTTACCCTGAGCGCAACGAGCCCGCGATGCTCCACGAGATCGAGGCGAGCGGCGACGGGTTTCGAGCACGCATCGTAGCGGGCGAGCCCGGCGCGCCGCGAAAGGATCGGAAGAACCTGCAGATCTTCGTGAACCGACGTCGCGTCTGGGAGTACGCGCTCGTTCAGGCGATCGAGTACGCCTACCGCGACTATCTGCACGGCGGCCTCTACCCGGTGGCGTACCTCTTCCTGAACGTTGAACCCGAGCTCGTGGACTTCAACATCCACCCCGCAAAGCGCGAGGTTCGCTTCCGGAATCTCCCGGAGATCCACCGGCGCATCGTCGCGGCGCTCTCCGAGTTCCTCCGTGTCTTCGACCGGCGCGCGGTCGCGACCGGCGAACGCCTCCCCTTCGAGTCGTGGGAGCCGGGTCCGCCGTCCGGATCCGCGGCGCGCCCCTCGGCCACCGGGGCGACCGGCGAGGCAAACCCGGCCGCCGGCTTCTCGCGGACGCCCTCAGGCACCGGCCAGCCACGCTCCGACACGGCGTCCGCAGGAAGAGCGGCGATCCCTGCGACCGGCATGAACGCACCTCAGGGGCGTTTCGATCTCAGCCGGACGTTCACGCCTCCGGTCGGTTCGGCGCACGAGTCGTCAAGCGTGTACGAGGCGGATCTCGGATTTCGCTATCTGGGACAGGTGATGGACCTCTTCCTCGTCGTGGAGCGCGGCGACCGTCTCTATTTGGTCGATCAGCACGCGGCGCACGAGCGCGTCATCTTCGATCGCCTCCGAAACGGGGCGAGCGGACAGGAGCTGCTGTTCCCCATCCGGCTCGAGTTTGAGCCGGAGGCGGAGGCCGTCGTGGAGGAACAGCGTGCGATGCTGCAGCGACTTGGCATCGAGCTGGAACAGCGCGACGGCGGGTGGGAGCTCGTCACGATCCCCTCGGCGGTTCCAATCAGCGCGGAGTCGCTCGCGGCCCTGCTGATGGAACTGCTCGAGCGCCCGTCCGACTTCGAGCGCGAGCTGTACGCCTCGCTCTCGTGTCGATCCGCGGTCATGGACGGGGACCGACTCGCACCCGCGACGGCGATCGAAATCGTCCGCGGCGTGATCGGGCTCGAAAACGCTCGGTGCCCGCACGGAAGACCTTTGTGGGTTGAGTACACGCGCGACCAACTCGCTTCGCTCGTGGGACGCACGTAGCGGCGGTCGCGCCGACCAACTCGCTTCGCTCGTGGGACGCACGTAGCGGCGGTCGCGCCGACCAACTCGGGTCTATAGGCTCGCGATCATCTCTTCGATTCGCGCACGCTCGGCGTAGTCCGGATGCCGCTCGAGAAGCTGCTCGAGTACGGTTTGGGCGTCTTCCTTTTTCTCCTGCGCGATCAACGCCTCGCCGAGACGGTGATAGGCCCGCCAGTAGTTCGGATCGACCTTGATGAGCTCGCGCAGGCTCGCCTCGGCACGCTCGAACTCGTCCGCCTGGAGATAGGCGATGCTCAGGTTGTATCGGATCTGGGTATCGTTCGGCTTGAGCGCGATCGCGACCTGGAAGTGGTCGATCGCATCGTCGTAGAGCTCCTTGTTCAGGTAGACGTTGCCGAGGTTGTTGTTTACCTCGAGGCCCTCGGAGTTGAGCCGATACGCCGCGAGCAGGTAGTCGAGCGCCTGATCGTACATCTCGAGCTCGTCAAGCAGGCTTCCGAGCTCGTTGAGCGCTTTGTAGTAGCCGTCGTTGAGCTGAACGGCCCGAGCGTAGCTCTCGAGTGCCGCGTCGACCTCGCCCAACTCCTCCTGGATCTGTCCGAGGGTGTAGTGATACTCCGCGTTCCGCCCGTCGAGGTCGACGGCCTTTCGTGCGGGCGCGAGCGCTTCGGTGAAGCGTCCCCGCTCGAGCCGCGTCAGCGCGAGGTTGTAGTTGTGCGTGGGAACGTCCGGAGCGAGCCGAACGGCTTCCGCGAACGCGCTCTCCGCCGCCTCGAGCTCACCGGCAACGTAGTGCGCGAGCGCGAGTCGAAAGTGGTAGTTGCCACGCTCGGGCGCAAGCTCCACGGCGGTGGCGAGCGCGGTTCTCGCGGCCGAGTAGTCGGCTTGACTGGTCTCGATGAGGCCGATGCGGTAGTACGCGCGGTGGTCGTCTTCGTCTACTTGCGCCGCGTACTGGAACGCATCGAGGGCTCTCGTGTTGTCGCGCAGCGCAAGATTCGTCACGCCCAGGTTGAAGTACGCATTCTCGTAGTACGGGTCGATACCCACGCACGTCTCGTAGCTCGCGCGCGCGTCTCGGTACTGTTCGGCACGATACTGGCTGTTGCCGAGCTCGAAGAAGACCCGCGCTTCGTCCGGGTTGAGTCGCGCCGCGGCGCGGAACGACTGGATCGAGTCGTCGTAGAGCTCGGTCTCCTGGTAGATCTGACCGAGCGTGAAGTGCGGTTCCCACACCTCGTCGTCGCGCGCGATCGCTCGATTGGCGAGACGAATCGCGGTCTGACGATTGCGCTCGCTCGACTCGTCCTCCTCGAAGAAGCTGCGGGCGCTTCGCGCGAGCGCGAGCGCGTGGCTCCGGTCTTCCACGTCCTGGTCCTGAAGGTCGATCGTGAGCACCTCGTCGAAGGCCTCGCGAGCCGCAGTGTGACGCTCGTCTTCCACCGCGGCGAGTCCTTCCTCGAGCAGCCGGTTGATGCGTTCGACCTTGCGTCGCTCCTCGGCGTTCATCCGCTCGAGCTCGGCCTGGCGCCGGCGTTCTGCTTCTTCCTCGCGTGCTCGTTGTTCTTCGAGCCGCCGCTGTTCTTCGGCGGCGAGTTGCGCGTTGATCTCGGCCTCGCGTCGGCGGGCCTCGGCCTCGGCCGCCCGTGCCGCGGCTTCCGCCTCGCGCCGCCGAGCCTCTGCCTCCGCCTGGCGCGCGGCGAGGTCGGGGTCCACTCCTTCGCGCGCCGCAGCCTCGGCGGCCGCCGCAGCCTCGTCCGAGGCTCGCTTCGCGGTGAGGATCTCCTCGCGAAGCGTCCGCGCTTCGTCATCGTCGCTGTCTTCGATCAGGATCCGGTCCACGAGGTCGAGCGCCCGCTGGTACTCGCCGGCTTCCAGATAGTCCCGCGCGAGCCGCAGCGTGTTCGCGCGAGTCCGATCGACCTCGTCGTCGCCCGGCACCTGTTCAACGACCGGCTCCTCGGTCGCACCGCGCGATCGCACCAGCGCGATCGTGCCTCCGATCAGCCCGAGTGCCACCACGGCAACGCCGGCAATGATGAGAATTCGTCGTCTATCGTACACGTCGCGCCCTCCCTCGCTCCGCCTCGTCAGTCTGCAATGTCGAGATCGTCGTCTTCGTAGGTGTCGATCTCCTCCGCGCCCGCCGAGAGGTTCTCGGTGTCCTCGGTGGAGGTCTTTATCGAGTCGAGGACGTCGCTCAGCAACGCTCGCCGGCGCTCTTCCGCCTCCTGCCGCCGGCGCTCCTCTTCCGCCGCGATCTCGGCCTGACGCCTGGCCTCCTCTTCAGCGGCAATGCGCGCCTGCTCGATGTGGTCCTGGAGCAGCGCGATCATCTGCTCGATGCGTGCCCGCTGCGGATGCTCCGGCTCGAGGTCGAGAACGGATTCGTAGTCGGATATCGCCTGCTCGTAGTCTTCGAGCGAGACGTTGAGATTCGCGCGATTCAGGTAGGCGTCCACCGCGAGCGGATCGGTTTCGATCGCCGCGGTGTAGGCCGCACTCGCGCGCTCGGTATCGCCGAGATGGAGGTAGTTGTTCCCGATGTTGAACCGCACGAGCGCCCGATCGGTCCCGGGAACCGCTTCGGCGCGCTGAAGCGTCGTGATCGCTCGCTCGTACATCGAGAGCTGTTCGTAGCTCAGCGCGAGGTAGAGGTAGGCGCGCGAGTTGACCGGCTCCTCGGCGATCACGCGCTCGAGTATGGACGCAGCCTCTCGCGGCCGGTTGTAGAGAAGGGCTTCCGCTGCCTCGTCGAAGAGATCGGAGGCGCCTACGGTTGCGCCGACAACGAACAGCAGAAACACCGCCGCAACCCGGCGAAACCTTGTTTGACAGGGGTATGCAAAGTCCGTACTCTTCTTACCAGCACATCGTATGGAATTGGTCATTGCTATCATCATCCTCGGCATCGTGGTTGCCGTCGCTGCGTTTTTTCTCCTGCGGTCCATTCTCGTGCCAAGGCGAGTGGAGACGCTCCGTAGCCTGCTCAACCAGAACAAGACGCAAGCAGTGATCAAGGCGGCCAAGCAGCTTGTGGCGAAGGACGCGCGCAACGCGGACGCTCACTACCTCCTCGGACTCGCGTACGACCAGGACACCAAGCAGGAGCTCGCACTCATGGAGCTCAAGACGGTCAACCAGATCGGCAACTTCGACGGCCTGGTCGACGAAGTCCCGTTTCGCAAGAAGATAGCGGAGCTCTACGTCAAATTCAACCAACCCGAAGAGGCCCTCAAGGAGTACCTGCTGCTCCTAAAGCGTGACCCGAACAATCCGGACTACTACTTCCGCGTGGGCCGCATCTTCGAGGACCGAAGCCGCAGCGACAAGGCGGCGCAGTACTACCGAAAGGCCGTGGATCTCGATCCGCGCAACGCGGAGGCTCACGGCCGGCTGGGACTCCTGCTCTACCGAGGAAAACGATCGGTCGAGGCGCGCGCCGAACTGGACGCGGCCGTTCGGATCCAGCCCGAGAACTACGAGGCGTGGTACTACATCGGGAAGATCCTCAAGGACGCGAAGGACTGCATCGCCGCGATGAGCGCATTCGAGAAGGCGAGTCGCGAGCCGTCGTTCAAGGTGAAGGCACTCATCGAGCGGGGCGGCTGCCTCATCAGCATGGGGAGCCTCGACCGCGCGGTATCGGAGCTCGACCGCGCGACGAAGCTCGCGGACGACGGGAGCACCGAGTCGCTATACGCCCGATACTTTCTCGCGCACTGCCACGAGAAGATGCGGAGGATCGAGCTCGCGGTCGAGGAATGGGAGCACATCTACTCGAAGAAGCCGAACTTCAGGGACGTCGCCGAGAAACTCGGCAAGTACCAGGAGCTGCGGACCGACGATCGGATGAAGGATTACCTGACGCTCACGAACGAACAGTTCCTCGAGGTCTGCAAGCGCCTGACCGAAGCGATGGGGCTGAACGTCCGGGACGTTCGTCAGGTTGAGGGCGGCGGAGAGGTCGTCGCGGTCGAGAATACGTCCAAGTGGCGCAACGCGCGTGCCATGCCCAAGCTCATCCGGTACCTGAGAATCGCCGAGATCATCGACGAGTCGACCGTCCGCGACGCGCACGAGGCGATGCGCAAGGATAGCATCACGCGCGGCCTCATCGTCACGAGCTCTACCTTCAGCAGGCTCGCCCAGGATTACGCCGAGAACCGACCGATCGACCTCTACGACAAGGAGCGGCTCCAGTCGTTGCTCCAGCAGATCGAGATGTAGACGGCGGATGAGAATCCTCTGCGTTGCCGATCACATCGATCCGCTCGTCTACAGCGCTTCGGTCAAGCAGCGTTTCGCGGACGTGGACCTCGTCTTGTCCGCCGGCGACCTCCCGATGGAGTACCTCGGGTTCATCTCGGCGAGTATCAACAAGCCGATCTTCTTCGTGTTCGGCAACCATCACCTGAAGCACCTCCCGCGCTTCCGCCGGTGGGGGCTGAAATCGGACCCGATGCGGTACGAGCTAACGACCAACGAACCATGCCGCAACTACTTCGGGTCCACGTATATCGGCAGCAAGGTCGTCCGGCACGACGGCCTGATCATCGGAGGCCTCGGGGGATGCCGACGGTACAACAAGGGGGAGAATCAGTTCACCGAGCTCCAGATGTTCATGCGCGTGCTGCGCATGCTTCCGTCGCTTGCGTGGCATCGCATCTTCCATGGTCGCGCGATCGACATTCTGCTCACGCATGCCTCGCCGTACCAGGTGAATGACCGTCCCGATCGAACGCATACCGGATTCAAGGTGTTCCGGTGGTTCCTGCGAACCTTCAGACCGCGCTACCAGCTCCACGGTCACGTGCATCTCTACGATCTGAACGCGCAACGGGAGACCCGCTACGCGGAGACGACCGTGATCAACGTCTACGACCACTACGTACTGGAAATCGAAGACGAACAGCAGTAGGGTCTACCCGAGAGATGGACGATCATGAGTGACGTGTACGTCAAGCACGAGGCGAACGACGATTTCAGCAAGGCGCGGAATCGCGAGACGATATCCAAGATCCTCGGCCTCCTGAACCCGAGTCGGCAGGAGATGCTCTCGCTCCGCGAAGTCCGCGAGGTGCTCAGACCCAAGAGCGAGTCGTATCGCGGGCTCCAGGTCGTGCCGCTCGACCGGATCGTGGGATCCGAAGGGCGATACGCCGACTTCAACAAGCAGTTCCTCCCACGCCACGAGCACCTGAGGAAGCGATGGACGCGAGTGGACGAGGCGCACCTGACGCAGGTGAATCTTCCGCCGATTCGACTCTACGAGATCGGCGGCGTCTACTTCGTACGAGACGGGAATCACCGTGTATCGGTTGCACGATCGCAGGGGGGCAAAAGCATTGACGCCGAGGTCATTTCGCTCGACTCCGCAGTCGAGCTCGATCCCGACCTCACGCGCGACAAGCTGAAACAGGCCGTCATCGAATACGAGAAGAGGCAGTTTAACCGTCAAACCCGGTTCGACAAGATATTCCCGGAGTACGACCTGAAGTTCACCGCAACCGGCCGCTACGACGAGGTGCTGCAGCACATCTACGGCCACAAGTACTACATCAACATAAACTACCAGGAAGAGATCCCGTTCGAAGCGGCGATGCGTTCCTGGTATACGAACGTCTTCATGCCGATTATCGGCGTGATCCGCGAGCAGAAACTGCTCTCTCGCTTCCCCGGACGGACGGAACCGGACCTCTACGTCTGGCTCGTCAAGCACTGGGACGAGCTCAAGCGGCGATACGGAGGCGAGTTCACGCTCGCGGAAGCAGCCGAAGATCTTTCCAATCGCTTCGGCAAGTCGCTCTGGGCTCAGCTCCGGGAGTACATGCAGCGACGGCGAGCTGAGCGCGAACGGAAGAAGAAGATCGCGACCGGCGAGATCATCGAGTGACAGGAACGCCGAAGGGGCCGCTCTCCAGACGATCCCGATCGTCCAACGTGGAGACGTACGCGACGAGCCCCGTCTCCTCCGCAAGCTCCGCAGTCACCTCGTCCGGGACTTCTCCGGGACCGACGATCGTGTTCACAAGCATCTGCCCCGCCCTGTTGTAGACGCGAAGGATGACCCGTGTATCGTAGTCCACGCGCATCGTATCGCCGGTCATCACAAGATTCGGAAACCGGCGGCCGCGGTCGGGTGACTCCCGTGTCACGAAGAGCTCGGTCTGGGTCCTGGCGAGTCCCGCATCCTCGGCAATGAGTCGGTACGCACCGCGAGGAAGATCCCGTCCGTCCGGCATCCGGATGTCCGGCATCCCGAACCAGTGGTCGCCGGCGTACTCGATGTGCGCCCACTCCTCGCGCGCGAACTCCCAGTAGAGTTCCGACTCGTCGTGAACCAGGTAGATACGAGCGGGATCGTCCGCGCCGTCGGGATCGCGGATCGCCGTGTAGAGCCGCATCACCTCGGCGACCGAACCGGTCTCCGGATCGCGGGAAAGCGAGAGACTCACGTCCGGATAGAGAATCTCGGGGGCGCTGCCGGTGCACGCAACGACGAACGCGAGCAGCGCGGACGCGGTCGTCACGAGCCCGATGCGCAGGAGAGCGCTCGCTCCCCGCGCACGGCGGCTAGGTGGGGTCTTCAGCGTCATCGTCGTTCACCAGGTACGATCCGTCCTCGCGCCGGAGGAGGCCGTCGGCAACCATACGCCCCAGTATCGCACGAGCGCGCCCGTGAGTGCAGCCCCATCGCGCAGCCGCGTCCCGTGAGCCGAAGGAGTCCCGCCTCCCCGGCAGTGCCGCTGCGAGCCGCCGGTACGCGCGCGACTCGATCACGTGACCTCGCTCGAGCACGAAGAGATACTCCGCCCGGACCAACTCATCGACCGCCGGGGCGAGCCCGCGCTTGCGAAGCGGCGTCAGATGAGGCGCACCGCCCGCGCGGAGCTCGTCCCTCAGCGCCCGCGCCGCCGGGCTGAGCGCGGGTGGCGCTCCTCCGCCCTCGTCTCGCCCGGGAGCGGCTCCGGGCGGGCTCCCCGATGTGGGTCCGCCGGAGCCGCCGGTCTCGGTCGCCGGAAGCGAATCGTACGCTGCTCGCGCCATCGTGTCCGGATCGTCGGTTCTGAGCCCGGCGAGCCTTCGAGCGATGTGCGCGCGGCCGGAGGCGTCCACACCGTCCAGCGCGGCGATGAGCGCCACCGGAGCGCCGGCCAGGTGAGCGTCCTCCGGGGGGACGAAGGTGATCGGCCGGTCTGAGCGGATGAGGAGGAACGGGCCTCGCCTGGCTACCCGCACGGGGTATTCGTCCTCGCGCAGCACGAGCCGTGCGCTCTCGCGCGGGACCCCTCCGAGGCGCACGCGCTCCAGGACCGTCCCGGGCGTTTGCTGGGAAACGGAGAGAATGAATCTGCCTTTCCGGGATCGACGAACGGGCACGCCGGGCCTTCTCTCTAGAAAAAAGGGGGTGCATTCGGTCGAACGCACCCCCTTCGTCTCCTACTGCCTAGTAGTTTTTCGACTGCTGCACCTTGCGGATCTTCTTCTGTATCTTCCGCTCGAGGCTCTTCTTCTTCCGATTTCGGATGGTCGACGGCTTCTCGTAGTATTCACGCTTCTTCCACTCGCGAATGATGCCCTCTTTCTCGACCATACGCTTGAAGCGCTTGATCGCCTTCTCGAGGTTCTCGCCGTCATCGACTTTCACGTACGCGATAGTCATCACCCCCTTCCGGTGCTGATTGAGCGTCCGGTGCGGACGCGATGCACCGCACAAAGCTCCCAAAAAAAGGCTCGGGTGTCAAGCCGCAGGCCGATCTACCGGACCGGCCAGACGAGGAGGAGCGGGCTCTCGGTCGCGGCTTCGGGGGAGACGGCGACGCCGCCCACCCGCACTTCCCAGTGAAGATGCGGACCGGTGGCGAGCCCGGTAGCGCCGACCGTCCCCACGACGTCGCCCTGCGAGATCGTCCGGCCTTCCTCCACGGCGAGCTCGTCCAAGTGGTAGTAGAGCGAGTAGACGCCCGGAAGATGCTCGATCACGACCGTCTTGCCCGTGACGATTCGGTCGCGCGCCATGCGCACGACTCCGCTGCCGGAGCTCACGACCGTGGTCCCCACGGGAGACGCGAAGTCAAGGCCCACATGAATCGCGCGAGCCCGTCTGCCGTCGGCGTAGAGAAAGGTCCGCCGGTCGCCGTAGAGCGACGTCCGTCGCGTCTCCGGCGGAAGCGGCCAGCCGAGAGGTCCCGTGTGGAAGACCGCGTCGGGATCGCGCGAAAGGATGAGCTCGGTCAGGACTCTGGTCTGCTCGGTTTTCCGCGGATCGGGCTCGTCGCGGAGCGAGGTCAGCGACGGGGTGAGCGGTATCTCCTCGCTGCGAAAATCCCGTTCCACGATCTCGAGAGGCTGCGCGAACGCAATCGCGCCCGCCGTATTCATTCCCACGATCACGTAGTCGCCGGGATGCGTCGTCGAGTCGACGCCCAGCAGGTAGACCGCGACGCGCCACTCCTGCACCCCGGCCATCGCGATCGGCTCTCCGGCGGTGATCGTTCCTCCCTCGCCGTTGCGAAGCTCCACGACAGCGGGCGGCACGGCGTTTCGAACCATCACTCGAACGATATCCCCCGGTCCGGCACTACGGGGCGCGACTACGACCGGCGCCGTCGTCTCCGGTCCGCGTTCGAGCACACGCTCGTCGTGCCCGACAGCTCCTCCCTGCGCGAATCCTGTCGCAGAGAACAGGAAGCAGAGGGTGAGAACGGCGCAGGCGAACGCACCGCGGTGACGATCTTTCGGTCGGTTCCACCCCACGATCGACCCTACCCAGCGGCTCGCTTCAGGTCGAGCACGGTCAGTTGCGGCGTCTCGTTGCCCTGGTAGTAGTTGGTCCCCACATTGACAACGGCGTCCACGGTGTCTCCCTTCGCGAACGCAACCCCGACCTGATCGGCGGCGCCCCAGTACACGGCCGGCCACTTGCTCGCGCCGGCATCCAGCGTCAGACGCAGGTGATTCTGTTCCTTCCCCATGAAGACGATGTCGAGAATGCGCAGCCCACGAACGAGAAACGAGAGCGGCGGGTTCTCCTGGCCGAAGGGCGCGAAGACCTTCACGATGTCGAGCAGCTTGAGCGTGAGGAGGTCGCACGTGATCTCCGCGTCGATTTCGAGCACTGCGTCGGCCTCATCGCTCATCTCAACGGATGGAATCACCGAGAGCATGCGTGTTTCGAGCTCGCCGATTCGATTCACGTCCAGATGGAAACCGCCCGCCTGATTGTGGCCGCCCCAGTCTGCGAAGATGTCGTCGCAGCGCGCGAGCAGATCGGTGACCACGACGCCGCGGGCGGTCCTGACGCTGCCGACCGCCTTGTTCTCGAGGATGCTCACGACTGCGGCCGGTGCGCCGTACTGCCGCACGAGCTTGCCGGCGAGGATGCCCGTCACGCCGCGGTGGATCGCGTCGTTGTGAACGAGCACGAACCGACCCTCGTGAGCCTGGAAGCTCTCGCGAGCCTGCGCCTGGATCAGGCTCCACGCCTCGTCGCCGACCTGCCGCCGCTTGCGGTTGAGCTCCACCACGTGATCCGCGAGCTCCTCGCGCTCTCGCGCGTCCTCGGTAAGAAGCAGCCGCACGGCTCGATCGGGCTCGCCCATGCGACCGGCGGCGTTGATCACCGGAGAGAGCGACCAGCCCACGTCGCGCGCGACGACGGTCTTGCCGAGCAGCTTCTGCCGCTCGAGCAGGCTCCGCAACCCGGGCCTCGGCGACGTGGACATGCGACGAAGGCCCTGTTTCACGAGGATACGGTTCTCGTCGTGCATCGGCATCATGTCCGCGAGCGTGCCGAGCGCGACGAGGTCGAGACACGAGACCAGGTCCTCGAGGACTGCGGCCTCCTTGCGGTTCACGAAGGTCGTGAAGAGGCTCAGGAAGACGTCGATCTCCTCCGAGTCCTTCCCGGTGTAGCGCGAGAGGCGCGACTCGCCCTTCAGACGAAGGAGCGTCTTACCCTCGAGCGAGGGGAAAAGTTTCCACACCTCCGGCGCGACGTCGATCACGCCGACCTCGATGTTCGAGCCGAAGGCCTGGCGCAGCAGCCGTTCCTGCGCGCTCGCGTCGTAGACGAGGATCGGGAGTCCCTGGAGGAAAGCACCGAGCCGCGAATGCTCCACGTCCAGGATGCCGGGGACGAGATTCTCGCTGATGCGGTCGATCTCGACCATGTTCTCGAGCTTCACCGCGTCCATGATGAGCGACTCGTTGCCCGGGCGAACGTTGAGCAGGCATATCGGTTGGTTGAAGAAGTCCGACTGTGCGAAGCCGAGCGCGTAGCGGACCTTGCTCACGAGCGCGCACGCGCAGAGCCCGCTGAAGGGATAGCTCGTGTCCGGCATCTTCGGGTTCACGAGCGCGACGGCGGGCGGCAGCTCGTCCTGCGGATTGTGATGGTCCACGACGATCGTATCGATTCCGGCTTCGGAAGCGTAGGTGATCTCCTGAACGTTCGTCGTTCCGCAGTCAACGGCGATCAGGAGCGTCACGTCGCGTGCGAGCAGTTCGTCGATCACGTTGGTCGTGAGACCGTACGGATCGTCGCCCATCGGGACGCTCCACGAGACCTCGAGCCCGAGATTCCGGAGCGCCTCGGTCATGAGCACGGTACTCGTGATCCCATCCACGTCGCGATCGCCGAAGACGTGGACGAGCTCACCCTCGGCGACCGCCTGCTGGATGCGCTGGACGGCGTCCGTCATCTCGTCGAAGAGGAAGGGATTGTGGAGGAACCGAGGATCGTCCTCCAGGAAGAACTGCACGCGCTCGCGCTCCACGATGCCGCGCCGGACGAAGACCGCAGACGTCAGGAGATCGAGGCCGAAGGCCGAGGCAAATTCCTTGACCCGCGAGGAGTCGATCTGCTTCTTGTCCCACTTCATAGGGCGGCGAGCTCGTCCACGATCAAGGGCGTGCGCTCGGGCTCCCGGTCGCCCACGGTGAATGCGTTCTCGACGGCTCGCACGGCCTCGTTCGTGGCGTCCTCGTCCTCGCCGTAGACGGTACAGAGCCGCTCGCCGGCCCGGACGCGATCGCCGACCTTCTTCGCGAGGTTCACGCCAACGTTCGGCAGGACGTCGTCCTCGGTCGTGCTCCGACCGACCCCGAGCCCGATGCCGGCCGCGCCGATCGAGTACGCGTCGATCTCGCTCACGACTCCGTCCCGCGTCGCCTTGACCTCGCGCGCCACCGTTCCGCGGCGCTCGCCGAGCTCGCGTTCGAGCCGATCGGGATCGCCGCCCTGGAGCTCCACGTTCCTGCGGAACCGTTCGTACGCGCTCCCGTCGTCGATCGCCGTCTGGAAGCGCTCCTCGCCCTCCTCGACGGACTCGGCGACCCCACCGGCAACGAGCATCCACGCGACGAGCCGGCGGGTCACCGTCATGAGATCCTCGGGATACGCGACCCCTGCCGGCGCGGAATCGCCCATGAGACAGGAGACCGATTCCTCGACCTCGAGGAAATTGCCGACCATGTAGCCGAGCGGCTCCTGCATCCGTGTGATGACCGCGACCGTGCCGCGTCCGAGGCTCTTGCCGGTGTCGATGAGCGACTGCGCGAGCGTACGCGAGGCGTCAACGCTCTTCATGAACGCGCCGGAGCCGGTCTTCACGTCGAAGACGAGCGACTCGGCGCCCTCGGCGAACTTCTTGCTCATGATGCTCGCGGTGATGAGCGGCACCGACTCGACCGTTCCCGTCACATCGCGAAGCGCGTAGAGCAGGCGGTCGGCCGGAACGATGTCCGCGCTCTGCCCGGTCATCGCGTAGCCGCACTCGGAGATGATCCGGCGGAAGGTCGCCACGTCCATCTGCGTGGAGTACCCGGTGATGCTCTCGAGCTTGTCGAGCGTCCCTCCGGTGTGACCGAGCGCCCGGCCGCTCATCATCGGCACCTGAAGCCCGCACGCGGCGGCGGCCGGCGCGAGGATGAGCGAGACCTTGTCGCCCACGCCGCCGGTCGAGTGCTTGTCCACGAGCGGACCCGGCAGCTCTCGGAGGTCCATCGTCGATCCCGACTCGATCATCGACTTGGTCAGCGCGCCTGCTTCCTCGCCCGTCATTCCGGAGAAGTAGACGGCCATGAGCCAGGCCGATATCTGGTAGTCGGGGATGGAACCGTCAACGTAGCCGTTCACGAGGAACTCGATTTCCTCGCGGGAATGGCTCTCTCCGTTTCGTTTCTTGACGATCAGGTCTGCAGCCCTCATTCGATTCGAGAATACCACGAAGACTCCTCTCCCGGAAACACCGCCGAAAGTCCTTCGACGCTTCGCTACCGGACGATTCGCGCTCGGATCGGCGATGCGCGCCTTTGTCCGGGTCGGTGCGCGGGCAGTATGTTCGTGGCGATGTATCGTCTCTTTGTCGACCTGGACGGGGTGCTCGTCGATTTCGAAAGCGGGGTGAAGCGGGTCACCGGGAGGCTCCCGCACGAGCAGACGCAGCGGTCGATGTGGTCGCAGCTCGCCCGAACGGACGGCTTCTACGAGCACCTCGACTGGACGCGCGACGGACGAGAGCTGTGGGAGGCGCTGAAGGAGCACGAGCCGACGATCCTCACCGGACTGCCGCTCGGCAGGTGGGCGGAACCTCAGAAGCGAGCCTGGTGCGCGCGCGAGCTCGGACCGGGAGTTCCGGTCATCACGTGCATGAGCCGGAACAAGGCGAAGCGGGCGCGCGAGGTTACGCCGCCGGATGCGACACCGGTACTGGTAGACGATCGCGAGTGGCTTCGCGACCGGTGGGAGGAGATGGGTGGCGTCTTCGTGCACCACACGGACGCCGCGAGCTCGATCGAGCGTGTGAACGCGATCATGCGCCGCGGAAGCGCCCGACCGCCTACAGGATTCCGGCGCCGCTCCTGAGCACATTCAACGGCGACTCCACGTGCTCCTCGAGGATCGCGTAGAGGACCCGTTTTATGCGGAGTATCGCCCCTTCGGGCGGAATCACCCTGAGCGCGTCGCGGAGATCGAGCGATCCACTGTGCCGAAGATAGGCCGCCGCACCGGGCATCCAACGCGGCATGTCCTCTCGCGCGCGGATGGGGGCGCAGAAGCCGTTGTCCCGCGCGGAGTAGTAGATCGGCTCGCCGTCGGCAAGGAACTCGCCGGAGACCGCGCAGTGCTCGAGATCGGGCTGCATTCCGCTCAAAAGGAGGAAGCGCCAGACGAAGTGCACGCTCACCCGCTCGGCTTCGAGCGCGGGGCGCGCCTCGAGCTCGTGCAGCGAGTCGATGAGGAGGCGGTGGAGCGGCGCCGAGTCGCCACCGGTGGCGTACGTCTTCAGGATGCTCTCGGCCCACAGGCTCGCGGTGTAGAACTTCGCGAGGTCTTCGCGTATGCCGCTGAAGTAGCTCGTCACGTCGAAGTCGGTGATCTTCGTGGTTTGTTTCACCGGGTCGGTGTAGAGGTAGCAGGTGCCGGAGCACAAGAGGTTCGTGGTCCCGCGCAGCTTGCCCTTCTGCGAGTACGCTCCGTGCGCGATCGCCCGCACGAGACCTTCGCCCGGCGTGAGCATCACCACACCCTTGTGGATCTCGCCGATGCGGTTGTTCTTGAGTACGATCGCGGGGCTCCAGTGGGAACGGTTCATCTTGCCTTGCTTCTTCTTGACGTGAGCTCTCACAGCTCCATACCCTAAGTATACATTTTGCGCCATACAGAGTAGAGGCCCCATGGAGAACCAGACCCAACGGATGATAGTCCCGGCGGACAGCATTCTGCCGAACCGCCTCGTGATCGTTCCCCTGACCGGAAAGCCGATCTTCCCGGGGATCTTCACGCCGGTGATGATCCGAGACCCGAACGACATCGCGGCGGTGGAGGAAGCGATCAAGACCGACAGCATGATCGGGCTCGTCCTGACGAGGGACGAAGAGGCGGACGACCCGAGCGGGGACGATCTTCACCGCGTGGGCACTGCCGCGAAGATCGCGAAACGGATCAATCTACCGGACGGCGGCTACAACCTCTTCATCTCCACGGTGAAGCGTTTCCGGATCAAGAAGATTCTCAAGAACCACTCCCCTATCGTCGCCGCGGTCGAGCACCTGGAGGACAAGAACGACACGAGCGACGAGGTGAAAGCGCTCACTCGCAGCCTGATCAGCGAGATGAAGCAGATCAGCGAGAACAACAACCTCTTCAGCGAAGAAATGCGGCTGAACATGGTCAACATCGACCATCCCGGCAAGATCGCCGACTTCATCACGAGCATCCTCAACATCGATCGCGACGAGCAGCAGAAGGTACTCGAGTCGCTCGACGTCTACGAGCGCATGGAGCTCGTTCTCATGCACATCAAGCGCGAACAGGAGCTCCTTCGCATCCAGAAGAAGATTCAGAGCCAGATCAACGAGAAGATCGAGCAGAGCCAGCGCGAGTACTTCCTCAAGGAGGAGCTCAAGGCGATCAAGCAGGAGCTTGGGATGCCGACCGACAGCAAGTCGAGCGAGTATCAGAGGCTCAGAGAGCAGATCGACGCGCTTCGCATCGAGGGCGAGGTCAAGGAGCAGGTCGAGAACGAGCTCGAGAAGTTTAACCTGATGGATCCGAACTCGAGCGAGTTCCACGTCACGCGCAACTACCTGGACACGATCGTAAGCCTGCCGTGGGGCGACCCACCCAGGCGCCAGATCGACATCCGGAACGCGCGGACGGTTCTGGACGCGGACCACTACGGACTCGAGGACGTCAAGGAGCGCATCCTCGAGTTCCTCGCGGTCCGCAAGCTCAAGAGCGACTTCAAGGGCTCGATCATCTGCCTGGTGGGCCCGCCCGGCGTTGGCAAGACGTCGGTCGGACGGTCGATCGCGCGCGCGCTCGGAAAGGAGTTCTTCCGCTTCTCGGTCGGGGGGATGCGCGACGAGGCGGAGATCAAGGGGCATCGCCGCACCTACGTGGGCGCCATGCCGGGCAAGATCATCCAGGGGCTCAAGATCGTGAAGACAAAGGACCCGGTCTTCATGATCGACGAGATCGACAAGCTCGGCGTGAGCTACCAGGGTGACCCGAGCTCGGCGCTGCTCGAGGTTCTCGATCCGGAGCAGAACGTGAGCTTCCGCGACAACTACCTCGACCTCCCGTTCGACATCTCGAACATTCTCTTCATCGCGACGGCGAACACGCTCGATTCGATCCCGCTTCCGTTGCTCGACCGGATGGAGGTGATCCGCCTCGCCGGCTACATCGACGACGAGAAGGTCTCCATCGCGCGCACCTACCTCATTCCCAGGAGCCTCGAGCGCGCGGGCATCAGGAAGAAGGACGTGAAGTACACGAAACGGGCGCTTCTCTCGATCGCGAACGACTACGCGCGCGAGGCGGGCATGCGGAACTACGAGAAGGCGCTCGACAAGATCCACCGCAGGATCGCTCGCCGACTCGTCACGGAGGAGACCGCTCCGCCGTTCAAGATCGACGCAGACGACCTGGCCGAATACCTGGGGAAACCGGTCTTCGTGGAGGACACCGTCAAGAAGGTCAATCAGCCGGGCATGACGATCGGGCTCGCGTGGACGCCGTTCGGAGGCGACGTCCTGGTCGTGGAGGCCGTGAGCAATCCGGGCAAGGAGGGCTTCCGCATCACGGGCCAGATGGGCGACGTCATGCAGGAGTCGGCCGGAATCGCGTACACCTACGCGCGCTCGAAGACGGCCGAGATGGGCGTGGACTCGAAATGGTGGGAGGACCGCCACATCCACCTCCACATCCCGGCGGGGGCGATCAAGAAGGACGGCCCGAGCGCAGGGATCACGATGGCAACCGCGCTTATCTCGCTTGCGACCGGACGAAGAATCAGGCCCCGAATCGGAATGACGGGAGAGCTCTCGCTCATCGGCCAGGTCCTCCCGATCGGCGGTCTGAAGGAGAAGACGATCGCGGCCCGCAGGCACAACCTCAAGGAGATCGTGATGCCCGCGAAGAACGAGCGCGACCTGGACGAAATCCCGGAGAAGGTGAAGAGAGGCATCACCTTCCATCCGGTCGAAACGATGGACGAGGTCCTGGAGGTACTCCTTGCCCGGCGGTAGCCGTCCGACGACGGCACGGCTCCTGCTCGCGACGGCGGTCGCGAGCGGCCTGTTCGCCGGATGCGGTGCCGGCGAAACGATCGCGCCCGAGTCGGACACCCGGGCGCCCGAGCCGCAACGCACGGTGGTGCCCGGCGAACCGATCGTGCGGCCCGCCCCGGTCCACCCCGGTTTCGATCTCACCCAAGACGAGGCGCTCGCTCTCGCCGAGAAGCTCCCGGAGCCGGCCGCGCAGGCCGCCCGGGCCGATCTCTCCGGCTGGCTCGGCGCACTCGACATCCTCCTCGATCAGCCCGATCATCTGACCGTCCTCGCCGACAAGGAGCACGCGCTTCCCGCCGACTACGTGCCGGCGGGTCTCGTTCGCTTGGACGACTACGCGGACCGGCTCGTGCTCAGCCGCCCGGGACACCGGCTCACGCGCGAAACGACCACCGCGCTCATCGACATGAGCGACGCGGCGACGGCGGACGGCGTTACGCTCGTCGTGAGCTCCACCTACCGATCGTACGACTACCAGGCCGACCTCTTCGACCGGTGGGTCGCCGAGCTCGGCCTGGAGGAAGCGTCTCGCGTCTCCGCGCGCCCGGGAACAAGCCAGCACCAGCTCGGAACGACGGTCGATTTCGGCTGCATCTGCGAGGCGTTCGCGCACGAGCCGGCCGGAGTATGGCTCGCCGAGAACGCATGGCGATACGGCTTCTCGCTCTCCTACCCGCGCGGCTACGAGGAGGTGACAGGGTACGCGTACGAGCCGTGGCACTTCCGCTACGTTGGCCCGAACGCAGCGCGCATCGAGCGCGAGTACTTCGCTTCCATCCAGCAGTGGATGCTCGAGTTCCTGCACGACCACCGCGAGCTTCTGGAGGCGGTACGGAATGAGTGGTAGTCGAATCGGAATCGACGACGCCTTCGCAACCGGAGCGCTCATCCACCCGCTCGCCGGCGAGGCATGCTCGGTCGACCTCTTTCGTGCCGTCGCCGAGCTCGCCGGCGGATGCACCTTCGAAAAGCGTGACGCCGCCGTCGCCTTGAAGGAGGCGATCGGACACCACGATCACTACCTCTTCGTGCTCGTGGACGGACTCGGTGCATCGCTTGCGCCGCTCTTCCCCGAGCGTGGATTCCTCGCCTCAACGCTCCGGCGGCGGATTACCAGCGTCTTTCCGAGCACGACGGCGGTCGCGCTCAGCTCGCTCGCGACCGGCGGTTGGCCGGCCGAGCACGGCCTGACCGGTTGGTTCACCTACTTCCCGGAGCATCGGAGGGTTCTCGCGCCGCTGCTCTTCAGCGAGCGCGGAACGAACGTTCCCGCCTCCGAGCTCGGCTTCTCGATGAGCGATCTCGTGCAGCTCGAACCCTACCTGGGGAGCTTCTTCCGCACGGTTCGCTCGTTTCTCCCGACGCCGATCGCAGACGGACACTACGCCGTCTGGGCTCGCTCGGCGACACCGGCGGTACCCTACCGGTCGTTCGCCGAGGCACGACGACTCATCCGGCGTCACTACCGGACGACCGCCGGGCCCACTTACACGTACCTCTACATCACGACCGTCGACACGCTGAGCCACGACCACGGGGTCGGAAGCGATCAGGTCGCCGAGGAGGTAGAGAAGGTCGACGCGCTCCTCGCCGCCCTCCGGGACGCCCTGCCCGACTCGATCCGGATGATCGTGACGGCGGATCACGGGCTCGTGGACGTCCCGGAGGAACTCCGCTTCAGTTTCGGTGACGACGACCCGCTCGCTCGCCACCTTGTCGCCGGTCAGACCGGAGAGGCTACGACGCCGATCTTCCACGTGCGCCCGGGCGCGCGGGAGGCGTTCCGCGATGCGTTCGGCTCGCACGCGGCTTCCGAGCACTTCTCGCTTGCCACACCGGACGAGCTCGCGGACCGTGAGCTCTACGGCCCCGTGCCGCTCGCCGAGGCTACGCGGAGGCGTCTCGGAGACTTCGTGGGAATCGCCACGCGACCGGCGCTCCTCAGCTACATTCCGCGTGCGGGCAAGCCCGTGAGCCATGTCGGCGTGCACGGCGGCCTGCGGCCGGGTGAAATGCTCGTGCCGCTCTGTCTCGCGTAGGCGTCGCGATGGAACTCCTCGCCCCGGCCGGAGATCTGGAGAAACTCGAAACCGCCTACCGCTACGGAGCGGACGCGGCGTACATCGGCCTCGCCGGCTTCTCGCTCCGCCGCCGGGCGGACGACGTGGACCCGGCGGTCGTCGCCGGGGAACTGCGTCGCATCAAGGCCGACCGCAAGCTCTACGGCGCACTCAAC
Organism: Spirochaetales bacterium; assembly: GCA_046538735.1. Lineage (GTDB taxonomy): Bacteria > Spirochaetota > Spirochaetia > DSM-27196 > SLST01 > SLST01. The sequence goes on from JBKHII010000049.1 coordinate 20,235, forward strand.
ATCTACTTCCACGACGCCGACCTCAGCCGGCTCGAGGACGAGATCGAGGCGATCTCGCTGCTCCCGCTGGACGCGCTCATCGTCAGCGACATCGGCGCCGTTCCCACGATACGCAGACATCTCCCGAACGTGGATCTCCACCTCTCCACGCAGGCGAATTGCCTCAACAGCGAGGCTGCCCGGATCTACCAGGACCTCGGGTTCAGCCGGATCATCCCGGCGCGCGAGATGTCGCTCGCCGACCTCGCAGCTCTCAAGGCCCGCCTTCCCGACCTCGAAGTCGAGACCTTCGTCCACGGCGCGATGTGCCTCGCCTACTCAGGACGGTGTCTCCTCAGCGCATGGCAGGCCGGTCGGAGCGGCAACAAGGGCGACTGCGCGCACAGTTGCCGGTGGGGATACCGCCACGCAATCGAAGAGGCCAAGCGCCCCGGCGAGTACCTGCCGGTCGAAGAGGGCGACGGATTCACGACGATTCTCTCGCCGAAGGACCTCTGCATGATCGATCACCTCGCCGAGCTCCGCGACGCCGGAATCGACGCGGTCAAGATCGAAGGTCGCGTGAAGTCGGCGTACTACGCGGCGATCGTCACCCGGGCGTACCGCAAGGAGCTCGACCGGCTCGAGAGCGGTGCCGACCGCTCCACGACCCGACCGTACGTGGATGATCTGTTCAACGTGAGCCACCGCGAGTTCTCGACCGGCTTCTACTTCGGCGACCCGGACGCGCTCGTACCCACGCAGCGCAGCTACCGCCAGGAGTACCGGTTCATGGGGCGAATCGGCGAGCCCGTCTCCACGGGCCGCTACCGCCTTTCCGTGAAGAACTCATTCGCCGAGGGAGATGAGATCGAGTACGTGGGCCCCGATCTGCCGAGCGCGACGGACGCATCGTTTCGCCTCTACAACGAGCAAGGCTCCCGGGTAGAGCAGCTCAGCCACCACTCGGCGGGGACGATCGAGCCGTCGGTACCGGTGGAGCCCGGATTCCTGATCAGACGTGCGACCGCGCCGCGAGCCGAGTCCGACTGATCGCAGCCGGACGGGTCGCCCGCGGCCGGGTCGCGGTCTCCCGGTCGCCTCGCCCGGCCTCCGACCGGCCGGAAAGCGTCCGCGCGGCTCAGCGCTACCGACTGCGACGAATCGTGGAGACCCTCGCGGCGAGCGCGTCGTGCTGCTCGCGAAGCGGCGCGGCGAGCCTCGCGACGAACCGATCGATCGCGCCCGCGGCCGCGACCCCGTCGTAGGCGAGCGCGAGCTCGCTCCGGACCCCACGCAGACCGCGGAGGTGGCGCGAGAGCTCGCGTTTTGACGAGACCAGACGCTCGCCCCGCTTCGCAGGATCCGAGGCTGCCGCAACGACCTCCTCGTGAAGCGAGGCCACCAGCTCCCACCCGGTCGTCCTCCACGCGGCGAGCCGATCGTGGAGCGCTGGAATCGCGCTTCCGAGCGAAGCCGGGTGCCCGGTTCGTGCGAGCCGTTCCTCGATTCCACCGAGGAGCCCCTCGCGACCGTCGTGATCCGGGACGCGAAAACCGCACACCTCGAGACCCGCCGCGAGCGCCGCGGACCGCACGACCTCTCCGTCGCCGGAGTCGTGCGGTATCTCAACGCACGATAGTGCGGGAAGGAGCGACACGAGATCGTCCATGAGATCGGAGACGGTCTTCGCCAGTGCGCGCCTCCACTCGGAAGTCGAGGTCCGTCGCGCGCGGTCGAGGTGGCGATAGCACGAGCGGCTCGAGAACCCCTCGGGAAGCGCCGTCCGCAGACGAAGCGCGAGCTCGCTGCCGGCACGAGCAACGAGCGCCCCTGCCTCCGCCACGAGTTGCTCCGGAAACACGTCGCGACCGGTCGTCCCGTCGTCCAGGCGCCAGGGGAATCGATCGCCCCAATCGAAGACGACGCGGCACGTGGCGCAGGAGAGCGAGGACCGGACGATCTCGAGCAGCCGCTCGGCGGACGGTTCGAGACCGCGGGTGTCGAGCAGGATCGTCT